>CAVOXY010000035.1:0-109258 GCA_963700515.1 uncultured Planctomycetota bacterium | reverse complement strand
CCCGCGAGATCGTGTCGCCGTCGACCGTCATCCGCTGCGACTCGGCCGTTTCCGGCTCGGTGGTTTCGCCCGGCAAGAACTCGTCCCACGGATTCGGCTCCGATTTCTCGTCACCCTCCGCGGTGGCCGATCGGTGGCGACAAAGGACAGTTGGATGGCTTCATCACCACCCACCGGCGTGGGACCTCGAGCAGGTGCGTTCCGTAGGCGAACAGGAAGAGCAGGACGTGAGCGAACACGGAGAGCACGACACATTTTGACAGCGGCTGTGCCTGGCCCCAACGAGTGCGCATCAAGACCAGCAGGGCGATGGTCAAAATCGCCACGCCGATCCAGATGGCAATGCCGAGCGCTCGGTTGCCCTCGAGCTGCCGCACCGGTCGTGTTGTTGGTGAGCAGCCACGCATGTGGGCTCATGAATTACCTGTTTCTTTGCGCCAGGCGCACCGAGATTCCCATGTCGGTGATGCCCGCCTCGCGACAGGCCCCCAACACCGTGGCCACATTCTGAAACGCCCCTTCGGCGTCGCCGCGCACGACGACGCCCAGTCCGCTGTACTGCTGCCTCACCGCAGGTCAGCCGCGCAGTCAGCTCCTCGAGCGTCACGAAATCACGATCCAGCGAGATGCGGCCGTCGCGATAGACGTTGATCACTCGTTTTTCGGGAGCCGGGGCCGAGGCGCCCGTCTCCTTGACCTGCGGGCACCTTCAACGCCAGTTTGTTCTCCCATTCCGCGAACTTGGTCCCCACCATGAAGAAGATGATCAGCAGGAACACGATGTCGATCATCGGCGTCAGGTTCAGCGTCGGCTGTTCGTCTTGGTGTGTTTTGAGCGGCATGACGCTTCACTCTCTGGTATGACTCAGGCCGTGCCTCAAGGCACCGGCCGCAAATTGTCAGGCACGGCGACGTGCGGAATAGCACCTGCCAGGTGCACGCGCTCGGCTCTCGCGTCAGGCTGCCTTGCGTCCGCCCTTGCGGTTCGCCTGAGATTCGGCGGAGATCAAGTCGACCACCTGCTGTCCCAGCGAGTCAATCGTGATGATCAACCGGTCCACGCGGCTGATGAAATACAGGTAGGCGATCAGGGCGGGAATCGCGACCGTCAGACCGGCGGCGGTCGTCAGCAAGGCCTGGCTGATTCCGCCGGCCAGCAGTTCCGGACGTCCCATGGCGCCCGCCGTGGACAATCGCATTGAACGCGCGAATCATACCCAGCACGGTGCCCAGCAGTCCCAGCAGCGGGCTGATCGTGGAGACGCCGTTGAACAGCCGCAGGTAGCGGCGCAGTCCGTTGGTGACACGTTCGCCGGCGTCGATAATCGCCTGCTCGACTTCCACCGACGGGCGTCCCCATTTGCGGACCGCGGCACCAAACACCTCGGCCACCGGGACTCTGGTTCTCCTCGCACAGCTTCAGCGCCTCGTCACGCGTCAACTGGCCTTCGCGCAGCTGTTCGAGAAACCGTCGCACGAACGGTCGCGGGATCACGCGTCCGCGCCGCAGGCTGATCGGCCCGCTCAAACACGAAGACCAGCAAGACGAACGAGCAGATGCCGATCGGGATCATCAACAGGCCACCATCCCGGAGAACTCCCAGCAGGCTCTTGGTGGGAATCGCCGCGTCACTCTCGCCCGATTCGGCCGGTGCCGCTGCGCTGGTGATTTGCGGTGGATTGCCGCCTGGGCGGCAGCCCGATTCGCGACGTGCAGAAACAGAGTGAAGAAACAGAGTAGCCGGGCCGGCCGCCGCATGCAGTAGGGTCGCCCGCACGACAGCAATCGTCTCTCGATCAGGTTCCATTCGGGTCCACTGCATGGCAATTCATCCCAGTCACTAGTTCGTCTTAGGGTATCGCTTGGTCCACATCGTCTCACCGCGTGTGCATCAAGCTCCGCTCGTTGCTGGGCCACGCGCAGCCGCTTCACGGCCTTGTCCGCGAAACGCGTCTGAGCGTAGTCGTTTACGATCCGTGCGTACAGTTCCATCGCTTCGGACCAGCGTCCGACCATCTCGTGGCACTTGCCTGCCTGCAGCAGCGCCGCGGCTTGCCAACGTGGGTAGTCGTAGAGGCTCTCCACGCGGTGGTACGCCTTGATCGCCTGGTTGTATTGTTTCTGCATGAAATACGTTTCACCGATCATCCACTGTGCGACGGCCGCCGTTTCGGTGCCGCGGCCCGTCTCGGACCGAATCACCCGCTCGTACGCATGCGCGTGCCTCGTCGAACTCGCGCACGGCTGGCGTGGTAGCGGCCCAGCAGATAATCGACTTCGTGCTGTTGCGTGAACTCCGGAAAGCGATGGGCGATCTGCGAGGCGATCTCGATCGCCTCGTCCCACTTGCGTTGGTGAGCCAGGACCTGGGCGCGCCGCAGAGGAATCATGGCGACCCACGCATCGCTCAGCTCTGCCGTCTGCTGGTCAAGCTGTTCGAACAGCGGACCGGCCTCGTCGTATTGCCGCAAGCGGTAATGCGATTCGGCCAGCCAGTATTGGGCCGGCAGTTGCTGGGAACTGGTCGGGATGCTCGTCCAGCAAACGCTTGCATCCATCGCACCACGTCGTCCCAACGCTGCGTGGCAGCCGCCACTTGACCGCGCAGGTAGAGCGCGTAGGCAACCATGTGCGGCTCGGCTGCAACGCTCGATGATCTCGCCGGCCAGCGTCTCAGCTTGCTCGTATTGCTTCGGCCGCGCGGCGCGCTCCGCCAACCGATACGTGGCGTCGGACCAGTACCGACTGGACGTGTATTGCTGGTGGATCTGTTCAAACACTTCATCGGCCTCGCTCTCACGGTCCAGGTCGACCAGGACCCACGCCAGTTGATAGAGCGCGGTGGGCCGTTGATCCGAAGTGGGATACTTCTCCAACCACTGGCGCAGTAACGGCTCCGCTTCGCGATCTTGCTGCAGCGCATCGAGAATGACGCGCCGCCGACAACATCGCGGAACTCGACGTGCGGCGACTCGGGATAGCGATCCAGCACCAGGCGGTACATGGCCAGCGCCCCTTCGGGCCTGGTTATCTTCTCGAGCGACTGGCCGCGCATCATGGCCGCCTCGGCGGCCAGCGGGCTGTCGGGAAACCGCTTCAACAGCCGCTCGAATTGCACTGCGGACTGCGTGGCACCGTCTTCTCGAGTCCACTGCAACCACGCCAGCCCCGACATCCCTTGTGCCACGTATTTTTCTGGATGGCCGTCCTGGGCCAGCTCCCGGTAGAGCCGCTCGGCCAAGTCCCGCTGTCCCTTACTGTACGCCAACTCCGACAAGTATTCGATCGTCGAGAGATACAGGGCCTGGTCCGTCGTGCTCGCGCTGCATCTGCGAAAATACGCGTTCGGCTTCTTGCCAACGATCCAAACGCCCACAGGTGACAGCCAACTGAGCTCGACATTTCTCCACATCCGCGCCGGCGTTCTCCGCTGCGAGATACACCTGCAGTGCCTCGATCGCCTGCTCATATCGCTCCAGTCCCAATCAGCGCACTGGCTCGCGCTACCTTGACCCCATCGACGAGTTCGCGAGGCTCCTGCACAGCAGACAACTGGTCCAGCAGGTCCAGCGCTTCCTCATGCCGCTTGCCGCCCAAATACGCCAGTGCCAGGTAGTAGCGAGTGGCGGTGGTCGAATCGGTCGTGGCGGAAAGGCCATTCACGATCGTCGGCGCGGGAGCTTCGTTCGGCGGGATCGCTGAGGGCTCCGTCGACTGCGGCGCCGTGAGCGGATCGGTCACGAGCGGTTCGAGTACCGAACTCGCTTGCTCGTATTCCCCCTGCTTCAAATGAGCGCGGGCGACCGTCTGCCGAACCAGGGAGAGCAGTGGGCTGTCACCATACTGCTGGGCAAATTGACCAGCCAGCACGTGCACCTGCTGGCAATCCCCTCGTTGCCAGGCCAGTTGCACCAGGGTCTGCAATGCATCGTCAGCCCAAGTGCTCTCGGGGTGCTGAGCCACGACACGTTCAAAGTACCGTTGGGCGGCCGGCAACTCCTGATTGCGACGTAACGCGTCCCCAGCGGCAAACGCCATGGCAGGTATCAGCTCGTGGCTTTCGAACCGATCCGCCGCGGCCGACAACGTCTCGGCCGCCTCGGCATTCTTCCCCGCCGATATCAGACTCATTCCCAACCAATAGGCTGCGCGGGCGGCCAACTCACTGCCTGGAAAACGCTCGCGGTGCTTGCGCAGCGCAGTGATCGCTTCGTCGAACTTGTTCTGCTGGTACAACAGAATGGCCATTTGCAGGAGCGCATCATCGCTCATCGCCGTCGGCGGATCACTGTCAGCCAGGAACTGGTAGAAACGAATCGCTCCAGCGGGATCCTGTAACAGCTCGCAGGAGCGCGCAAGCCGAAGCGGGATTCGTTTGAGAGCGGACCGGTGGGAATACTGCTGCAACGCATCGGAGAACGCATCCCGCGCGTCTTCCGGGCGGTGCGTCACCAATGCTATCTCACCCAGGTACGGCAAGACATACGCGCACAATGCGTCATCCGGATGGCCCCGCCGGAATTCCTCCAGGGCACTCCGCGCCTCCTCATACTGGCCCACCATGTAGAGTGTCTCACCCACACGAAACTGGCTTTGCCGCACATACTTGCCGGCCGGGCTGCGCGCAAGTACTCCGCGAATCGATCGTGGGCCGCCTGATGGCGATTCAACTGAACCAGCGATTCGGCCAGAAAGAAAACGACCGTGTCCGCCTGGCTCATGTTCCGGATACTGCTGCAGGAAAACCGTGAACTCGTCCACGGCAAGATCCCAGCGAGCGCTCGTGTAATGGTGCGACGCGACCGCATACTGATCCTCAGCAAGCCCAGCCAGAGTGGCCCGGGTAAGCCCCAGTATCAGCAGTATCGTGATCGCTTCGGTTCGTAGTTTCCAGTACATCCTGTACTCGCCGTACGCGTGCTCGAACGTTCGCGACGCATCCGTGCACCATGCCAGGGTCGGCTAATGTAGTCGTTACCTGATCTCTTCGTAAACCCCGAAGCCGAATGGCTCCCGCTCAAGCGGCCGACGCGAAAACGCCGCTCTGCTGGAAATAACAGCTAACCTGGTGAAAATAGGGGGTGTATACCGGCAGGACCTCAAGGTGAGCACACTAGAGACAGGCAGTCTATTCATCGGGTCTGTCACGACAGCAGATTCATTCCACGTTTCAGAATTAACACGATCCATACCACGCCATCGCGCACACTCTCGCTAGATTGCCCATTCAATGACAATCCCTCACTTCCCAATGGGCCAGCAGCGATCGTGGTTCCAGACCAGTCGGGAGACCGCACCGTCGTAGAGGCGTTCGACCAAGGCCTGGTCGAGCAGCTGGCGTGTGGCGCCGGCGCAGACGCTCCGTCCCTGGTCGAGGACGAGCAAGCGGGAGAAAGCCGGCATGATCTCTTCAATGTGATGAGTGACGAGGATCAGACTGGGAGCGGACGGAGTAGCCGCCAGTTGGTTGACGGCGGCCAGAAACAATTCGCGCGATGCCGGGTCGAGCCCCGCGCAGGGCTCGTCCAGAATCATCAGCATGGGCTGAGCCATACAGGCGCGGGCCAACAACGTCTTCTGTTGTTCGCCCTGCGAAAGGACTCCGAAGGGTCGCGCGGCAAGGTGCTCGATTTCCATGCGTTGCAGCAGCGCGTCGGCGTCTCGAAACTCTTGCTCTGTGGGGCGTTGGGAGATCAGGCGTCGCAGTCCCAGGCAGGCGTAGCGTCCCGACACCACGGTATCGAGGGCCGGTTCGTCGCGGGGCACTTGAGCGGCCAGCGTGCTGGTCACCCAGCCGATACTGCGCCACAATTGGCTGAGGTCAGTCAACACGTGTCCGTTGCGCAGCACTTCTCCACCGGCATTGGGCCACAGGTATCCGCAGGCGATGCGCAGCAAAGTCGTCTTGCCCGCGCCGTTTCGACCCAGCAGCGCCCAATGTTGTCCAGGCAGGATCCGCCAACTGATGTCGTCCAAAATACGCTGGCCACGGATCTCGTAGCTGACACCGGAGAGTTCCAGAAGCGGCGTGGGGGACATAGAGGCGAACTCGGGACTGTGAGAATTCGAACCCGAGTAGGTAATTACCTTCCTCTTCTTCATTCTTAATCATAATCTTGATCTTAATCGTAATCGTAATCCTCTTCGCAGCTCGCCAACATCGTCCAAGTTTGACGTTGCGTTGCACAGAACTCGCTGCGCCGCTTTGGAATGGGCGGGGATTAGGATTATGATTAAGATTATGATTAAGAGGACGAGTCATCAGTTACCGCGTCGACTCAGTTCCGCGACAACGCGCTCGGTGATCAGCTGGATCAGCGCTTCCTGATCCAGGCCACCGCCCGCGGTGCTGGGAGCGCGACCGCCCATGGCCGGCGGCGGCTGGAAAGCTCGCGGAGCCACGCCGCTCTCCTGCCAGCTACTGCGAAAGATGTCGTTGCTGCAGATATCGCAGTCCTTGTACTCGCTGGTATTTCGCGGATCGGCATAGCCCCACTGCTGCTTGAGGTTCAGCAGGTCGCGTTCCTGGCCTTCCGAGAAACGCGCTACGTTTCCCAGACTGCGTGAGAGCATCAGGATACGGCAGTAGGCATCGAGGATTTCGGTCCACCAGTAGGCCTTTTCGACATCCTCGCCGTAACTGACCGTACCGTGATTCGCCAACAAGATGATGTTGGTCTTCTTCACGAACGGAATGATCGTATCGGCGAACTCCTGCCCGCCCGGCGTCTCGTACTTGGTGATCGGCACGTCACCCAGAAAGACTTCCACTTCCGGCAGAACGCATTGCGGAATGGGTTCGCGTGCCACGGCAAAGGCGGTGGCATGGGGCGGATGACAATGCACGACGCTCTTGACATCCTGCCTGCTCTTATAGATTTCCAGGTGCAACAGAGCTTCGCTCGATCGCTTCTTGTTCCCGGCAATCTGTTTGCCGGTCATGTCGATCGTGCAGATATCCTCCGGCTTCAGGAAGCCTTTGGAGTGCCCCGTCGGCGTGCAGAGCACCTGGTCTTCGCTGATCCGGACGCTGATGTTGCCATCGTTGGCGGCAGCGAAGCCCTTCGTGTAAATCCGGCGACCGATTTCGCAAATGTCTTGCTTGATTTTGTGCGCATTAATCATGGTTTACTTCCGCAATTTCTTGACTAAGGACTCATCTACTTCCAGACCATCCAGGATTGCCGCCGCATAGGCATCAACCGGCTTGATCGCCGGGCGAAACGGCTGAGCAGCTTCTGGCCCCTCGCTCAAGGCAATGTGGCTGCCGCAGCCCGCACCCAACTCGTCCCACGCCACCAGCGTCTCGGACGACGGTGGCTGGTCACTGACCAAATCGTCCGCCAACAGCGGGATGACGAGCTTCAAGTTGGCCCCGCGAAACGTGGGGTGACAGCGATTGAGCGTCACCTTTCCAACAACTTCTGCAATCCGCATGGTCGCGTGTTCCCCTGGGATTATTTTCCGCAACGAGTCAGCTCGCCTGCCCCTGCCAAACGCTCTGGCCGGAAAATCCCAGCTCTATACCGAACGTGTCTGCAGTGCCGGCGGACAGCCGCGCGGCAGATCTTTTCGGCAGGTTTGGATCATCACGTGCCACTGGTTCGTCGTCACCGCTCCCGGATCGATGACCAACACATTCGCCCCAATGGCCAATATCGCTTGCTTCACTTCGTCCACCGATCGCGCCGGGCGGCCCGCACGTGCGGCATGGCGATTCAGCAGGCAGACTGCGGCGAGCGACTCGATCGGTCAGCACGACAGCCACGCTTCCCGCCTCCCTCACCGACTCGGCGGCACACCGCACGGCTGACCCCAGTTCTCCACACAGTTGCTCCGCGGCTCCATTGGGTAACGGCAGACTGGCGGCAGCACGCACGGCTTCCGGTAAGCACAGGTAGCGGACGACCGTCAGGTCGGCAGCCGTCGTCGCACAGTTTGCCTCGGAGCAGACCTCCAGCCGAATCCCGCGCTTGCGTAACTCGTCCTTCACCGACGGAGTCACTACCGCTCGCTGGTTGACCAGCACGCGTCGCACGCCATTGAGTCGCCCGTGCAGGGTCGCCGTCGTGACCACGCGGGCGTCGAGCGTCAGTTCCTGGTGCTTCGATCGGGGTTGCAGCGGATTGGGTTATAGTGGATTGGGACGACGCGACTGGCGCAGCGGCAGCGACCGGACGCGAAAGTGACGGTTCCGGCGCGTCGGCCAGGAGCTTCAGCCGTCGCACGACTTCCGCCACAATTTGTTCGATGTTGGGCACGTCGCCAGTCATTCGTCTTTGATTCCCAAAGTCGTCCACCGTACCGGAGTCGCATCGCTGCGTAACAGCTCGCGGGCACCGCGTCCATCACTGGTGATGATCACCGTCTCACCCAACCCTGCCCCCAGACCATCGATAACCAGCAGCGGATACCCGTCACGCGTGTGCGAGTCGGCCATCAGCGGCTGGACAATGAGCAGCTTGTAACCGCGCATGGAAGCGTGCTTGATCGTCGCCGTCGTTCTCCCGATCACCAAAGCGGCTTGCATGTTGGTTACTTGTTACTTGTCACTGTCACTTGTCATTGTTACTTGCTTATCTTGTCAGGCGTCCACGCCGCCGAGGATCCGCAGGTCGTCGATCATCGAGCAGCGTCGTTCGCGCGTGAAGGTCAAGCGGCGTCGTCACTCCTTCGCCCGTCGGCCCGGCGATGGAGAAGGAAATGTAGCCTTCGCCGCCGAGTCCCAAGCGACGCCATGCAGGGCCCGTTCTTGACGAACAGGGTGGTGTCCATGACGCGTCCCATCCGCGTCATGTTGCGCACGTTGTGGGAGTGAATAATGCTGGTATGCCGGAAGCCATGTTCCCAGTGGCGTGCCTTGTCGATGGCCTCGTCGACATTGCGACAGCGCACGAAGGGGAGGAACGGCATCATCTGTTCCACCGACACGAAGGGATTCGCTCTCGTCGGTCTCGCCGAACAGCAACTCGGTTTCCGGGGAGACGGGGTGCCCGGCGCCCTGCGCCAACACGCTGGCATCTTTGCCCAGGTAGTTCTTTGCAGGGGACGTCATGCCGCTGGTCTCCTTCGCCCGACCTTGACGATGGCCACGGAGGTCAGCCTGTCGACTTCGCTGCTGTTGAGCCGCACGGCTCCGGCCCGTTCCATGGCCTGCATCATCCGGTCAAAGACCTGGTCGACCACAAAGACCTCTTTTTCGGCGATGCAGAGCAGGTTATTGTCGTAGGCCGCCACCTTGAATGATGCAGCGTGCCGCGCGATCGAGATCGGCCGTCTCATCGACGACGACCGGCGGATTACCGGGCCCAGCGACGATCGGCCCGCTTGCCGCTATTGAGTGCGGCTCGGCCGACGGCCGGTCCGCCGGTCACGCAGATCAATGCCGACGTCGCGGTGCTTGAAGATCACATCGGCCGATTCCAGCGTCGGTTCGGCAATCACACAGATCAGGTTATCGATACCGAGATCTTGGTGAATCGCTTCGTTAAACCGGCGAACCCCTTCCGCCGCCACGCGTTTGCCGCTGGGATGCGGATTGACCACCACCGTATTGCCGGCCGCAATCATGCTGACCGCGTTTCCGGTGATGGTGGGCAGCGAGTGGGTGACGGGCGTGATCGCCCCGATCACGCCGAAGGGAGCATGTTCGATCACGGCCAGGCCGTGATCGCCGCTGAATACCTCGCTCCGCAGGAACTCCACGCCGGGAGATCTCTCCCCCAGCGTCTTGAGTTTCTCGATCTTGTGCACGAGGCGCCCGATCTTCGTCTCTTCCATCTCCATCGTGCCCAGTTCGACACACTGGTCGATCGAGATGCGGCGGATGTGGCTCGATGATCCGCTTGCGATCTTCCAGCGTGCGTTGCGACAGCTGCTCAAACGCTTCGCGTGCGGCGGCCACCGCCTCGTGCGGATCGTGGAAAATCCCGTGACGGCCGGTGAAACTCGCACAGCTCACCGGAGACGTTCGACCGACTTCCGCTAACACCTGGGCAACCACATCGCGTATCAAAGCTTCGTTGATTTGCATAGGACACGTTTTCTATGTTTGAAGTCGTAAGTCTGTCAGTAGTCGTACGCCGCTGGCACGGCCGGCCAGGCCGCTGGCACTGCGCGATCATTCGCTGTTGCGTTGGTAGACCGCCGTATTCTCCACGTGTACCTGATCGACCAGCCCGATCACCAGGGTGTCGATCGGCATGTTCTTTGTCTCGGGTGTCAGACGCGCGCTGGAACCTTGCGAGATCAAGACGAAATCCCCCTCGCCAGCCCCCAGCATATCGACCGCCACAAACGTCCGGCCGGTCGTCACCAGCGACTTGCGATCCTGCGGATCGAGGCGATACGGTTCGACCATCAGCAACTTGTAGCCGACCATCGAATCGAGCTTCTGGGTCGACACCAAGGAGCCGGTCACTTTGGCCACAAACATGCCCTTATCCTTCTAACAATTGCCGCGTCTGTCGGGCGACGATCAGTTCCTCGTTGGTCGGCACAATCCAAATCTGCGCTCGGCTCTCGGCGCTGCTGAGGCAGCACTCCCCGCGAGCGGCGGCGTTCTTGGCCCCGTCCAACACAATCCCCAGTTCGCCGAGATCGGCACACACGCCGCGCGGACGGCCACGCTGTTCTCACCAATACCACCGGTGAAGACCAACGCATCAAGTCCACCCAGTTCGACCAGTAGTCCACCCAGGTAGCGACGAATCTCGCTGACGAACACATCCAACGCCAACCGGGCCCGCGCGTGTCCCTGCGCAGCGGCCTCTTCCAGATCCCGCACATCGCCACTCAAACCGCTTAGTCCCAGCAGTCCACACTGGTTGGCCAGCGTGTCGAGCACCTGCTCGAGCGTCTGGCCGGTGGCACGCATGAGCAGCGGCAGGGCGAACGGGTCGAAGTCGCCAATCCGATTGTTGTGCGGGATGCCCGACTGCGGGCTCATCCCCATCGACGTCCCCATGACTCTGCCGACCGCGAATGGCACAGAGGCTGTTCGAGCCGCCCAGATGGCACGAGATCACCCGCGCGTCGTCGCGCTGCAAGAGCTCGGCCGTGCGACCGGCAATGTACCGGTGACTGGCGCCGTGAAATCCCCACCGCTTCACATGCAACTCGTCGCCCCACTCCTTGGGAGCGGGATAGTACCGCAGCCGATCCGGAACCGTGGCATGGAAACCGGTCTCGAACGCCGCGACCAGTGGAATGCCCGGCAGCTTCTGCGCCAGCAACCGCATCGCTTTGATGTAGGGGGGATTGTGGGCCGGCGCGATATCGTTCATCGCTTCCATGGCCGCCAACACTTCGTCGGTCACCCGCTGCACGCCGCTGATGCCGCCGCCATGTACCGCCTTGAAGCCGATCGCAGCCACTTCCGTGGCATCGCGCAGACAGCCACTGGCAGGATCGGTCAACTGTGCGAGGCACTGCCGCACGGCCACCGCGTGGTCGGGCACCTCCGCCGTCAGTTCCTTGCGTTGGCCGTTCACCTCGACAAAGCAGAGACTCTCCTCAGCACCAATCCGCTCAACTCCGCCGCGCGCCATTTGACGCTCATCGGCCATGTCGAACAACCGGTACTTAAAGCTTGTCGAACCAAGATTGGCGACCAAGATCTTCATGATCTGTCCTCCTTTTCCTGTCGTGCGCACGCCGGTGACGGCCAGCCGATTCCGACGCCGCGCTGGCCGATTACGAGAGGAACGCGTCCATCAATCCTTCGGCCGGGCGAGGAATCACATGGCTGCTCATCAGCTCGCCCACCTGCGTCGCCGCGTTGGCTCCCGCTTCGACCGCCGCTCGCACACTGCCGACGTCGCCCATCACGACCGTCGTGACCAACCCGCCGCCGATGCCGACCCGCTTGACAATCTGCACGTTGGCCGCCTTCGCCATCGCATCGGTGGCTTCGACCAGTCCGATCAATCCTCGTGTTTCAATTAACCCAATCGCGTTTTGCATGGTTTCAGTTTCCTTGTTACGTAGTGGCCATGGAGAATATCACTGAGCACCTCGTGGCCGGCCTGCAAGCACCTGGCGGACCGTCTCCCCACACGGGATGAGGGCCACGCGAGGTCGATCGATCTAGCTCTTGGCAACCGGCTTCTTGAACGGAACAGGCAGGACGATCCCCAAGTCCTCATGCGGACGGGGAATCACCTGGACACTGACCACTTCGCCAATCCGCGCGGCAGCCGTGGCACCGGCATCCGTCGCCGCTTTGACCGCCGCCACGTCCCCCGTGACGAACGCCGAAACCATGCCGCTGCCAACCTTGTCCCAGCCCATGAATTGGACGTTGGCCGCTTTCAACATTGCATCGGCTGCTTCGAGAAGGGCCACAAAGCCCTTCGTCTCAATCATGCCTAATGCTTCCATTTGTTTTGCCATGTGCGCAAATCTCCCATGTGAAGTAAGTAGGTAGCGTGTTGTGTCAGCGCGACTCGGTCAGCCGTTTCCCGGCCGCACCCGAACCGCTTGAAAATCCACCGCAAGCTTGCCGTATCGGCACACGTCCCTGCTCGATTTCAGGATGAGAACCGCCTGTTGTCACCCGTTCAACTCAGACCTCGTCGTATCACTTTCCCCACGCGTAGCTGCTGAGAACGCAGTCCGCGCCTTCCACGTCTGCTCAATCCCCGCGCTGTCGGCGTCGCGACATTGGCCAGCGCCCGTTGTAGCTCGAGCTGCCACCGTCAGGGTCGAGCAGCTGCACGACGCGTCCATGCACAACAATTCGACTTTCGTCGCCGCGTCCAGAAACGAAGCGTTCCCTTCGTCCGTGTCCAGATGCACTTCCAGCTTGATCGTCTCCTCCGCTCGCACCAGAATATCTTCATAAACGGTCGTGCAGGACGGCGACTCGATGCGCAACTTCATCGAATCCCCATTCTTGACTCCCAATCGCTCGGCATCCCGCAAACTCATGTGTACGTGTCGCGCGGCACGAATCACCCCCTCCTTCAATTCCACCACCCCCTTGGGACCCACCAGCACGCAGCCCGGCGTCCCGTCGATCCGACCGCTATGCCGCACCGGCGCATCAATGCCCAGCGAAATGGAATCCGTAAAAGCCAATTCCACCTGGCTGTGGGAACGCGTCGGACCCAGAATCCGGACCGTTGGCAACATCCGCCGACGTGGACCGACCACCATGACCGTCTCCTCCGCCGCATAAAAACCGTCCTGGTAGAGCGGCTTCATCGGCGTCAGCGTGCGCCCCTCGCCGAACAGGATCTCCACGTGCTCGTCGGTCAAATGGACGTGTCGAGCCGAGATGCTGACCACCAGTTCCGACTGTGCACTCGACGGTTGACCATTGGTGAGTCCAGTGAGCGGTTGCTGCAGCACGATCTGCCGCACAATGCGCTCGATCGTGGCTCGATCAAAAGTGGAAGCTGATGCCATGGGAAATCGTCAATCTCTTGCAAGGTGTGTGTAGCTGAAGCCGCCATGGCTTCAGACCGTAACCGTAACCATCAGACCGTAAACGCGGTAACCGTAGTCTGAAGCCGCCAGGCTTCAGACCGTTTAACCCGTTACCGTAACCTGAATCGTAACCGTAGCTGAATGCCGCCAGGCTTCAGACCGTAACCCTGACCGTCCCCACTTCACCAACCGTAGCATCCGTAGCTGAAGCCGCCAGGCTTCAGACCGATCGCAACCGGCCCTGGCCAGTCCCGCTGCGGCGGGCCAGGAACGCCCGACTTCCAACGCTGGACTTCCTACAAACGTACGTTGTTCCTGCGCGTCAAGACTGGTCGACAGGACCGGTAATCACCAGCCGCACGCCGGCATCCTCGATCCGCGTCCGCCACGTCTGCGAGATGCCCGCGTCGACCACCAACGTGTCGATCTCGGATAATCCGCATAAACTGCGCCAGACTGCTGTGCCCGAACTTGGAACTGTCCGCCACCACGATCACTTCGTCGGCCGCCGCCATCATCGCCTGCTCCGTGCCGACCAGGAGCAGATTGCTGTTGTAAAAACCCTTCTCGTTCACTCCCGATACACTCAACACAGCCCGCCGCGCATTCAGATCGGCCAGCATGCCGTTGGCATAGGGCCCCAGACAGACACCGGTGCGTGTGTGTACATACCCACCAATGACCACCAAATCCGACCGCTCGCTGGCCGTAAACAGATTCGCCACCGGCAAGGAGTTCGTGACGACCTGCAGCGCTCGATCGACCAGCAGCCGAGCTAATTCGTAGGTGGTGCTCCCACCGTCCAACAGAACCGTATCCCCCTCTTCGATCAACTCGGACGCCGCCTGAGCAATCAGCCGCTTCTGCTCCAATTGCGCCGCTTGCCGACGTTCAAAATGAGGAACCTGGGGGCTCGGCCCCGTATAAAACACGCCGCCGTGCGTCCGCTTGGCCGAACCGCTCTCCTCCAACACGTCCAAGTCGCGACGAATCGTCGACTCCGACACCTGCAGCTGGTCCGCTAAATCCGGCAGCGAGGCAAACCCATGCTGGCGCACCAGTTCCAACAACCGGCTGCGCCGCGACTCGGCCAGATTCTGTGATGCCATGAGAATCTCTTCCCCCAGTCGCCTACAACCGCCAGTCCATCCCATTTGCCGATTATCGCTCACTATCGAGCACATTTCAATCAGGCTACTGAAAGAATTCTACCACAAATAATCAAATACAGCCGCCCGCATACCCCAACAGGGTTATCTGTCGGAGTATTGGCACAGAGGACGGTGGCGGTGCGTGTGGGACGGTGGCCGCGGCAAACGGCCAAAACAAAGACCGATGAGTCCGAAGAACGAGCACAACCGCGCCACCGACGGATGGGCGAGGGCCTGTCGACGGGCCACGAAATCTATCGCGGTGCTCGCGCCCGGTCAGACCCACTCCACGATGACGAATTGGCCAGCGCGGCCGAGGATCGGTCAACCAGTCGTTGACTCCCTTGGCGACAAGCGGGGCGTTGGTGTGCTGACCAACAGCACGGAGGACAGGCTTACTCAGCCCTTGTCCTACGACTAAGCCAACAAGCCGCAAGCCCAGCGGAGGCAAATGGCCCCGCGTCACCAGCAGAATCGGCGCACAAAGGAACCGATGTCCACGCCCCTGGCGGCATGAACAACGAACACAATAACAAGTAACCAGTAACCAGTAACCAATCAACCATCGCGTCTGACGCGCACCCGGCGACCGTCGATTTCGACACGCCCTTCCGCCATCCACTGCAGGACTTGCGGATAGGCGTCGCATTCCGCTTCAAACACACGTGTCGCGAGGTCATGCGGCGTGTCACCGTCGAGCACCGGGACCACTCGCTGCAGAATGATCGGCCCGTGGTCGTACTCGTTGTCCACGAAATGGATCGTACAACCACTCACCTTCACGCCGTATTCGAGGGCTTTCTCATGCACACGCAGGCCGTAATAGCCTTGGCCGCAGAAGGCCGGAATCAAGGCCGGATGGATGTTGGTCACGCGATCCGCTGAAGTCCGCTGGGATCAGGAGATGTTTCAGGAATCCGCCCAGCACGACCAATTCCACGCCCGCCGCGCGGCAGGCATCGAAGATCTCGTCGCTAAACGCCTCCGGGGTGGGCATGTCGCGGAGACGGATCACCCGTGACGGGATCCCGGCGTCGGCGGCGAATTGCAGTCCTTTGGCTTGAGAACTGCTGGAAACAACCAATTTGACATCGACATCGAGCGTCCCCGCATCGATGCGTCGCAACAGATTGCGGAGCGTCGTTCCCCCACCGGAAATGAGAACGGCTATGGGCAGCTTACGGTCGATCACGGCACCACCTCCAAATCCAAGCTGATCCACCAGCTCTGCTGGTGAGAATTGACAAGGCATGCCGCTGCCGCGATCTGGAGTGGTGGAGTGTGGGAGTAGTGGAGAAGTGAGTAACCGGCACGAGATATATTTGGTCGATCCACGTCATATCTCGTTCGTTGGGACGTTCCCACCTCACTCCATCACTCCATCACTCTCCGCTCCGGCGACCTGCACGTAAATCTTCACGCGCGAGTCGGCCACTTCGCAGTCGGCCGGCTCAACACCCGCGATTGGCCCGCGGCGGATTTCGACGGTCAGCGTTTCATTTTTCAAGAAATCGAGATTCTCTTCGACAGCCATCCAGACATCGTCGCAGGCTCCTTCGATCCCCACGCGGATGCGATCGGTATACTGGCAGCCGAGTTCTTTACGGCGGTCCTGGATCGACCGTTTCAGATCTTGGGCCACACCTTCGCGAATCAGCACGGGGGTGAGTTCGGTGGCCAGGACGACGACCACATGCGAGCCTTGGGCCGCGGTCCAACCCTCTTTGGCCTGCAGGCGGACTTCAATATCTTCCTGATCCAACACGACCGATTCGCTTCCCAGCTCCACCACCACCTGGCCGTGCTGCTTCAGTTCTGCCGAGCAGCCGAGCGCCGTCGGCGTTGGCGAGGGCCTTTTTCACGGCGGGCATCAGGCGTCCGACGCGTGGTCCGAGCCGCTTGAAATTCGGTTGCACGAGATAGGAAATGTACTTTTCGCCTTCGGTGGTATAGGCAATTTCCTTGACATTCAGTTCTTCGCACAGCAGCTCGTCGTGCTGCTGCAACCACGCCTGATGCGTATCGTTGGCCAGAATCACTTCCACCAATGCCAGCGGCTGGCGAACTTTCAGCTTGGCATTCATGCGTGCCGACCGTCCCAGCGAGGCGATTTCGCGCAGCAGCTGCATCCGTTCCGAGAGCTGCGCATCGATCAGCGCCGCATCGGGCTGCGGATAATCGCACAGATGGACGCTCTCGACAGCCCGTGCGCCAAACACACCGGCCAGATTCTGCCAGATGGCTTCGGCCAGAAACGGCACAAAGGGAGCGATCAACTTACTGAGCGTCAGGAGGCACTCGTAGAGCGTCCAGTAGGCGTCGACTTTGTCATCCGCCTGCTGGTCGCCGCTCCAGAACCGATCCCGATTGCGTCGCACATACCAGTTGCTCAATCCATCGACGAAGGCGTTGAGCTGATTGCAGGCTCCGAAGTTGTCGTAGGCATCCATCCGCTGCACGACGGCGGCAACCGTCTCGTTGCAACTCGCTCATGATCCATTGATCGATTTCGGCACGCTCCGCGACCGGGCGATAACTGGTCGCGTGTGACGAGCGACTCGCGCGTCGAGCTGCTCGGCGGCTCCGGCGATCTGTTGCCCCGGGATCAAATCCGTCGATATTGGCATAGATCACGAAGAAGCTGTAGACGTTCCACAACCGCAGCAGGAATTCGGGGATGCTCTCCTTGATGGCCCGTTCGCTGTAGATGATGGAATTCCACGGCGCCTGGTTGGCAAAGAAGTACCACCGCAGCGCGTCGGCTCCATGCCGATCGAAGATCTCTTGCGGGCTGCGATAATTCCGCAACGACTTGGACATTTTCCCGACGCGTTGCACGTACTTCTTGCCGCACTGCTCGCGTGCCTCGGCTTCCGCCAGAAACCGCTCCTTGCCGTCGGGGCTTTCCCACCATTCCGCCAACATCAACCCCAGCACGATGCAGTTGCGGAAAGGATGCGGGAAGGGATGCAGCGCGGCGTGCGGATCCGACGCCTTCTCGTCCCCGAACAGCAGCGTGCTGATGGCCAGCAGGCTGTAGAACCAGCCACGTGTCTGATCGAGCGCCTCGCTGATGAAATCGGCAGGGAACTGTTCCTCAAAACGCTCGCGATTCGTCTGCGGGTAACCCCACTGGGCGAAGGGCATCGCGCCGGAATCGTACCAGCAGTCAATCACTTCCGGAACGCGTCGCATCCGCGCGCCGGCGGCGAAGGGCGAAGCGTAGGTCACCGCGTCGATATACGGCTTGTGCACGCACAGATCGTCGGGCAGCGAAGGCTTCTGCCGCTTCGCTTGCTGCCACACGTCCAATCCGTCGACACCCGGTTTCTGCTGCAGTTCGGCGTAGCTGGCCACCGCTTCCATCTGGCCGGTCTTTTCGCAGACCCAGATCGGCAGGGGGGTTCCCCAATAGCGTTCCCGCGACAGGGCCCAGTCGACGTTGCTCTCGAGGAAATTCCCGAACCGGCCATCCCGAATATGCTCGGGAAGCCAATTCACCTGGCGGTTGTTCGCCAGCATCTGCTGTTGAAACTCGGTCGTCCGGATGAACCAGCTCCGACGCGGATACTGAATCAACGGATCGTCCTCAGCACGCCAACAGAACGGATACTCGTGCACGTACTGTTCGCGCATCAGCAAGCAGGCCCGCTGCGCGCAGCTGCAGGACGATATCCTTGTCAGCGTCCTTGACCCAGCGTCCTTCGTACTCCGGCGTTTCGCTCGTGAACTGACCGTTGGGAGCGACGGAGCAGATCAGTTCCGGACCTTCTCCGTCCGCGAACCGAGCTTGTTGGGCGAGCAGTACGTCATAGTCCACTTCGCCGAACGCCGGTGCCTGGTGGACGATCCCGGTGCCGCTGTCCACCGTGACGAAATCGGCCGCCACGACGCGCCAGGCGACGTGCTGACTCCCCCCGTCCCGCAGTCGCCCTTGCCGTTCTCCGTCGCGGCCGTAGTAGTAGTCAAAGGGTGGGCGGTAGCGTTTCCCCACCAGGTCGGTGCCGCGTAGCGTCTGCTCCACGATCCACGTCCGCTTGGCCTTCTCCGCAATCGCGTCGCAGAGCGCCGCCGCCAGAATCAACTTCTCGCCCGACTGCTCGTCCCGGACCACCACATAATCCAGCTCCGGATGTACCGCCGCAAACTGATTGCTCGGCAGCGTCCAGGGCGTCGTGGTCCAGACCAGCAGCGACGTGTTCTCTTCGTCCAGCAGCGGAAAGCAAACATAGACGCTCGGATCGGCCACTTCGCGATAACCCTGCCCCACTTCCCCCGCACTCAACGCCGTGCCCCCTTGTGCCCACCACCAGACGATCTTGTGCCCCTGGTAGAGCAGCCCGCGATCGAACAACTGCTTGAGCGACCACCAGACGCTCTCGACGTAGCTCTGGTGGTAGGTCACGTACGCTTCGTCCAAGTGGATCCAGAAGCCAAGGCGTTCGGTCAGTCGTTCCCACTCGCGCATGTACCGCCAGACACTCTCCTGGCACTTGTGGATGAACGGCTCCACGCCATACTGCTCGATCTCCTCCTTGGAGTGAATCCCCAGCTCCTTGCAGACCTCCACCTCCACCGGCAGGCCATGCGTATCCCAGCCCGCCTTGCGTTGGCACAAATAGCCGCGCATGGTGCGATAGCGCGGGAAGAGGTCCTTGATAGCCCGCGTCAAACAGTGACCTGGGTGCGGCATCCCGTTGGCCGTGGGAGGACCTTCGTAGAAGACAAACTTGGCCGCATTGGCGCGCTGAGCGAGCGACTTCTCATAGATCTGATGCTGCTTCCAGAACGACAGAATCTCCTCTTCCAACTCGGGAAACCTGACGTTCGTTGGGGACCGGAGTGAACATGAGCTTGCGTTCCCATCTGGCAAAAAACAAGCGGTGGAACCAAGTAGCGAGACATTCTTCGGCAGGCGGAAAGTAGTGGGGTGCGCTCCGCGAACTGATCCTCTACCGCCGCCACGGGTGGGCGAACCCAAGACGGCCAAGACGGCTCGTGGAGCCGTGCGCCCCTCACCCAGCGCGGATCGCCACGCCTCCCAACCCTTCCTCGGCCACAGGCGAACGACCCTGCCGCTTCACCGGCAGGATCAGGCGGGAAGGGATCGGCAGCGGGAACAGGCTCGCAGCCACGCACCAGAGTACGTTCACTGCGGACGGCCGGTGAACTCGTTACACCACCCCAAGCAAGACGACCAATGCCGTGGTGGCCCAGGCATGGACCCATCGTATCGAAAGTGATCGAGCCTGCCGAGCCGTGATCGATCGAAGCAGAAGTCCCCGAACATCCGAGCCCTGAACAGGCAAGCTGTGGGGGCAGCTGTGACCCGGCCGGTCCCGCGACAGCAAATCCAGCCTACTCTTCCTCAAACTCTGTTTCCTCCTCCTCTTCCGCCGGCGCCGCCTCGCCGCCACCTACCTCATCCTCTTCGAAATCGCCAACCAACTCCTCTTCGTCCAAATCCTCGCCAAACTCGACTTCACCAAATTCGTCGTCGTCGTCGATCTCCAGTTCGTCAGCGTCCAGATCTTCCTCGAAATCGTCGTCGAAATCGTCGTCGAAATCGTTCTCATCAAAATCGTCGAACTCATCGTCCTCGGTGTCGCCAAACTCGGCCATCTCGGCCCATATCGCCGCTCCACCACCGGTCTGCGTCCGCGAAGGGAGCAATTTCTCATCGTCCCACGATTCAATGTCAAGATCCAAGATCCGATCCATATTCAGCAACCTTCTTCAGCAAGCCTGTTCAAACACTTTAGTCCAGCAACCCCTGATGCAGCAGTCCCGTCAAAATTTCCCTCCACCAGCAACCACCCGTCCGATGTCAGACCAGGTACGATGCGTCCCCCACCGACCCGCAGATCGAATCGCGGCGCGGTGGGCGATCGCGACTCGCGCGGACGCTACGCCGCATGTCCGACTTGCCCCGCGGGCGAACCAGGGCTGTGGCGACCTCGTCATCCCCCATACGGTTCATATTCTACCGGTCAGCCTCGTCCACCGGGAAAGGCTACCTAACAGATTGTGGGGAAAGGACTTTAAGTAGTCGACATGAGGCCTTTTGTCAAGCAGCGGCCCAGAGGGCCCGGCCCGGCTGACCAACAGCACGTGGGACGGGCTTCCAGCCTGTCACAACCGCCCGGTCTCAAGTGCCCACTCGACGCGACTTCCCCAAGTAACAGGCTGGAAACCTGCCCCGCGACCAAGTCGACACGCTGCCAGCCCGGGCGTGCCAAGAGCGACCGAACGGGTCGGAAAACGGACTCATCTATCGCCGTTCCGCCAATTGGTTAAACAATCACGAATGTCAGATTTCGGGTTTCGAATTTCGGATTTGGGACACCGAAATATTCGGATCTTCACTCAATTCCATTTCGGGGCTTGAGCACCACTCGCAGTGCCTCGCCGCGCTGCATCAGCTCGAAGGCCTGGTGGATTTCCGCCAGCGGCAAAATGTGGCTGGCAATCTTGCCGGCGGGGATACGGCCGGACGCGATCAGTGCTACAGATGCAGCCACGTGAGCTGGCGTTGAATCGCTCGTGCCGATTACGCGCAGCTCGTTGTAGTGAATGGCCCGGCTATCTAATTGGAGGAGATGTTTGCCTGCCGGCAGTGAGGCGAACAGGCAGACCGAGCCGCGTTTGCGAACGAGGTGCACTGCCTGCTCCTGCGGCGCCGCAGCGGGAGCAGCGACAATGGCCACGTCTGCGCCGATACCGCCGGTGGCGTCGTTCACGATGAGGGCGAGATCCTGCTCGTTGGGGTTGACCAGAATATCGCAGCCGAACTCCTCGGCCATCGCCAGCCGCTGGGGGCTTACTTCCGAGAGAATGATCTTGGCGGCGCCCATGCCGTGCGCCACGCACACGTTGATGAGCCCCATGGGCCCGGCCCCCAGGACGACGACCGTGTCACCCTCGCGGACGCCACAGTTTTCGACGCAGTTAACGGCACAACTGACCGGCTCGGCCAAGGCCGCGTGCTCTGCCGGCAGGTCCGGCGGGACGACAACTACGTGCCCGTTGGCCACGGCTCGTTCCGGAATAATGACGAATTCAGCCATGCCGCCCGGATAGGAAAAACCCATTGGAGCCAGGTTGGCGCACACGTTGGGCCAGCCGCGGCGGCAGTATTCGCAGTGGCCGCAGGAGATGGTCGTGGCCATGACCACACGGTCGCCAACGGCCAGACTGGTGGACTTGGCGGCCGGGCCGACCTGCCGGATGATGCCGGTGAACTCGTGACCCATCGTCAGCGGCGGCTTGATGCGCGGGTTGCCGACCTTTGAGCTCTTGAGGTCCGACCCACAGACGGTGCAAGCATCGACTTGGACGAGCATTTCCGCCTCGCCACACGCGGGAACGGGCACTTGCTCGACACGGACGTCACCGGGCCCGTGGAAAACGACGGCTTGCATTGTGTTGCTCATGACGGCCTTCCGGATGGCAAAGTGTTAGTCGCTAACATGCGCGCAGGGTGCCTGCATGCTTCTGGCAGACCACGGGTTGGAGGACGATGCGGGAAGCGCAATGCGAGATGGCGTTGAATGTGCAATGAGGTGGCGACACCTCGACAATATCGCGTGCATGCGACCACGCATCCGATTCCGCTTCCCACTCCGCATTCCGCATTGCGCATTCGCATTCTGGCATTGTTCCGGTCGTCCAAGTCAGCAGACCAGCTCGGGTCCTTTTGGTTGCGGCTACCGGCCGCGTTAGGTGTTGGGAGGATCGTCCGGCGCGTTTCGCAGATGGCCTTGGTCCCGCCCGCCGTGCCGAGCCGCGTACAGCCTTGCTCGAGGAAAGCCACGGCCCCCACGTAATCCCGCACGCCGCCGGAGGCCTTGACACCCATGGTCGCGCCGACGGTCTGGACCATGACTTCGATCGCCTCGGGAGTCGCTCCGGGACCCACGTCAGCGAAGCCAGTGGAAGTCTTGACGAAATTCGCGCCGGCGTCGCGCGCGATTGCGCAGGCCGTGGCGACTTGCTCGCGCGTCAGGTACGTTGATTCGAGGATGACCTTGACCAGCACCCCCTTGTCCGCTGCCTCGGCCACAACGCCGGCGATGTCTCGTTTGACCCACTCATGATCGCCACTGAGGAACTTGCCGACGTTCATGACCATGTCCAACTCCTTGGCGCCGTCGGCGATCGCCAGTTTCGCCTCGAGGGCCTTGGTTTCGGGCTTGTGCGCGCCGTGCGGGAAGCCGATGACGACCGAGACGTCAACGCCGCTGCCAGCCAACTCCCGGGCGGCCAGCAGAACGTCCGACGGGCGGACGCACACGCTCGCGACCCCGAACTTCTTGCCCAGCGCGCAGGCGTCGGTAATGTCCTGGTCGGTCATGTTGGGCTTGAGCGCCGCGTGATCGAGGGTCTTGGCGATTTTCTTTTTTGTCCAACTCATAGCGGATCTCCAGAATCTGTTCTTTCCGTGTCAGTGCATCTCACGTCCGCCGGTGATATTGATTGCCTGGCCGGTCATGTAGTCGCTGCCCCGGCTCGCCAGGAACAGGGTGACCGCCACGACGTCCTCCACGGTCGCAAGCCGTTTCATGGGGACCTTGGAAGTGAACTTCTTGACGATCTCATCCACGGGCAACTTCATATTCTCGACGTAGTCGGCCGAGACGTCCCGCCAGACCCCCGTGTCGGCCGTAATGCCCGGGCAGACGCAGTTGACGTTGATATGGAAGTCCGCCAGCTCGAACGCCAGGGCCTGCGTCAGGCCCATAATGGCCGCCTTGGCAGACGAGTAGGCGCTCATCAACGCCGAACCCGTCTTGCCGGACTTGCTAGAGAAGTTGACGATCTTCCCGCCACCGGAAGCTTTCATGATCGGCACGACCATCTTTGTGAATAGAAACGTGCCCTTGCAGTTGACGTCGAATACGAAATCCCAAGTCTGTTCGGACATCTCCTCGATCGGCCCGCCCTTGCCGACAGTACCCGCCACGTTGAGCAGCACGTCGACCCGACCGCCAAAGGCTGCCCGAGCAGCCTCGACGACCTGCGCGACCTGGTCGGCGTTCGTGCAGTCGGCTGGCAGGGCCTGGCATTGTGGACCGAGCTGCTCGACGATGGCGGCCAATTTGGCCTGGTCGAGGTCGGTGATGAAGACGCTGGCCCCTTGCTCGCACAAGCGCCGGGCCAGCCCCTGGCCAATAGCTCCCGCCGCTCCGGTAACCAGAGCAACCTTGTTGTCAAACTCCACGGGGATCTCCTTCACTGATTGCTGGAAGGTCAATGTTCAAAGTTCAATGAGATGATCGGGGGTTTCGTCATTGGTCATTGGTCATTGGTCATTGGTCATTGGTCATTGGTCGGTATCTGTTCTTGTGATTACCGCGCCACCCACGCCAGCTCGGCCCAGGTGTCTCCGAGGGCCTGGAGTATCTTGTTGTAGCGAGTTTGCTTGGCTTGGTAAACGTCGGCCAGGGCCTCGTTGGGCTCATGCCGCCGGCCCAGATGGACCATCTCCGCCGCGGCCGCAGGGAAGCTATCGTAGCACTTCGCGGCCACGGCAGCGCACATGGCCGCGCCGAGCGCGCCCAGTTCAGTGCCGTCAGGTATTTCCACGGGCACCTGGAAGATGTCGGCGAACATTTGCGCCCAGACCTTGCTTCGCGCGCCACCGCCAGTCAGCCGGATGCACTCGGGCATCGAGCGGTACTTCAGCAGCTTCTCGACGTGCCAGCGGTGCGAGAAAACGACGCCCTCATACACCGCTCGCACGATATGGGCCCGCTTCTGCCAACCGTCCAAGCCGATCAGGCACGCCTTGGCATCCGGATGGACGTTCGAGCCGTACAGGAACGGCAGGAAGATGAGCCCGCAATCGCCGGGACTCGTGCCGGCGACCAGATCGTTGCACACGTCGTACACGCTGCCGCCGTGCTCGGCCGCCACCTGCCGCTCGGCCTGAAAGAACTCGGTGGCCAGCCATTCGAGGTTGCTGGCTGACGTGGCGGAGCCCTCGAGCATCAGGTAATAGCCGTCCATCACGTAGCAGGAGGTCATGAACACCGCGTCGTCCACGACCGGCGTGCGGGAAATGTACTGGTTGATGCCCCACGTGCCGGCGACCATGCAGAGCTGGCTCTCGTCGGTTAAGGCGGAGGAAAGGGCGCAGGCGTCGATGTCGAACAGCCCGCCCGCCACTGGCGTGCCGGCGGCCAGGCCCGTTTCGGCGGCGACCTGGGCCGTCACCGCGCCGCAGATTTCGGCCGAGCGGACCAGCGGGGGCAGCAGCCCTCGCATCTCGCCAATCCCGAAGGCGTCGAGAATCGCCTGGTCGTAGTCGGCCCTGCTGACGTTCAACAGGCTCGTGCCGGACATGTCGGTAATCTCCGCCGCAATCTTGCCCGTCAGGCGAAAGCGGATGTAGTCCTTGGCCATCAGAACCCACCCGGCCTTCTTCATCGTCTGTGGCTCGTTGTCCCGCAGCCACGCGAGCAGGGCATTGGGCTG
Source organism: uncultured Planctomycetota bacterium (assembly GCA_963700515.1). Lineage (GTDB taxonomy): Bacteria > Planctomycetota > Planctomycetia > Pirellulales > Pirellulaceae > JAJRVM01. The sequence goes on along the minus strand of CAVOXY010000035.1, from coordinate 84,199 downwards.
TGCGGCCCAAATGCTCTGCATCGTCCAGGGCCGGATCTTCTTGTCGAGGCCCTCGGAATTCCAGGTGTCGCTGTAGACGCGGGCCCGGGAGTCCGTCGAGCTGATGGCGTTGCGAACGGGATTGCCCTGCTTGTCGACGAGGTACAGCCCGTTGCCATGCCCGGTCGTGGCGATGCAGACGATGTCCCTGGGATCGATCTGCGCCTGTGACAGCACGTTTCTGATGCTCTCGAGCGTGGCGGCCCAGGAGGCCGCCATGTCCATCTCACTCCAGCCCGAGTGCGGCGCGAAAGCCTCGATCTTCCGGCTGGCCACGGCTACTTCCTTGCCACCCACGGTGAACAGGGCAGCCTTGGCGACGGTGCAGCCGTTGTCGGTTCCGAGCAGGTATTTGGGCATCGTGTCACTCCCCTCCCGACACCAACAACTCCCCGGCCCAGTGGTCCCGGCCGAGAGTGCGAAAAGGCCACGCCCTATCTCATCATTATTTCGCCGGTTGTGTCAAGAGTCGCGCTGATGGACCAGTCTCGGGAAACGCTGGTCTCGGACGACTGCGGAGAAAGCCAGGCTGAGCTGCGATAACGCTCAGCTCCAGCGCATGAAAAAGGCAGGGCCGCTGCAATGCAACGAGCCCTGCCCAAACACGGGGGTGAGAAAGCCTGTCTTGGGGAGCCAACAACCGTTTGATTGTCGACTCCAACCTAAGCTTACCCCGACTCCCACTTGATTCAAAATGAAAACCTTAGAAAAATTAGGCGATTTGAGAGGTTTAGGTGAAACCAGGTGGCTCCTCAACGATTATCCGGACACGCACCCCGGACGCGGGGGGTACGGTGGGGTGGGGTGCGGGAGGACCGGAGGACCGGAGGATTGGAGGACTGGAGTACGGGAAAACTCGACAGTTGAACTCACGATGGTTCCCACCACTCCACTCCTCCACCACTCCACCCTCCACCACTCCTCCACACTCCACTCCTCCACCACTCCACTCCTCCACCACTCCACCCTCCACCACTCCACCACTCCACCCTCCACCACTCCACTCCTCCACCACTCCACTCCTCCACCACTCCACCGCTCCCCAGTCCCGCTGCCGGCGACCTCCCCTACGTGTGATAGTCTGCATTGAGCTTGACGTAATCGACGGTCAAATCGCTGGTCCAGAACCGGACGTGGGCCTGACCTTCGCCAATGTGCAGGGCGATGTGTGTTTCGCGGTTTTCGCGTATCGACTGAGAAACCGTGGGCCGATCGAATGGTACGGGTTCACCGTGCTGGTAGAGCAGGTTCCCGTTCATGCGCAATTCGAGATGGTGCGGATCGAAGGGCACTTGCGCGTAGCCGACGGCCGAGACGATACGGCCCCAATTCGGATCGGCTCCGGCCACGGCGGTTTTGACCAGAGCGCTGTTGGCGACCGTTTGGGCAATCTGCCGCGCGTCACTGACCGTGGCGCAGCCGTGCACGTCGATGGTGACCAGGTGCGAGGCTCCTTCTCCGTCATCGGGGATCATGCGCGCCAGCTCGATGCAGACCTCCGTCACGGCGGCGGCCAGCGGTGCCAATTCGGCGCCGTCGAGGGGCGTTCCACCCGGCTTTGCCGCTGGACAGCAGCAGCAGCGTATCGTTCGTGCTCATGTGTCCTTCGACGCTGATGCAATTGAAGCTCACATCGGCCGCCGCTTGCAGGATTCGCTGGGCGACGTCCGGTCGCAGGGGCGCATCGGTCAGGACAACTCCCAGCATCGTGGCCATATTGGGACCGATCATGCCGGCCCCTTTGGCGAACCCCGTAACGTGAATCGTGCGACCGTCGACCTGTATCGTTCGCCCAGCCACTTTTTGCCGCACGTCGGTCGTGAGGATGCCACGTGCGGCGTTGAGCAGCGACTCTTCGTCATCGCCCAGTTGCAGAGCGGCGGCTCGGATGCCGGCGGTGATCTTCTCCATCGGCAGGAATTCGCCAATGATTCCGGTCGACAGGACCAGCGCCTGCTGGGCAGTGGCCTGGCAGGTGTCGGCGGCCACGGCCGCCATCGCTAACGCATCCTGCATTCCTCGCTGGCCCGTGCAAGCGTTCGCGTTCCCGGAGTTGGCCACCAAGACGCGGATGTTGTGGGAAGGGGTCCGAGCGCGGTCCACGGCCACCGGCGCAGCGAAGATGCGATTCTGCGTATAGACGCCCGCCGCGACCAACGGCTCGTCCCCCACAATCAGACTCACATCACATTTTTGTGGGTCACTCTTGATCCCGCAGTGCACGCCCGCTGCACGAAACCCCCGGGGCACGGATAGACTCATCAAATGCACTCCTGCATGAAATCGTCCAGTCGTAGCTGAGCCCGCCCAGGGCTCAGCCGAAGTGGTTCAACGTAATGAGCCGCCGCTGAACCCTGGCGGGTCCAGCTACGGCGGGACACCTAGAAAGACTTAGTTTCCGGGAAGCCGTACATCAGGTTGAAGTTCTGCACAGCCGCACCGGAAGCACCTTTGACCAGGTTGTCGATACAACCGAACATCAGCACTCGCCCGCGCACGAGTCGTGCCGTCACGTCGCAGAAGTTCGAACCAAGCACATCCTTGGTGGCCGGCAGATGTTCGACAACCCGTACGAAGGGCTGACCGTCATAGAATTGGCGGAGCGTCGCCAGCAGATCCTGTTCGGTGAAATCGCGCGTCGGCTCCGCATAAGCAGTGGTCAGAATTCCTCGATCCATCGGCACCAGATGCGGTGTGAAGACGACCTGGATGTCGTGCTGGCTGACCGACGAGAGAATCTGGTCGATCTCGGGCGTGTGTCGATGCCGCCCGACGTTATAAGCCACGATGCTCTCGTTGCACTCCGGATAGTGAGTGGTCAGTTTGGGTGTGCGGCCGGCACCGCTAATTCCGCTCTTGGAATCAACGATGATCCCCGTCGGCTTGATCAACTGCGTCTTGAGCAGAGGAGCGATGGCCAAGATAGCCGACGTAGGATAGCAGCCGGGATTGGCAATCAGCTGAGCGTCTGGGATTTGATCGCCGTAGATTTCGGGCAAGCCGTAGACCGCCTGGCCAACGCGTGCCGGATCGACGTGTTTTTGGCCATACCAGTCCGCATAGACGTCGACATTGGTCAGGCGATAATCGGCACTGAAATCGATCACCCGCTTGCCGGCGTCCAGCAACTGGCGGACCACCGTGGCGGATGCTCCGTGCGGCAGGCAACTGAACACGCAGTCGCAGCGAGCCGCCACCTGACTCGGTTCCAGATCCTCCAGGTGCATGTCCAACCGGCCAGCCAATTGCGGGTGGACCGCCGCTACATGCGGGTTGCCTTCCTGGCGACTCGTCAGTGCAACGATCTCAGCCCCGTCGTGGTGCAGCAGAATTTTGATCAGCTCGAGAGCCGTGTATCCCGTCGCTCCCAGAATACCAACGCGTATCATGGCCGTAGACTCTCCGCGGATTAGAACCAGCGCGGCCGTCGGCCGCAACCAAACACCCGTACTGCCAGACATCCACTCGCTGTCGTCTTGCGCGTTTTTCCCCGGTGCTCATGCAGAAGGCCCGAGGGGCCGTGGCGCTGCCAACCTAGGCCGAAGCGGACGCAGGTCTAGGATGACGTTCGCGGTACATCGCCGAAGGCCCAACGGGTGCCAATCCGCCTAGCGATCCCCGAGGGGGTCTCGCGTTTCTCGCTGCAAGAGTTACCCAAAGCGGCCTTGACCGCCACTGGCGAATGTCCGGTCAGTATACTCGACCTCAGCATTTGTCCAAGCGTAGCATGTCTCGTCGAATGACCGGCCGTGGCGTTTCGAACCGAATCAGGCCGCTCCTTGGCGCGTTAATCGCGTCACCTGGTGTGGCACGGTCGCTCCGCCTCGCGTGCCTGTTGGACAACCTGTGCCACCTCCATCAGGATCATCCCGGTCGCACCCCAGATCTGATCGTCGCCGCACTGGATGTGGCGCGTGGCGAAGCGGCGTCCACGGTGCTGCCGCACGTGGCTCGCTCGTTGTCTCGGATCGAGCAGCCGGTCGAGCGGCAGTTCGAGCACGCGTGCAACTTCGTGAGGATTGGGATCCCATTGCGGCGTGGTCGCCACCACGGCCAGGCAGGGTGTCACGTAGAAATTGCTGGCAAACACGTAGAGCGGCGTGAGCCGCCCCAGCACCGTTAGGGATTCCTCGTGGCGCTCCCAGCTCCTCGCCGTACTCCCGCACCGCACACTGCTCGACCGTCTCACACGCCTCGTTGGTCCCGCCGGGAAGACTAATTTGGCCGGCGTGATCCAGCATGTGCGCCGGCCGCAACATCAGGGGAATATGCCAGTCGCCACCGCGCGGGAACAAGCAGACAAGCACGGCAGCGGGCCGGGCATCACAGGCGGGTGGTCCAGCATGCCGGCCATAGGCCAGTTCAGCGGTCATCTGTCGATGCGCAGCGCGACCGGGCAACGGCTGAGCCAGTCGTCGGGCGAGTCTCTCTGGTAGCTGGTCGAGCAGGGGATCGATCATCGTCGCGCTATCAATGGAGTCCGTGCGAGGTGACCGTGGTCACTTCGCCGGGGTCCGGCGGTAAACCCGATACAGTTCATAATCCGAGCTGGCGGAGAAGGAATCCGGATAGACCCTCTGCAGCCCCAGCCGGCGCCGTGTCCGTCCCCGGTCGATGAGGATGTAGTCCACCTGGTGGCGCTGGGCAAGTTCCTGGAGTTGCTGATCGCTCCACACACCCAGTCCACCTTCGATCACTGCGGGAGTATAAATCTCCCGCAACAGTCGCCACCATTGCACAATGCTGGTCGCATCCTGCGGTATGTCTTTCCAGCAGACCAACTCGGCGCGACCAGCATACCACTTGAACGTCTGCTGGTTGCGGGGAGTAAGAAAACGACTTTGTGAATCGGTTTCTTTCGCAATCCAGGCACACACATCGCACCAGGCGCGGAAGCGCTGCTGTCGCGCGCTGCGCACCAAGCGACTCGGCCGGTTGCGACTGGCTAATGGCCCCCGGCCGAAAATCGAACTGCAAGCTCAGGTACCTCGCGCCGATGAACAGACCACAGCACAACAGGGGAATGCTCCACAGCAGCCGGCACCTGCTGGCGTGGGCAGGTGCTTGCTTGACGGCCGCCACCGCAATTCCCAGCGCCACAACCATCGGCAACGCGACGTCGGCCAGCCGAAACCAGTAGAACTTGAGCAGTTGGGCGGCTAGTGCCGGATACGCCAGACAACTCAAGTCGATGGCAATACCCAGCACCGAAAACAACAAGGCCGCCACGGCAAACCGATTCAGGCGCCGCCAAGCGTCGCTGTCTCGGTCGCACCACCAAAGCCCTGCCCAAGCGAGCAACAAGCCACCGAAAGAAATCATCCGCCAAGAGCGCGAACCGGTGAAACACCAGGTGATGAGCCAGCCGTCCGAAGACGTAGATTTCGCTCGCCTCGCGCGCCGTCGCGGGATCCGCCTCAAACATCAGCTTTACCGCCCCATAGAGTCCTACCAGTGCGCAGCAGGATCCCAGCAGCAGACCAACCCACATGGCTCGCAGCGGAGGGCGGCGGGCGCCGCTCAGCGCCCAGCAAATCCCCGCCGCCACCATACTCCAGCCACCTACCAGCACGTGTAGCGACGTCGCTGCCCCCATCCAAATCCACACCGCCGGCCAACGCTCCAGTACGATCGAACGCAGCCCGAAAAGCACCAGCGCATAGGCCAGTCCCTTGGCTTCCAACCCGCCGACCGCCCACTCACCGGCCAGATGACACCGGTCGGCAAGGACCAGAAACATCGCGGCGGTCGCCACACTCGCGTATCGCTGCGGTACCACGACCCAACTGAGCCGTTGCCAACCGACCGCCAACGAAATCCAGGTGACCACGCGCCCCAGCCAGGCAACCGTGGTCAACGAGCCCCAGAGGGTCATCCAGCCAAACAGCCAGTAAAAAACCGGATGCGCGTCCGCGGAATCGAGAAACAAATCCTGGCCACACCAACTGGAATCCCAGAAGTGCTTGGCCTTGGTCAGGTAATGCGCTTCGTTAACATCCGGCGGCGGGCTTCCGGCAAACAAAAAGAACAACGCGAAGATCAGGATGACTTCACCCCACGCGCTGCGCGATACGCCACAGCAGGAAGCCGTTGGACCAAGGATACGTGGGGCCCCGAGGCGAAGCTCGTCCGCTGCCATATCGGTTTGAGTTCCTCGAAAAAAAAGACTTCGCCGGCGGCCTGGACCGGTCGGCCGCGGGGTCGCCCCACGAAGCCGCACAATCCCTAGCATACCCCATCTTGCCGATCTACGAGCGACTACCTACCGCGATAAAATGATTCCGCGACCGGCCGGCACGGGCGCATCGCTCACCTGTCTCGGTCAGGCCGTGAACGGGAACTCCCACTCCCACTCTCACTCCCACTCTTACTCCTACTCCCACTCTTACTCTTACTCCCACTCTTACTCTTACTCCCACTCTTACTCCTATCTCCCACTCTTACTCCTCCTAACGCGGCCCCTGGCCGCAACCAAAAAAGGGAGTCACCGTGTCTGGTTTTGCTGGCTGGTTTTGCTGGCTTGGACGACCGGAACGATTAGCGGGAACGATGGGAAGGCGTTTCAAAACCGGGAAGGCTGATACCAGGACCACTGCCTCTCAGGTTTCTCACAGGCCCGCTTCATGGATCGGCTCGGCCATGCCACAATAGACCCCAGATTCTCTGTCTCAATTCGCCAATAACCAATAACCAATAACCAATAACCAATACCATGACCCGTGTCAGGAGTGACTGATGCACGTTTTTGCCGATTTCCCATCCTGTCGACGCAGCGGGATTGCGGTACTGCTGACGCTCGTCATGGCCGCCACATGGAGCTGCCAGCGAGGGTCGACGCCCGCGGCCGGGGAGGGCGAGCCCCCGCCCAAACCGCATCCCGTCCGCCTGATTGTGGTGGATGATCCGCCCTTTGCCGCCGCCTTGGAGCGTGAGTGGAAGGCCCGGATGGAGGGCGAACTGAAGTTGCAGCAAATGACGGTCGAACAGCTTGAGTCCGCCAAACAGCTGACGGCCGATGCGATCATTTATCCATCGGCGTGTCTGGGGACAGTCGCCGAAAGAAAACTGATTGCGGCACCTTCCCCGGCCGCCTACGAGGGCGATCAATACGCTCAGCGCGACGTGTTTGAGCTGCAGCGAAACGTCGAAGTCCACTGGGGCCGGCAAGCGATGGCCTTCTCCTTTGGATCCCCCCAGCTGGTCCTTATGTATCGCTCCGATCTGTTTCACAAGCGGCAACTCAAACCGCCGGCAACATGGGAACGAATACCAGCAGTTGGCCGAGCAATTGACGCGGTCCGAGCTGCGGTGAATTGGCTCCCGCCGAAGGGCAACCTTGGTCTGCCGTATGCGAACCCTTGGGCAGCGGCTGGGCGAGCAAAGTGCTGCTCGCCCGGGTGGCATCCTACGCGTCTCATCCCAGTCAGTTCTCGGTGCTGTTTGACTACACCACCATGCAGCCGCTGATCGCCGGCCCACCGTTTGTGCGGGCGCTGGAGGAGTTGATCAGATCAGCGAAACTCGGGCCCGAGGAGTCCGACCAACTGACTCCCGAGTCGGCTCGCCGCACAATCATGGCCGGCCAGGCGGCCATGGCATTCAGCTGGCCCAGCCATGCCACGACGGATGGTCAGTCGTTGGAACTGGCGGCCGGCGTCGAACTGAGTTTCGCTGGAATTACCCGGTGCCACGACGGTCTTCAATGTCGGAGAACAGATTTGGACGCCACACGATGCAGACCGGCCGGTCAACGTGCCGCTGCTGGGGATCGCTGGAAGACTGGGATCCGTGATGCAGAACGCTCGACGACCGCGTGAAGCCGCCGATCTGCTGGCGCTCCTTTCGAGCAAGGACTGGGCCGAGCGTTTATCTCCGGAAAGTGCCGCCACGACGATGTTTCGGCAGTCTCAAATGAAGAGGCCACGCGTCTGGACGGATGCTGCCCTGACGCTCGAGTCCAGCGAAAGCTATGCCGAGGTGGTCAGTCACACTCAGTCGCAGCCGACGCACATGTGTGCGCTCCGCATCCCCGGTTGGCAGCGTTATCTGGCCGTCTTGGACGAGGCTGTACTCTCAGCCCGCTCGGGCCAGAAGAACGCCGACCGCAGCGCTGACCGAGGCGGCGGAGGCCTGGTCGGCGATCACCGAGCAGCTGGGAGCGGAGCAGCAGCGGGAAGCCTATACGCGCAGCTTGGGTCTGGAACCCTAGGCCGCTGGATGGAAGCCCCAAGGCCGCTGGGCGGGAGCCACACAACACTGCTGGGCAGTTGCAGAAATCCAAGCCCTCCACTAGAATGCTGCACTTTGCCCAACCGCAGGTTGCCTGCATGGGGCGGTAGCTCAGCTGGGAGAGCGCGGCGTTCGCAATGCCGAGGTCGAGGGTTCGATCCCCTTCCGCTCCACTTAACGTAACATCTTCTATTCACAGTCTTTGCGACAACACGCTCACTCCGGGCGTGTTTTTTTATGGCCCTGTGGATGACCGCTGCAGAGATCCCGCTCGCTCGGTACCGGCAAGACACTCCGCCACGTCGCAGGCAGTGCGAAGCAGGTACTTAGCCGCCATCTCGACGATGTGCCACTGCGTGCGGAGACGACTGTCAAATGCCGAGAGAACCGAGCACGACGCGACAACACACCAACTCGCCGCCGCACCAGGCACGCAGTGCGAAGCTCGTACCAACTCCCCATCGCGGCGGTGGATGCCGGCCACCAGCTACGCACTGCTCAAGTCAGGTGTTCTCGTTCCGGTCGGGTGAGTGATTTGTGTCGAAATCCCACAATTGGAATGCTGCATGGATTGAGCAGTGGCACCTGGCTAATCTGAGTCTCTGACGACTCGATCCCCGATGATCTCAAGAGGAGGGACGGTTCGATCCACTTGAATGAAGGGAGAATCGAGACCGGCCCAGTCGCGAGCACTCGACCAGATCCAGTCTTCCGCCTTCTCCACCAAACCACGTCGAACCGGATTTTGGTGGATGTACTCGATGATGTCGTGAATCGCTGCTGGGTCGCGTATGTTCTCGTCATAGCCAGGCCCGCACTGCCAGAAATGGCGATATGTGCGGTTCTTGTTCACTACCGTTAGTTTGTCGAGAAACGGACTTGAGATATTTTCCAAGTACCGAATCGCCTTCTCCCCCACCGGTTGCTTGATGTCCCCTAAAATACTGCTTGTCTCGTAATCGCTCAGCCGCGGATAGAACAGCAGATACACGTGTTCCGGCATAATCACCCAGGCCCAGAGATCAAACGAGTGCTTTAAGCGGGCGGCCGCCAGCGCGTCGACAAACCAACGACAGGTGCGATCCCTCGACAGCAATGGCAAGCGGTGAAAACAAGAGAAGGTCGAAAAATGCGCGTCACCTGAAAGGTTGAGCAGTTTGACCTTCTTCCGATGAAATTTGTTGCGAGACATGCGGATATCCAAATGCTTCGGCAACTTCAGCAATCGACTCTTCGATGAGGTCCATGCCTTTGTGAGCCACGTCGTCGGGCATGATGATGGGCGGGCTCATGCGGAGGATGTGCCCGGCGGGAATCCAGGCGAGGCCCTTCTGGAAAGCCCTCTGGTAGACCAGCTTACCGGCTTCGTCGAAGGGTTCTTTGGTCTCCTGGTTCTTCACGAGCTCGACACCCATGAGACAGCCCTTGACGCGGGTGTGACCGACGATCGGGTAACGTGCGGGCCAGTCGCTCATGCGGCTTTGGAAGAGGTCCTCGAGGTGTTGCGCATGCTCCAGCAATCCTTCTTCCTCGATCGCTTCGATGGAAGCCAGAGCCGCGGCGCACGCCATGGGGTTGCCACCGTAACTGGTGGAAGCGCTGATCTTGTCGACGGCGTCAGCATAGGGCTCGCGCACGACCATGGCCGTCACGGGGAAACCATTGCCGAATCCTTTGCCGAGAGTGACCACGTCGGGCAGCACATTCCAATGCTCCATGCACAGCATTTTGCCAGTACGACCAGCGCCCGTAAGGACTTCGTCCGCCACCAGCAGAATGCCCCGTTCGTCGCAGAACGTGCGGAGTTTTGGGAAGAAGTCGTCAGGAGGCATCACGCTGCCGGCCCAGCCCTGAATCGGTTCGACGACGAACGCGGCGACCTGGTTGGTGGTCGACTCCTCAATAAAGCGGTCGTAAAACTCGAGGTATCGCTCGGTGTCGAGGGAGCCGTCGGCGCGGGTCCACCAGGGTCGGTAGACGTCGGGGCGGGGCACCATATAGAAACCGGCATTGCGGCCGGGGCCGTTGAACTTGTTCATGTTGGCGAGGCTGACGGCATGACCGGACTTTCCGTGAAAGTCACGGAAGCAACTGATGAACTCGTGCTTTCCCGTGGCGGCACGGCAGGTCCGCAGGGCAGCCTCGACAGCGGTGGTGCCGCTGTCGTAGAGCTGAATCCCGTGAAGATCGCCGGGAAGAACTTCGATCATCTTTTCGATGAGGCGGGCCTTGATCTCGGTGGTGAAATCGTGGCAGTTCATCAGCTTCTTCGCGTACGTCGCCACGGCCTCGGAGACCTTGGGATGGCAGTGTCCGAGCGTGGTCACGTAGATGCCGCTGGAAAAATCGATGTACTTATTGCCGTCGACATCGGTCAGTACGCAGCCTTGCCCTTCCTCGAAGGCAACCGGAAACAAGCGGACCTGCCCCGAGAGACCGCGAAAGTTCCTTGTCACGCGAGCATGGAGTGCCTGGCTCCTGGGACCGGGCAAGACATCCGTCATGATGCTCGGAATCCGCCGCAGGTCGACAGCATATCGTGACGGATCGTAGCGACCCATGAGGTCCTCCTTCAAAAGTGTTTCCAACACCTGCTGCACACCTATCCTGACGCGGGTTTGGCCAGCAACCCAAAAGCGGACAACCACCGCTTGGAATCAACTGATTCACCCTCGGCACAACTGAACGCACCGGTAATCATCATGACTCATAACTTCCCATTACGCCACTAGAGGGCACCGCCGCCATAGTTGCCGCCAATGGGAATATTGGCATTCTCGAAGTAGTTGTCGTCGATCAGGCAAGGGGTCGACACTTCGAGCACGAGGGCCGGGCCAACGCCGGTGAAGGCGTGGGGCACCCAGGGTTCGACGAGGAGAGAGTCTCCGTCGCACAGCGTGCTTGTTTGGCCGTTCCAGGTCATGCTCACGGCACCCTTGACGATGAAGAAGGTCTCGACCTTCTTCTTATGCCGGTGCATGGGACAGGTCTGTCCATCAAACACGAAGAGGTATTTCCCGCAATAGCCGGCGTCGACCTCGTTGCAGATCCAACATTCAATCAGTCCCACGCGATCAAAATCATGGAGACCGAAATCCAACACCAACGGATCGACCCGCGGCATCTTCAGATTCCACACCTGAAGTTGCTTGTCAAACGCCGACAACGCGCTTTGCCGAAGCACCGGCGAGACCGAAATATCGAGTCCCTTCTGTAATTCGCGCATGCAATTACGCTCCCTAGCCGTGGTTCTAATTGTCTGAGAGCAACGCGGCAGCCGCGCCTGCGCGGCGAGGATGGACGAAGTTGCCGAGATCAGCATAACGTAATGAAGACTAACACTCACCCTATGCACTCCCCAAAGGGGTGAGAGAACAAGACGCAGCTATTTCTTTCCTGATCCCTTCGGTTGGAAACGCTGACGCTCGACGATCCAGGCGGCGGAGGCCGCTTCGACGTCGTCAAACCACTGCGCGGCGACGGCCGAGACCATGCGCCGCTCCCAGGCAGGCGGGCTCGGGACAGGCGGTCACCACGAACTCCGCTCCGATCAGGTCCGCTTTGATTTGCATCCACAGATTGCTCCGGGCGCCGCCGCCCGTGGCGGCGATGCAGGCCGGCACATGCTCCCCGAACAGAGTCGCCGCGAGTTGTGCGAGTTCGGCTGCCGAGGATTCGAGGACGCTCGGACGTAATGCCCGTGGCGGTGACTGGGGGAGGCGTGCAGAAAACCCTCGAGGCCGGGATAGCGGTCAGCGGAGGGGCGTGCGATGAGCCCTTCGGCGCCGGCGGGAACGCTGGCGGCCTGGTCGAGTAACTCCGGCAGGGTGTATTGGGACGCGTGAACGCCCTGGTACCACTCAAGGACCGTGGCTGCCATTATCGCTGAAGGCCATTTGGTAATACTGGCCTCGGAGTCGCGCCGGTCCCGCGCAACAACCCGGGCGAGGCTGCCACTGCGTGCTGCTGCCTAACAGCGCGAGAACGGTGCCGGTGGAGTCGACCGCCGGCGCGATGTTTCCCATCCCCGCGCCGAGGGCGGCCATGTAGTGATCGAGCCCACCGGCCACGAAGGGAATGCCCGGAGGCAGTCCCAGGCGGGCGGCGCCTGGGGGCGACACGCCGCCAATCGTCTCTCCCGTCAGCGCAGGAGCGGCCAGGTAGCCGGTGGGAATGTCGAGGGCGTTGCAGGCGGCCTCCCACCAGGCGTGTCCCGGTACATCCCACAAGCCAAGAAGGGAGGAGGTGCCCTCGTCGCCGCGGAACTCACCTGTGACGCCATAGGTGAGGTAGTCGGAGATGGTCATGATGCGGTGCGTCCGTGTCCAAATCTCGGGCGCGCGTTGCTGGAACCAGCGAATTTTTGCGGGCAGAAATTCCGCCGAGCAGAGACCGAGACCGGTGACTGCCAGGAAGTCGGGTCGGTCCCAAAATGCGAAGCAGAGGGAGGCGTCGTCCGAAGCGCGACGATCGGGCCAAAGCACGAGCGGGGTGAGCGGAGCGTTATCCGCATCGAGCAAGAGAAAGCTGTTGGCCTGAGAGGCGTAGCTAACCGCCACGATCTGTCGGGCGGCGACGTCGGCCTCCGCGCAAACCTGGGCCACCGCGGTTCGGAGCACTTGCCAGAAGACGTCGACGTCCAATTCGCACCGATTGCCTGCAATACGCTTTGGGAACCGAGCGCCGAGCGGCACCGCGAATACAGCCGTCACGGTCGAACAGTACGAGTTTGAAGTAGCTGGTGCCGAGATCGATTCCGAGAACACAGTCCATCATGTTTGCGCCGCCACGGGATGCTGCTGCAAGAGACGCAGTGTATGTTCGACCAGGATTCCACCGCTCCGGGCGGCGAACACCGCGTTGGAGGCTTCGTATCCCCCTTCACGGGCGGCCTGCGGTGTGACGATGTAGCCCTGGAGTTCACCGTTGGCCAGCGTGATGAGAAACACATTCGGGTCGGCGTTGCGCAGCGCGAGCGCGTATTCGACAAAGATCTCGCCGGGCCATCCCACGTACGTGTGCCCCCCGATGCCGATCAGCTGGATCTCCGCGGGCATCGCCGACTGCTGGATGTCGGCCAGGCGTCCTTCGGCGGCGGCTTGGGCGAGAGTGCACGTCTCCTCGGCACCAAACCAATCGCATTGGGCCGTGCGAATTTCCTGGCGAGACGCTCCCGTTGCTTCCAATTGCGTGAGACGCTGCCGGGCGCGTGCTTCCTTCGCTTCGGCCTCGGCAACGGATGGAAACACTGCGGGAACAAGCATCGCGAAAGTCTGCCTGACAACAATCGAGACGTTGTCTGTGCAGGTGGCCCCGGCGAGCGATTCCTCCGCGGCACGGCCCAGCAGGCGGCCCAAACGATCCGCCTCTTCCAGGGTGTTGGCCCGCGTGGCGTGGCGTGGGCTCTGATTGCCCGATGCGCCCATGTGGTAGATCACAGGGCAGGCGTCGCCGAACACTTCTTCTTGCAGGTAGCGGCGGGCAAACGCAGGAAAATCGCCGCTGATGTCGGTCGAATCTTCGTGGAGCACAGTGGGGTGCATGGCGCACACGAGCAGGCACGCGATCGGGGCGTCGGTCGCGGCATCGCGCGCCAAGAGCAGAGGTACCTCCGGGTCGGCAGGCCCGTTCGGATCGCGGCGATTCGTGCCCAGTCCATGGACGCGACAGCGGGTCTGCGCAAGGACCGCGGGCTGCGCAGCGCGGACGGCCGCGATGCCCGCCTCGACGATGCCATTCTCCAGCTGGCTGAGATACGCGGGAGCAGCTTGGGGAACAACGGGGTCGCCTTCGTTGCTGATGTAGTTGACCGTGACCGGACCGGAATGCGTGTGCGTGGCGCTGATCAGGATGTGCGCTGCAGGCACGCCCGTCTCCGCCGCGATACGGTTCCGCGCGCGGTTCACCAGATCACGACCCACAAAGATCACGTCGCAGGCGATGAAGAGGACGCCGGTTTCGCCGTCATCCAGATAGAGCGCGCTGCTCAGAAGAGGGTCGTGGACCCCGGTGCTGTATCGGGACACGTGGGGATAGCCGTAAAGAAACGTGCTGCTGCTTGGTGTAATGTCGCGTTGTTTGGCGCCGGCTCTGAGCATGGATTCCAATCATCCTCGCGATTCTGTCGACACTCTTGAAATGCGATGGTGTTCCGGAACATTCACGATGGCAGGCAAGTCAACGAGGCATCTCAAGAGCCCATACGTGGCTCTACAGGGTCGCTACCGTATCACGAATCGTGATGGACTTCAAGTTTCCCACGTCAAGGCAATCACCTGCGCGTCCCTGCAAAGTCATCCGCTGGATAGGGGAATAATCGGGAATGCGGAATGCGGCAATGCGCAGTGGAAGAGGCCGATTACGCCGGCAGTGGCTCACGGTGACCACGGTGCTGCTGATTCCGAATTCCGCATTCCGCATTCCGCATTCCCGATTCGTTCCCATCACGCGTGACGAACAACATCAGTGAGCCCCCAGGCAGACGGCGTTTTCTCATTGCGGCCGTGGGCCGGGTCAGGGTAGTGCCGCATAGTCTTTTTTCATGGCCGCCAGGAGCCGTGGGGTGAAGGTCTCCATGCGGCGCAGGCCGTCCTGCACCTTATCGAACATAGTTTCCCCCTCGCCCACGAATACGTTCTTCGCCAGCGTTTCCTGGGAGGCGGGAGCATGGATGGCGCCAAGCGCCTGCCAGAGTTTAACGTCGTACCAATTGTTTTTATAACCGTGCGTGCGCTGCCACGCGTCCCCGGCGTCGATCAGCGCGGCAAACGAGTCCTTCACCGCCGCCGGGTCCTGGGGTTGCGTCAGGGCCGCCCGATAAAAGGTCTCGAGGGCCCCGGTCATCCGCAGTTGCAGCACGAGGTCGTGAAGAAAGCGGCCGGGATCGCCAAATAGCAGGCCCCGGAGCGGGCCGGGCTTCAGGGCAGCCTGATCTATCTGTTCGAGCGCCTGGATCGCGGCGTCGTGCGCCGCGGGATCCCCCGCGTGCAATGCGCTCCAACCGGCCACGATGGTCTCGCCATGCCCAGGCAGGAGGTCATTGGCGAAGGCGACGTAATCGTCGCGCGTGCAGGTCAGGCCCTGTGCGCCGCGGGCAAAGGCGAAGGTGTTGGGCAACTGAACGCAATGGGTCTGTGCGTTGCCGAGCACGCCCAGTGCGCCTTTGTTCTTACCACCTTCATAGGCCGTATCGTCGCCGAAGTTGGTCAGCGGAAAGCTCGGTTCGCCTTCGATCTTGCCGTAGTTGAAGCTCAGTATGCGTTGGGGCAGGGCGAGCGTACTGGTCAATAGCGGATCGTTCATACTGGCGATCCACCAGGGCTCGAGGTGGTTTCGTGCCATCATGTGGACCGTGTCGTCGAACTCATCTTCGGAGCCGCGTTTGATCTCGCCCGTCTCGTAAAAGCGCCCGTACGCCTCCCAGCCGAAGGCCGCCCAATAGATTAGCTCCATGCCGGGCCGGACCTCGTCCATGATGTAACGGTGGCTGCGTAGAATCGCGACGAAGTCGACATTCGTCGAAGCAGGCCAGCCGCCCGGATCGCTGTCGATGATGAAGATTCCGTCGGCATGCTTCAATGGCGTGATCAGTTTCTTGCGAAAGGCGATCAACTTGCCCCATTCGACGGCATCCGCCGGATTGATGCGTCGTTCGGTGCCGAAGAACGGGCGTTCTTCGAACGTGTATTGCGCCGCCTCGTCCTTTCCCCGGTTGTTCGGGCAAAGGACGAAGTAGGCCCGCATGGCAAATTGCGTGTGGGCCATGTCGATCACCTTGGCGATACGATCGAGATTGGCTCGGTCGCTCGGGGTCATCGGCTCAGGCACGGTTTCCAGCACGGGCCAGATCAGGACGGTGTTGTAGCCCAACCGCTTCACGCCGTCCAGATAGCCCTGCCAGTCGTCGAGCGTCCAGGTCCGGGCGTTGTACGGATGGTTGTAGGACCAGTGCTGGTGAACATAGATTCCCAGGAGCGGTTCGTCTCGCCGTTGGTGGCGCGGCGCCGGCCGGGAGCGCGTGCGCGAACAGTGCGATCAGTAGGCCAATGATGGTTCGTTGCACGATGAATGTACTCCTCTGGGAATCGCCTCGGGCGACGTGAAACGACTCGTGTCGCAACACAGCGTCACAGTCTGTCTCGAACATGCCTCACGGTTGGCTCAGTAAGCGGCTGGCCACCTTCACTTCTGCAAGTCGGCGGCCGTTTTCTCCATGGCCTTCAGGATCCGAGGGGTGAACGTTTCCACCTGCTTAAAGGCGTTCTGCACTCGCTCGAAGGGAGTGTCCCCGGCACCCTTGTAGGAGCGTTCGGCAAAATACGGGCCGTAGGTTGCCGCATCGACCTTCATGAGTGTTTCTTCCATCCGAGGCCAAAACCAGTTGTTCTTATAGCCGTGAGTCGCCTGCCACGCACCCGCTGCGCCGACGAAGACCGCAAGTTTTTCGCCCACGACTTTTTTGTCCGCGCCGTCCTCGACGGCGGTCCGCAAGGCCTCCAGTGTGGCGCGGGTATGGAGCATCTGGACGAGATCGTTGACGAAGCGCTGCGGGTCGCCGAAGAGGAGACCCTGAAGGTCGCCCATTTCCAGGTCCTGCCCCTGCAGCGTGGCCACCTGCAGCGCGTGCCCTTTCGATAGCCGCGGCATCCACCTTGTTGATGGCCTCCCAACCAGCAACGATCGTTTCGCCATGGCCCCTCAGAAGCCGCTCGGCGAACGCCACGTAGTCTTCCCGCGTCGGCATGGGCAGGTCGTGAGCACCACGTGCGAAGAGGAACGCGTTGGGCAGTTGGATGCAGTGGGTCTGGGAGTTGCCGAGAGTGCCACGGACGCCCTTGTCCTGGCCGACCAGGTAAGCGCGCTCCGTCATGAAATTGGTCATGGGGAAACTGGGTTCTCCTTCAATGGCGCCGTACTGGTAGGACAGAACGCGGTCGGCCATGCCCAGCTCATCGGCCACGTGGGGCCCACGGCCACTGGCCAGGCCCCACGGCTCGGGATTCACCTTGGCCAGCAATCGGATCGCTTCCTCGATCTCCGGCATCTCGCCCATGGCAAACTCCGCCGTCGCGTAGAAGCGGCAATAGGCTTCCCAGCCCGCGTGAATCCAGTAGTAGAGCTCGATATCGGGGTTGAGTTGATTCAACATGGTGCGATGCGAATTCAGCAGCGAAACGAACTCGACGTTGTCTGAGTTGGGGTAGCCGCCGGGGTCGCTGTCGATAATGAGCACGCCGTCCACGGCTTTCAGGGGCGTGAACAGTTTTTCACGCCAGGCAATCATTTTGCCCATGGCCACGGCGTCGGCGGGGTTTACCCGCTGGTCCGTATGGAAGAAGGGCCGTTCGACGAAGGTGTATTGGCGGGCCTCTTCATTTTTCGCGATGACATTGGGACAGAGTGCGATTAATACGCGCATGTCGAGGTTCTTGTGGGCGAAGTCGATCACACTGGCAATTTTCTTCAGGTTCTCCTCGTCGCTCTTGGTCAGCGGATCCGGCATCGTCTCCAACACGGGCCAAATGAGGACGGTGTTGAATCCGAGCTTCTTCAAGCCATCCAGATAGCCTCTCCAGTCGTCCTGGGTCCAGGTGCGAGCGGCGTAGGGGTGGTTGTAGGACCAGTGCTGGTGGACGTACATGCCGATCATCGGCGGCTTGTCCCAGGAACCCTCGGCGGCAGCGGCGCGCGGGGCAAGTCCGAGAGCGGTGACGGCGGCAACCAGGGCGAGTAGGAGAGCGTGAGTGCGTATCATGATTTGCGAACCTCCTGTAAACGGTTGACCAGCACGGCGGCCAGAATCAGGCCGCCCCGCACGATGTACTGAAAGTAGATATCCAAGTTCAGCAGGGTCATCCCATTTTGAATGACGCCGATGAAGAGAATGCCGATGAGCGTGCCGCGGACGGTACCGATGCCGCCGGAAAAGCTGGTGCCGCCGATGATGACGGCGGCGATAACGTCCAGTTCGAGGCCCTGTGCCAGGGTGGGTGATCCACTCATGATGCGCGAGGACATGAGCACGCCGCTCAGGGCCGCGAGCGCACCGGTGATGGCAAAAACAAGGATTCGCACCCGGCCCACATTGATGCCGGAGAGCCGCGCGGCCTCGTCGTTGCCCCCCACGGCGTAGACGGCGCCCCCGAAAACCGTGTACTTCATGAGGAAATGGACGGCGGCGAAGGCGACGAGGAAAATCATGGCGGGAAAAGGGACGCCGAAGACGTAGCCGCCGCCGAAGAAGCTGTACCACGAGGTGCTGATGGGGATGGGGAAGCCCTTGGTAATCATGAGCGCCAGCCCGCGTTCGGCGGTGAACAGGGCGAGCGTCGTAATGAAGGAAGGCACTTCAAACTTGACGCGCATGAACCCGGTGAAGGCGCCCAGACCGAAACCCGCGGCGATCGTCGCAGCGATGGCCAGTGGAACCGGCAGACCTCCGTCCATCAGCCGCGCCACAATGCACGCGCAGAGGGCGACGGCGGAACCCACGCTGAGGTCGATTTCCTTGGCGATGATGACCATGGTCATGCCAAAGGCGATGAGCCCGAGCATGGAGACCGCCCGCAAGATATTGAGGAGATTGTCCACGGTCAGGAAGTTAGGCGCGGAAACGGCGAGGCCGATACAAATGACCAGGAGAACAATGTCCATGATGGACCGAGCCAGCCACCGACCAGCCTGCGCGGCGAAGACTTCTCTAGGCATGGGATGTGCTTTCCAACAACGGACGATGGTCCACGCAGTACTCGAACAATTGCTGAGGGGTCACCGCATCCGGCGAAACTTCTCCCACCAGCCGCCCTTCCCGCATGATCAGGATGCGGTGGCAGACGTCTATCAATTCCTCCAGTTCGCTGGATACAAAAATCGTGCTGATGCCTTTCTTAGCCAGCTCCCAGATGAGTTGGAAAATCTGCTGCTTTGCCTGAATGTCGATGCCGCGCGTCGGCTCGTCGAAGAGCAGGACGCGGGGCTCCGTATTGAGCCACTTGCCGACCACCACCTTTTGTTGGTTGCCACCACTCAGCGTGGAAACGGGGTCTTCCGGGTCGAGCACGGCGATCTGCAGCTCGCTGATGTTGCGATCGACGGCCCGCTGCTGCCGGCCTTTCCAGGTGATGCCGTGCCACGACATCCGCCCGAGGCTTGCCAGGCAGAGGTTTTCTCGTGTGCTCCGGTTGAGCACGAGGCCCGATTCCTTGCGGTTTTCCGGCGTCATGCCGACGCCCAGACGCCGCATGCGCTGCGGATTGGGACGAACCACCGATATGCCGTTCACGATGATTTCGCCAGAATCGGCGCGGTCCGCGCCGCAGATGGCCCTCAGTAATTCGGTGCGTCCCGACCCCACCAGGCCGGCGATGCCCAGGACTTCTCCGCGCCGAACGGAGAGGCTGACGCCGTGCAGCTTGTCCGCGCGGTGCAGGTTGCGCACCTCCAGCACGACGTCGTCGCCGCAGGTGAGATTTGCCGGCCGGTGCCGCGGGACAGATTCACCGAACATCATGTGGGCGATCGTCCTGGAATCCGCTTCTGCAATCGGGATCGACCCCGCCAGGGCGCCGTCCCGCAGGGCGGACACGCGGTTGGCGATGTACTTGAGCTCTTGCAGACGGTGGGAGATGTAGATGATCGAAACGCCCTTCGCAGCCAGCTCCCGTACCAACCGGAAGAGACTGTCTGTTTCGTGGTTGGCCAGGGAAGACGTGGGCTCGTCCAGCAGCAGCACCCGGGGATCGGACGACATGGCCTTGGCAATTTCAACCATTTGCTGCTCAGCCATCCCGAGGGTACGAACGGGGCGGCGCGGATCGAGGTCGAGGTTCAGGCTCTCCAGCAGTGCCGCGGTGCGGTCATAGGCGGCCGGCCAGTCGACGCAGACGCCGCCCAGCCTGGCGGGGAGGTCGGCGAGCAGGATATTGTGGGCCACCGTGAGCTCCGGGACCAGGCTCAGCTCCTGGTAGACGGTGGCAATGCCCTTCAGGAAGGCGTCCCTGGGGGACCGCAGTTCAACCGCCTGGCCAGCGACACGGACTTGCCCGCTGGTCGGTTGCACCGCACCGGCGATAATCTTGACCAGCGTGCTCTTGCCGGCACCGTTCTTGCCGATCAGCGCATGGACCTCGCCGGGAAGAAAGGACAGGCTGAGTCCCTGGAGGGCCACCGTGCCTGGGTAGACTTTTCGAACGTTAACAGTTTCCAGGTTCGGTACGTCGGTCATGGCGGCTACTGGGTCATGTCCTTCAGCGTTTCCAGGTAGGCATTCACGGTCGCCGGATCGGCGCGGCTGAAGAGCTCCCCTGGCATAGCCACTTTCTTCTCCACGGGCTCATGTTTCAGCGCCTTGACCGCCGCCGTCACCGCTTGGCTGCCGATGTCAAAGGGTTTCTGCCCGGTAACGGCCTGGAGTACGTCATCTTCCGCGAGCAGGAAGCCGCCAATTTGCTCGCTCATATCGGTGCCAAACACGTAGATGTGTTTGCCCGTACTTCGCTTGTTGGCGGCCGTGGCGGCATTCACGGCCCCCACGGTACCGCCTTCGTTCGCGGCCCAGATCAGGTCGATATCGGGGTTGGCGGTGAGCATGTTCTCCACCATCGCCGTGGCTTCCGGAGCGAGCCAGGCGTCTTGTTCCGTCACAATCTCCACGCCCGGCAATTTCGTCACTTCGTCGCGGAAACCCTGGACTCGCTGGCCCGCCGGCTCCGGCGCGAGGGAGATATATTCCACCAAGGCTAGCCGGGCCTTGCCGCCCAACTTCTCCTCGATGAAAGCCCGCGCCGCGGCGCCCGTGATACGTCCCAGTTCGACCTGGTCGCTCCGGATGTTGCTGGCGGGAAAATCCGCGTCGAGGAAACCGTCGTAGGTGATGACCGGGATGCCCTTGTCGAAGGCCCGTTGCAGCGCGGCGATGGAACTCTGGGCGCTGAGCGGGGCGACCACCAAGGCGTCGACGCGGTTGACCAGGTAAGTGTCGACCAGCGATATTTCCTTGTCGAGCGTGCCGAAGCTGTTGTTCAGCATCAGATCGACGTTGAGCTTCTTCGCCGCGTCCCGCATGCCATACTCGACCAGGCGGAAGTATTGATCCTCCTGAAAAACAATGGCGCCGATGGTGGTGCGCCCGTCGTCTGGTTTTGAATGCCGCGTGCAGCCGGAATGAATGAACATGCCACTGACGGCAAGAAGCAGGATCGCTACGCCGCCGGTAACAAAGTTGAACTTGAATCGATTTCGCATGAAATTCTGAGATCCGTCCAATTTTCTAGATAAAGCCTCTCGCTCTCCGAACCTTCGGGCAGCCACAGGCCCCGCGATAGGCGCCGCTTCGCCTACTCGGTTTTCGCGCGAGACGGTTCATCCTATGGCGGGATGCATCGACGGTGTTGACCGAGTCAGACTATCACACACCTTGCCGCGTATCAACTCATTCCGGGTTATTAACGCCGCCGGCGGATATCGAGACAACAAGCTCGAGTCTCGCCGTAATGGGAGCCACTTGGCGATTACCTTCACTCCCCGACACGGCCTTGCGGCGTCCGCAGCTAACCACCGATTACGTTGGCCCGAGGCTCGCAGGGCACCCACGCGTTTGCGCGGGCCGATGCGCAGAGCGCACTCCATCAGGTATTGCACGTACGCTCCCTGACACAATCCCGGATCCCCCGCCGTACCTTCGGCAATGGCTTGCAGGAAGTTCGCCAGACAGGCCGCATGCGCGCGGAGCCAGCCGATACTGAACTTGGGCCCGGGAAATGCGGATGCCGGCGCGGGAAACCGCTGGCCGGTGGCGATGGCGGTCCACCCCTGCACCCCGCCGGTGGGCGCCGCGGCGCCGTGGCATCGTAGGCCTCCAGAAAATGGGGCGCCACGCTGTTGAAGCGCAGCGCACCCTTGCTGTCCGTGAATTTCGAAACGCAATTCGTCTTCCGCGCCGGTGGCGATCTTGGTCGCTTCGAGGTGGCCGATTGCGCCGCAGGTCATGCGTGCGAGGAGCATGACGCAGTCTTCGACCTCGACCTTAACACGTTTTCCCGGTTCTTCAGCGCTCGGGCGATCGGGATAGGCGACGTGGGTGGCCGCGAGGAGCGAGGCATAGTCGCCCAGCAGAAAGTGCGCGAGGTCCAGCACATGGGAAGCCAGATCGGCGATGACGCCGCCCCCCGCCTCCGCCGAGAGCTTCCACTTGAGCGGGGCCTCGGGGTTGGCGCTGCCGGCGTGGAGATACGCGACGCGGAACTCGAGCACTTGGCCGAGGAAACCGGCGTCGATGAGTTGCTTCGCACGCATGCTGGCGGGGAAAAAGCGGTTCTGGAGGGTCATTTGCGCCGTGCCCGTGAAGTGAGGCAAGGCCTTGAGTACAGCGCGTGCTTCCTCCATCGTCGACACCAGCGGCTTGTCGCAATAGATGTGCTTGTTGTGCGCCATCGCCGAGAGGAGTGCTTCTTTGTGGAGGTGATTCGGAGAACAGATGTGCACCACGTCGATGGCAGGATTCTCCGTGATATCGCGGAAGTTTGTCGTGGCGACGTCGGCGCTAATCTGCGCTTTCGCCTGTTCCGCGGTGGCCATCTTGCTGGTGCAGACGTGCGTAATGCGCCCACGCACAGCCAATGACTCGTAGAACAGCGGCAAAGTGAGGTAGCCATAGGCGTGTACTTTGCCGATGAAGCCAAAACCGATAATTCCCACGTCGAGCGTTTTCACGGCGATCTAACTCCTTCCCCAGCCGATCGGCACGGCTCACCAGCAGGCCGTGCCACACATCTCTGCTACTCGTGCGAGCAACTCGTAGCATCGTGCCATCGTGCCAGTCGGAAAACGGCTCCCAGCCGCACTCGGTTCAATTCGGGCGTTGACGCGCCAATGGGCCGGGCCTCTCTGCGCCAGGATTCATCCGTTGAAGAACCAATGGTTTGAGCAGTGGCACGCTTCTCACTGTTTGACGACCATGCATTGGGTCGTCGGTTGCTCGATGATATCTTCCGGCTTGTCGGCGAAGAACTCCTGAAACGCCTGCTCCACACCGGCCAACATACCGTAGTCGTGTGAGAGCATGATCCCGCCGCGGACCATGCGCGGATAGAAGTACTCCAGACAGGCCAATGTGCTCGCATAAAGATCGACGTCGAAATGAGCGAAGCAATATTGCTGCTCTTCGATGCCTGCCGTGGAATCCGGAAAGAGTCCCGGATGATAGTGCACATTGTCATATTTGGCCAAATAGGCCTGCACGGCCTCGAGCGAGCACGCGTATTGCCCCGTGCGGTGGACGCCACGGTCTTGCTCCGTGGCTTCCGGCAATCCGGCAAACGTGTCAAACAGATGTAGCGCTTTGTGGTCTTTCACTTCACAGATCAGCTTGGCGGAAGCACCGCGGTAAACTCCCACTTCCGCCATCGCGCCGGGAAGTGATCGTTGGGCACGAGCCAAAGCGTAAACCAAGTACTGCTCGAAGGCGCTCATCAACGAACGCTTTTCTCGGTATATCTCCCGCAGCAGAGATACAACGTGCGCATCCTTTCGTCCCTGTAGCGCGCTAAACTGCAAGCGGGACCAAAGACGCAAGCCGAAGCGTTCCAGAGCAGCCTCCCCCCATTCGCTGAAACCGTTTGTTCTTCATCCACACGATAGTCGGCCTCCCTGACGAATTGCCAATTGAGAAGTCGCCACTCGGCGGGCGCATTCTAGTGAAATACCTGGGGGAATGCAACGCGAGCGAGCAGATGCGAAGCCGCGCTGTGAGGAAAGAAAACTGCGGCAGCGCCCATCCCATCGCGCGATCGATCAGCAATTACTCTCCCGGACGTCGTGTGTCGTCGAGACAGCCAGGCAAGGGGCTGACGACCCCCGGCGGAGAAATTGTCACGAGCTGGTTGCCGATCCAGGTCGTCGTATACTTGACTGAGTCAACGATCTCTTCTTCGACTCTGCAGGGGATGGAAAATTGCAGACTCCCTTGGGCTTCCGGAGCGAGACCCGAGATTTCCACATACCCGCTGCGGATCACGACCTCCGCCACCTTCTCCTCAACCGTCAATCGCAACGTGGCGACGTCGACCCAAGCGGGAACGCGAATCCGCAACGTCTTGGACGCCTTGGCGCGAAAGGACACTCGACCTTGAAGCGGTAAGTAGCTTCGGATCACGATGTCGTTGTCTTCGTAGTCCAGCAGCAAGTTGAGTCTCACCGTGTCAGGACCAACGGTGCACCGCTGCCGCCAACACTCGCATAACGCATGCACGGCTCCGGAAATAATATCTTGTGTGGTGAAAGGCCAGCCTCCTGGTCGCATCCGATCGTTCGGCAGGAACATGCTGTAACCTCCAGCAACGCGCAGGGGCACATCGCGTTCCCAATCGCCCTGAGGAGAGTCGTTGAACTTGAGGAAGCGTTGCAGCTCGGGCGCCTGGTGCTGGACGGGCAACAGCGTGCTGCGGAGAAATCGCTCGGCCCGTTCATAGTATTGCGGATAGCCCGCCTCACCCAAAAGTAATGCCGTACGAATCACATCGCCGGTCTGGTTGATCTCGCCTCGGCCGATCTCGTTGGCCGGATGACGAGGCATGACTTCATCCACCCAGCCCCAGGAACTGGCGTACTCCGGTATGCCTACGTCCATGATGCGTCGGCACTGCTCGATCATTTCCGCGTCGTGGGCCACGAGTGCGTAGCGGGTCAACCCGCAGAGAGACGAAGTGATCGAATGAATGTGCCCGCTCGAACTTTCCACAGCTCGGAATCGGCCGTCAGGCGTGAAGGTGCTGGTCATCGTGGCTTTCGCATAGCGCTGCGCCAATCGCAGCGCACGGGGTTCCTGGGAAAACTGGTAATACTCGACCAGGGGCTCCACCAGTCGGCCACTGGTCGTTGCGTCGTTACCGGCGCCGAGCAGACGATCTTCCATGCCGGCCTCCCGCGCTTTCGCCGCGGACAGGTGGCCTTCCTCATCCGTGATTCTCTCGAGCGTGCTCAAAACACGTTGTGCTTCCTGCCCGGCCCAAGCGTCCCCTCGTACACGGGCCATGGCTCAGCAAGCCCAGGAAGCCCTCGCGGATGTCATGGCAGACAATGAACCGCCGAAAGTCCCTGTCGGGATCAATCAAGGCACCGAGGTGATCCGGGTTGTCGTACATGTCCCGACAGTAGCGAGTCAGGATCTCCATCGTTTCCCCGGTCGGCCGCACCCCCACGGTCTCTTCCGCCAGCAGAAGTGCCCACATGGCCCGACCAACGACATGCGCGACTCCGGTGTCCAGGGCGTGCCGCCTGTGCGTTGGCCCAAACCGGCCAGTCCCGTCGGCCAGACAATCGGCTCCCCAGTAGAGTTCCGGGGATTTTCCGGGAGCAAGAACCGACGTATCACGGTTGGCCGGATCTTGAAGTGGCGGGCGGCGCGCGCGATCCCTATTCGTGTGCTCGGCCAAGGATTTCACACTCAGCTCGATGGCCTGCTTGATGTCCGTCCTCACCTTCAGTTCCGACAATTGCCATACCGGTTGCTCTCTTTCCGAGCCCAGGAACGCTTCGATGGAAGGCCAGCTTCGAATCACCCGCGGCGGTGTCGCCACCGGCGAATCGTCCTGCTGTTGGACTCCATTTCCAACTCCTTCCTCTGCGTGGCCTACGCACAATGGAACTCCGGAAACAGATGCCAGCAGCAAACCTACACCGAGCAAGATCCGCACACAGGATCGCACCGTACAATAATTCAACATCACGTTCTTACCTACCTTGAGGGACAGGGACACGGCTTCGGAGATGAGTACCGTCTGTCGGCGGTCCAGCGCCGCGACCATCGTGCGACTGCGCTAAGGCGCGCGCTCAAACTCGATCAGTCCGTCCGGCCGTTTCCAGGCAAAATACGCTTCCACGAGCACGCCCTCGAAAAGAGATCCAATCCGCTTCCCGGCCTTCTGTAAATCCTCGAGCTGCTGGGCCACGAGTTGCTCCGGTGATATGTGCAGGCATTCGCGTATAGAAGGCGCAGTCTTGATGTGCGATAAGGATCACCTTCACGAGTCGGTGCGCGTTCACCAGGAAACGCAAGTGATGTATCAAAGCCTGTTCCTCGTGGTAAAACGAGTGGGAAGCTGCCAGGCAAGCCGGACCGCCAGGCAGCGCCAATCGGTCGTAACGGGGAAGCTGCAGCCCTTCGTGCAACATATCATCGCACTGCTCCCCGAATCGTCCGTCGCTGCAATACACGGCGGCAGCACGGATGCGGGCGGAATCGAATCGCACTGTACTCCGGAACGTGTTTCTCTCGCTCTGCATAGCGGGGCTCCAATGTGCGTTGGAAACGGTCACGCATCGATACCAGATTACCACAAAAAAGGGGAGGCTCCCCTGCAATCGCTGGCGTTCCTCGGCTTTTGAAGCCCGTTTACTCGCGTACTCGAAATAGATGGCCGGGAGCAGGGTACTGGCGAGCGATTGAGCGCATGGCCTCCGGCAAGTTCAACGCTGTCATCTTGAGCAACACCATCTGCCAGAAGAAGGCGATCGTCGCCACCATTTTCCCCACATTCTTGCGTGCTTTGGCAATCGACTGCTGCCCACTTTTGGGCACACCCCATTGCTGGGCTAATTGTTCCCCCTTTTCGAAGCGTGTGTTCAACGCCCGCTCCACCTCTTCTGCCTGCCGGGGGCGCACCCGTGTGAACATCAAAGGGGTGGTAGTCGTGACCGATGCCACGAATCTCGTCGCGTACCTCTTGGCGTCTTGTTTTCACCCCCTCCACGCATCTTTCGGTTTCTTTTTCTTCCTCTTGTGACAGTTGAATTTGCCTCTGGAAGAAGGTCTCGTGTGTGGCTCCGAGGGCATCCCTTCCTCCTGCAAACGCATGGTCTCTTGTCGCACTTGTCGGAGCTTGGTTTCCGTGCGTTTTACCGCTCCATTGGTGGTGCCACCAAAGGCTTGACTCACGTCCCTTTGGATGTGGAAAAGATCGGGAGAATGGTGAGCTCCCAAGCTTGTGCGACAATGCTTGATCAGGGAACAGCCCTCATCGCTGGTCGATTGAACAATCTTGACGGCCAGGCCCTGCGTCGCGTCGCGCATGTACTCGTCCCAGGTTTCTGAAGTGCGATTGTCGGCGTATTGTTCCAGCAAGATGAAATTGGACAGCGGTTCGATGGCTACCAGACAAGGCCGGGGATGAAAGGTCTCGTCCTGGCAGGCCGTGATCTCGCGGGGACGCATGTGCGGAGCCAAACGAGTCCGTTCTTCTTCGCCGAAGTCGACCAAGGCCTGCTCCAGCTGGACGCGGAAATCGTACTGACAACCGTAGCTGGTGCCGATGAAGCGATCCAAACCAGTCAACTGGAGGAATTTCGCCACCTGCCTGGTTCCGCAAGGCCCCACCTCGCCGAACACCAAGTGGGCGGCAACCAAGATCCGCTGAAGAAAGTCGACGCCAGCCCGTTTTTGACGTCAAATGGGCGATTTAGGAAAGGCCTGGACGTGCGTTGGCTCAATGCCTGCACCTACTTTTGCTAAGTACCGCAAAAAAACGGGGAGGCTCCCCGTTTTTGCGGAGGGATGGGTAGAATGGGAAACGGCTGTGTGGATGGCATGGGTGAGCCTGGCGCGAGTGCCGGCAGCCGGGTCAATGGAACGTGGAGATGTAACGTGCAACGCGTGTTTCTTGCTGCCGTTGTGTTATTGGCTTGTTCGTCGACCCGGGCGGTGGAACCTCCCACGCCGCTGCTGCCGGTTCCCACGCCGTAGCAGTTGCGGTGGCAGCGGGCGGGACTGACCATGTTCCTGCATTTCGGCGTCAACACGTTTACGGATCGCGAATGGGGCGAAGGGACGGAGAATCCGGACGTGTTCCATCCGACGGATCTGGATTGCCGAGAGTGGGTGCGTGCGGCCCGTGAGGCCGGGTTTGGCATGATGATCCTGACCGCCAAGCACCATGATGGTTTCTGCCTGTGGCCCAGCCAATACACGGACCATTGTGTCCGCTCCAGCCGGTGGCTCAATGGTCGAGGCGACGTCGTGCGACAGCTGCAAGTTGCCTGGACTTATCACACGGACCGTTCCCTGCCGTCCTCGATCCAGTGGACCGAGTAGAGGTCTGTCCGGCGGTCTCGCCAGTTCAGCGTAGAGCCCTTGTACTTGTGCTTCCGCAGGAGCTCGATGTCGAGGTCCTGCATGACGATCGTCTCGATGTTCGGCGTGCACTCGGCGGCGATGGCGTCGCGGCTGAACGGGATGTCGGCCGGCGTGAAGATGCCCGACTGCGCGTAATGGATGTCGGCGTTCGCGACGGAGGGCAGGTTGCCGACGCAGCCGGACAAGCGCCACGTAGACGTGGTTTTCGATGCAGCGCGCCATCGCGCAGTTGCGGACGCGCAGATAGCCGAAGCGCTCGTCGGTGTTGAACGGCACGAAGATGATCTTGGCACCCTTCTTCGCGGCGATGCGCGACAGCTCCGGGAACTCGATGTCGTAGCAGATCTGGATCGAGACACGGCCGCAGTCGGTGTCGAACACCTCGACCTTGTCACCGCCGACGACTCCCCACCACTTCCACTCGGCCGGTCGTGACGTGAATCTTGTACTGGCGGCCGATCGTGCCGTCGCGGCGGAACAGGTAGCTGCAGTTGTGGAGCGAGCCGCTCTCCACGACGAAGGTCGACCCGCCGATGATGTTGACGTGGTAGCGGACCGCGAGGTCCGTGAAGAGCTCGAGGTAGCGCGGTGTGTAATCAGCGAGCTTGCGCGCGGCCTCGGCCGGCCGCTTCGCGTCGATCAGCGACAGCAGCTGCGTGCTGATCAGCTCCGGGAACACGAGGAAGTCGCTCTTGTAGTCCGACGCCGTGTCGACGAAGAACTCGCACTGCTGCTCGAACGCCTCGAACGCCGCGACCGAGCGCATCTGGTACTGCAGCACGCCGAGCCGGACCATCTGGACAGGACGGATGGCCCGCTTCTTGAACGGCCGGTAGTCGCGGTTGGTCCACTCCATGTGTGTCGCCCAACCCGCACTGTCCTCGTCCGACGGCATGTAGTCAGGGATCACCTGACGCACCTCGAACTCGTTGGCCAGTTGCGTGGTGAGGACCGGATCGATCAGCTGCTTCTCCTCGACGGCCGCCACGTACTCGTGCGCCGTCATCCGATCCTGGTACTTCAGGTAGCCCGGCAGGCGGCCGCCGATCACGATCCCCTTCAGGTTGCGGTCCCGGCAGATCTGTTTCCGCGCCTCGTAGAGCCGGCGGGCGAGCTTCATGCCTCGGTACTCCGGATCAACCATGATCTCGATCCCGTACAGCGTGTCGCCTTCCGGATCGTGGTTGCGGATGGTGCCACCGTCGGAGATGTACTTCCAGTCGTGCCATTCCGAGTAGAGATCGAAGTCGACGATCAGGCTCGACGACGACGCCACAATCTCGCCCTCGTACTCGACGCAGAGCTGCCCCTCCGGGAAGTGGTCCATCTGGCTATCGAACTGCTCCCGGCTCCACGGCTGCATGTTGGGAAAGCACTTCTTCTGCAAAATGACGACAGCCTCGTAGTCCGCCTTCTCAAGGGCACGGATCTCGACGAGTGTCTCGAACTCACGAATATCGATCCTGGGCACGGTAACTCCTGTTCAGATCTGGCACGGCTGCGGTCTGCGTGCGATTGTAGGCAGTGCGGGGGGGCAATGCCAACCCCCTTTTCGTCCGAGGCACGGTAGCGGAATGCCGCTCGCCGCGGCAAGACGCCTATCCCAACAGGGCCCACCACTTCCCCTCGGCTCCCACGAACTCGCGATCGCGGGCGCGACCGCGCGGGCAGTTGGATCCTCGCACAAGCGAGTGCCGGCATGGCCGCCGCCGTGCCCCTCAAGCGTATGGACTTGCTGGCCGCTTGTAACGATTAGGGAAATCTTACTGTTTGCCTAAAATATGCCGGTTCTAATGGCCGATACCGAACAGGATGAACTGACGCACCCAAGTGTTGTCAGATCTGCGGGGGGGACCTGGACACCGACGAGCCTGGTCACCCCGCAAAGTGATTGACCGTGTCTTTCATGGAAGGTCGAGTGGTGAACAGAGCAAGATACTGGCTGAGCCGGGTTTGCCCTCTTGGTAGTAGCGAGTGCAAGCACGGAGTCATTGGCCCAAAATCGAATCGGTCTCCTGAGCCCTGCCGAGCGCTCCACAACGGCACGGCCTCGACCCCTGCGCAGAGTCTCCACACAGGAGGTTTTGCACGAGCCGACGCTAGCAGCAGAAGGCACACAGCCTGTTACGGGAGGTTCAACCGGCCATGATCTGCCGATGTTGATGGGCGGAGAGATGTCCTCCGCCAACTCGGCATTCATGGAAGGACAAGCCGATTGCTCATCCTGTGGCGATGGGATCGGCAACTGCGGCGGTGCGGCGCTCGGTTGCCTGCCGTGCAGCAACTTTTGCCAGCCCTGCATTCCCGACGGGTGGATTCAGGGCGAGTACCTGATGTGGTGGCCGCGGCCGATGCAGATCCCGGCGTTGGTGACCAACGGTACACAGGCCTCCGAGGGTGTGTTGGGCTTGCCCGGCACTCAGACCTTGGTGGGTGATCAGATGTTGAACCAGATGTATTCTGGCGGCAGGCTGCGTATAGGCCTGTGGGCGGATGCGTGCCATGAAACCGCCTGGGAGTTCGAAGGGTTTGTCATCGGCGAAGTCACGGACAGCTACACTTATAGTGGGACGGGCGCGGAGGGAACCGGCGTGATCGCGCGGCCGTTTTTTAATGTGTTGAGTTCCACGGAGTCCCCGAACGGTCGCGAGGATGCGGAACTGATCGCGTTTCCCGGACAGCTTAGTGGCACCGTAACGGTCGCCGCCACCAGCCAGCTCTACGGAGTCGGGGTCCACGGCAGGCGGATATTCTCCCAATCGTGCGGCTGCAGTCCAGCCGCGTTGAGTTGCAATAGCCTGCCGACGCAGAGTTCCTTCTCAGGCTTTGTTGGCTGGAGGTACCTGAATTTGGCGGAGAAGCTGCGGATCAACGAAGATCTGAACAGCTTGTTGCCTTCGCCGGACAACGGGCAATTCCTGATCGAAGACCGATTCGAAACAGGCAACTCGTTCAACGGCGTCGACCTCGGATTGGTGTGGAAGGGGTGCCAGGGCCCGTACTCAGTGGACCTGCTCATGCGATTGGCCCTGGGCAGCAACCATCAGGACGTGACGATTGCCGGTGCGACGACACTGCGCGGTTCGGGAGGTGACAGCAACAACTTCGAGAACGCCACCGGTGGCCTGCTCGCGCAGCGTACGAACATCGGCGAGTACTCTCGCAACCAGTTCGCCGTGGTTCCGGAGTTAGGAGTCACGTTGGGCTGTGTGATTTCCCCGCAATGGCGCGCCACCATCGGTTACACGTTCATGTATTGGAGCAGCGTGGTGCGACCGGGCGACCAGATCGACCGCGACGTGAATCCGAACCTGTTTCCACCCGAGAGCAATCCACTGGCGGGTCTCGAACGGCCAGTCTTTACGTTTTCTGAGAGCGACTTGTGGGTTAATGGCCTGAGCCTGGGACTGGAACGGACCTGGTAGACGCTTTGTACAATTCGAGTCTTCACTCATCATCACGAGAGCCAGCCATGGGATTCTTTCGACGCACAAAATCATCGAAGAGAAGACGTGCGGTGGCAGGCCGTCGTCTGCTATTCGAGCCGCTCGAGACACGTAACCTGCTGGCGCTGGATCTGGCGGCCATCGGTGGCACGGCCTTTGTGGATCTCACGGGTGATGGCCTGACGGGGGACGACACGCGCATCAGCGGCGCCACGGTCGAACTCTACCGTGACAACGGCGACAGCACGTTCGACTCGGCCACCGATACGCTGCTCGGTACGACGACCACGGGCGTCTCGGGCGTATATCGGTTCGCGAGCACCAACGCGGGCGGTCTGCTGGCGGCGAACACGCTGACGGCCGACGACTACTTCGTGCGTCAGCTGCCGACCGCTGGTTTCTCACCCCCGGCCGCGGCCTTGGTCACGATCACTGCGGCAAACGTCAATGGTACGACGGTGCAGACGGTCGACACGTTTGACACGACAGAGCAGACGGTCACGGCCGAATCCGGTGACACCGACCGCCAATAGTGCCCTGGCCGCCACCGAAGCGATCGGTGGCGAGCGCGATGTGCTGGTCACATACATCGTCCGGTGCTGGGGATGTGGCGGTCCAGATCGACCAGTTCGACTCGAACCTGTTCGCCTTTGTGTCCGGATTGAATGTGGTTGGTACCGCGCTGATTCAATATGACGGACCCGACGGCGATGCCACCGTGCTGGACGCCACTGGACTGGGAGTGGTAGACCTGTCCGATAGCGACGCGAATGCCGGCTTGCTGCTCGCCACGCGGGGCGATTCGTCGGGTGCCACGGCCGAGGTGCGAGTGTACACCAACGCCACCGATTTCTCGACGACGACGATCAGCATTCCGGATCAGGCGTCGATCGAAGATATCTTCGTACCCTTTTCGGCGTTTGTGGTGGGGGGCGGAGCTGGTGCGACGTTCACCTCCATCGGCGCCATCGAGCTGCTGATTAACGGTGTGCCTGACTTGGATGCCACGGTCACCGTGTTAAGCAGCTTGAAACCGAACGAAGCGACATCCGACCTGGAGAATGACGTACCGTCCATCGAGATCGTCAAATTCACGAACGGACAAGACGCCAACACGGTCGGGAGCGGTCCGAATCTGGCGGTCGGCGCCACGGCCACGTTCACCTACACGGTGCGCAGCACGGGCGGCACCTCGCTGCAGAACGTCGTGGTGACGGACGACAACGGAACGGCCGGCGACACCACCGACGACTTCAGTCCGGCGTTTGTCGACGGGGATACGAACAGCAACAACATCCTCGAGACAACAGAGACCTGGACATACTCCGCAACGCGGATCGTCACTGCCGGCCAATACACGAACATCGGCAGCGTGACGGCGGAGGATGCCCTGAGTACCCAAGTCACGGACGATGATCCCAGTAACCACTTCGGTGTGGATGCCGCGGTCAGTCTCGTCAAATCGACCAACGGCCAGGACGCCAACACAGCCACCGGACCGGTGTTGCCGGTAGGCTCCACGGCGACATTCACCTATGTCGTCACCAACACCGGCAACGTCGCGTTGGATTCGGTCGTGGTCCGCGACGACAATGGCACGGCCGGCGACGTGTCCGACGATTTCGATGCCGCTTTCCAGAGCGGCGATACCAACAGCGACGGACGACTCGACATAACGGAAACGTGGACCTACCAGGCCACACGCATCGTGACCGCCGGTCAGTACACGAATATCGGCACGGTGACCGGTAATCCGGTCGACTCGGCTGGCGCCGACATCACCGGCATCGCCGATGTCACGGACACCGATCCCAGCAATCACTTCGGCGCGACGGCGGGGGTCAATGTCGTCAAATCCACCAACGGCCAGGATGCCAACACGGCACCCGGTCCGAGTTTGGGTGTGGGATCCACCGCCACGTTCACCTATGTCGTGACGAATACAGGCAACGTGCCGCTGGACAACGTCCTGGTCCGCGACGACAACGGGACGGCCGGCAACCTGGCAGACGACTTCGACGCCACCTTCCAGAGCGGCGATACGAACAGCAACGGGCAACTCGATACGACGGAAACCTGGACCTATCAGGCCACCCGTGTCGTCACCGCCGGCCAGTACACGAACATCGGCAGTGTCACCGCCCATCCCGTCGACTTCACGGGAGCCGATATTACCGGGCTGGCAGACGTTGCCGATAGCGACCCGAGCAATCACTTGGGGGTGACGGCCGGCATCAACATCGTCAAGTCGACCAATGGGCAGGACGCCAACACGACCACCGGTCCGCTCCTGGTCGTCGGTACGACCGCCACCTTTACCTATGTGGTGACCAACACCGGCACCACGTCGTTGGCGACCGTGGTGGTCCTGGACGACAACGGCACGCCCGGCAACGCGGCCGATGACATAACACCGACTCTGCAAAGTGGCGACACGAACAGCAACAACCAGCTCGATACAACGGAAACCTGGACCTACCAGGCCACGCGCGTCGTCACCGCCGGCCAGTACACGAACATCGGCAGTATCACCGCCCACCCAGTGGACGCTGCCGGCGCCGATGTTGTCGGGTTGGCCGACGTAAGCGACAGCGATCCGAGCAATCATCTGGGAATTGTGACCGGCATCAATATCGTCAAGTCCACCAACGGACAGGACGCCAACACGACGCCGGGACCGGTCATCGCCGTCGGCGGCACGGCCACGTTCACCTACGTCGTGACGAACACCGGAACGGTGCCGCTCGCCACCGTCGTCGTCCTCGACGACAACGGTACCGCCGGCAATACGGCCGATGACTTCTCACCTACCTTGCAAAGTGGCGACACAAACAGTGACGGCCGCTTGGACACCACGGAGACGTGGACTTACCAGGCCACTCGCACCGTGACCGCCGGCCAGTACACAAACAACGGCAGTGTGACGGCCAATCCCGTCGACGCGACGGGGACGGACATCCCCGCTGCAGCCGACGTCAGCGATACCGATCCGAGCAATCACTTTGGGTTCACGGCCGGCATTGCCCTGCAAAAGCTGACCAATGGGATCGACACCGGGACGGGTGCCGGACCTAGTCTGGGTATCGGATCGACGGCCACCTTCACCTACAACGTGACCAATACCGGAAACATCGCACTGACCAACATCGTGATCACCGACGACAATGGAACGGTGGGAGACACCAGCGACGATTTCACTCCGACGCGAATCAGTGGCGATACGGATGGCGACAATCAGCTGGATGTGACGGAAACCTGGGTCTACCGAGCCACTCGAGTCGTCATTGCGGGTGCCTACTCGAACAGCGCGACGGTCAATGGTGAGGATCCCAACACGGAACTCGTCTCCGCAACCGACTTGAGCGCCCATTTGGGTATTGAGCGGCTTTCCAAACGGCGCTTTATCGCCAGCGGCAATTAGATCGGTGCTAATCCGCCAGCGTGATTCTGGAGGGGTGGAGTGCGGGAGGAGGGGAGTGTTGGGTTATTGAAGTGTTGGACAGCATACGGGCTCTCGTTCCAGTGCTGAGACGATAAGATCACTCCACCACTCCATCACTCCACCACTCCACCACTCCACCACTCCACCACTCCACCACTCCACCACTCCATCACTCCATCACTCCATCACTCCACCACTCCATCACTCCATCACTCCATCACTCCATCACTCCGCCACTCCACCGTTCCGTTTCCGAAGCAACGGCGGCGACGAGGATTCCCGCCCGCCTCGCCAGGCTCGGCGAATCTAGCCGCGGATTCAGCGGCGTTTTTCCCGCTCGTTCTGCGAACTGTCGTTTCGCGCATGCCGGTCGACGAGGGAAATCAGCAGCATGATGCCAACCAGGACAGAAATCACCAGCAGTGCAAAGCTACCGAGTTTTACGACAAGATCCATGAAGTTCATAGTGAACTGCAATCTAAGGGGGCAGCGTGGCCAACGCAATAGGAAACAAACACTCGGTTGAGGGTGCTATTCGTGAGCGGCTAACGCTACATGGTCGAGCTCTTACTCCTCTGTACTCACAGACAACGTCACTCAACTCAGCGTGAACTGCACGCCTATGCCAGCGGCATCGACGCGGGGTCTGGTGAAGTGGGGAGCGATGGGAGCCGCGTAAACGGAATGAATTCCGTTCTACGTGCGGCAGTGGACCCTGGGTAACTGGTCCGGTTAGAATGAAGCGAAGCCCGTGGCGACTGGCAGTCGAGACAGCAGGGAGAGTCGCCCGCAGGATCGTGCTTCACCTTATTCGCACCGCCGCAAGAAACGCAAGCCAGGAGAGAGAGAATGCCGTTATCCATGAGTCGTCGATCATTTCTCGGCACCACCGGTGGCGTGTTGTTGGCCGGGGGCGTGGCCGCTCGGCCGCTCTCTGCCGCCCAGGAGGCTGGTTGGCCCACATTGCCGCCCGTCAAGGTCTACGTCGTCTATCTGGGGACCGGCGGTGCGTGGCCGAAGCCGGAGTTTGACGCGCCGCGCGAGATCAAGGAGAAATTCGCTCCCTACCTGGCCAAGGTCCAAACAACGCTTGGCGACGTGCAGTGGGTGGGGGGGGATCTGATTTCCAATCACGCCAAACAGGCGGCCGACCTATTGCCCAAAATTGAGCAATCCCAGGCGGATGCGATTCTCGTCGTGCATTTGTCGTTCGGGGACGCCGAGCCTTTTCGGATTTTCGCCGAATCGGGCAAGCCGGTCGCCATCTATTCTCAGCCGTTCAGTGGCCACGACTGGATGTATGTACCGCGTCTTCAGCAACAGGGTCTGCCCCTCATTCTTGCACCGTCGCGGGACCTGGCCGAGATCGACCGTCTGGTGGCGTTGCTGCGCGTTCCGGCGCGGATGAGACAGTCGAAGATCATCCTCATGGGAAACCCCGGCTGCGCCGCCGGTACCGCCGCGGCGGGAGACTTCCAGCAAGTCCGTGCGAAACTCGGGCCGGAAGTGATTCAGATCACGCCTCCCGAATTCGTCCAAGTTCACCAGTCGATCGACGACGCGGCCGCTGAGCAAGAGGCGCAAAGCTACTGGCTCTCGCAAGCCAAAGAAATTGTCGAGCCGAGTCGCGAAGAGATTATCAAGTCCTGCAAGACCTATCTGGCCATGAAGAAGCTGATGCTGGAGCATGGGCGCAAGCGATTACCGTCAAGTGCCTCGGTGGCATACCGATTCAGACGCTCGGCTACCCCTGTTTGGGCTTCAGCAAATTGCTGGACGAGGGCGTGGTCGGAGCTTGTGAGGCCGACATGGACTCGACACTCACGATGCTGATGTTCCTCTACGCGTTTGGACTGCCGGGTTTCATTTCGGATCCGCTGATTGATACCGCCAAGAACTCGGTGATCCACGCCCACTGTGTCGCACCGACCAAGATGCGTGGGCCGGCGTCCGAGCGGCTACCGTTCTCGATTCGCAGTCATCGCGACGACAACCTCGGCGCGTCGCTGGAAGTGTTCATGAACGCGGACATCGGGCAGAAATTGACATGGGCCAAAGTTGCCCACTTGGACACGATCCTGGTGACCACAGGCACCATTGTCGAAGTGTGCGATTTCGACGATCGGGGCTGCCGCACGCAAGTCGTAGCCGAGGTCGACAACGCTCGGCAGTTGTTCCGCAAATGGGGTGGAGGGATCTTGCCCAACGACATGATGACTCTGCTTCACCGTGTGGTGTACTATGGTGACCATGCTGACAACATCAAGGACTTGGCCCACCTCATGGGGTTAAAGGTCCTGGCGGAAGGTGAGGAGATGGTCACTGCCTGACCGCAACCCGTAGCCACTCAACCGCGGTGACTGGATTCATCTCAGCCTGTAAGGTTGAGCATGGTGCGTGCAGGTTCCACTGTTGGGCTGTGGACCAAGCTCGCGTTAGGTACTCGATACCATGTGCGCAACTTTCTGACGCCGACTTCTCGATGGAGAACGAATCGGGAATGCGGAGTGCGGAATGCGGAATGAGAGATGGCGCCGAACGGGGAAAGGGGTGGCGAACACTGCGACAGTGTGCACAGTGAGCATGCTACTGCTAATTCCGCATTGCGCAGTCCCTCATTGTTCAGACCGTCCAAGTCGGCAAGACCGAACGCGTTGAGGCTATCTTCGTGGCTGCGGGCCAAGCCCGCATCAGGAAACGAGAGGTGCATCGCATGAAGAGACTGCTGCTGGTGACCGTCTACGTCGTCGTCTGGAGTATCCTGCTGGCTGCCGCGCCAAGGTGTGGTTTCGCCGGCGCCGCGGATCCACAACCGACTGATCCACGGCCGAATATTCTGTTCATTTTTGCCGACGACATGTGTTTCGAGACCATTCATGCGTTGGGTAACGACGAGATTGAAACTCCCAATCTCGATCGTTTGGCGAGAACCGGCGTTACTTTCACGCACGCGTATAATATGGGAGGCTGGCACGGAGCGGTGTGCGTCGCCAGTCGTACCATGCTCAACACCGGCCGCTTCTCGTGGCGCGCTCGCGACTGCGAACCTCGTCTGAAAGACGAAGCGGCTGCCGGCCATATGTGGTCTCAATACCTCAGCCGTGGCGGCTACGAAACCTATATGACAGGGAAATGGCACGTCCAGGCGAACGCTCAACAGCTCTTCGATCATACCGTTCATATCCGGCCGGGCATGCCGCGAGATTCCAAAGCTGGGTACTATCGACCGGTGGCGGGCCAAGAGGATCCGTGGAAACCGTGGGACCCGCAGTTCGGCGGATTCTGGGAAGGTGGGGAACACTGGAGCGAAGTGTTGGCGAAGGATGCCCAGGCATATCTTGAGCAAGCTTCACGCCAGGATCACCCCTTCTTCATGTACCTGGCCTTCAATGCCCCCCATGACCCGCGGCAGTCTCCCAAGGAGTACGTCGACAAATATCCTCTCGATCGCATCTCCATTCCGCTCAATTTTCTCCCTGAGTACCCCTACAAGGACGACATCGGCGCCGGCACCGACCTGCGCGACGAACAGCTGGCTCCCTGGCCGCGCACACCCTACGCCGTCCAGGTCCATCGCCAGGAATACTACGCGCTGATCACGCATATGGACGTCCAGATCGGCAAGATCCTCCACGCACTCGAAGAGTCCGGCAAGGCCGACAACACGGTCATCTTCTTCACGGCAGATCACGGCCTGGCCGTCGGGCACCACGGCCTCCTGGGAAAACAAAACATGTACGAGCACAGCCTGCGCCCACCATTGATCGTAGCCGGGCCGGGCATCCCGCAGGACAAGCGAATCGATACGCCGGTCTACCTGCAGGACATCATGCCGACGACACTGGAATTGGCGCACATCGAGATCCCGGAGCAGGTGGAATTCAAGAGTCTTCTGCCGCTGATACGCGGCGAGCGAAGTGTACAATACGCAGCCATTTACGCGGCGTACCGCCCTGACATGCAGCGGATGATCCTGCAGGGGGACGACAAGTTGATCTATTATCCCCGCATCAAGCAGACGTTGCTGTTCAATCTGCGTGCCGATCCTCTGGAGATGAACGACCTGGCCGAAGACCCGCGGTTTGCGGCCACGCGTGAGGCGTTGACGCGGCAGTTGCAGAAGCTCCAGCAAGAAATGCAGGATCCACTAGAATGAACAGAGAGTTCACTCCCCGGGGATGCCGCCCAACATGATTCACCCTGTGAGGACCACGAACAGCATCAGCCGTGCGCGGACGCTGTTCCGCTGAGCCGAGTATTGCTGTTCCAGCAATCGTTGGTCGGTCGGCAGCCTCAGCATCGGCGCCAACTCCTTGAACTGTCGATCGGTTTCGCCGAACAATTCGCCGAGCACGGCGCCCGTTATCGGCACCATCCTCTGCAAATAGTCTTGAAACATGTCACGCTCAGCCCACAATTCGTCATCGGTGCCGGGCAACAAGGCGGACACCGCCACAATCGCCGGCTGGGGATCTCTTGCCAGTTTGGCCAAGCCCGACGCCGGATCTGTGTGGTTTTCCACCAGCAGTGCGAGCGACTCGGGAAGATTCCAATGTCGGCAGAGCATGCCGCTCACGGCAGCATGAGTCCATCCGAACGCCTCGTGTTCCAATTCGGAGAGCCGAGTTGTCGTCTGCTCGACCCGCCGCAGAAGTCTGGCATATTGCTCGCGTGCCGCGCGGACCAGCAGCGGCAGTGCGACGTCCTGCAATAGGGCGGCCGTAAAAGGGCTGTCACGGTCATCCACCTGCAACTCGCGGGCCAAGGCTCGGGCAAAAATCGCTCGTCGCAGTGAATCACGCCAAACTCGCTGCAATCCAAACAGACCGCATTTCGGATCCGGAATGGTACTGAAGATGGCGCTCCAGAGTACGAAGTTGCTGATGGTTCGCACACCGACCAGCGACAGGGCCTGGCGCACCGAAGAGATCTCTCGCGAGAAGCCAAAGTAGGATGAGTTGACGAATCGCAGGACCTGACTCGCCATGCCTGGGTCCGATTCAATGGGAATCGTGAATTCAGGCGGACCGTTCTCCGGATCACGCGTTAGTTCCAGCAGACAAATCGCACTCTGTGGCAAGGCGGGTAATTCGGCGTGCCGCAAAACTTGATGCGGATCGATCGGGACAAGTGGTGCGTTGGGCATCGAGGATATTCCTTCTGGAAAAACTTACCAAATCGATCAGCAGGTAGGTGTGCCTGACTCAATCACTTCCAGTTCCGGCGGCACAACGGCGGAGATAGTTCTCGTTTGTTGAGAGCAGTTTGTCGTACAGAGTCCGCCAGCCATTCTCTCCACAACGGGCCATATTCTGGCAGTGAGCCAGCAGACGTTCCTCGGTCCACGCGTATCAGAAGGTGCTGAAGTCTTACCAGTTGCTCATCCAAATCGTTGAACATCGTTTGATCCTGTTGGGAGGCCGGTTCCGCCCGCATCGCTAGCTGATAGTTCATAGACTCGTGCCGAGTAACATTCAGGTGATGATCCCCATCTTCAAGGCACAGTACTTCGGCTGCACTGTGCCAACAGGTCATTCACAAGGCTTTCCAAACGCGTGGCTTCCCCGACAACACACGGCACGAAGTCTCCACTCTCTTTCGCCACGGACTGCGACAGCATGATAGCTCGCGCGGCAGCGATGTCCGCCGTCCTGATAATCCCCTCTCGACGACGAACCGTGTCATCGTCTGTCTCACTACCAGCTTGATCGGTTTGTGCGCGAGCCCAGTTCCGGAACCACCGCAGGAGTGTGGCCCGGCTAATAACCCCCGTCGGTCTTCCGCGATGGACCACGACGACGCGGGGCAATGACACGCGAGCAAGGAACTGGAATACGACTTGCACGGGAGTCTCTTCTTCGTAGCAGACAACGTCGGCACGCATGACGTCGCGAATTCTGTCGTTCCAGCCACACCCCAAGGCCGTCCGCTCCAGGAGATCGGACTCGCCGATAATCCCAACCACCAAACCGACTTCGTTGACAACGGGCGCCGAATTGATCCGCATTTGCAGGAAGAGATCGGCCGTCTGCCGGACCGTATCGTTTTCTCGGGGACAGAACACGGCGGCCGACATTACATCGCGGGCCAGCACGCTATGGAGCGGCCCGATCGGCAGCGCGACTCCCCGCAGATCGAACATTTTGTCGCGGAGCGCGCTGAACCGGATCACCCGATCACGTCCCGCCTGTTTGGCGGTCATGAGCGCTTGATCGGCCAATTCCGTCAATCTCTCGGGACTGTTGGTATCATTCAGCTTTTCCGCCACTCCGAGACTAACCGTCACCCGCAACACTCTCTCTTCGTGTTGCACCGATGCTTGCGAAATCGCCAGGCGCAGTGCGCTCGGCCCAGCAAGCCGCCTCCACTTCGGTTGTCTCCGGCAAGAGAATGCAGAATTCCTCGCCTCCGTAACGGCACGTCAAGTCACTCGACCGGCACTGATCTTGCAGGACTCCGGCGACTTGTTTGATGACCGTATCTCCGGCTGCGTGCCCGTGGGTATCGTTCACTCGCTTGAAGTAGTCGATATCGACCATGACACACGACAAGGGAAATCCTTGATACCGTTTCGTTCGTTCCCATTCCCGCAGGCATCGTTCATAAAAAGCGCGTCGATTCAGCAGTCCGGTAAGGGGATCGATTTGTGAAGCCTCGCGCAATTTCTGCTCCATCGCCAGAATTCGGCCACCCGCCTCGAGGCGTGCCAGAAAGACCGCTCGATTGATCGGTTTGGAGACAAAATCGTCGGCCCCAGCCTCCAGGCCGGCAATCATATCGCTGGAGTCCGAGCGAGCGGTAAGCAACACGACATACACATAGTGCGCCAACACGTGCTGGCGGATGCGGCGGCAAAGCTCGACCCCGTTGAGACCGGGCATTTCCCAGTCGCAAATCACGACGTCCGGACGTTTCTCCTGTATCATTTCCAGCGCCTGAAGTCCGTCCAGCGACTCGGATACGCGGTGACCGGCCGACGAGACGATCGCCCCGACCAGCCGCAAGGCCGCCGGATCGTCATCGACCACCAGAACATGCAAGGACGTTTTATGTCCCACCGACATCGAAACACTCCGTCGTGAACGCTCGCGTTCCTGAATCACTCCACACCCGGCGATTGTTCGGGACCAGCGTGACCCGCGCCGCCGCCAGCAAGCTGGCAAATACTTCTGTCATCCGTTCAATTGCTTTTTGCCCCTGAGTTTCTCCCCAGCAGTTAGGACGCCGCCATGGTCCCGCACGGTTCGACCGGGACATCGCCTTCCGTTTGGCCCCGTCCCTGTTGAATGTAGTGGGCAATCATCGGCAGAAACGTGGCGAAATCGATGGGCTTCCTTGCATAGTCATCACAGCCCGCATTGCGGCATTCTCGTTCATGTCCCTCCATGGCGTGTGCCGTGAGGGCAATGATCGGCCTGCGATAATTCTGCGCACGCAGTCTGCGCACGGCCGTGTAGCCGTCCATGACGGGCATCTGCATATCCATCAGAATCAAGTCGTACGGAACGCCAGACGTTTCGGCAGCCAGGGCCCGCTCGCAGGCAACTTGCCCATTCTCAGCCACGATCACATCGGCTCCAGCTCTTTTCAACAGGAAGCTGATCAGACGCTGGTTGTCGGGTCCATCCTCGGCCAACAGAATCCGACCCGCCAGCTGGATTTGTTCCGCGGTCCGGGCATCGACTTTCACTTCGTCGGTGGGAGCCACCGCATCCGAAGTGTCGTCCCGAGAGCATCGGTCGAGCGGCCCCGTCTCAATCGTGACACTGAACGTACTCCCTTGGCCGAGTACGCTGCTGACGGAGATATCGCCACCGAGCATCACGGCCAAACGCTTGCTAATCATCAAGCCCAGGCCGGTGCCCCCAAATCTTCTCGTGGTGGAGGAGTCGGCCTGAGCAAACGGCTTGAACAGCCTGGCCAGTTGCTCCGGCGTGATACCGATTCCACTGTCCACGACATCGAACTGCAGTCGGGGCACCTTGTCGGCATGGTA
Source organism: uncultured Planctomycetota bacterium (assembly GCA_963700515.1). Lineage (GTDB taxonomy): Bacteria > Planctomycetota > Planctomycetia > Pirellulales > Pirellulaceae > JAJRVM01. Next base: position 40,922 of record CAVOXY010000035.1, on the reverse strand, counting down.
TACCATCCGCGTGGCGATGCGTACGCTGCCGGTTTCTGTGAACTTGATGGCATTCCCCAGCAGGTTGATCAGGATCTGCCTCAGCCGCAAAGGATCGCTCTGGATCGACGTCGGGATATGGCTGTCGAATTCGACAGCTAACGGAAGCTGCTTAGCTTCCGCCCGCACCCGCATCAGCGACACGACTTCCGCCAGCACGTTCGCAGGCGAACAGCAGGTCCGTTCGACTTCGAGCTTATCTGCCTCGATCTTCGACAGGTCGAGAATGTCGTTGATCAGTCCCAACAAATACTCGCCGTTGCGATAGATCGTCTCGATCGCGTCCCTGCGTGCCGGCGGTGCCTCGTCCAATCCGGACTCGTGGCGAAGAAAGCTCGGCAAAGCCCAGAATAGCGGTCATCGGCGTCCGGATTTCGTGACTCATGTTGGTCAGGAACTCGCTCTTGGCGCGTGTCGCCGCCCCGGCCTTGCGATTCGACTCCTCCAACGCCTCGTTTGCCGCCTTGAGCGCCTCGACGTGAGCAGCCAACTGCCCCCTCGATAACCGCAGTTCATTCTCTGTCCGCTTCTGCTGCGTGATGTCGGTAATGGCCAGTAACACGTGCCGTTTGCCGTCGACTTTCAACGGCGCAGCGTTCAGCGCGAAATGGACATCTTTGTCACGACCGTCGACGACCAGACGCATGGACGCCTCCACGCCTCGCACCTCATCACCAGAGTGGAACACTGAATCGATCGTGTTGCGAAGGGGACAGTGCAGGCAGTGCGAGGTTGCGCCACAAGCCGTGCCCGTTTCGTGCGTATGGATACAATTCAGCCCTTCACCGGGCTGGCATTGGAGCAGTTCGCATACGTTCTTGCCGGCGATCTGAGCAATCACCTGATTGACGCGCATCACATTGGTTTGCTCATCGACCAGCAGCAATCCGACTTGTGCGGCATCGAAGATCGCCTGCAGATTGTCCCGCTCGCGATCGAGTATCTTGCGCTGCGTTTCCAGTCCCTCCTCGGCCCGCCTGCGGTCCGTGATATCGCGCAGGATCCCCACGGCATGCCACTGGTCTCGCAGTTGCACGGCGGAAAGCGACAATTCGACCGGAAACTCCTCCCCCCTTTGCGCAGAGCCGACAGCTCCACGACTCGGCCAATAGCCTCCCCGGTACCAGCTCGTTGAAACTTCGCGAAGGCCTGCAGGTGAGCCGCCCGGTACCGCTGGGGCGTCAACAGTGTGTGCAGGTTCTGGCCGCACACCTCTTCGGCCGAGTAGCCGAAGATGCGCATGGCAGCGTCATTCCACATCGAGATATTGCCTGCGCTGTCCAGCATGATGACGGCATCCTGGGCCGCGTGCAGTACCGTTTCCAGTCGTTCCTGGCTTTCCCGCAGCAACGTTTCCGCAATTGTCTGGCGGCGTGACATCACGAAACACGAGCACGGCACCGGTGCTTCGGCCGAGTGTGCCGCGGATCGGCGAAGCACTGTTAGCAATGTGGAGTTCCGATCCATCGCGGCGAACCAGGACCGATCCAGTGGCCAGCGCGACAACCGCGTCCTCTTCGACTGCCTGCCGTACAGGAGTGTCGATCATCTGCCGCGAAGTGGCATTCACCAGCTTCATCACTTCTTCGATCGGTCTGCCGACGGCCTCCTCCTTGGACCACTGCGTCAACATCTCGGCCACCGGATTGATACCGATCACCAATCCGCTGGTATCCGTGCTGATGACGCCTTCACCGATCGAATTGAGTGTGTCAGCTAAATGCCGTTCGCTTTCGTCTCGAGCATCGATCATGCGATTCGCACCCGTAGCGAGCGCGGCGAATTCGGCGAACCGAAAGGCCTCCGGTGTTATACGGCATCCCAAGTGCACCGCGTCGCGAAAGAACTCCATCAGTGGCGCGATGTCCGCCTGCAGGCAATTCGCCGCCGACCGCCACACCAGCATGATCAGCAGGCAGACCAGCAAACCGGTGGCCGTCGCGAGGCCGACATGCCATACCACGCTGCGCGTCAACTCCGCCCGCTCGGCGGCAATCGCCGCGTCGATGTCATCCAGGTACAGCCCGCTACCAACCACCCATCCCCAGTCGGGAACGCCGCACGCATAGGTCAACTTCTCGACCGGCCGACACAGGCTGGGCTTGTTCCAGACGTATCGCACAAAACCCCCGTCCGGCTTCTTGGACGCGTCGGAGAGTGCCCGAAATACGGCGGCACCCTGGGCGTCCGTCAAGTGCCGTATGTCGTTGCCGATCAACTCGGGCTGAGTGCGGTTGACCAAGGCAATGCCGTCGCAACTTGTGACAAAGATGTAGCCCTCGCCGCCCGCGTACGACATGCCGCTCAGTCCTTGCTTGACCTCGGACTGTAACTCCGCATCGGTGCTCCCGCAGTTCTCACCAGTGCCGATGATCCAGCCAAGAGGCTCAAACAGCCGCACATACGAGATCTTCGGTGACTCCTCCTTCGCCTCCGTCGTTGGTATCCAGCCGTATTCGCTGAATCCCTCTCCTGTATCGCGCGCAATACGGAGGAAGTCCTGGACCAGATAGGTACCGTGATCGTCCTGCAAATCAGCAGTGTTCGACTCCTCCAGTTCGGGACGAAGCGGATGCACCCGCATGATTCCTTGCAGATCGACAACAAAGTAGTACCCTGTGCCGTTATCCCACCGCTTTTCCCGCAGCGCGTCACGAATGATGTGCCGCACATCCATCGGCGATTTGTCGCTTCGTTGCTCGTACAATTGCCGCACCAGATTCCAGGCTTCGTCAACACGACTCTTTAGTCGCCGGCGAAGCCGAGTCTCATCGGAACGACGGACAAATTCAATGAAGTCGATGGCAATCTTAACCTGCCCGCGAATCTCAGCTTTCTTGGCATTGGCGAGATTCTCTCGTCGTTGCGCCGTGTTCTGTTGATATCCGTAATACTCCACGGTCACCCAGCCCAGAATGGTGCCGATGACGCCAGCAAGCACCAATGCGACAACACGCCAGCGAAGAAACTCCACCAGTCCCGTGCGGGGAACATGCCCGTATTGCTTGAGTTTCCTATCCATGCGCGTGTGTCACCCGACTCTCGCTCCCACGTGTTAGACGCCCGTTCTGTCTGGAACCACGATCACCTGCAGCGTCCCGTTCCACCACTCCCGCCCCTGGGGCGAAAACATCAGCTCAACCGAAAGCCGCTCAAGAAGGGCCCTTGACTCAGACCCAGCGGTACCCGCCTGCCACACGAATTGCTCCTGCCCAATCAGGCGACTCCACCTGACGGTCCGAGCCCGCTGGGGAACCCACTGGGGGCGGGACGACAAGGGAAATCTGCGTAAGTACGCCCGCAAAAACATAGCACGCAGCAACTGCAGAGTGGAAAAGACGCGCCGTCACGATCACTAGGTCGGGCACAGCCGACACGACCTGTCGTCCTTCTTAGGGGGTTCTGCGAAAACTTCGCTGGAGGAAATCGCGGGCCTCCGAGGGGAGTAAGGTTTTGGTGTTTAGGATGCGCGGACAGTGCGCGCATGTCTGCGACGCCGACTGCTCGATGGGGAACGGATCGGGACTGCGCACTGCGCAATGCGGCAGGAGAAACCGCGTGAAACGTGCAATTCCGCATTCCGCATTCCGCATTCCGCCCCATTCCGCACTCCCTAATCGTTCCGGTCGTCCAACTCAGCCAAACCAGACTCGGGACGCACCCTTTGGTTGCGGCCACCGGCCGCGTTAAGAGTAAGAGTAAGAGCGAGTGAGAGTAAGATCGAGACGAAGAACCAGCGTTTGCCGCCGGAGGTTGTGAACGGTTACCCCTGCGCGAGCCGGTCCGTGGCCGCCTCCCTCGAACCCGCTTAACCGTGACGGACGGAGATAGAGCTAGTTTACCGGCAAGGGTGCCGGGACGCTGTCGCACACTTTAAGGCAATTATCGTGCGACATCTGCTCGATGGCGATCCACCAATGCTGGATGCGATGATACGCGGCGTCCACCGCTTCAACCAAAGAGTCAATACTCTTGAGAGGTTTGAAGAGACAGTATTCGGCATCCCATCGGTACGAGAGCAGATCGCCTCCGGAGGGCTAATCAGAACCAGTCTGCACCCGTCGGCATAATCCGATTAGTTCCTCCAAAGCGGCTTCCACGCGATCCTTCGTATCGCCCGCCCCCAGGACCTGTTCCAGGTTCATGGCCGCTGGCGTCAGCTGATCAAGGCCGTGACCACCGAGCGACCCTTTGAGTTGATGGGCCGTGCGACACATCCCTTCTCGATCAGCGGCTTGCGCCTGGTTCAGCAGCGTGTCGACACGATCCGGAAGTTCATGGATGAACAGCTCGACGATTTCGTGGAGCACGGGATCATTCGCCAACGTCGAGTGGATGGGCGAGTTCTCAGTCATTCCTCTGCTCCCACATTCACGAGCTCACTCTGCGAAAACGCCTGTGCCCCTTGCACCACGGACCAACGATCTTCCACCTGTTCCTGCATCCTGACGATGGCCCCAAAGCGATGCTGGAAAGCCTCCACGATAGCGGGATCAAAGTGCCGTCCCGCATCTCCCTCCACGATATCCTTCGCCAACACGGGAGGAAGTGCCTCTTTGTACGTACGAACTGAGGTGATCGCATCGTACGCATCAGCCAACGCCACAATCCGGGCCGGGCAGTGGGATCTCGCGGCCCACCAAACCTGCCGGGTAACCATAACCGTCGAAGCGTTCGTGATGAAAGCGAGCGATCGTCGCGGCCATATTCAGAAAGCCTGCCGTCGGGGCTCCACTCGCCACGTGCTCCAAGAGATGCGCTCCAATAATCGTGTGCCGCTTGATGATCTCAAATTCGTCCTTTGTCAGTCGACCTGGTTTCAGCAAGATCGCATCGGAGATGCCGATCTTGCCGATATCGTGCAACGGACTGGCTCGAAAGAGGTCTTCCAGAAACGCATCGTCAATCTGTTCCGTGTAGGGCCCCCGACGACTGAGTTCCTCCGCCAGGATCTGGGTGTACGCTCGCATACGAACGAGGTGATCGCCCGTTTCGGCGTCGCGGAACTCCGCGACTTTGGTCAGCGCCCCCACCGTCATATCGTAGGCACGGGAAAGCTGGTAGGCCGGACAAACTGTTTGCACGGTGTCCTGAGAGGCGGCATCGCCACTGGCGAGGCTCTCGGAAGCGACTTCCAAGGCCCTGCGCAGCCGGAAATGCAGACGTACTCGGGAACAAAGTTCCAGTGGATCAAATGGCTTGACGACATAATCGTCCGCGCCCGCCCCGAATGCCAGGTCCATTTCCTGGCGAGATGACTTGCCTGACACCATCACCACTTGGATGGTCGCAGCCGCTGGGGCTGGAACGAATGAGCCGGCACGTTTCGTATCCGTCGATGCCGGGCATCATGATGTCCAGGATGACCAGGTGCGGACGATAATCCATCAGTGATTCCAGTGCTTCCTCGCCGCTGGTGGCTTCTGCCACCACGAAATCACCCTGCAGCAGTGCCCTCAGCAGATTGAGGAGCGCTCGATCATCGTCAACAATCAGAACTCTCTTGGGGTCAGCTGTCATCGATCATGGTCTCTCCAAGAACCATCCTAACGCGACCAGCAGCCGCAGCCAAACGTGGCTGCGACGTCTCGTCGCAGCGCTGCGGCATGATGCCGCAGCCACGGACTTGACTCGCAATTCTCGGGGTTTCGCTCACAAGTGGACCTACACCGCATCCCGACGGAAAACTGCACGAGCGTGTGACCAAGAGCCGTGAGTTCATCGAGCAGCGGTTCTGTTTTACTGAGCGACATTCCGCAGAGTCCGGCCGGCCCTTGGACCGCGGAGCTGTCGACACGTTTCATCGCAGTTTCTCTCTCGCCCGGCTGGTCCCCGAAAAGAAACACCACGGACTGAGTCCCCACATCCGGGTCAATCAGAAGTCCGTCGTGCCTTCGGCCGGCAGACCCATAACCGAGTCGCCCAGGCGACCCCCCCTTGTGGGAAGAAGTCGTACTCGCCGGTGCCCTGGCACCACAGCAGCCTGGTAGCAAATTCTAGCACTCAAATCGAGCGCACCCCCGTTCTTCGACATGCCGTGTAATTTCGAACCACAAATTCCTCCCGCGGCCGTGGGCCACCTCCAAGGCAGCTCGTTGGAACAACCGCTACCATCGGATCAAATAGTCGCTCAGACAGGCAACCGATCAGTAGTGAGTAGTGAGTAGTGAGTAGTGAGTAGTGAGTAGTGAGTAGTGAGTAGTGAGTAAGCATCGCTCTTCACCGCTGCCAGCAGATTCTGGAAGCGACTGGAGCAGAGTAGGATGGCACCGTTACCGCGCCTTGCATGGTCGCAACTCGGTGAACAGCTACAGACAAGGAGAGCGGAGGGGGGGTCAAAAGAGGATCCTGGCAGGAGTTCACTCTGCCATCCAACTTCGGGTCTTCTCTGCATCCATAGTTCACGGTCTATTCGGGCACATCTCCACTCTCGACCGGCTCCGGAGAGGCTTTCGTCTCAGCGGCCACTTGTCTCTCCAACTCACTAAGTTGGCTGGACAACTCTGTCCAGTGTGGGCCGAAGCGGTCGTCGCGGCTCGATCCACTCGACATGATCGCATTTCGTCTGTTTCGAATTTCCTCACTCACTCCTTCTGCCCGCGGCTTGATAACGTTCCGCATTTCGTCCCACAACGTTGCTGCTTCCGCTTCCCGCCCGGCCTCGATGCGATGCTGATGGCGCACCACGTACGTATCGCGCAGGGCGATGAGTTCCGCGACATCGTCGCGGCAGTTCGCCAGGACGGCGGATTCCAAGAGTACGTTGGGCGAGAGGTTGCTCCGAATCGTCTGCACCGACTCAGCGCCGACAAACACGGGATAGCTGAAGAGTGTGATGGAGCCAACCCTGACGTGTAACCACTGCACAGCTGCCCTGACTCGGCACATTCACTTCACCTCGTGAGGAAACATGTCCCGCGAAGACGCCGGGCCGATCGAGTCTATCCGCCAGCCACACATCACAGCCCGTCAGCGGACCTGTATCGGGACCATCCGCCAGCATCAACCGGAAGGTAGTATTGGCGTGGCGAGCATGCACGCCGACGGCAAGCCAGGCATCCGGGGTGAGAGATTCCCAGGGATTCTTTCCGCGAACTGTCGCCCGGCAAGCAATTCCTTGATCGTCGATCTTCTCGACCACGAGCAGAATAGGCGACTCCAGCAGACTATCCCCGCTGTCTGAATCTCGCATGACGACCTCAAACACGCTCCCGTTACGCACCATTTGGCGACGCGGATTACGCGTCGGCAGCAGCGCTGCGCGTTCGCGCAACACGACGCGTGCTCCACTCGCCAACTTCACCATCGCCAAGGGGGAGACGGCATCTGAGAGCATTTCAAAAGCGGCGTGAGTCACATCGCTCGGTCGAATCCCATGCCGCAGCCCGCCAACACTCCATCGCTTACTAGCCCAATCAAGCTCCCAGGCCTGCATCGCATCTCCCACCCCAGACATGCGCAGAAATACCACGATGACTTTGTCCACATCGCGATACGATTCCAGCAACTCGCTGTCGTGAGGAATCTGCTCGGGCGATGTGGCACTCAGGAACGTGCCGCCGCAGCGGCAGCGGTGCGGCAGTCACGGAGAGTTGCCAGGGGCGTCCTATCTCCACCGAGCCCCTACGTTGTATGGCACGAGCATACTGCGCCAATTGCTCATCCGACCAGGCGGGCGACCAGTCGGCCACCAGGAGGCGCAAATCCGATACGGTTTCAATTCCCACACCGTTGAATCATCCGCGGCCGCCGCGAACGACAGCCCCCCCACCTCTGTCAATAAACTTGTCAGCGTGACGGTCACATTGACCATCATCACCAGGGCCATCCGGCTGCTCAGTGCTCGCTGCATCATGGCTCCAGTGTCACCTGCCATTGTTGGATATTCTGGTACAACGAAACTGGCCGCGCGGGGATGCCCTGCAGCGACCGATGGACCACCGCGTACTCATCGATTTGCCAGAGGGGGATAACCGTCGCCGTCTCGGCGGTGCGCCGATCGATCTCTTGCAGTGCTGTGATCGCCTCCGCGCGCGTCGCGCACCGGCTCAATTGGAACAGGCTCTCGGCAAGTTGCGGTTCCACGGGCGCCAAGACCGATCCCGGACCCAACAATTTCTCGGCATCGGTCCAAGGCTCCATTGCATACCACTCCACGTACCAGAGATCCCAAGGCCGCCCTGGCCCCTGGCACAGATCGACCACGGAGGATTCTTCCAACACCACATTCACGCCGAGGCCGTCGAGCTGCAACTGGGCCTGCATCGCGTGGGCGGCACGCCGAGCGATGTCGGTGCTTGGGTGAATAAGTGTGATGGGGCGTCCTTTCATCTCCTCCTTCGCCATGTCCACCCAACTGTTAAGCAGTACGGCGGCCAGCCGCGGATCACGCGTCTGTACGCCTGCCGATTTGTTACAGGCATATCCGCTGGGAAATGGTCCCGTCAGCAATCGTCCGCCGTCGGTCTCTCTGCATCGGAGTATTTCGCGAAGAATGAGTTCTCGATCCAGCGCCTTGACAACAGCTCGCCGCACTAACCCGGACGCCATCCATGGGCTGTTGGGATTGGACAACAACAAGTGGACCGTCGGTGCCGCATACTTAACTAGTTGCAGGTCCGTTTGCGACTCTACCAACGACATCTCCCAGGGTGCCACGCGATCGAAGGCATCGATCCGCCGTTCGCGCAGCGCACGGAGAGCCGAAACCGCATCGGGGCACGTCGTTTCGACCACCTCACGTGGTTGGTGTTCTCCAACTTCGTAATATCCGTCCTGGAGTGCAAATACCTGCAGGTCTTTCCCCACGTCAGCCGGACGATAGGGCCCCAATCGGGGAGATTCCTCCAACACTCCGCCGGCACTGTCCCAGGGGGCGATCGGTATGTGCAGCAGCGCGGGCCAGCAGGGGATATTTCGGCGCCAAATGATTTCCAACGAGTTCGCCTCGCTCACGCATATCGACTCAACCGCCAGGTTCAGTTGTTGTGCGACCGGCGAATCGGGCGTTCGTCCCAGTGCCAGCAATTGGCGGGCAACGTCCATACTCGATAAAGGCCGGCCGTTGTGCGGCCACGTGACACGCGATTCGAGCTGAAGCAGTGTACGCCGTTCCTGCGTCTGATAAGATGAAACGGCCGATACGTAGTCTCCGCCGTCTTCGCCAAACGAGACCGGTTCGCACAGAAAGCGGTCGACCAGCAGTTCGCAGCGGCGAGCACTCCAGGCTGTGGGTACCGTCGGCAACTGCTGACTCCAGCCCTCCCGGACGCCGATTCGAACCACCGGATACTTCTCGTTCAGCTCTACTTCGAGCTGCCGAGCGGATGGCAGATCGGGCCAAATCGTGAGCGCCGTGCGTACCATGTTGTGAGCTTCCCGCCACCGCTCCTGGTCCGCGGCAGCGTGGGCTTTGTCGTACCATTGACTCGCCAATTGTGTCAGCTGCCCGTGGCGGGCAGCAACCACTTCATGGCCGACAAACTTAGCGGACAGTCCCTCCAGCAGTGCCCTGGCAGCCGCATGGTCCCCGGCCGCAAAATACTCCTGCACCAAGCGATCCACGACGCGACCACTTATCTCTTTGAGACCCGGATAGCGCGCGTCCTGCCGATATAACTCGTTGAGTAGTGCCAGGGCACGATGGTATCTTGCCTGACCCAGCCAATACTCCGCTTCACGCCAGAGACACCGGTGCCGCGCAGCCGTCAGCCCCGGAAACTCGGCCGCCCGCCGCTGCAGGAAGTTGTAGGACTCGTGAGCCTGATCAAAGTCCCCGGCATCCTCCAGCCGGGCAGCCTCCTCAAGAACGAGCTCTTCGAACAACTGCAGACGCGCGATATCACGCCACCGCACCTGGTAACGCTGGTCAGGCCGCTCGAGAAGCCGCACGACCAGCCACTCCCCTCGCTCCTGATCACGCAACGGCTCGCGTTTCACCATTTCCAATGGTAGCAGCTGGAAGACTTTCCCCTCTTCCTTGAGCGTCAGCTGGTCGAACGGTTGCTGGTCAATCAAGCGTTCCGCGCCGTTGACTTCCGCCGCGTGGAAGTCCGCTGAGGGCAGCACGATGACGGTCAGAATCATCATCAGCGTTGCTCGGCCTCGTCCCCCGACTTTCAGACTCATCAGTATGGTGCCTCCGGCAATCGCGAGCTGTGCGTTCCAACTGCCTTACGATCGGCGTGACTCGGCGGCAATTCCCCGGCCCTAAGCGCCATCAACTCATCGATCGTGGAGCGTGTCATCAGCAGGCAGCTGTCTTCGGTCAGCACCGTCAGGTGGCCATGCATCAAGACGGGACCGAACGCCAGACGTTGCTGCGTGACGATGGAGCTACCAACCACCTCTCCAGTTTCCGCAGATACGATACAGATCACTCCTGGTGAAGAAGCCACGGCCAGCTGCCGCGCGTTGAGGGCGCAGATCCCGACAATAGGCCCGATGTCGAGTCGGGAGGTCCAATCATTCCCGGTCGGCTGGCCGAAACAGACAAGATCGCCCTGAGTCGTCGCCACGAAACCGCGGTCCTCCACCACGACCGGCCCCCACTGCAGTTCGCCTGAGAGAACCTGCCCCGCCTGGATCGCCAGTTCAGAAGTCACGATGCGTTGCAGTTGGCTCCGGTCGTCGACGCCCCACGCGTCACCCTTAATCGCCACCAATCCCGCCGGGAATCGAACTGTTTCCGGACACTCGCTGATGAGTTCCAGTCCCGTCCGACTGCCGCGCGGTTTGAGCAGAAACAAGCGTGTTTGCCCATCGCTCACAAGAACGCGACCGTCTGGCAGCACGGCAGGCATCTTCCAAGCCAATCGCTCGCCCAATCGGACACTCGGCAGGAACGGTTCCGCTGCAAATTCGCCCGACGCCTCGTCGAACAGGCAGAGTGGTCCTCCTTCAAAGGCCATCAAGAATTGCCCATCCAACACGAGCGGCGAGCAACTAAGCGGTTGTGGAAGCTGACGCCAGGATGGCATGGAATGCTGTTTCTCCTCGCGCACGATGACGACGCGATCCGGCGCGTGCGGCGGCCCCAACAAAGCAGTCGAACCACACCAGACAGCGGTACCGAATACTCCCTGCGATGTGTTGGTCGCGGGTTTGGTGACAGGTAGTTGAGAAACACAGGTGCCGCGCCGACCATCGAGCAACTGGCTCACGCTGCCGCGATGCAGACTACCGCCACGCGTCAACACCCAGTAGTTGTCGCTGCTGGCAGATACCAAGGGAGGCGCAGCGGGCGAAGCGGCCAATGACATGCGCAGCGTTGATCCACCCTCTCCCGTTCGCCAGCCGTGAGCGACGTACCCCGGTTCGTTTTCAACTCGGCCGAAAGCAACGACGGTCCCCTCTACCGATTGGACCAACTGGGACACGCGAAACCCCCGCCACTGATCACTCAGCAGCTGAGGTAACGCGCCTTCGTCTGTAACGCGATAGGTGGCGACCCCGTCGCCAGCCAAACACAATTGGCCGTCGATAGCTGACACGGTAACAGGAACGCCGGGGGTGCCTCGCGTCACGTCTGCCCTGATCGCACCGTCCGGGCGAAACGGTCGACGCTCGTCACCGGCTACCGAGCGCAGCAAGAGGACGCGGCCATCGCGGGTGGAGAGATAGACAGTATTGCCGATCGCGATGGGCGCATCCGACACGCACGCCGGTAACGTCAGCGTTTGAATCGGTTGCAGCTCGTCACCGCGAAGCAAAACATGGACCTCTGTGTCGGCAGGTCCGATCTGTTCGCACACCAAGAGATAGGCACCAACAATAGATGGGGTCAGCGCGACCGTTCCCCACTCGTGCCCCAGGTAAAAGGACGACAAGCACTTCGATTGATCGTGCGAGAGGACATAGATCGTGGAGTGTTCCGCCAACTGGTAGCAGCGGGCCTCACTCGGGTCGACAGCGGGAGCGACCTGCAGTGGTTGCGGCAGCTGCAATTGCGACAACACTTTCCCGCACGACCGGTCAATTTGGGTCACGACACCACTGCTGTATGCCACCAGCAGGCAATCCCTGCCCACCACCGGTGGTCCGGCCAGTGATTGTAGCGGCATGTGCCAGACCGACTCGCCCGTCGCGGCGTTCACACCGACCAACCTCGCGAGCACGCTGTCGACCAACACAAGATTGGCGGCGTCCAACTGAAGTGGCTGGTACGTGTCGCGGAAACCGACGGCATAACGCCACAGTACTCTTTTATTCGCGACGTCGATTCCGTACACGGCGCCGATATCCGGCAACAGCGCGGCCACCATCCGCGGGTCCTTCTCCGTCGGGTTTGGCGGGTCGATGAATTGCGCGGAGGTAGCATCGGCCAGCCACACGGGTTGCTGCGCATCCGGTTTCGTCTCGCCCCTTTCCGCCGGCATACGGACCGCTCCGCAAGCGGCTCGTCCGACCGCTCGCATGGCAGCCAGCAAGCGACCATCACTCGCCAACTCAGGGTACTCCGACAGCAGCTTGGAGCGAATCGCATAAGCCGTGGCGATGTCACCTGACGGAGCGAGCTGTTGAATCGGCTGCAGCGCGTCCCGCAACGCGGCCGGCTGATTGAGCTCCCGTTGGAGTTGTGTGAAATGCAACTGCAACCGTACCAATCCAGCTCTCCGCTGCAAACCGGGCGGAACAAGGCGATAGATCATCTGGAGCGCGTCACCGGCCTGTCGCAGTGATTCGCGAGCGGTTTCATCGCCGCCTTGCTCCGCCAGCAATTGCCCTCGGCGCGTCAGATCGGTCACTACCGGCGGCAGCAGCTGGGCGAGCCCCGCTTGCGCATACCCGCAGTGCCGTCCGGCTCCCCACTCGTCCACCGACGCCGCCAGCTGCTGCCAGAGGGTCGCGGCGTCGACTCCACGATCGAGGCCGTCGAGCAGGATTGCCAGGTGGCGTTTCACGCGAGCCTCGTCGCGATATAATTCTCCGCCGTCGTGTTCGAGAACATCGCTGGCCAGCAGGGCCGCGAATGCCTCGGCCGCCCGCGGGAAGTCGCGCTGCTGAAAGTACTGATCCGCAGCCAGAAATCGCTCTTCGACATCGGGCAACTGCTGCAGGTAGACGCCCACCAGGACCACGAGCGGCAAGATGAGCAGCAGCAGCAATCCACCCTTGAACCAGCCCGCCTGAAAGAACCGGCTGGCAGCAGATGCCGAACCGCCCGCCGCGCGGCGCTGCCGCCGATCACCTCCCGACGGTTTGCCGGGGTCCGACGGCGCTGCAGTCGTGACGAGCAATTCGTCCGGAATCCCGCCCAACAGATCGGGCTCCCCAGCGAGGTCCGCCAGTTCGTCGAGCAACTCACCCACCTGGATCGCTGGCCGCGGAGAGGTCTTCGCCGGCCGGTCGGGCGGATGCTGGCCCGTCGTTTTCTCTGTGGCAGCTCCCGACACGTCTTCGTGGGTGTGCGTCCGCGGCCCGATAACATCAATCAGGTTGGCACCCACTGCAATTTGATCGCCAGCATGCAATACCGCTTTGCGTACCCTGCGCCCATTGACGCATATCTTGCCGACTTTCTTGAAAGCCACTGCCACGAAGACGCCGTGGCGCAGCAGAATCCCCAAATGCAATGGTGACACATCCGTGCCACTCAACACCACATCAGCCGAGCTGCGTGCGCCCACACGTAGCGTTTGGGACGCATCCAGCTCGATGCTTTCCTCTCTGCCGTCTTGGTGCCGAATTAAAATTCGCATACTCAGTCATTATCCACTAGCTGAGTGAAGACTTCCGTACCGCGACCCGGCAATGCGCACCGATCGTCAGTCACCGTCACACCCTCAGCGGCACGTTCGCCACGCCAACCGGCGTACACGTGCCGATCGGCCCGACGAGGATTCGTGGGCCTCTCAGTCATCAGCTGCTCGAACGTGAAGCACATCATGACTCGATTCGGCCCCTTCGGCAGCTGCCGCGGCGAGCGGGAAAGGCGCCGTTTCTGACATAGCGATCTCCACCCACTTCACTCCGGCGTTGTGCAGCACGGAGACGGTCCGTTTCGAAGTTTCAAATAGTCCATCGGGGTGAACCAACAACAACATGCGTTCCGGAGCAGGTCGCAGCGCAGCTGCCAAGCGGCCCTGCCCGTCCCATTCTCGCACGCGCAATGGTGCTCCCTCGCGATAATGGATCGTATTGTCGCAATGAACATACAGTATCTGCCGCGGGTCTGTCCCCTGCAGTCCCGCGACTTCTTCGTCGAGCAGAGTCACTTGCCGCGGAGAGCCGGCAGGACTCTCCAGCGGCTCCCACCAGCAGGCCCAGACAGCGCTGCTCAAGGCAACCATGACCAGCAGACCATCGAGGATCAACATCGCTCGCTCATCTCCCCGCCGTGGCAGACGGCCGTCGCGTGGGGAGTCCTGTGAAATCGGCTCCTCTTCCTGCAATCGCTCACGATGCTGGCTGGTCTTGCGTGTCACTTTCCCTCCACATATGGCTGGGCTCCGTGGGAGGAATCAGCGCCGGGCAGCAGCCGATCGGTATCGCCATAGGACTGCAGTGCAATCGTGACTTGACAACCACCCGCCGCCTGCAAGATGGCCCTGCGCAGCGACTCCAACTCCTGTTGCCGGACTCCGCCCGAGACATGTAGTGTGAGACTGGGCAGAGTGCCACCGGCCCTTGCCTCGAAGATGAAACGTGAAAGGAACTGGCCGGCGGCATCGACACTGGTGGCAGAACGACCAGCGATCGACACAGATGCCACTCCGTATTCCCGTTGCTCACGCACGGTGACGTTCACCGTGGACTTGGCTGGCGTACGGTAGAACGCGGCGCGTATCGTGGGCCACCAGACCATACACTGACTCGTGACAATCACCACGATCAACAACGCACGCGCGAAGACGCGACCGCCTGTGAGTCGTCGTGGCTGTTTCGTTTCGGTGGTATCCAAGGCCGTCTCCGTCGCTCATCGGCGCCACGAAATCCCAGGTCAGCCACCAGCTCTGCTGGTGATTGCTGACGGAAGCTTGTCACGCATCAACCCGCGTTCCTTGCCCACTCACCGCGTCAGCTGTTGGGCCACGTACACTTCGTAGCCGCGAAAAGTCCGTTTCAGTGCAAAACGCGTCACCAAAATATCCTCAGGCTGCCGGTTCTCATGTTCTTTTTCCAATCTACTGAGCTGTTCGATGGTGCTGGGAGCGAGAAAGTGAAGCACGAGCGTGTCGGCGGCCTTCACTCCGGCGGTGGCCAACAGCACTTCGTCCGCCCGCTGCAAATCACCACTTTCCCAGGTCCAGTAAGGACGCTCGTCGTCTTGCAGTCTGCCGTGGCGACGCACGGCGCCCGCTTCGCCGGGCTGAGCCACGTACTCGAGGCTGCCGTCACCTTCGAGGACACCTATTTCGACACCCAGCGCAGCAAGTTGCCGCGCATATTGACCTTCGGTCAACCCGGGAGCAAAGGCGATCTGCCATCTCTTGGTGATCGGGATGACCGCTTCAGCAGACTTTCCATCTTCCGCGCGGCGGGAGTCCGCAAAATCCGGACGATCGAGCTGCGCAGCGAGTTTGGCCAAGGCGGCAAAGTCGGAATTCTGTAGCGACTCGACGCGGCTGGGCCGGTTGTCCGTCTGCGGTCCTGGCGGGGAAGAGTTGGAAAGGGGCTGCTCGGCCGCGAACGACATCCACTGCACCTGCGGCTCGGCAGGGGATGCCAGACGCCGGCTCCCGGCCCAGATCAGCAACATTATCGAGAGCAGCACGGAGACCCACATGCCGATGGCAACCGTATCCGGCACTCGAATCGCGTTCCGCAGCTGGTGCGAATCGACACTTTCGGCAGGTATTCGTATTACTTGATCCGTCGGTTTATTCATCGGCAGGAAGCTGCCCGTAAGAGAACGTATCCAAATCGACGTCGGGCCGAACAGTGCGGTACCAAGCCTGCCAATTCTCGATGGCAGTTTCACGATCGCGGTGTGTCGATCGCCGCGGCAGGCCCAGCGTGTCGTACTTGCGACTCAACTGCCCCAGTGCCGTGGCAGCCTCAAATGCCACCCGCTCGTCGTCATCCCGCAGCAAAAAAATCAGCCAGGGTGCATGCTCCAGATTCTTGCTATGGCCGAGGCACCGGATTGCCAGCAGCCGGACTTCGGCGGGGGACTGCCGTGCCAGATGCGTCAAGGCCGGAAGGTGCGGCTCAAGCTGCGACGGTGTGAATTGGTCGACGGCATCCGCTAAGGATTCCACGGCCCGCGGGTAATCGGGGTGCTTGACATCCTGCAGGATGGACATGATTTGATCGAAAGGCACCTCCAGAGGCCGTACGACGACCTGCCCGTCCCGAATCCGCACCTCACTCGTGTCGGGCAACCCTTTTCCGCCAATCAACGTACCCGACGTGTAACGTGCCACGCTGTCCGCGGCCAAGACCTTGCGCGTCGACCCCATCAGAAAGAGGGCGCTGAAGCACGTATCGGGAACCGCCCCACACTGGCTCTCCCAGCTCCCATCCGCTTTCTGGGTCCGCAACAGGTACTTCGCGCCCCGGTTATACCAGGGGGAATCGTCTGTTTTCTCGATCGGCTGCGATCGACCCGCCGCCTCCGCTTCATGTAGTGACTCGTAACGCTCCAACGCGTACAAAGCATAGTGGACGTAACCTGTCATTTCTTCGACGTTGACGTTGTTCTCAATCCAGCGGTTTCCATTGGCCAAGAGAGCGCGAAATGTCGCAGATCGATCTGCGTCTTGATGCGGTCTGCCCGTTCCTCGGGCAGCTCGTACGGTACCAACGCGTCTGGGGTGTCGTCGCTGGAGTTCTTCTTGAGTTGCGTAATCCCCACGCGATCCTTGACAATATGGAGTGATCCCAGCGCTGCAATCGTCATACTGTCACGCACTGCTGCCTGTTGTCTCAAACCGACCCAGCCGCGTCGCCAGCTGCCCCTGGTATCCATAACCGCCGCCGGGATCCTGCGTCAGCAGTAACCACCTCGCCACACGATCCCACACCAAGCGGGGAGTCTCCACCCCGGCCAGATCCTCTGCTTCCCACAACCCCAACACGGCGTACTGGGTCATCGATGTGTCGCAGGTCTTGCCATGATCAGGATGCTCTGGTGGATAACCCCAAGCGCCGTCGGCCTTCTGCCTCAGGTGCAACGATTGGACGAGCGATTCGATTTCATAGCGATGCCGGGACGCATCCACCTCGACCAGCAACATAATGGCAATTCCCGTGTCGTAGATTCCAGCGCGAAACTGCTCGGGACCATTCCGCAGAGCGGCCTGTATGGCGGTGATCGCAGCGGCAATTTTTGGGTGAGTCGGATCCTTGCCGCCCTTGGCCAAAGTCAACGCCACGAGCGATTGACCACCCAAACGCGATTCCCCCGCCCCCTCCAAAAACTCCAGTCCCTTCTTGACCGCTGCTTGGACGCGTGGATTGTCCGGCGTGATGGCACTGGTCGTGCTCGGCCACAAAACCATCTGGCCGAGGAGCATCACCAGCATGCTGGCCAACTGCCATGACCTGGTTCCCTGCCGGTTTCGCTCAAAGATCACGGCCGATCCTCCGCTCAAGATGCCGCCGCAGCCGCAGAGAGTTCCGGCTGCTCTTGCCAATGCCAGTACTCCATGCGAGTGTAGGAGTTACGACGAA
Source organism: uncultured Planctomycetota bacterium (assembly GCA_963700515.1). GTDB lineage: Bacteria > Planctomycetota > Planctomycetia > Pirellulales > Pirellulaceae > JAJRVM01. The sequence goes on along the minus strand of CAVOXY010000035.1, from coordinate 23,267 downwards.
CTGGCTACCCGCTGAGCGTAGTGCTGCGGCGGGCCAGTGTCAAGAAAAGCAGGCCGGACGGCGACGCGAGAACAATCAGAGGGGGGGCACTTCTCGGATCCGCCTCCTGAACACGGCCCAGCGAACACGGCCCAGCGGGTGTGGCCGATCGGGGGTGTCTACTTGGGAAGCGATTGATCGCGCGGGTGAGTCACCGCGACTGCGGTGCAGGGACACGGTGTGTTCGTAGGACAGCCCCAGGGCGTGAAAGTCTTGACCCACCCAGTTCCGTCGCACCGCGGGCATCGTGCAGCGGGCGGGTCGATGGCGAGGTCTTGCGTAAACAGGGGGACGAATATCGGACTCTGGCTGACCGGCACGCTCATCGTTCTATCTCCGCTTCGTACTTCCCCGACGAATCCCTCTCAATGATGAGTATCCGCCCGCGCGACAGACAGAATCCTGTCAAAATCGATCCTACCTGTGTGATCTGGTGCCGCGCAACCCACACAACCGCAGCGGCCGGCATGATCGCACCTGACACCGTCCGATCGTCGGCGGCGGGCTCCAGTGTCGGGGGCATCCCAAGTTCCCGTGGCTCAAGCAGGGTGTCGTGTACCAGAAATCGCGAAAGAGTGCCACCTCGGTTCCGTTCACAAGGGGGCAGGGGGTGCAAGACGCGGAGGCCGTCCCGCTTCGATACAGCGCCCTACGGCGGAGAGTCAGCGACTGATGCAGTGGTATGTGAAGATCGCCGCGCACGATTTGTCCGGTAATTTGACGGCAAAGCCGCGTTCCATCAGCTCTTTACCGGTCATCGTCGACGTATTCCCGCTGTCGCGATCGGTCAGCGTGTACTGCGTGCCCGCCTCAAGGCCGCATAACCGGTAGGTGGTGGTCTCGTCGCTGCTCTCCGGCCTGCGGAATACCTGCAATATTCCCTGGTTCAGATCGGCGCGGTGAAACTGCCACGCCATCCATACATTATTGGCAGCGCCATATGATCCGAGCGGGTAAAAATCCCCGGCGAAGAACTTCTTCAGCGTCGCGTGCTCCTGCAGCACGCGACGGATCGCGTCCCACACGGCCGGCTCTTGGGAATAGAAATCCGCAGCCAAGACGAAGTGGCTTCCCAAACCGCTCCGACAACTGTACAGGTCGGTACTGGCAGCGCCGATGCCGGTGATCGGTATCCACTGAGCGAGACCGTACGTGTGGCACTGCTGGCCGATCGGATCCCAGAGATAGTCGCTTCTGGTGAGAACCAGGCTGCGCCGCAGCATTTCGAAGTCAATCCTGCGCCCACCACTGGCACAGTTATCCAGCAGCAGAGCGGGGTGTTCTCGCTGAAGTGTATCAAAGAAATCATAGAGCCCGGTGATGTATCGGATTTCGCGCATCCCCTGCCGGTCGGGCGGTTCCTGGTTCCGCCAGTAGTACAACGGATACATGTTGAAGTCATTGCGGTAGCAATCGATTCCCAAGCTGCCAATCATGCCCGAGATCTTTTGCTTGACCCACGCCAGAGCGTCGGGATTGCCCAAGTCCAGTAAATGGAATCCGTCGTTGATCTGGTACTTCAACTCGGCGGGCATCTCGTCGGTCGGTCGCAGGAGCCACTCGCCGTGGTGCTCATACAGCCACGTGTCGGGCATGACCCGCTCCGGCTCGAACCATAGCAGCAGCTTCATCCCGGCCTGATGCGCGGCATCCGCAATCGGTTTCAGCCCATCGGGGAACCGCGTCGGATCAGGGTCGGGATTGCCCACATAGCGGGCCCAGTTGCGACCGCACGTAAACCAACCGGTATCGATCCACCAAAAGTCGACGGGGACCTGGTGCGCGGACACCTGGCGAATTCCCTGCAACATATTCTCCTGCGTCGTATCCTCAAATCCCACCATGGCATGCGGTGACACGGCCGAGGGTGCCACGACCGGCCGTGCAGCGGGCAGAGGCGTGTAATGGCAGAACAATAGCCGCCGTAGCAGGTTCTGACTTCGGACGCGGTCCTCCCCGTCCCAGAACAACAGCAATATGGCAGGCGTGCGTATCTCCTCGCCAGGATGCAAACTCAGATGTGTCCGCTCCATACCCGCTTGCACGGTAACGCCCTGGCCCACGGTGTGCCGAAAGGAAGCAACCCATTGCCCCGTCCAGCCGACCCCGACCGCGAACCCGCCACCGCCTGGCTGGACCAGATTGAAGAAGGGAAGCGTGCCATCCGACGAGCGACCTCCGAAGGAAGACAAGTCGAACTGCTCGCCCGCCCCGAGAATTCGTTCCAGGGGTTGGAAATCGGTGATCTCCGCATGACTACCGGCGGCATAGTAGAGCTTGTAGTCCCCCTCGCGACGTGCCCCACTCAACTCGGCATGCAGCGGTCGCACGTTCTCGAGAATGGGCGTGTCGCTGTCTCCCCGGTTGCGGAAGTACAGCACCCACTCCACGGCCGGAAAATCACGATACACCGTCGCCACACAACGCACTGTCAGACCAGACTCGGAATCGCTCCACGACAACGTTCGTTCCGTACGAAGTGCGTCCAACTCCTGCACGGATTGCTCGGTGCGCCAAGAGGATAGCGACTCGAACGATGACTTGCCGGCATACGTGAATGAAAAGGGCACGCTCGTCGCGGATGACGTATCCAAACGTGTCCGCACCCAACCCTGGGAAATCTCCATTTCACGAGGCAGTACCTCCACGGCTGCCGCCCCCGACACGGTCAGGCACAACACCAGCGTCAATAAGGTCGCGCGGACCACCGCGTCACAATGATGGGGAAGACAAGGTGTTGTCATTGGTTACTTGTTACTTGTTACTTGTTACTTGTTACTTGTTATTTGTTACTTGGCATTGCGCATTTCCGATTCGTTTGCCAATTAGAGCAGGGTTCCTGCCCCTGCACAGTTCAGCTCTGCGGCTCAAAACGTTTTGACCTCTCACCGATTAGGTTTCTTCCTGCAGGGGAGGAAGGTGATCTTTTTCCTGCGACTCGTCCTGAACCGTGGCCAGCGGCGGCAGCAGCGACTGCCGGGTCGCTTGTTGCGCCCGTTGCCGCAACTCAGCCGCCGACGACGCGCAGGCTGCCACGAACGGCCCCAAGGCCTGCTCCATGGTCGGATCGATGCCCGGCAGGGGACGCCGCCGCGAGCCACCGAGTAGGCTGCGCGATCCTGCTCCTTCTTTTCGCGCAGCGCCACGCGCGACGCCTCCCGCTCGTCCTCCGCTTTCTGGATGGCCTGCCACTGCTCGAAAGAGAGCACGTCGGGGAACATGCGGCCGGCATCCGTATGAATCCCATACCGTGACAGGGGCGCAAACAACACGGAGCGTGCCGCCGCCGGCTTGTCGGTTCTGACTTGCCGCCGCGTGTCCCTCAGCTGCACGTAGTATTGCCGCAACAGGTCCTCCATGAGCTTCGTCTGATCGGCATTGGGAGTGCCAAACAGATTATTCTCGAGTGCCGCCTGCTGACCCAGAATGGCACTCCGCAATATCGGCCCACGACGGAACAGCCCCCAGGGAAACACGCGACTTTCGTACCAGCGGCTGGAAGTCTGTCCCAGAAACTTGACGCCGGCAATCAGTCGGGCAGCCAACCGCACGTCCGGCTGACCTTTATCTCCGGTGATGAGTGGAAACTGATGGTCGGCAAGAAACTTCAACTGGCGTCAGCGCATCAGTTACGACGTTTCCGGCAAACAGCCCTTTCCAGCCGGTCTTGAGAATTGCGGCCTGCTCGGTCGCCAGGTCCACCAGAATCGCGTCCACCAGAAACTGCATCACAGAGATGTCTGCTTCCTTCACCCCTTGCGGGTCAATCCGCCACGCCTCCCCCAGGTCGCGCATTCGTGCGCTGAGCAAATAGACTTTCTCTTCGAAACCCAGAGCCTGCAACAGGGATGCGGTCACCTCGGCGCCGGCAATAAAGCCGGGCTCGTGAATCTGCTGGGACTTGGACTGCAGAATCACCAGATTCGGATGGTTGTCTCCCAGCGTCGGCATGACGGTGAGTGTACCCTGGTAGCCATGCGTGAAGAAGAGCCCACTGTGTGGATGCAACTTGTCTCGCTCTTGCCGCTGCCGCTGCTCCTCCTCGGTCGCTTCACCAGGAAGCCTGTACATGACCACCACCCGTCGTCCTGGCGTTTCACTCTGCAACCGCTGCTGCAGCTTGACAGCCTGTTTGTGCAGGCGGCGGGCCGTGGGTGAGCGAATTCCGTACAGGTCGATTTCAGAGGTCTGTCGGATGGGATCCGGCCGAGCGGCCTGGGCCCCGTGCTGGATCAGCTCATCGACCTGATCAAACAACACATCCACATCATCGGCTGGTTGCGACTTCTCGAACGTGCTAATCGAGTCATACCGGTATTCGGGCTCTCCGTCCGTCGGGATCAGCCGCTCCCGGAACAGATGTGCCAGGTCATGTTGCTCATCATTCACGACTAATACGCGAATACCGTGACTCTCCGCCGCCTTGATCAGGTCCATCTGGCTCAAGAACTGATCTCCGTAGCGCGTCCCCAGCGCCGTGAGAAACGGAGCATTGCTCAAAATGATGGTCTTGCCGTGGAAGTCTCGCAGCAAACTCTGGCCATGTGCCAGTTGCTGGCTCAACGACAGCGAATCGTTCAGAGAGATGTCCCACAGGCTGATTGACTGTCCCAAGCGAGCCGCAGCCTCTTTCCAGGCCGCCAGCTCGTCCATCGTCGTCGCATGATTGGCGATCAGTAGCAAGTCGGCCGACGAATCGTACTGGTACGCCAGCGCAATGCGCACCGGATAGACCAGGCAATGACGATCCTTGGGACGCTCCGGCTCAGCAAGCTGTCCCAGCTGCAACGTCACGGCCAGTTCCGCCTGCGTGTACCCGGGAGCTCCAGGCAAAATACCCAAGATCAATTGCCGAGACCATGTTTCGCCGGCGGGCAGAAGTCCGATCTCTTCCTGGTACCCCGTCTCCCAAGGAATGCGATGGCCCTGCATGTCGAGCAACATGACGTGTGTGGCGAGTTCCTGATTCGTCAACTCCACGTGTACGGCCAGAAACCGTTTCGATGCAGATCTGGCGGCCCAGATCACTCTGCGATCGATTGGTCATGCCAATCGTGAAGGTCGCTGCCCGGCCGGGCGTTTGCGATTCCAGCGACCGAACGGCATCCAACTCGGCAGGAAACGCAATGGCGAATTCTTGACGCGGATGCAGATTATTGAACCAGCGATTGGCGCCGGGCTGTCGCGCCAGAGGACTAATGCGATCGCGCTGCCGCAGCGGATCGCCGACCGGAATCGCGTCGATATCAGGCACCTCAGCCCGTAGCACTTCCTGTTGGAACGTGTACGATTCACCCGGCTCCAACGACCGCGGCAGTGGGAGTACATCGGGGCGGGGTTGAACCCAGTCACTGGCAGCCAAGACCAACTCGGCAGGATATCGATCGGGCGTCGGCATGCCGCCCGTGTTGCGAACCGTGATATGCGCCACGCGGATCTCGCTGGTCGGCTCCGCAAACTGGTCCGTCAATTGGACGTCATAACGCACCACTTCGAGTTCGTAGCGTTGCCGGTACTCGACAACCTGGTTGCCGTGCCGCACGAGGATACGAAAGTCGCCGGCAGTGCCATTGGCTCCCGCGCTGCAACACTGCCTGGCCGTCGCGGCCAGGACGACCGCGCGACCCGTCGAATCCCCCTCGATTGCGGTGATGATGCGTTACCAAACGGGTCTGTTGCCGTCCTTGTGCGTCCGTGTAGTGTTCGGTCGACGTGGTCGTCCAGGAGTAGGAGCGGCCCCCATCTCCGCCCGGTCCCCCCTCGCCGCCATGCCCGTTGGCTCCTGGTTTGCCTCCTTCGCCGCCGTTGAGTTCATATTTGGCGAGCATCAACAAGTGCGTGTCTTGCTCGTCGACTTGGACGACGATCCGCCCGCCACGTCCTCCCTCCGCCCCGCCGGTACCGTCACCGCCGTCACCGCCGTCTCCCCCCGATCCGCCATCGCCACCTGCCGACCATTGCGTGGCATCCGTACCATCGTGTCCCTTGCCGCCCCGCTTCGCCGTCGCCGCCACGTCCTCCATCGCCGCCACCACCACCGCAAGACGACAGTCGAATGGCCCCCAACTCGCCAATATCGATGGTCTCCCGAATAACCTGCTCGTGACCGGCCGGCAAACACTTGCGGCCCGACAGTTCCACCCGCTGCTCACCAGCGGCCTCGCGCAGCATCAGTTCGATATCGCCAGCCGCTTGCCCACGCTCCGGCGGCCCTGCATCGTCGCCGTGACGACCATCCTGGCCCCGAGGCGCAGAACTCCCGGTATACCCCCTGCCGTCGCGACCCTGCTCGCCGTCCCCCCGCTGACGTCGATCACAAGCAAGTCGTCCGGCACCACTACCTCCGGAACGACTACCTCGGGCGAAGAGAAAATCGTCGTGCGAGCCGTCCATTGTGAAACGCTCCAAACAAGAAACCGACCACAAGCGTCTCAGACTCTTGTAGCCGGACCCGTTAGTCTGCCCACTTGCCGCGTAAGTGCTAGTTGTACCACAGAACGTTGGTCTGTCGGTAGCAAGGCCCCAGCAAAATGTTCCCCCGACGTCGAACGGACTTGGGTCCGTTTATCGGCTCTTTTGGGAGTCTTCGTAGCCAGAAATCCCAGCAGGGCGAAACGGCGACCACGCTGCCCCCGTGTTATGGCACTCGCCAGTAGAGACACTTACGTCGGGTGAAAACGAATGCGGAATGCGGATTACGGAATGCGGAATAACAAATAACAAGTAACCAATAACAAATAACAAGTAACAAGCTAACAAGTAACCAATGACCAATAACGATCGACCTTGACTTCCTCACATCTCAAGCCATCCGCTAGTCGACCGTGTCCGAGGCATGCTGCAGCCATTCGGTCATCTCAGCGCGTTCGGCCGACACGAGCCGTTGTCGTTTCGCCAGATAACGCCGGTACTTGGCCAACTCTGCGTCGTTCCAGGCATGCGCTTCGAGATAGTCACCGCAATAGGGGACACCCAAATCGATCCATGCCGACAGCTTATCGAGTTCTTCCTGCGACAGCTCGACCTCCTCATGTCCCTGCCGCAGCAGTCGCATAAGTTCGCTCTGGCCCGAGCCGGCAGAATACGGAGCGAGTAGCGTGGGGACGGACTGGGCGCTGATCCAGTTGACCAGCGGGTGGTCGGGATCGCCGCGCCATCCCTCATTGCCAGACGCGTCGTCCGGCCTGGCGTGGGTCAACTGCAGATAGGCCTGGCTCCAAGCGCGTTTCGCCCCCGCGTCGACGATCGCCCGACTGCTGAGATCGGGGGCCGGTTGCCCTGTGGCCACCGTGGCATCGCACACAGAGTCGATCCAGTAGCGGTTGAATCTCTCGTGAAAAACTGAAGCCGCGTGGTGGACCGTAGAATTCTCGCAGCTCCTCCGCGCCGGCTCGGAGCGCCTGGCTGGCCGCCATCCTGGCCAGCGGCACGCTGTTCTTGTGTTCGTGACAGCCAACACAGGAAGCCGTCTCGCCAGGCTGAATGGTCGTCCAGCTGCGCATGGACTGGACCATTTGACCCTGCTCGTCCAACAACTGGAAGTAGATGGGAATGCGAGCGGGAACGCGGAAATACGCCGATCCGTCGTCGTGCACTGTCGCATCGCCGAGAATGACCTTGGGGTCCCAGGCGCCGTTGCCGATGGCAATCGGAGTGCTGATCAGCGCTCCACCGCCCGGACCACCGTTGCCATTCGAGCCCACCCCAGCCGCTCGGAAATCGAGCGATACGACGCGCAGTCGCCTGATCGCTCCGCGCCACACCCGGAGAGGGCGGGACCCGCATAGACATCCTGGATGTAGCAGGCTCCCGTGGTCTGCCGATAGTCGACCTGGCTGGGGCGTACATGCCGGCTCGGTCGTGGGCGAACCGGTATCGGCTGGCTGCAAGGCAGTTGAGGATCCGCCGCCAACATTTCGCGGCGCCCATCGCGCGTCAGGTAATAGATGCCGAAACGAGGCCCCATCCCACCCTCTTCCCAAGCCCATCCCACCGGATGATACGTCACCAGGTATTCACTGCTCGCTCAACGGATAGGGATACTGAAACAGTTCGCCCTCCTGCCCGTATGCATCGACCCGCACACGAGGTGTCCGCCGCACGGGGGCCACGAGCTGCACACCTTCGTTTTCCTGACGACCTTGCGACGGATCGATCTCGATGAGTTTCCCGGTCTGCCGAGCGTGATGGCCGGTGGCAATCGCCAAGACTTTCGTGGTATCGGGAATCGCCCGCGCGTGCAGGATCGTCGTGGGGAACCAGGAGTTGCCTCCATAAAACTCCGACTGGTTGGTGCCGTCCGGATTCATTTGCAGCAAGGGCTGCGGATAGATCTGCCCCCGATCGTTATACTCCCAACGCGTGTAGAGAATCCGCCCATCGGGCGTGACGGTGGGAAAATTGTCGTGGACCTGGTCGAACGCCAGGCGACGCACATATTTGCCGTCTTTGTCACACCGATACAGATTACTGACTTCCGTCCACCAGCAATCGACCGTCTGCACGCAGCGCGTCGAATTGAAGATGATATCGCCATCGGGCAGATAGGCCCCCTCGTAGTCGGCCACTCCCAACCCAAACGTGAGTTGCCGAATCTCGCGTGAGTCCACCTCCATCTCGTAGAGGTGATAATCGTCGTCGAGATCGGACTTCTTCCAGGCGAAGAGGATCCGCCGTCCGTCAAACGAAACATCGGGATCCCGGATCACGCCATGCGGATCATCCAGCAGCGTCTGTTGAGTGAATTGGCTGCCATCCCACTGCAGCAGGCAGAGAGCCGCACCGGGGCGGAAATGGCGTTCATGCTGCGCATCCGATTGCCCCTCGGTATAGGCGTAATGCGAACCGCCTAGTGTGTAGTGTTTCGTAAACACGATCCGGCGCACCTGACGCGTCAGCGAAGCGAGACGCTCGCCCCGCCGCACTTGGCAGGCGCGGGCGTAGAGTCGCAACCAGGCGGGGTCGTCGACCCCCGTGCCGGCGGCCATCAATTGCTCCAGCCGATCCTGCAAAGCAGACGTATCGGATTCCAGCTCACGCAATACGCGGCGAATCATGATCTGTTCACCGCGAGGCTGCCGATCCGGCTGAAAGTACCAGCCGAAGTCACGCTCCGGCTCAATCTCTTCCGTCGCGGCACGATTCGGCTGATCCTGCAAGAACCAGTCGGTTTCGGGGAAGTCCTGCCAGAAGCGTCGCAGTACTCCGGCCACGAGTTCACGACGATCGGAGCCGGCATTGCCGTTCTGCGCCGCACCACGCTGGTCCGCCGCTCGGCTGCCCGCGCTCTCTGACAAAGCCGCCATGATCCGCTGGCGAGTGGCGACCATGCTCTCTTCCCACGACCCACTTCGCTCATACAAGCGGTCCGACTCCCCGCCCATCACCACGTTGCTCGGTAATAGACGGGTCGGCAGCAGGTCCGTCGCCAACAAGGCGCTCGATACCAGGAGCACAAGAGTCGGAGTTTTCATCGGCAGACTTCCCTCACGGATCGCGTTCCCTAGCATCGCCGAAGCCAGAGCAGGAAACAATAGTGTTTCGCATCGGCTCCTTGGCTGTTCTATGCCGCTGTTCTATGCCATAGAGTACACAAAACCGCCAGCGGATGATATAAAGCGGCATGCCAAGGTATCATCTTTGTTGATATAGAAGTCACCAACACGAAGAGCGACAAGAACTTGCTGGTGACTTTTGTGACGCACAATCGCGACTGCCAGTACGGTGCAGACGGGCTGGTGTTTGACAGCCAGGGCCACCTATTCGTGGGAAACTTCGGCGATGGTGCCCTGCACAAGATCACGTTTGACGCTCGCGGCGAAGTCGCTCAAACGACCGTCTTTGCCAAGACTGATTTTCAGACGCCGATGTCGGCCCAGAATTTTTCGGCCAGGATGGTCAAAGCCGCGATGCGGACCACAGATGGAATCTGCATTGACGAGCGCGATAACATCTATGTGGCCGATTTTTCGAACAATGCCGTGTGCCGCGTCGATCGTCGCGGCAAGATTTCCGTGCTCGCCCAAAGTCCCGACTGTGATGGCAGCGACGGAGGACTCGATCAGCCGGGTGAGCCTATTTTGTGGAACGGAAAACTGGTCGTCACTTGCTTCGACATCGTCACGGGACCCGACAAGGTAAACACGAAACACGATAAGCCCTTTACCATCTCCTGCATCGATCTGGACTGAGGGAATCATCGCGCATGCCATCCTTCTTGCTGGCTCACGATCTTGGAACGTCTGGAAACAAAGCCACACTCTTCTCAGAGCAGGGAGAGCTCGTTGCCAGTTGCACGCGGTCGTACGACACGCATTTCTTTCACGGCAATTGGGCTGAGCAGAATCCGGACGACTGGTGGGACGCAGTCTGTGCGACCACGCGCCAGCTGCTCTCCGACAGGAATCCCGCAACAATAGCCTGTGTCACTTTGAGCGGGCAAATGATGGGCTGCACACCGGTCGATCAGCGGGGCAGGGCACTGCGTCCGAGCATCCTCTATTGCGATCAGCGAAGTGAAGCGGAAGCCGAGCAACTCCGCGAGCGGATTGCGCTGACTCAGTTCTATCAGATAGTCGGGCATCGCATCAGTCCCAGCTACACGCTGGAGAAACTGATGTGGTTGAAAGTTCACGAAGAAAGCGTATACCGCCAGACACACGTGACCCTCTGCGCCAAAGACTACATCAACTTCCAACTCACCGGGCAGTTGGCCACCGACTTTAGTGACGCCTCGGGAACCAACGCGTTTGACTTGAACACCTTTCGCTGGTCCGACCAGATCCTGGAACTGGCGGACATCGAGCGGGGCAAGTTCCCCATCCCGCGTCCCTCCACCGACATTCTCGGCTCGGTGACCGCGCAGGCCGCGGCAGCGACGGGTCTGCTGGCCGGCACACCGGTCGCGGTGGGAGGCGGCGACGGAAGCTGTGCGGGCGTGGGAGTCGGTTGCGTCGCGCCAGGCTCCGCCTACAACTATCTCGGCTCCTCCAGCTGGATCGCACTGACGGTCAAACAGCCGATCGTCGATCCCCACATGCGGACCATGAACTGGGCGCACTGCGTGCCGGGATACCTGCATCCTTCCGGCACCATGCAGGCCGCCGGCTCCAGCTACCAATGGCTCAAAAACACGGTCTGCACGCAGGAATCAGCACAAGCGGCAGCGGACAATGTCGACGTTTACGAGCTGATCAATCGACAGATTTCCGAGTCTCCGCCGGGCGCCAATGGCGTGATCTTCCTGCCGTACATGCTGGGTGAACGAACGCCCCGCTGGAATCCGCAAGCCAGGGGAGCGTTCATCGGCTTGAACCTCGCGACCACGCGAGCCGATATGTTGCGGGCCGTGATGGAAGGTATATCCATGAATCTGGGATTGATCGTGGACATTTTCCGCAATCATGTCCCCCTCGACCGCATCACGGTGATCGGAGGCGGAGCCAAAGGAGCCGTCTGGCGACAGATGCTCGCCGACATCTACAACTGCCGCATCGAGAAGCCCAATTACTTGGAAGAAGCAACGTCGATGGGAGCTGCCGTGATTGGCGGTGTCGCCATCGGCCTGTTTGACAGCTTTCACGTGATCGACCGCTTCATTCACATCGAAGACGTCGTCGAACCGATTCCGGAACACCAAGCAGTATACCGCAAGATCATGCCGGTTTTCGACAAGTGTTACCGAGACCTGGTGGAAGTCTTCAGCGAATTGTCACAGCTCAACTGAATCCGATTAATCCGCCAGCTCCGCTGGCGGGAATTGAAAAGGCTCTGCCGCAGCCTGCGTGGTTGTGGAGTGGTGGAGTGCTGGAGTGATGGAGTGATGGAGTGACGCGCACAGCGATGTATTTGGTGGATCCACGTTTGTTCTCGTTCGTTGGGAGGTTAAACGGTCGTTCCAACACTCCAACCTCCGGCTCCTTGCAGGGACCCTCCGCATACCACCGACTATGCCCATGGTTTTTGATGGAACGTGCGCGACCGCCAGCACGTCCAATAACAAGTAACAAATAACAAGTAACAAATAACCGACTTCAAGAGTCGGCCTGATCACGGAAAAAGGAAATCGCATGCGTGCCGTAGCAGTCACCCAGCCGGGAAGCGTGGAAATCATCGAACTGGAAGCTCCGGTACCCGGCCCCTACCAAGCTTTGGTAAGAACCGACGTGGCGGCGCTCTGCAATTCCACGGACGCCAAGCTCGTCCAAGGGACTTTCCCGGGTGTCGACCGGTACCCGCTGGTTTTGGGCCACGAAAGCACGGGTATGGTGACGGCAATCGGCGAAAAAGTGCGGAATTTTGCCGTCGGTGAGCGCGTCATCGGCGGATTATTGTTTGAATTCTCGCCGCCGGAGTATGCCAGCGGCTGGGGCGGGTTCTGCGATTTCACGTTGGCCAATGATCACGATGCGATGGTCGCAGACGGCGTGGCCGATGCGGCTCACGGATGGTTTGAATGCTACGAAATCCAGCGCGCGGTTGATCCCGACATACCGGCCGCGGAGGCGGCGCTCCTGTGCACGTGGCGGGAAGTACTCGGCGGATTCGGCGATTTCCAATTACAGGAGGGGGACGATATCCTGATCTTCGGAGCCGGTCCGGTGGGACTCAGTTTCGTCAAGTTCGCACGACTCCTCGGACTCGGCTGGATCGGCCTCGTCGATCCCTTGGCCCACAAGCGGTCGAGGGCTCAGACCATGGGAGCGGACGCCGTGTTCGCCCCGGGTGACGAACAGCTGGCCCGGTTGACACAGGATCGCGGCCGACCGCTGGACGTCGTGGTCGACGCCGTCGGTAGCGAGTCGGTCATCAACGCCGCTCTGCCGCTGATCAAGCTGGGGGGAAGTGTCGGCGTGTACGGCGTCCTCGGATCTTCCACACTGACCCTCGATAAAGGTACGGCACCCTACAATTTCAATCTGCTCATGCATCAATGGCCAACGCGCCGCCGCGAACGAGCAGCACAGGGGCCGCTCTCCGCGTGGATTCGAGAGGGCCGGCTCCGGGCCTCCGACTTCGTGACTCACGAGTTCCCGGTCGAACAGATTCGCGACGCCCTGCAGACCGTGCGGGACGGGGCAGCCGTCAAGTGCCTCCTGCGGTTTTGAGGCAGTTGTTACTTGTTACTTGTTACTTGTTATTTGTTATTTGATTGTGACTGCGCCTCTCCTGCGGCGTTTCGGTCATCTTCAACGGTGCGCTTGGCTGAAGCGGTCAACACTCGGGTACCGAGTCTGCAGAGGTTGCCGGGACACGGTCAACACCCGTCTCCACCACGAAGTGGTGGCACAACACAGCCCATTTAGCTCGGGATGATACGTGCGAGCTGGGTCGGGATAGGATCCCGACCTACCACATGCGCACGTGTTACCGGCCACAACCCTACGCTTAATGCTCTGGCCGAGCACTTGAAAGCCGGGCATATCGGCCTCGGGGAGCCGTAGCGATTGCTGTTTACCTTCGTCGATGGCGCGGAGCATGATTTGGTAATCGGGATCGTCGGTGTTGAGGAACAACGCGTCGACCAACCCCTTGTCGGCGGCCACGATGCCGCGGCCACCGGCGGAGCCGGCCAGGTGAGCCGTCAAGGCGGAACTGTTTTCGGGATGTGTCAGATTGATCCAGGCATAGCGCCCTTGCCAATCAATACTTCCTTCCAGCGGTCCGTGGCAATCCACACAACGTCGTTGATAAACGCTCAGGAAATCGCGGGCAAACCAAGTTGCCAACTGTCCGGTCTGTGGATCGGTCCACATATCTCGCCGGCCGGGTGATTGAGGGCGACTGTGCGCGTAGGTGCCGTAGTAGGGCACATTGGCATCCATCCAGAGATACAAACGCTGGCGATCTTCTGGAGGGATCCGTTGTTCGCAGTGGTCGGTATCGACGTAATCGAGCAGGCGACTCGCGTGGCTGCCTGTCCAGTAAGGCTGGTTCACCGCGGTCGGCGTCCACAGCAACCAGTAGAAGTGCACCAGTGGTTTAGGTTTCGCCGCCTCCTCAGGAAGCATTTCACCCGTGTCCATCTTGTGCTGACGATACGATCGGCTGCGTCCCAACAGATTATCGTACGCCATGTTGAAGTAGCGTGTCTTGTCACCAGACAAGTCACATCCGCCATCGGGGTTTGGGCCTTGATGGCAACGGACACAGTATTTGTCGAGCACGGGTTGAACGACGGAGGGAAAATCGACAATTCCGTCGTGCAGCCACGCGGGCCGTTGCAGCTCGCGGGGCGGTCGGGTCGCCGCCAATGGCATCGTGGCAGCGACCGGCGGGGCCGACTCGCGGGGCTCGTGACACCCGACACAACTCAGCCGTTCGCCCGGCATCAACTGCACGGCGGACGTCATCCGCTGAATTTCTCGCCCTTCCGCGTCCAGCACTTGGAAATAAATCTCGCGCAAGGCCGGCACAACAAAGTGCGCGGACCCGTCCTCTTCCACCGGTACCAGGCCCCAAGATCGCTTGGCATAGTAGGTCCCATAGCTCATCACCGGCGACTGGTCGTAAGCGCGACGACTGCAGATCCTCCGACTTGCGGACCTGCTCCATGACACGCAGATACTTGACCGCTCCACGCCGCACCGCTGGTCCCAGGCCACGGTACACGTCGGCCAGCATCAACGTCCCGGTGGCGTTGTCGCCGTGTGGCTGCGTGCCGACAACGCCATCGTCCATCGACCGGTCTGGCACGCGATGCGCCGGGGTAGTGGGACGCACGGCCAATGGGAAGTAGCAGCCCAGGTCCGGATCTTCATACAACAGACGTTGGCGATCATATCGGTCCAGCAGATAAAGACGGAAGCGATTGACGCCGCCACCACCATACGAACAGAGGAACGATTCGCCGGTCAACGGATACGGATCACGATAGGCCCACTCGCAGCCGACGATCCTCAATCACGGGGAACTCGCGCGTCACATACGTGAACCCAACACCCTCCCGCGTCTCCACGCCGCTCGTGCGATCAATAATTCCGATCGCTCCGTGAGGAAACCCGTGATGCGGAGCGAATGTGGCCACCACTTGCTCGCTGTTGCCCGGCAACGGACGTGCTTGCCAGAATGTGCCGACATTGCGAATCGTATTGCCAAAGTACAACTGGTAAGCACTGCCGTCCGGATACTCCGTCCACAGGCTCTGCCGATAGGTCAAATCTCGATCGATGTATTCCCAGCGGGTGAACAGGATACGACCGTCGGGGAGCATCTGCGGGCTGAGATCAGACAGCGTATTCATGCTGACACAACGAATATTGCTTCCATCCGCGTCCATCCGAAACAAGTTGGACGCCGGACCCGGCTGGCAAACCGTATAGCCAAACCTGCGCGTCGACACAAAGACCAGTCCGCCATCGGGCAGCTCGCAAGGACTCACATCGTAATGCGGTCCATCGGTCAATTGCTGCAGTCCCGTCCCATCCGTCTGGATGCGCCAAATATGCCAAGACTTTTCCGTATCCCGGCGATAGGAGAAATAGAGCGTCTTCGCATCGGGTGAGATATTCAGGTCATAGATACAGCCGCTCGCATCACTGAAGATCGCCTGGGGAGCCCGTTCCGGATGCCGCGGATCCAGCAAGCGGATGCTGCAACCGGGTGCCCGCGGCTGAGCGGCCCAGAGATCCTGTCCGACTGCCGGCGGAGCGCTCAGCGCGTGACGCGTGATGAAAGCGATCGCCGGCAGGTTGTCGGTAGCCAGTGTCGCGGGCCAGAGAGCATCGGTCGGTTCACACCATAACCGCCGTACCTGAAATGTCCCGGGCGACTTGAGCTTGAGGACCAGGGCCACGTCGCTCGCCTCGGTGACGGGCAACAAGGTGAACGCCAGACGCTGCCAGCCTTCATCAGCGGCACATAGCTGGCTCTCGGCCGCGATCTCTCCTTCACCCGACTCCAACGCAACATACAGATCGGTCGGTTGCGGGCAGCGGACTTCCACGTAGCCGCGAAATACCTCTCCCTGGGACAGTTCCCAGCCTGCATCGGCGGCCTGCCGCCGGATGCCAACCTCTCCCACGCCCGCCACATAGGTGACCTGCTGCACGTGGCGGATTACATCTCCCAGCTGCTGTGGGGCGACCGTGAATCGCCCCTCGGCCGTCTCACGCGTTGCGGCGGTCCAACCGCAACACAATTGCGGTCGGTCCAACACGTTGTCGGCAAGCGGAATCGAGCGCCGCTGGCCCTCCGCCACAACCCACAAATTGCGAAACTGGACATTCCGCATCCACGGCCGGAAGCCGATTCCACCCTCGCGGAGAGGCTGCTGCGTGTCCTCATACTCCACGACAATGTCGCCATCAACCAAGATGACCAGCCCCGTTTCGCTCATCCGGACCACTAACGATATCCAGTGATCCACCGGCACCGCACAGGGAACATGGCGCAGCAATTGGAAGTTCTGCACGTGACGACCAAGTCGCAGACATTGACTGTGCGGATCCAGCGCCACTTCATAGCCATCAAACGCATCCGCTCCGATGCCCAGTCTGCCGACTTTGACAATCAAGCCCGCGCTCCCACCCCGATCGTCCGGAAACAAGACCTCGCAGCCCACTTCGCCCGTGGCCAGCACCAGCTCATCCAGAATTAACTTGGATCCCGCCGCCGGCTCCGCATATAAGACCCCGTCGGTCGCTCGCCACGTTCCATCGTAGGCTCGGAAGCCGTGCAGAGGACTGGGTGCCAACGCGTTCAGGAAGTGCTCATCGATCACCGTTGTCGGGCATGCGACAACGGACTCGTTGCCTATACGCTCAGCGGCTCGACCCTGTTGCCACGTGCCGCACCAGGACCATGCCACAGCCACGATCGCCGCCAGAGCACAGGACATCGCTCGTGAGTTCATGACGATTTTCATTCTTGGTTCTATCTTGAATTTCCTCTGTAACCATCAACATAGCACCGGCAGAGCTATGCTCCAGCCGGCCAGCAACGCTGCCGCACATGAAAAACGGTCGGAATAACAAGTAACAAGTAACAAGTAACCAATAACCAATAACCATCTTCGCCAACTCAGTACATCAATCCGAACCCGTACTCGAACCGGGGTTCGCCGGGCAACTGATGGACGTTGGTCGGAAGCTGTTCCATCGACTTCGGCCAGGTAAACGAAAGTTTACCGGTCGTTTTGTATTTGCCGACGAGTACATCCACGACACCTTGCCCTTCGGTTCCGGGCAGCCAGGCAGCGACCAGTGCGTCGGCCTGATCGAGAACATCATTGATGATCATGGGACGGCCGGAGAGCAGCACGACCACCACCGGTATACCGGCGTTCGTACGTCCTTCCCCAGCGCACATCTTGCGGTACTGTCACACAAGGTGCAAACGTCCAGTCGATGCCGGTCGCACGCACCTCCAGTGCCGTCACTCGACCAATCTTCTCAATCAGTCGCGGATTGCGCGTGCATCCCAGGCCGACATTTTGCGGGAACATGACGGCACCCAGCACATTATTATGGCCGTGCACCGCATCGACACCGTAGAGAAGCGGGATGCCGAGTCGCGTCTTCAGCGCGCGGCGCTGATAACGCTCATACATGGCGGCCCAGGCCTCGCGGCTGTTCCCTTCCTTGGGATCTGAGTTTCCACCGCTGAGCAACGAACCGAGAAAGAGATGCTCGATATCTGCCGGATCCTTCAGAAATTCCTGATCGGGCTGTGTCATTTGCCCGATCTTTTCATCCAACGTCATTTTGGCCACGATTTCCCCGACCTGTTGGTCGTACCGCGAAAACGGTGCTGCAACACCTTCCTCTGCACCAGCCAACCGGAGCATGAGGCTCATCCCCACAACAGTCAGCAAGGTGATTGCCAAGACCGAGAAGCGTACTAAAGCAATCATGTGGCATTCCTTCGTCTGCGGCGGTGAATTCCAAAACGCGGGGCGGCACGAGCGGCCACTGTTACAGAATATCCCAAAACGGACTTCATTTCGAGGGACCAGCATGGACCAAATATACGGGCACATTCGTGGAGCAGGCGGACACACCGTAGTTGGCATCCCGCTGGCAATTCCATCTTCATCATTCCGCACGGCGCACTCCGCACTCCGCATTCGTTCACGGGGAGGTCTTGCCAAGGGGAAGGAAAGTGCCCGCCAGCTAACGCCACGGATGTTCGCATGAGCCTGCCCTGAATATCGTCGCACGAGTTCAGCCACGAGAAATCCTGAAGTTCCCTCTTACTCTTATCTCTTACTCTTATTCTCTTACTCTCTTTCCTCCTTAGTGGCTCACAATCCACGTCAATGCCGCCGGCAAAGGAGTGCAATTCATGCTCCAGTTGAGTGAAGTTGTCTGCGAGTGCAGCGGAGGGGGAGGGGGAGGGGGAGTAAGGTTCGCGCGATACGAACTTGGAATTGTTCGCATCGAGGCATAGTTTCATTCCTGTTCTGCATGTTCTTACAGCCCCGTCGATTTTACCCCAGCGGACTGCGGACTTGCCGGCTACTGCAGATGAGCCGCGAAGTGTGCCGGCCGAGTCGAGGATGCGCAGTCACAACGGCGGCACGGCCGAGTCCGAACCACGTTGAGGACTCAACCGACGGTGTGCTATGTTGTGACGGTAGCGGACCAGTTGTGGCTCCGCCGGGATAAACCCGACGGAAGCCTGGCAGACGCATGGCCTGCGGGTAGCGGACCAGTTGTGGCTCCGCCGGGATAAACCCGACGGAAGCCTGGCAGACGCATGGCCTGAAGCAACTGAGCAATCGGGCCGCCGCCAGGACAAGGCCGACGGAGGGAACAAAACGGGTCTCCATGGCACACGGCCATACAGCGACCAAGAGCCTGAGGTGCCACCTGCAATCCGTCCCCCACATGGGCTATCCTGGAAACAGGGTAAGTCCCGACAGCTCAACGTTGCTGGTGGAAACACCGCGCACACCTCGGGTGGCCGGTTTTCGACAGCGACTCTCGGTCCTGGCAGGCGTCTTGCGACGGTCAGATCCGAGTATTGAATTCGCGGACACCTGCTGTCGGCGGCTGCCTCGACTTCGTCGCGGCGGGCAGTGGGCATCCGATGCGGGGATGGGATACAAGAGCAAACGGTTGCACGGTAGGGACTGATGATTGATTCGGGAAGAGATACTCGGCAAGATGGTTGCCCCACGCTCGACGAGCTGATCGAATTTGCCAGGGGAAACGGGGCGACTCCGACCCCGGATGCCATCGCGGCGCACGTTGGAAGCTGTGCCCGCTGCCAGACGCTGTCGGACGAACTGCGGGGGCCGCTCTCGGCACCAAACGATCCGCCGACAGAGACGGGACCAGCGGCCCCTCCCGGGATAGAACAGGGTGGCGTTCACATCGTGTTCGATACCGGCGCAAGTTCGGAAGCGTCTGTGCGCACTCCCATCGAGAGTTCGGACGAAGCGGTCCCGGGTTCGTCCGCCAGCGACGAGAACGATGTGGCAAACGAAGCCACGCTTCAAGCTCGGTGTCCATACTGCCATGAGTTGATCGACTTGGCGGGCCAGCGCGTCAGTGAGGGGATCGGCTGCCCGCATTGCCAGGGCAGGTTCGCCTTGGTGGACAACGGCCTGTCCGCGGACGCCGCGGCGTCGGGTGGGCGTATCATTGGTCAGTTTGAACTGCTGGACTGCCTGGGTATCGGCACCTATGGCACCGTCTGGAAAGCGAGAGACCGGGTCCTCCATCGCACGGTGGCGCTGAAGATCCCGCACAAAGGGAGCCTCGGCGCACACAGCTCGGGCCGTTTTTGCGGGAGGCCCAGACGATGGCCAGGGTGCGACACCCTAACATCGTCAGTGTCCACGAAGTCGGTTTCCAGGATGATTCGATCTATATCGTCAGCGATTTTGTCGACGGCACCGACCTGCGGCGGTCACTCGAGAAGCAGCGTATCTCCGTACACGAAGCGGCCCAACTTTGTCTGACGCTGGCCGAGGCGTTGGGGGCAGCTCATAGCGCGGGCATCGTTCATCGCGATCTCAAGCCGGCCAACATCCTACTCGACGCGCAGGGGAGTCCTCACCTTGTTGATTTCGGACTGGCAAGAGAGATGACTGGCGAAATCGCGGCCACCGCCGAGGGTCAGATTCTCGGCACGCCGGCCTATATGTCGCCCGAGCAAGCTCGCGGCCTGGGCGACAATGCTGATCAGCGTAGCGATATCTACTCGCTTGGCGCGGTTCTATACAAGTTGCTCACCGGGCAGGCGCCCTTCAACGGCGACTTGCACGTGCTGATCTCCCGGATCATTCTAGACGACCCGATACGGCCGCGGCTGCTCAACGACCGAGTGCCGCGCAATCTGGAAACGATTTGCCTGAAGTGTCTGGAGAAGCGGCCGGCCAAACGCTACCAGACGTCCACGGAATTGGCCGCCGATCTATATTGCTTTCTCAGTGGAGAGCCGATCCAAGCCCGACCGATGACGCGTTTTGGAAGAGCTTGGCGTTGGTGCCGGCACCGGCCGGCGTTGGCGTCCCTGTCAGCAATTTCGCTGCTTCTACTGGCGCTGGCCATCACGGCGCTGGCAATCGCTCGCTCGCACGCCTCTTCTTCACTACAGCTCGCCAAAAAAAACCTCTATTTCCTGCAGATTTCGGCCGCCGAACGAAAGTGGCAGGAGAACAACAAACATGTCGCGGCAGAAACATTAAACGACTGCCCGACGTTCTTGCGTGAATTCGAATGGGGCTTCCTGAAACACTTGATAAGCACTCCCCCGTATCAACTCGCGAACGCGGGCAGCGTGGTCGCATACAGCCCAGACGGAACTCGTTTCGCGACCGGCGGCCGCACTCAGCCTGTACTGACGCTTTGGGACGCCGCGACGCACCAGCCGATATGGCATGGCTCGGGACATGTTCGTGACATTTCCGCACTCGATTTTAGTCGGGATGGTTCCATGGTTGTCTCGGCCGGCGGACCGGACCGCTCCGTCCGCCTGTGGAACACCCAGCATGGTCAACTGATACGAATTCTGGGTTACCACGCTGCTCGAGTGGAACGGTGCGAATTTAGTCTCGATGATAAGAGCGTCGTTTCACTTGGCGCTGACAACTGCATCCGCTGCTGGAAGACGGACTCCGGCGAGCAAGTCAGTTGCACGCGTCTTCCGTTGCAGCACATTCGTGAAACGGCATTCTCGGTGGTGACTCGCCGTATTGCCGTTGTCACTCGACGCGGCATTAACTGCGGGGTCACGATATACGATATTGATACGGGCGATGCCCTGGCAACGGTCCCCACTTTCGACCACACCATCGACAGCCTGGCGTTTTCGCCCGAGGGGGACCGGTTGGCAGTTGTTGAGACCCATGGCGCCATCCGCATCTGGCAACTCAACCCTGTGAGCCTGCTGCTGACGATCCCCGGACCGGTAAGCAACGAGTCCCAGCTGACCTTCGATCCCGCGGGCAAACGTCTGGCCGCGGAGGCTTGGGATGGTTCGATCAGCCTGTGGGACGCGGTCACCGGCGTTCAGTTGCTGGCACTTCGGGGACACTCACGACCGGTCCGCCACTTCGCCTTCAGTCCCGACGGCAAACAATTGGCGGCCGGGACGGGACATCGCGAAGTAAGCATGTGGGATATTACGACCGAGCAGGGGAGTGTGGCATACGGGGGTGGCACATCCGCCGTGCAGAGCCTGACCGTGAGCCCCGACGGTCAAGCGATCATCAGCGGCGATGTGACCGGAACCGTCAAGCTCTGGCCCGCCGCGCCCCGACACCCAAATGAACGCCAGAGAAGTCGACGCGGCACGGGCCGCTGGTTCAATCTGGTTTTCGAAAGCCGAATCGAAATCGAATAACGGCTAACCTTGAGCCAGAATCTTCTGGAAGCCGGCCAAGGAGATCTTCGTGCACTCCATCGGCGACTTGCCGTCCGGGTAGGACTCCTGCTCAATCGTAAACCACTCCGTTCCCCCCACTTCCTTGCAGGCGGCAATAATCGGCTCCCACTTCACCGAATCTTCGCCGATATAAGCCTTACCCTGGCCGTCCACAACCGCCGGCTTGCAGTGGATGATCTTGTGACGCCCCGGATACTTGCGAATCAGCGCGACGGGATCCTGCCGAGCCGCGGTGGTCCAGCCCACGTCCTGCTGCAATACCACATCCTGGCTGGTCCGCTGCGCAAACAACTCCCAGTACGTCGTGTCGCCGTCCTTCTCAAACTCGTGCGTGTGGTTGTGATAACCGGTGTACATGTCGACCTTCTTCAGTTCTTCCGCCGCCTTGTTGAAGATCTCTGCCAATTCCTTGTTTCCATCTGGTTTGGTGAAGCGACCATCACCAGGCACGATCAAATATTTGCAGCCAATGATCTTGTGGAACTCGACCGTCTTCTTCTGAGCGTCTCCCACCAGCGTGTCGGTGCCGATGTGCGTTCCGGCCACCTTCAGCCCGAGTTCGTCCAGCTTCTTGCGAAGTCCCTTGGGATCGTTCCCGAACTTGCCATACCCGGCGAACTCGACCGCCTCAAACCCCATCTTCGCGACTTCTTCCAGAGCCTTGTCAAAATCCTTGCCGCAGTCGTCGCGGATCGAATAGAGCTGCAGCGAAATACCTGGGTTGGTCGGCTTGGCCTCGGCGGCACTGAAAACACACCAACTGTGGCCGTGGTGGGAAGCGGATATTGGGGCAAAAACCTTGTCAGGAATTTCGACCAACTCGGCGCCTTAAAGCTCATATGTGACAAAAATGAGATCATTCTTGACAAGTTCAAGGAGGATTATCCGTCCGCCGAGGTCTGCTTGGCTTACAATGAAGTCATCAACAGACAGGATCTCAAAGGCGTGGTGATTGCCACTCCGGCTGAGACACACTTCAATCTTGCACGGCACTTTGGCCGGAAAGCACGTTTTCGTGGAAAAACCTTTGGTTCTTGATCAGCAAGAAGGGGTGGAGCTGATTGCGTTGGCAAAGGAAAAACAGCGGACACTCATGGTCGGACACCTTTTGCAGTATAGGGTCATCAGGGTATTGGCCTCTGCCTGGAGCATGCCGTGGGTCTTGACCAGGTATAAGGGCAGCATGGCATATACCCCGAAGGTTCCGGTGACCCCTGCGCTGAACAGGGTAATCATCATCCAGAAAGAAGGCGTTTTCAACAGGGGGATCACGGATTTCAGTTTCGGGGGTTCACCCTTGAAGTCCTGAATGCCGGAAAACAGATAAAAACAAATGCCGGAAACAACAGAAGCCATTCCGACCGAAAACAGCACATTCCTCCAGGAAAGCATCA
>CAVOXY010000034.1:0-13306 GCA_963700515.1 uncultured Planctomycetota bacterium | reverse complement strand
CGCGCGTGGACCAGGTTGGCCAGAGCGGCGGCAACAGCGTGGCCGAAAAACGAGTCGATCTGGCCTACAACGCCAGCAACCAGTTCACGTCGATTGCCCGGTATAAGGACACCGATGGCGGCTCGACGCATGAGGTCGCCACGTCCAGCATACACGTTACGATACGTTGGGCCGACTTACCGGTCTGGGCTACACCAAGGGCGGCAACAATCTGTTCACGCCCTACAGCTGGACGTTTGACAGTCTCTCCAGTGCTGGGATGGATTTCGGTGAAGCGGTAGCCGATCCGCGTGCCGGGGCGACTGCAGCGTCCGCCGTGTTCAGTGGCCTGGGCCGCATCACGCAGATGGTCAGCCAGGACGGCACCAGCACGTACGGCTATGATGCCAAGAGCGAGCTGACTTCGGCGACCCACACCTTCCAGAGTAACGAAAGCTATTCGTACGATAGCAACGGTAACCGCACGATGACCGGTTACCAGACGGGCGATGATAACCGGCTGAACAACGATGGCACGTATTCATACCTATACGATGCCGAGGGGAATCGCACCCGCCGCACCAAGACTTCCACGGGTGAAGTGACCGAGTACGAGTGGGATTATCATAACCGATTGGTCAAGGTGACCGACAAGAATTCGCAGGGCACCATCACGCAGGTCGTCGAATACACCTATGACGTGTTTGATCGCCGGATCGCCAAGGAGGTCGATACCACTTCGCCGTTTGACATGGCCGATGCGGCCCTTGAGCGTTACGTGTACGACGACATCCAGAATGGTCTGGTCTCGCCGGACGGCGGCAATGTGGTGCTGGACTTCGTCGATCCCGACGGCAGTGGTGCTCAGTCCATCGCCTTGTCACGGCGTTATCTCTACGGGGAGGCGGTGGACCAGATCCTGGCCCAGGAGGATCTATCCAAGACTTTGGGCGATGCCACTCGCACGCTCTGGCCGCTGGTGGACAATCTGGGAACGGTCCGCGACTTGGCCAAGCAAGACGGCACAATTGCTGTGCACTATAAGTACGACTCCTACGGCAACTTGACCAGCGGCGATACCTCCAAGACCCGTTATCTCTTCACCGGCCGCGAATTCGACATCGCCACCGATTTCCAATACAACCGTGCTCGCTGGTATGATGCACGGGTCGGACGCTGGCTCAGCGAGGATCCGCTCTCGTTTGCCGCTGGAGATGCGAATGTTGGGAGGTATGTGGGGAACGAGGTCACTGGAGCAACGGATCCGAGTGGATTGGCTTGGTGGAATCTATGGATTTGCGACCTTGGCTATTCATTAGGAGATGCTATCGGAACTGGTATTGCGGCGTTAACCAACAATAGTTACGGCGACACCATTCAAATCGCTGCCCTGCGGCAACAGCGGGTGATGCGTAATCTGGCGAACCCAAACCTATCGACCAACGTGGGGCAGTTGGGAGCGGAACGCCTTGATGTAATTCACGATGGATTATCCGAAGCCGGCGACATTTTGGGACAGGAGGTGAATGGTGGCATCGCGGCGGTTGATTTGACCCTCATTACTTTATCGGTCGTTGACGGCGGCTTGGCGCTGCGAGGCGCCGTGGCTGGTATTGGGGAATTCGGCGCTGCAGCATCGCGACCAGTTGCGCAAGGATCCACACGAGTCTACCGAGCTGTAAGTGACGCGGAGTATCAGCAAATGCTACGAACCGGGAGGTTCGAGCTAGGCCCGAACTCACTTAATGGCAAGTGGTTCGCTGACACACTTGAAGGGGCACAGGCCCACGGTAGCGCCCTGTACCCACGAGGCGGATTCCGCATTATCGAAGCGGACGTGCCGAATAGTGCTCCCTCGTTACATCAAGTGCCGAATCTGGATGGACGGGGCCCCGCTCGCTATCTGCACTTGGATGATCTTGGTAATGTGGTGTTTGGTCCCGTGGAATGAGATATGTTTAAGAAAAAAGCTGTAATTGAGTGGGTGTCAAAGGAAGCGGGCGGGAGAACCAAGCCACCGTTGGGGGTGGGAGAGCCACCGTACGCCACGGTCGTTCGTTTTCCGCATCTTGGAGAACCGTGGCCCCCGCCAATCGCGTGGTCGTTGGTGATCCGAAAGATCGATGTCTTGGCTGGACCTTTCAGTTGGATGGCAGAAGTGCACTTTCTCATGAGCGAAGCTCCTCACGAACTGCTGACGGAAGGCGCTGATTTTGAGTTGTTCGAGGGCGGTAAGTGTGTTGCTCATGGCCGAGTTGTAAATTGAGTAAAGAAGGAAGGAAGACACACAGAAATTGATTGGTCAGCGGGACCGGCACGGCGGGGAATTTACCCAGCTAGACTGGATTCCCATATGACAAAACA
This sequence comes from uncultured Planctomycetota bacterium, assembly GCA_963700515.1. Taxonomy (GTDB): domain Bacteria; phylum Planctomycetota; class Planctomycetia; order Pirellulales; family Pirellulaceae; genus JAJRVM01. The sequence goes on along the minus strand of CAVOXY010000034.1, from coordinate 10,963 downwards.
AGCACAAAACAAGCAGACACTCTGCTTCTGCTTGAATCGCGGTGGCGGTTCGAGAGCGGCGGATGGTCACGCTGGCAAGGGGAACGGGTGGCGAAAGCTCCGACCAGGCGAAGAAGATCGCGTACGAGACGCGCTGGGCGCGGCGTCAACGGCGAACTGGTGCTGTGGGCGCGCAGGGTCGAGCGCCGGATGCGGGATGCGAAATGAATTTTGCCGGTCGTGATGCGAACCGGGTCAGGCCAATAAGGATGGCCTCAGGCAAACAGTCGCCGGCTGGCGGAGGCACCCTTCAGGCAACTGCGGCCCATCCGCTGAGCGACTTCCTCCAAGGCCGCGGGAGTGCCGACGGCGTGGCAGAAGACGCTGTCGTAACGCTGCAGCGTATCGAGCCAAGCCTCCTCGTTCACCTCCAGATAATCCAGCAGCGTTTCCACTTCCTTGGGGACCGTGCTGCGTTGGCCGCTGCGCAGCTGACGAGCGGTCCATTCCAGTAACCGTAGGTAATTCTCCAACGAAATCTCCAGCAGTCCCAAATCGGATGCGCGACGGCCCCAGCGTGACGAGAACGCGATCGTCTCGTCCTGGAGCGTCTCCTCGCGCAGCGTCAGTTCCCCCAGCCACCCATCGGCTCGGTGCGGGCTGTTGGGCCGCTGCTCTTGCGCAGTATGCGCTGGTAGGCCGACGTATAGCGGGCCGTGCGCGGCGAAGCGGCTTCACCCGCTTTGATCGGATTCAAGTCCACGTACAGGGCGCAGATCAACATGCCGTGGGGATCGGCACATTCACGGCACTTGAAGCGAGTCTCGAAAAACCTACCGGTGCATTCATCTTCAGCATTCGCACGCCGGGCAATATTTTCGCAAAGAATTCTCATGAACCAGGAAATATTGCTCAACCGGCGCCGCATCTGCTGGATGCGTTTCTTGTTGCAAAGTGCCTGTTCGATCCGTTTTTCGTGGGGCAGCGGCAGGTCGTCCGACATGGCCCATTCATGAGTCCGCTCGACGCCTCAGCTCCTCGCGGAGTCGCTGCACTTCCACCTCGAGTTCGCGCCGCGTGCGGGCTTCCTGCTCGGCACGCTTGGCTTCCTGCTCGGCACGCTCGCTCAGCGGTGAGCAACCTTGCTCCGGAATCCAAGCGGTAGAACTGGAGCCGTCCGGCATCGGGCTGCAGCCGCAGTCCCAGCTCTCGCGAGATCAGTGCCCCGCATTCATCGGCCGGCGTGGACTGGTAACCGCCCTCCACCAGTCGATGGCCCTGGAGTGGGGGATCGAGGTACTCGTTCAAACAATCAAATAGAAAATACTCCTGAATGCCCAGCCGGGCGTAGAGCTGGGGTTTGTCTTGGGTATCCTTCTTTCGCGTTTTCCGCGAGAGAAGAGGGAGACACCCTGATTTTGAAACGTACGACGGGCTCGGGCGATTGTCGATCGAAACCAACGAGTCGCAGGACTGGCGCTCGTACGACTACGACCTGGCCGGGAATGTTTCCAGGGTGCGGGATCGCAACGGGCGGGTGCTGCGGTTCTATTACGATCAGCTGGATCAGAAGACAAGCCAGCAGTGGCGCAACGGTGCCGATCCGGGCCCGGACCTGAGCATCGAGACCACCGCCGAGGGCGGCACGCAAGATGAAGTGCAGCGTGTGGGCTTCACCAGTACCTACATCTCCGGCGGCACTTTCACCCTCTCGTACAATGGCCAGACCACGTCGCCCATCACCTATAACGCCTCGGCTGCCCAGGTCCAAAGTGCCTTGGAAGCCTTATCGAATATCGCTGCTGGTGATGTGGTGGTGTCCAAACTCCAAAACACCTATACGGCCCAGGAATGGAAACTGGAATTCCAGGGGGCGTTGGGCGCGGCGAATCTCGTGCAGACCACGGTCGACGCTACCAACATCGGGGGCATGGGCACCAAAGTGGAGATCGAGGCCACCGATGTGCAAGGCAGTGGTGGCGGCGATGAAGTCCAGAGCGTGACGCTCAGCAACGCCACGGGGGGTACGCTGCGGCTGGCATTGGATGGGTATGTGACCGCCTCGCTCGCCTACAACGCCTCGGCATCCCAGGTGGAAGCGGCCTTGGAGGCATTGGGCAGCGTGGACGACGTGACGGTTACCGGCAATGCCGGAGGTCCATGGACCGTGACGTTTGGCGGCTCGCAAAGCGGGACGAATGTGTCGCGCATGGATGGCGATGTGTCGGCGGCCACGGCCGGGAGTTTGGTGCGCACCTTGACCTACACCTATGACGCGGCCGGTCAACTCACGGCGGCTTCCGATCCCGACAGCAGCTATGCGGTCAGTTATGACAACCTGGGCCGTGTGATTTCGGTCGACAACAACGGCACGTCTGGCTTGCCACGAGTGATTCTCGAGAGTACGTACAATGCAGCGGGCAATCGCAGTAGTCTTTCAGCCACCATTGCGGGGACAGATGATTTTCTCAACAGCTACTCATATGATGCCCTCGATCGCTTGACGCGGATGGATCAGGTCGGACAGAGCGGCGGCAACACGGTGTGGCGGAAAAGCGAGTCGATCTGGCCTACAACGCCATCAGCCAGTTCACATCAATCGCCCGCTACAAGGACACGGATGGCGGCTCGACCAATGAAGTGGCAACGTCAGCGTACACGTACGATACGTTCGGCCGCCTGACCGGTCTGGCCTACACCAAGGGCGGCAACAATCTGTTTACGCCCTATAGCTGGACGTATTGACAGTCTCTCGAGTGCTGGGATGGATTTCGGTGAGGCGGTAACCGATCCGCGTGCCGGGGCGACCGCTGCGTCCGCCGTGTTCAGTGGTCTGGGCCGCATCACGCAGATGGTCAGCCAGGACGGCACCAGCACGTACGGCTATGATGCCAAGAGCGAGTTGACCGCGGCTACGCACACATTCCAGAGCAACGAAAGCTACTCCTACGACAACAACGGCAACCGGACGATGACCGGTTACCAGACGGGAAGCGATAACCGGCTGACGAACGACGGCACGTATTCATACCAGTACGATGCCGAGGGGAATCGCACCCGCCGCACCACGACCTCCACCGGTGAAGTCACCGAGTACGAGTGGGATTATCATAACCGATTGGTCAAGGTGACCGACAAGAATTCGCAGGGCACCATCACGCAGGTCGTCGAATACACCTATGACGTGTTTGATCGCCGGATTGCCAAAAAGGTCGACACCGCCTCGCCGTTTGACATGACCGATGCGGCCCTTGAGCGTTACGTGTACGACGACATCCAGAATGGTCTGGTATCCACCGATGGCGGCAACGTGGTGTTTGACTTCGTCGACCCCGATGGCAGTGGTGCCCAGTCCATCGCACTGTCGAAGCGTTATCTCTATGGGGAGGTGGTCGATCAGATCCTCGCGCAGGAGGACTTGTCCAAAACTCTGGGTGATGCAAATCGCACCCTCTGGCCGCTGGTCGATAACCTGGGGACCGTCCGCGATCTGGCCAAACAGGACGGCACAATTGCGGCGCACTACAAGTACGACAGCTACGGCAATGTCACGTCCGGCGATACGTCCCAGACCCGTTATCTCTTTACCGGCCGCGAATTCGACACGGCCACAGATCTACAATACAATCGCGCCCGCTGGTATGATGCAGGGGTCGGACGCTGGCTCAGCGAGGATCCGCTGGGGTTTGCAGCGGGGGACGCGAATATTCACCGTGTCGTCAGTAATAGAGTGACCGTGAACATTGATCCGTCTGGGTTGGTCCAAGATGATGGTGGATGGCCGTATGATCCGATCGACCTCCTAACATTGAAGATCGAGTGGATACGCGACGCCATTAACCAACCTCCTCTTATTGGTGCACCTCCTGTTGCCGGTTTGGTTCCTGTTGTCGGTGAAGGTCCTCGCGACTGGCGATTCGACATCTACCTCCCACCTCTCGGCATCGATCCGCCTCCAGATGCTGTCGCCCCACCATCCATTGGGCATCTAATTGGGGAGTTGGCGCCAGATATCCTGAAGTGGATCGCCATCGAAGGATTGGAGTTGGACGAAACGGAGACTTATGGTCGGATAAGTGATACCATCCACAATGCCGGGGACTGGATCGGCGAGAATCCAAGTTGGGGGCTCGCTATTGGCGGAGGGGCCGTTGCTGGTTTGGGGTGGGTAGCCCCGGGGCTGCTGAGCCGGGATAAATGATCTGCTAGGCGATATTGGCATAGACCCTATCACAAGGATACCCATTCCAACATTGGAATTTCCCCTGACACCTATTATTCAGCAGGTCTTTGGAAGGTTGCCACCCATCTTGCAACACACCAATATTCGCATCGGGGGGGAATGGGATCCGGGACCTCTGCCTGGATTCGGGGACGATGGCGGTAGGCTGGATATCGGGCTTGAAATCAAGTATTGATTATTGCCAGACACCGTAGTCGGTGCTCAAGGCATGACACTTTGGTCATTTTGTTTTCAAGAACCGCAGCTGCAAGGAGCGAACTGTGCGAGTCGCGTTAGTAGTCTTCGTCGCAATTGTCACGGCAACGCTGGGACACGCATTCGAACTCGGTGAATGCGTGCAGACGCTGAATCAGGAGGAGTGGGCGATAATCTCGGTTGCACCTGGTGGCCAACCAATTGTCCTGCCTGTGACACTGGCCGGACAGTCGTTTCCGTTCCTTCTGGCTACAGAATCTTCTCACCACATGTTCGATACGACGCTTCGCCCATTCTTAGACGCGTCAACTGGCACCATGCCAGTAAGAGCATTTCGGGCGACTCTGGCACGGGCGGACATAATCAAGGCCCCGTTGCTTCGCGTGGCAGGCCATGAAGTGCGCCCAGAAGAAAAGGACGTGAGTTGCCTGCTGGACTTGTCTCCCCTTCGACAGATCCTTGAACAAGATATCCGTGGAGTTCTTGGACCGTCTTTTTTTTGTGGTAGGCTGGTCCAGTTTGATTTTGACAAGGGAATAGTCCGGCTATCTCAAAGGGATGTGAACAAAGATGCTTTGGGAACTCCTTGGCCACTAAGATCGGACAACTTTGGACAACTGTGGGTCGACAACCTGCGGATCGGTGACCGGACCGAGTCCTTCCAGCTTAGTACGGGAAGCTATTTCGGTATCCAAGTTCATGATTGGCTCTTTAGTTCCTTGCGGGCTGAGGGAAAGTTGAGGGAGATTCACCCCAACCCAATGCTTACACCTGCAAGTCTGCAGAATCGTTCCGGCGGGCTTCTGTCAAAGGTCTCGTGGGGTGGGTTTACTCGGCGCGATGTCTGGATTACGAATGGGGATGGCAATGCACTGGGTTTGAAATACCTGTCACGCTTTGTCATCACTATTGATTCCACTGGCGGACAAATCTATCTCCGCCCAGGAAAGAAACTAAGTCGGCCCGACTCTCGCGACGTTGCGGGATTCGACACAGAGAAACGGGAGGGCGTTATCGTGGTCACGGCGGTCAGAGAACGCTCTCCCGCGAGTGAGGCAGGGGTTTTCGTGGGTGACTCGGTCACCTCGATTAATGGCGCTACTTGCCGAGGTATACGACTATTGGAGTTCGCCTGGAGGGTTGAAGAGAGCAAAGGAGCACGATTAACGCTCACACTGGACCGCAATGGGGCATCGATCACGGTGTCCTTCGATGTTCCACTGTCCATGGGTCCAGAGCTGTTTTCCAGCGAGACAGCACACGCACAGGAGCCAGAGAGGAAAAGGAAGACACCCTGATTTTGAAGTGGCGGTGGGAGTGACATGGAGGCGCGATGGTTCAGCTGAGCAGCGCCGAGAGGGACTCGGAGTTGGCGGATGGGACGAGCACGTGGCGAAAGTAGCTGTCGAATGGATGGCGGGAGGTGATTCGACGCAGGCGGTGACCGCGGAGGCCGCTGATCGAGGGGGAGGAAAAGGTCGCTCGACTCGCTGTTGTCCCGGGTGTGGACTCAGCGATGCGGGGTCAGCTCCGCTGACGCGTCACGTGAAACCGTCTGAACTCGCGACGAGTGGATTCGTGTCGGGCTCGGTCTCGGTAAAGATCTCGCGGCAGAGATTGATCCCCTGCAGCCAACGCTGGGCCACGTCTGCGGCTCGCTGAACCATCCGGTGCGCCGCGCCAGGGCACGCGTACAGCAAGAAAGCAGACACCCTGCTCCCGCTCGATTCGCGGCGGCGGTTCGCGAGCGGCGGATAGTGACGCTGGCAAGGGAAACGGGTAGCGATAGCTTCGAACTGGCGAAGAAGAACGCGTACAGACGAGGGTGTGCGGCCGATCGTGACTCTTGGCCGAATTAAGACTGTAGAGATTTGGCCCCGATTTGGGCACTTGCCGATCTGTCGAAAATTTGGAGAAGATGAGCCGACAAGGTCCATCGGATGGGTCGATAGGCACGGCGACCGACTCACACCGATCGCTGGACCGTGCAGCGGCCGGGCATTGAGTTGGACGCCGAACGGGCGACTCGGAAGTGGTTCGCGCGGTGTGACGCTCGCAGTGGGTTTGTAGCCACTGCTCAGAAGTTCGACGGCAGCGAGGAAGTCGTAACCGAGGGCGATCAGCAAGTCGATCTTGTTGAAATTCTCTTCACAGGCGAAGCGATGAGCCAGATTGGTCCGGGGGTTCACGGTCGCTCGCAGCTCGCCGCACGACGGGCAGAGGAACCGGAAGTAGCCTTCCGAATGCTTTGAGGGCGGACCCTGTCGGCCTCACCCGCCAGTATCGTCACTTTCATCGGTGGCTTTCGTTGCGGATCGTCACGCAACAGTTCGTCAGAGATCATGTTGGTGTTCCTTGGATCGGGGAAGTCGGGTCGTCCGAAAAGTCGGTGATGTCGATTTCCTTTTGCCAGTGCGGCTGAATCAGGATGCGGTTGACCCGGTCGATATCCATCGTCTTGCCCCGCAGGCCCGGATCGCTTCGAGCATCGTGGCCAGGCAGAGGTCGCGGCACTTGCGGAAGGATCCCGTCGGCCGAGCGAATAATCAGCTCCGTCGCCCCTTCGGTGAACGTGTTGTCGGCCAGTCCCAAGACGGTCCAACTCGCGATGAATGAACTCGCGCATGCTGTCTGGATGAAGCCGCTTAGTGATCACCGAATACGTCACGCGGCTCTTCAGATCCTGATTGATCGATAGATTGAAATTGGTGAGCAGCTCGGGCTGGCCGATCAAGATCAGGTTGTGGTTCTTTGGAAAATCCCTCGAATAGCAATCGGAGCTTACGGAGGTTTTCCATGTCCATCAGATGCGCGTCGTCGATGATGGTGACGAGCATCTTGCCGGTGTGGTTGTGGCTGAAGGCCTGTTCGATGAGTCGACGCTCGCACTTGAAAGCGGTCGTCTCGAATGCGAAGGAAGAAAGCAGACACCCTGCTCCAACGCGAATCGGGGAGGCGGTTCGAGAGCGGCGGATGGTCACGCTGGCAAGGTGAGCGGGTGGCGAAAGCCACGACCAGGCGAAGAAGATCGTGTACGAGACGCGCGGGCGGCGTCAACGGCGAACTGGTGCTGTGGGCGCGCAGGTCGAGCGCCGGATGTGGGATGCGAAATGAATTTTGCCGGTCGTGATGCGAACCGGGTCAGGCCAATAAGGATGGCCTCAGGCAAACAGCCGCCGGCTGGCTGAGGCACCCTTGAGGCAACTGCGGCCCATCCGCTGAGCGACTTCCTCCAAGGCCGCGGGAGTGCCGACGGCGTGGCAGAAGACGCTGTCGTAGCGCTGCAGCGTATCGAGCCAGGCCTCCTCGTTCACCTCCAGATAATCCAGCAGCGTTTCCACGTCCTTGGGGACCGTAGTGCATCGGCCGTTGCGCAGTTGCCGAGCGGTCCACTCTAGCAACCGCAGGTAATTCTCCAGCGAAATCTGCAGCAGCCCCAAATCGGATGCGCGACGGCCCCAGCGTGACGAGAACGCGATCGTCTCGTCCTGGAGCGTCTCCTGCGCGCAGCGTCAGTTCTCCCAGCCACCCATCGGCTCGGCTCCGGGCTGTTGGGCCGCTGCTCTTGCGCCAGAATCCGCTGGTAGGCCGACGTATAGCGAGCGGTGCGCGGTGAAGCGGCTTCCCCGCCTTGATTGGATTCAAGTCCACGTACAGGGCGCAGATCAACATGCCGTGGGGATCGGCACATTCACGGCACTTGAAGCGGGTCTCGAAAAACCGGCCTGTGCATTCATCTTCCTTATTGGCACGGCGGCAATGTTTTCGCACAAAATCCCCATGAACCAGGAAATATTGCTCAACCGGCGCCGCATCTGCTGGATGCGTTTCTTGTTGCGAACTGCCTGTTCGATCCGCTTTTCGTCGGGCAGCGGCAGGTCGTCCGACATGCATTTGGCGATCCGCATGATGGTCAGATAGCGGCGCGCCACCTCGTAGGGCGACCAGCGTTTGGCCACATCGGGCCGCGAGCGGAGCATCAGGTGAAGATGATCTCTGAGCTCCGCATGGAATTCCACTTCGATGGCGAAGAGCGCAGAAAGCAGACACCCTGCTCCAACGCGAATCGGGGAGGCGGTTCGAGAGCGGCGGATGGTCACGCTGGCAAGGTGAGCGGGTGGCGAAAGCCACGACCAGGCGAAGAAGATCGTGTACGAGACGCGCTGGCGCGGCGTCAACGGCGAACTGGCGCTGTCGGCGCGCAGGTCGAGCGCCGGATGCGGGATGAGAAATGAATTTTGCCGATCGTGATGCGAACCGGGTCAGGCGAATAAGGATGGCCTCAGGCAAACAGCCGCCGGCTGGCTGAGGCACCCTTGAGGCAACTGCGGCCCATCCGCTGAGCGACTTCCTCCAAGGCCGCGGGAGTGCCGACGGCGTGGCAGAAGACGCTGTCGTAACGCTGCAGCGTATCGAGCCAGGCCTCCTCGTTCACCTCCAGATGATCCAGCAGCGTTTCCACGTCCTTGGGAACCGCAGTGCATCGGCCGCTGCGCAGTTGACGAGCGGTCCATTCCAGCAACCGTAGGTAATTCTCCAGCGAAATCTCCAGCAGCCCCAAATCGGATGCGCGACGGCCCCAGCGTGACGAGAACGCGATCGTCTCGTCCTGGAGCGTCTCCTCGCGCAGCGTCAGTTCTCCCAGCCACCCATCGGCTCGGCTCCGGGCTGTTGGGCCGCTGCTCTTGCGCCAGAATTCGCTGGTAGGCCGACGTATAGCGAGCGGTGCGCGGTGAAGCGGCTTCCCCTGCCTTGATTGGATTCAAGTCCACGTACAGGGCGCAGATCAACATGCCGTGGGGATCGGCACATTCACGGCACTTGAAGCGAGTCTCGAAAAACCGGCCTGTGCATTCATCTTCCTTATTGGCGCGCGGGCGATATTTTCGCAGAGAATCCCCATGAACCAGGAAATATTGCTCAACCGGCGCCGCATCTGCTGGATGCGTTTCTTGTTGCGAAGTGCCTGTTCGATCCGCTTTTCGTTGGGCAGCGGCAGGTCGTCCGACATGCATTTGGCGATCCGCATGATGGTCAGATAGCGGCGCGCCACCTCGTAAGGCGACCAGCGCTTGGCCACATCAGGCCGCGAGCGGAGCATCAGGTGAAGATGATTACTGAGCTCCGCATGGAATTCCACTTCGATGGCGAACAACGCTGCCAGCTGTTCTTCTCGCGTGAGAATCCAGTCACGGCGGTGGGAGAAGTCGCGGCCGGTAAGTGGATCCAGGCCACAGAGAAAGGCGCGCCGCACGCAGCGTACCCAACAGTGGTAAACCGCTTTGCGATCACGGCCCAACAACTTGCGACGGGCATAGGCGACCATGGGGCAATCCCTCCGTGTGCAGGCAGTGTCCGCAGCCCCGCGGCCGCTGGTGGACCGATGGGGGTCATCAGAAAACACTGCGCGAAAGTGATTGCCCGCCTTTCGCTCGCCAGGAGTCCTTACATCTTACCCGATTCACCTTCCCCTGCAACACCCTCCGCAGTAGGGTGGCGGTGACATACGCATGTCACCGCATAAACGGCTATTGAGCCGCTGAGCACACTCTGCCAGTGCCCCCGACCGTTCGTTCAAGTACTCACCTAGACGGGAAACAGGGTGTCTGCTCCCTTCCTGTCTGCTCCCTTCCTGTTTCCCTGTTCCTGATCGAGTCCCAGGCATCGCGTCAAGCCGCCGCGCTGGCCGACCGCAAGCGACGGCGGTTGGCCTCGCGCGCCATCAGGCGGCAGGAACGCCAGGCGCGGTTGCGCTGCGGCCTCGGCACAACGCCGGAGTGATGGTTGCTGCTGGGCTCGGCCGCTCACCGGTGTGGGGCCGGTCGGTAGCTGGCCAGTTGTGGTCCCCCTGGGATGTACCCAGGGGAAACCGGAGGGAGTGTCGGCCGGTCGGTAGCTGGCCAGTTGTGGTCCCCCTGGGATGTACCCAGGGGAAACCGGAGGGAGTGTCGGCGGGTCGGTAGCTGTTACCCAGGGGAAACCGGAGTGTCGGCGGGTAGGTAGCTGGCCAGTTGTGGTCCCCCTGGGATGTACCCAGGGGAAACCGGAGGGAGTGTCGGCGGGTCGGTAGCTGGCCAGTTGTGGTCCCCCTGGGATGTACCCAGGGGAAACCGGAGGGAGTGTCGGCGGGTAGGTAGCTGGCCAGTTGTGGTCCCCCTGGGATGTACCCAGGGGAAACCAGACTCACAGTGTAGCGGGAAGTGAGGTGTACGGCAGTCGTAGCTGAGACCGCCGTAGCTGAGACCGCCAAGGGCTCAGCAGCACCGGCAACAGATGATCCATCGCGATTCGTTTGAAGGACAAGAAGGCTTGGGTGACAAAAAGAAAAGTCGGCACAGGAGATCTTTTTGTCATTCGATTTTATTTGTCCTTCATCTGCCCCGTCCAAGGACTCTGCCACCATCTCGAGAATATTCGAGATACCTCCCTTTCTTGCATGGCTCGAACGCTCCCACGGCAAAAACGGGGAGCCTCCCCTTTTTTCTGGCAGGGGCGCTCGAATAGGCAGATGATGGCTGCTGATCCCTTTTCGCATGAGCCGCAATT
>CAVOXY010000033.1:0-260456 GCA_963700515.1 uncultured Planctomycetota bacterium | reverse complement strand
GTCACACAAATTGCGAATATTGCGAGGGAGTGAAAGCGACCGAAGCAATCTCCAAGCTTCGTATCCTCTTGCCGGTAAAGCTGGGAGATGGCTCGCTGACGCTCGCAATACCCCTCCCTTGAGCCGTGATTGAATACGTTAGCGAACTTGGGAAACGATGTGCTTGCCGAGGATAAAGAGCGAATGACACGAATTCGTGCCTTTGGAGAAGGATTTCCGCCTCAGTCCGTCGGCATCGTCGGCGTTTCACGAAAAGAAGAAACTCGGGCTCCGGGGTACTCCGGGCTTAAGCTTTTCCGGAGTCTCAAGACTTCGGGGTACGCTGGAAGCCTGTATCCGATCAATCCGAACACCCGTGAAATGGACGGTCAAAATACAGACCCGGATGTAGTCCCGTTCCCGAACGGTTGGACCTGGTCGCTCATCTGCAGTCCCGGCCGCCGTGGTACCCAGGGTACTGGAGGACTGTGTTACGGCAAAGGTCCGGAACGTTCAGACTGCACATCCGGGTTCGGCGAAACCGGGACGGAAAAAGGCAGGCTCCTGGACAACACGATACGGGAGATCATTCAGAGAGGGGACTTTCGCGTCCTGGGTCCGAACTGCATGGGTTTCCACATTCCGTCCGCCCGGTTCAGGATGTTCGAGGAACTGGAACTCGCCCCCGGCCCCGTGGCCTTCATCTCTCAGAGTGGCGGGCAAGCCCGCGCGTTTCTCCTTCACGGACCGGAATCGGGAATCGGCTTCAGCAAGGCGTTCAGCTACGGAAACGCGCTCGCAATCGATGCGCCGGATTTCCTGGACTATCTGGCGAACGATCCGGAAACCGGGTTCATCTGCATGTACCTGGAGGGCATCAAGGATGGTAGGCGCCTCGTCGATCTCGTGGAGCGCGTGAATCTCGAAAAACCTGTCATTACCTGGAAGGCGGGGTTGACAGAGCCCGGAGCAAAGGCGTCCGCCTCTCACACGGGTTCCCTGAAGGGGGACGAGCAGATCTGGAATGCTTTCTTCAAACAGACCGGAGCGATCGAGTCGATACGCTCGATGAACTGCTGGACGCAACCATGAGCTTCCTGCACATTGAACCCTTTGCCAGCGCCCGGGCAGCCGTGCTCGGGATCGGTGGCGGCGCTACCGTGGCGAACGGGGACACCTGCGGGAGGGAAGGCATCGAAACGCCAACCCTTTCGGAAACGACCCAAAAGGGCATGTCCGAGTATATCCTACTCGTGAACCAGGGCCTGGCGAATCCCCTGGACATACCCGCCGCCCTCGCCGACCCCAACGCCTTATCTCGAACACTCGAACTGGTAACCGAAGACCCGGAAATAGACCTGGTCCTTGTCTGCGTTGCCGCTGAATTCCTCGCAGGGGCCTGGGGTGAGGCAATGCCCGGGTTCAAGAAGAGCCTGAGCGAGTTTGTTCAAGGGTACGCAGGGAGGAAGCCCGTCGTTGTGGCGATCGAGGACGAGGGTTATTTCTGTGACGCCGAGCGGTGTATCCGGGAACTGAGGGAAGCCGGCATCACCGTATTCCCGTCCCTGGCCAGGGCGTGCCGGGCCCTCAGGCGATTCGCCGCTTACCACGCTTTCAAGAGCAGACGAAAAACCTAGATCACTAACCACTCTTGCCCTGAACGAAATCCCGGCACCAGTTGATCCCTTCCTTGGGGTCGAGGGTCCAGGCGTCGGCACCCACGTATTCCCTGACTTGCATCGTGGTGGGACCGCCCCCGATGATCACGAACCTGCCCTTTCTGAGATTCTTCTCCTCCAGCAGTTCGACCACCTGCTTCATCGACCCAAAGGTTGGCGTAATCAAGGCGGACATGGCCACCACGCGCGCCTTTGTTTCCATCACCTTGTCCACAATCACCTCGGGCGCCACGTCCACGCCGAGATCGAACACCTCGAACCCGCCCACCTTGAAGAGTCCGGCAACGATGTTCTTGCCCAGATCGTGGATGTCTCCTTTGGGCGTGGCCACGACGACCGCCCCCAGCGAAGACGCTCCCTCGCCTTCGGCCAGGAGAGGTTCCACCTTCTCCATCACCTTCTTGAAGATGTCAGCCGACATGATCAACTCGGACAGGAAATACTCGCCCGTGCTGTACAGATCACCCACGAGTTCCATGCCCACACGGCATTCGTTCAGAATGGCCAGGGGATCCTTGCCCTCTGCAATGGCCTGATCCGCCAGGGTTGTCGCCTTATCAAAACTCAGGCCGGCGATCGCCTGGGCGATCTCTCCGGTAGGTTCCGATTGTTCGGAAACCTCCTTCTTCGGTTCCTTCACAGGCTTGGGTGCGGCGCGACCCTTCTTTCCCGTGTAACTCTTGCCGGTCTCCACCATGGCCCTCAGGTTCTCCGGCTTTACGTCGATCGGGCACTCGCACCCGGTGGTAAGCATGAACCCGCCGCCGTCACCCACCTCGTCGATGAGGCGCTTGCAGTACTCCTCGACCTCTTCCGGTTTGCCCAGGGAAAGCAGGGCCGCGGGCACGTCGCCGCTGATGCACATGTGCCCCTTCAGGATCTCCTTGGCCTTGAAGATGTCGGTCGTTCCGTCCAGGTCGCAAATGCACTTGCCCTTTGGGAGTTGCTTGAGATAGGGCAGATTAATGCCGTAGTCCGTGTCGAAGTGCAGCCAGGGGGTGATTCCTTCCGACACGAAGGCATCCACGTAGCGCTTGAGGAAGGGCCACTCGAAACGTTCGAAGATGGGGAGACGGTAGTAGAAACCGGAGCTCCGTTCCAGGACGGTGAAGGCCAGCGCCTTGCCGTTGTTCTTGCAGACCTGGATGGCATTTGCGATGATGTCGTCACAGCTCGCCTTCATGGCCGCCTCCACCTTGTCAGGGACTTCGTACAGGTCCCTGGTCAACTCCATCAGGGTCCGGCAGAGAGAGAAGGACATCATCACCGAATCCACGGCCACGCCCATGAAGATCGGCATCCCCTGCTCCTCGCAGATCTTCATGTCCTCCACGTACAGGTCGTTGCTCATACGCTGCATCATGGTAAACTGCTCAAGGGACTTCCGGCTAACCTTCTCGTAGTGCTCGTCCCAGAACCCGTTCCAGCCCAGGGCGGCGATCTTGTCATAATCTTCCCGCTCGAACAGGACGCGCTCGTCGATCTGGGCCAGGTCATCGTCGGCCAGATGTCTTCCGGGAATCAGGTTGCGCACGGGGGCGGCGCAGTGTTTGCCCGGCAGCATGGGCCAGTAGAAGTTCGGCTTCGAGCCGTAGTCATAGCCGTACTCCTTGTAGCACCGGATCAGGCACTCACGGGCCACGTTGTGATCCGCCCAAGCTTCCGCCTGGGTTCTTCCGTACAGCCTGACAGCGGCGGTGAACATGATCGGGAAGACCGGATGCCGATCCACCGGTTCCACAGCGATGGCGGCCCGCATTCTCTCTTCGATGGTCATGGTTTCATTGATCATGGGTTCCTCCTGTTTCTCGTAATCGTCCCTGTCTTTACAGACTCATAGCACAAAAGCCGTGTATCCGCTATCATGGAGAGCAGACCCCTTCTGTCTGAGATGAAACGGATTCTCGAGGAGACGGAACCATGAAGAAGATGAACGTAGACCAAATCTCCGGGATGGAACTCGACACGCATCCCCTGTTCACCGGCCCGGTATCGATACAATGGCTCTTGGCCGATGAGACGGCGAAGCAGTTGGGCATGCTCATGGTCCGCTTCGGCAAGGGAGTAAGAAACAAGTTCCATTCACACACCACGGACCAGGTGCTCTTCGTCACCTCGGGAAAGGGGATCGTTGCCACGGAACAGGACCAGGTGGAGATTCAACCGGGGGACATCATTCATATCCCTGCGGGAGAAAAGCACTGGCACGGCGCCTCGGACGATTCCGAAATGTCCCATCTGGCCATCGAGGCGGCCGGCGGAGAACTGACACAGTTGGAAGACTAGAAAGGAACTCGAGGCATTCTTATGAGCCTGAAAGACGAATTCAGATCGATGATCACCGAGTTGACGGCAAAATTCCCGCCGCCACCCATAGCAGACGTCTTCTTCCCGCCTCTTCACGAGGGGGGCCAACCCAAGGACGCCCAGTTCATGGCCATACGGTTGGAGGGCGGGGCGACGGGCATCAGCTACCTTCTGCTGTCTGATGAAAACATGGATGAGTATGCGGCCCTGCAGCCGTCGGGTTTTGTCGCGAAGGACCCGCAGGGCTTTGCGCTCGAGTTCGGCAGTGACAATCCCCTCACGGAGATGATCGCCCTGGGGGCCATGAACGCCGTCTGTCAGCATGTGATGAGGGAAACCGCTTTCCAGGTCGAGCCGGCTCCCGATCCGCTCGGGATGTTGTCGGTCGCCCCGGAAGACAGGATCGGCATGGTCGGACTCTTCTTCGGCCTGACGAAGGCCATCAAGAAGGCCGGGGCGGAACTGGTGGTCATCGAAAAGAAGGAGAAGTTGATCGACAAGTTCCCCGATTTGCCCATTACCACGGACCCATCGAAACTGAGTTCCTGCAACAAGGTCTTGTGCACAGGGACCACCCTGCTGAACAACTCGCTGGACGAGATTCTCTCCCATTGTTCCCCGGATGCGTTCGTCTCTATCATCGGCCCGACCGCGGGCTATTTCCCGGACCCGCTCTTTGCGCGCGGCGTAGATGTCGTGGGCGGAAGAGTCGTAACGAACGGTGAGGTGTTCCTACAGCGGCTTGCAGAACGAAAGCGTTGGGGAGACGCCACACAGACGACCTGCTTCCGAAAAGAAACCTACCCCGGCCTACCCTGACCACCCGGATCTGCCTCGCCGAACGAGGATCATGGGGTCAGGTCGTAATTGTCAACTCTATCCGAAAGTTGATAATTGCGACCTGACCCCAAAAGGCTGTCGCGGGAAATCGGGGACAGCCACCGATTTCGGTACCAGTGATTTCACCGTTTATTCCTATTAATCGGTGGCTGTCCCCGAATTGGAGAGTTGGCCCCAGCGACCACTCCGTTTGGTCGGGACTTTTTCAGATTATTGTTGACAATCGTCAGTCGATGTCCGATAATGTTCCAAAAGTTTGAGATTGCTCCATACAAGCCCGAAAACGGACAGGACGAGAGAAACAATGGCCTCTGCGATCCCAATACGGAATTTCGACAGTATTTCCGGACAGATATCGAAGATTCTGGCAGGTCGAATCATCCGGGGCGAGTTGGAACCGGGACAGCGGATCCTGGAGCAGACGATCTCGGACGAGATGGGTGTCAGCCGGAGCCCGGTTCGAGAGGCCTTCCTGACCCTCGAGAAACAGCGCCTGGTTGAGATCCTGCCCCGTCGTGGAGCCAGGGTGGCCGATATGTCCAGGGAAGACGTTGAGTCCCTCTACGACCTGGTCACCGAACTCTATGCGCTGGCCGCCAGTAAGTCCGCAGAATTTCATACCGAAGAAGACCTCAAAAAGATACGCGAAACCGTCGAGCATGTAAGAGCCTGCGCGACAGAAGGCAATCCGGATAAGTACTACGAAGCGATTTTCGAGTTCTCCCTGGCGGCCCTGGAGGTAGCAAGGAATCCCCTGCTCACTCAGACGCTGGGTGACCTGAACGCACTTACAAGAAGAGCCCAATTCGCAACACTCTCCAAGCGTGTTGACGACCTGACCCAAAACGCGGGTTTCTTCGAGCGTGCCCTCGAGTATGTAGAAAAGGGTGATCCTCAAATGGCCGCACAGACGATTCGTGAGTACGGCCAGAACGAAAAGGGGTTCGCCATGAGACTACTCGTGAAGAACGAGGAATGAGTATGCACCCAATATACGTAAAGACTCCCCATTTTTTGTCGACAATCGCCAATCTTCGGCCTTCTTCAGGCCTTCCCGTCACAGACACTTCAAACCCAGGAAGCTTCCCCAGCCTTATGAGACACGCGTGTTTATATAATGAGTTCAATAGAGCCCTGCATTGTCGACAATCGGCACGCAACATCCCATTAAAGAAGTGGCTGGAGGCTGTTCAAGAAGTTCCAGATGCAAGGCAGGCAAAATCCCGAGGAATGAGGCGTACTTCCTGTACGTTGAATGACGAGGGATGAAGCCGAACGCCGCAGATGGGACTTATTGGGCAGCCTCCAGCGTATCGGAACAAGGGAGATGATATGGCTGAAGAAATCCTGCGTGAAGTGAACGGACTCATCAGCAGCATCAGCAATCGGCACGTGGATGAGTGGAAGGCCTCGGGCAAGCCGGTGGTCGGCTACTTCTGCCACTACGTACCCCGTGAAGTGATCATGGCGGCCGGCGCCCTGCCCTTGCGGTTGAGGGGCGCAGGCTCTGAGGACTCCTCGTCCGGGCGACGCCTACCTGAGCAGCCGCCTGTGCACCTTTGCCCGCCACGTGATGAGCCTGGCCATCGACGGCCACTACGACTTCCTGGACGGGGAGGTATCGTCGAACTCCTGCGATCACGTGCGCCGGTCGGCAGACGTGTTTCGGAAGAAGACCGGGATCGCCTTCCACGGGTTCCTCTCGATCCCGCGCAACCCGCGGGAGAGCCTGTACGGCTATTATCTGGAGGAACTCCGGAAATTGATGGCCGGGCTGGAGGAGCACTTCGGCGTGAAGGTCGGCCCGGACGAACTCCGGGAGGCGATCCGACAGATCAACGCGAACCGGGACCGCCTGCGGACCATCAACGAGATGCGGGCCGAGGACAAGCCGAAGCTTACCGGCGCCGAGGCGCTCTCGATCCACATCGCCTCCCAGGTGATGCCGCCCGCCGCGTTCATCGACCTCGCGGACCGGCTCATCGAGGCGCTGAAGGCGCGGCCGGGCCTGGACACGAGCAGGGGGCGCCTGGTCATGGTCGGTGCGGAGCTGGACGAACCGGAGTACATCGAGGCGATCGAAAGCCAGGGGGCCCTCGTGGTCGGGGATCTTCTGTGCTTCGGCGGCCGGTCGGTGCTCGCTCCCCTCGACGAGAATGCGGACGACCCCCTGGACGTGATCGGCCGCTCCTACTTCTTCAGCTCCTCCTGCGCACGGATGATCGGCGATTTCCCGAAGCGGTGGGACGAACTCAACGAACTGTACGGGAAGGTTCGCGGCGACGGGGTGATCTTCGAACGGATCATCTTCTGCGATCCCTGGGGGGCGGATCTGCACAACATCATGCACCGGATAGAGAAGGAGAACACCTTCCCCCTTCTTTCGCTTACCCGGGAATACAACATCGTGCCCACGGGTCAGCTGAAGACCCGGGTGCAGGCCTTTCTCGAGAAGCTCGAAATCGCCAAGGCCCAGAAGGCCCCGAAAGCAGCCGCAGGAGGTGCAAAATGAACAGTCAGGACATCCTCAACAGGTATGAATGGCGGGAAATGATCGAAATGCTGCCGGTGGTACAGGAATTCTTCGGCGGGGACGAGGACAGCCATGGGCTCAATGCCCTCATGCAGGGGCTGGCCGTCTACGTCGAGAAGACGCTCGCCCAGGTGGACGCGGGAAAGCCCTTTGTCTGGTACAACCTCGGGTTCAACTCTGAATTGATCTGGGCCCTCGGCGACGTTATGCCGATCACGGTGGAAGCGCTCGGTGCGCTGCACAGCTGCCTCTGCAACAGCCGAATCACGAAAGACTTTATCGACGAAGCGCAGGCAGTGGGCATTCCGGCCGATTCCTGTTCAGCAGACAAGCTTTCCATCGGGGCAATCCGTAGAGGACTCTACCCAAAGCCCGCCTGCACGGTCGGCATCAACACACCCTGCGACGCGCAGGTCCTGACCACGCAGGTGATGGCAGAGCTTGGTGAAGCGCCGTTCTTTGCGATCGATGTCCCCTATTATCACAACGACGAGACGATCATCCACGTGGCCGGCCAGCTCAAAGAGCTGATTCCGTTCCTGGAGGAGAACACCGGACGGAAGATGCATATCGACAAACTGCGGGAATCCTGCGACCTGTCCAACCAGATGTCCGAGAACCTCTGGGAGTGGCTCGACTGGCGCAAGCAGGTGCCCCTCACCCAGACGAGCAAGCTCGTCGGGTTCACCCTCTTCATGCAGATCCTGTTCACAGGTTGCCAGGAAGGCGTCGATGCGGCGAAGGCCTTCGCGCGCGAGGCCAGGGAACGCACCCAGAGGGGCGAGAGATTCTTCGAGGAGCGCGTTCGCGCGGTCTGGTATCAGGATGCGGTCTGGACCGACCTGCAGATGTACGACCGGTTCGAGCGTGAGCTCGGCCTGACAATCCCGGTGGATGTATTCGGCTATTTTGCCAACCAGGGCGTGATCGACCTGAGCAATATGGACACCATGCTGTACGGACTGGCCCGCAAGCTTGTCGATTGCCACCCCATGGCGCGTCAGTTCCGCGGGGACGTGGACTTCTACATCGGGGACGCCATGCGTATGCTCGAGGATTTCCAGGCGGACTGCTTCATCTTTGCGGGCCACATCGGCTGCAAGCATGCCTGGGGTGGGGTGGGCCTTTTCAAAGAGGCCTGCCGCCGTGCCGATATCCCGCTGCTGGTTTTCGAGTTCGACATGTTCGACGACCGTGTCACCTCTTACGACGACGTCTACTTCGAAGTGGAGCGGTTTGTGAACGAGATCGTCTTGCCCCACAAACAGAGAAAGGCAGCATAAGATTCCGGACCACAGGAGGAGAAACATGCCGATTACAGCAGGTGTCGATATTGGATCCACAGCCTCGAAGACGGTCATCATGGTCGATCGGGAGCCGGTTGCCCAGATCATAGGGCCGAGTTCCACGAACCCGAAGCGTACGGCCCAGGAGATTTACGACAAGGCCCTGGCGGACGCAGGCGTGAAGGCCTCGGACGTGGAGTACATCGTGGGCACGGGGTACGGCAGGACCCAGGTCGAGTTTGCCTCGAAGAACATCTCCGAAATTACGTGCCATGGGAGGGGTGCGCATTTCCTGCAGCCCTCGGTGCGCACGGTCATCGACGTGGGCGGGCAGGACACCAAGGCGATCTGCGTCGACTCGCAGGGCAACCTGCTCGACTTCGCGATGAACGACAAGTGCGCTGCGGGCACGGGCAGGTTCCTGGAGGCCATGTCCCGGTCCATGGAGGTATCGATCGACCAGATGCAGGAATACTATTTCGGCGATGGGGATCCCTGCACCATCACGTCCATGTGCAGCGTGTTCGCGGAGAGCGAAGTGATCAACCTGATCAACGAGGGTGTGCCGCTCCCACGTATCGTGAAGGGGTTGCTTCAGTCCCTGGTCATCCGGGTTTCCTCCCTCACCCAGCGGTTGGGCGTGGTAGACGATCTGGTCATGACCGGCGGCGTGGCCAAGAACAAGGGGGTCCAGGACGCGATCGAAAAGAAGCTCAAGACCAAGATGCAGGGCTTCAACGGGACCGATCCGCAAATCGTGGGCGCCCTGGGCGCAGCCCTGATCGCCGCAGACTTTGCCGAGGGCAAGGCGGTAACGTCGTAGTGGGAACCTTCCCGATCAACAGAAGGAGTGAACAAATGGCACCTTCAGCCACACCAGAACCCACCGTCATCCTCTCTTCCTTTTTCAGACGACTCGAGCCTCTCGAAGAAATCGTGCGCGTGTTCATGTCCCAGGCTCGGATGAGCGCACTGTTCACGTTTCGGGGGGCAACGGACAGCAAAGTACTGCTGGACTTCAGCAAGTCGCCGGCTGCCGTGACGGTCGACAACGGGGCCCGATCCGGAGATGTCTACATAACGATCAACGGTGGCGTCATGCACGACATCTTCCTCGAAAGATTGAAACCCGGGGTGGCCATGGGGAGAAGGGAGCTGCTCCTGCGAGGACCGGTCAAGGATCTGTCGAACATCCTCCCGCTCTTCGGCATTGCCCCCATGCTCTACAGAGAACACCTCGGCGATATCGGCTACAACGGCTACGCACGTGAACCAGGGAAACGTTTTTCACAGGAGGAACTCATGAACGGTCAAGTCTTCAAGGGGGAGGCGATTCCCCTGGTCCAACTGTCCGGCCCGGAGAAGGTGGGCACGAAACTGATCAACGGTCTTGCCTACGGCCTCGGCTATGTGGTCGGGCTCGTACGGTATCGCCTGTTCAAGAAACTGAGCCTCTTCGGGGTGCTCACGGCCATGTCGGACGGTCTGACAAAGGCCACTCCGCCCGAACTCAAAGCCGGCACCTAAAGGAGAAGGACCATGTCACAACCGGTACGGACCATCCAGTCGGATGTAGTGATCGCGGGCTCAGGGCCTGGAGGGGCCACCATGGCCCGTGAGTTGAGCAAGAAGGGAAAGAAGGTCGTCCTGTGTGAGGCCGGTAAGAACCACCAGTGGCTTTGGCAAGAATTCCGTGTTACTTCTCGGCATGATGGATAAGATGGGCATGACCTTCTCCAAGGAGGGAACCTGGGTCTTGAGGCCCAAGACCGCGGGCGGGGCTTCGGTGGTTTACTGCGGTACTGCCGTGCGTCCCCCTCCCTGGCTAAAGGAGAAATACGGAATCGACCTGACCGAGGAGGTGGATGAGCTTTACAAAGAGATCCCCATTCAGACCCTGGCGGACCATCTGGTCGGACCTGCGGCGCGCAAGATGATGAAAGCGGCCCAGGACATAGGGCTCGATTGGAATGTGCTCGACAAGTTCATCCGGCCTGAGAAATGCCTGGAGAATTGCGGCAAGTGCGCACTCGGCTGTACTACGGGGGCAAAATGGACGGCCCGGGAGTACATCGAAGAGGCTCAGCAGTCCGGGGCGGAACTTCTTCTCCAGACCACGGTGGACAGGGTCCTCACCAAGAACGGAAAGGCCGTGGGCGTGAGGGCCAAGGGCCCTCAGGGCTGGATGGACATCCTGGCGGAGACGGTGATCCTCTCGGCCGGAGGCCAGGGCACGCCGCCGATTCTGCAACGCTCAGGGGTCTATGACGCGGGACAGGGCTTCTTTGCGGATCCTCTCGTCTTTGTGATGGCTGCCGGTGAAGGCCAGGGCACGAAATACGACGTCACCATGACCGCTGGCACGATCATGGCAGACGACGGCATCGTGATGACCGATCTGATCGTTCCCCCCTTGATGTTTTCAGGGCTGATGACCTTCGCGGGCCCGAGAGGCTGGGTGAAGCTGCCCAAGGTCCTCAATTACAGGAAGACCATGGGCATCATGATCAAGGTGCGGGACGGCCTGGACGGAAGAATCAACATGGACGAGTCCTTCTCCAAGCCCCTCGACGATGACACCTGGTGGAAGTTGAACAAGGGGGCGGTCCTGGCAGAGGAAATCCTCATGAAGGCCGGCGCAAAGAAGGAAGACGTGATGCAGAGCGCGGTCATCGCGGCCCATCCCGGGGGCACCGTCCGAATCGGCGAACTGCTCGACAAGGACTGCCAGACGCCGATCCAGAACTGCTACTGCATGGACACCACCATCATTCCCGAACCGTGGGGGCTGCCACCTACGGTAACGGTTGTGGCCATGGCCAAACGGTTGGCCAACCACCTGACCGTAGGCGCCGAGGCAAGGGTCGCCGTCCAAGAACCGGCTTGAAGGCGGCAAACATGGGATGTGAAGCAGCTCCGTGCTCTATTGCCATTGAAGCCGGGGGATTGCCACGTCGCTTCGCTCCTCGCAATATCCGGCGTTTGTTCCGCTCAGTTGGCCCCCTCTTCTTGGGGGGCGTTTTTGTAGTGCAGATGGACGTTACGAGCATCGCCCCGGGCTTCCCGGGTGGCCAAACAGAAGATCAGAAGGTATACTATCGTTCCGCTCAAAAAGACCGGCGAAGATCCTCCGGATGCCGGCGCTGTCCCCAAGAGACCAACCAAGGAAGGAGCAAACGAACCATGGACGCCGAGAAGACCTACCAGGCATTCATCGAATGGCTGGCAAATGCCCCGATGACCTTGCCGCCCTCCGATGACACGATCGCACTGATCAAGGCTCGGAACAAGGTAGGCAGGGTCGCTGTCCTTGGCAGGAAGAGTGTATCGGCTGCGGTGTTTGCGCGTACAAATGCCCGTCTGAATCGATTCTGCTCGAAAGCCGGCAGGAGACCACCGAGCCGCCTACGGACATGAACGAGTTCCTGACACGCTCCTCACGGATCTGTCGGATCCACTCCCGAGAAGGAAGACCGATGCTTGATGACAGGATCCTGGAGACGGTACGAACGCTGGAAAACCCTGACCTCACCGCCTTCCGTGCAGAAGGTGGCCGCGCGCTCGGGTTCTTCTGCAGCTACGTACCGGAGGAACTGCTGAACGTCGACGGTTTGAGCTCTTTTCGCATGCCCGCTCCTGGTTGCCACTCCACCGAAATGGCGGACAGCTGCATGGGGCTATTCAACTGCAGCTACACGCGGCACTGCCTGGAGCAGGGGATGGAGGGGAACTATGCGTTCCTGGACGGCTTTGTCTTCGTCCCGGGATGCGATCACATGCGCAGGCTCTACGACAATTGGGCCCACTTTGTAAAACCGGACTTCCTCGCTCTCGTCGACATGCCGCACGTCCGCGACGAGGACGCCCTGAAATGGAACCGTGACGAGATCGAAGCCCTCTGGAACAAGCTCGCAGAGCACTTCTCTCTGCCTAAGGGGCAGGAATCGGTTTGGGAGGGGATCCGGAAGACCAACCGGACCCGCCACCTCCTCACAGAATTGGACAGGCAACGTGGCAGGAAACGCCCAGGCTCATCGCGTCGTCGTTGGACGTTGGTGCAGGTCGCCGTTCGGGCACTATTATTCGGGGGCGTCGTTCGTCAGATCCAGACGGGCCTTGAGTTCGGCGAGAGGAATGGACCGACCTTGGCGGCGAGACTGGACCATGTTCCAGAACTCGGGCGAAACAGCCAGCTTGAGCTCCTCCTCGTCATAGGACTCCAGCCCCAGGATCACCACACTGGGTTTTCCCTGCCGGGTAATCACCACGCGCTCGTTTTGCGCCTCGCCAAAACGTCTTGGAAGTTGGCTTGAGCTTCCTGATCCGAAACCGATTTCACGTGATGTCCTCCGTTCTCTGCTCCGGGTCTTTGCGTCGCACGGCACGGACGTGCACCATGTTGCCCGCCTCATCAACGTCATAAAAGACGCGGAAATTCCCGACGCGTAGTTGCCATACCGGCGGCACGTGCTCAAAGCCCGGCGACAAGGCCACGAGGCACTTGCGATGACGGGTCACGCGGGTCGGTTCGTGCGACAGATGCTCCTCCATCGCCCCCACAACGGCACGCTGGTCATACGCCCTCAGCTCCTCCAACTCCTCGGCCGCAAGTTCGTGAACGCGAATCTCGTACGTCATTCCCGACCGAGCCTTTGCACACGTGCGCTGGTTGACTATCCACCTAGCATAGCCGATGTGACTTGACGGTGTCCAGCAACGCAATTGTCGCGTGCTCTCGAGCGACGGCGACAGACGCTGTGGCACCGAGGTCGGCACATGGCCTCTCGATCAGCCGGTCGTGGTCGGGGATCTCACAGCAGCCGCAGATCGCCGACCCGAAGTGTTGGACCGTCTGCAATGGCGATCCAAGAACCGCCTCTCTCATCTGCAATAGCCGGCCAGCCACCATCGCCGGCGCATCCTGGCACAATAACTCGCTACCTACTCGCCAGTGGCAGGCCAAGCGCGACCGCGAAGAGAGCAAGACAAGGAAGAAAGGTCAAAGGGTCCTACCTCGACCTTTTCCACCACAGCAATCCGGCCAACGCGCCACATAACATCAACGTGATGCTTCCGGGCTCAGGAACACTTGCCACGCGGAAACCCATGTTGTGGCTCTCGCCTGTCGGGTTGCTGAAGCTGAGGCGGACGGAGGCCAGCAAGGAGGAGCGTACTGAAGTTCCAAGCGCCACCCCGCACACAACGCCGCCCACTCTCCCACTCAGCCTCGTTCCATTCCCATACGTTCCCGCCCTGGTCGAACGTCCCATAGGGGCTGGCATTCGGGTACGCTCCCACATCGGTCAGTGCGGCACCAACGAGAATTGTTCATAAGTTGCGCCATGGAAGTGTTGATTGGTGTCGCTGCTGCGTCGGGATAATCGAAGTAGTTCCCCGTCACGCCGTCGTTCTTGTGATACGCCGCCTTGTACCACTCGTTCTCCGTGGGGATCCAATACTTGGCGTCTGCCTGCCGCGCGAACGTGCTCGTGTTGCCGACGTTGATATACGCGCCGCTCTCGGTGTCGCCGTCTGCCCTGACCGTTGTGCAGCCAGTTCACAAAACGAGCCGCGTCCCAGAAGCTCACATAGTTCACCGGCCGGTTCGCGCAGTCGGCGGCCACGCTGTAGGTGTAGCTGCCCGACGACCCGCTCCGCTGGATCTTGCAGCCGTGGCGTCGACGATATGTCCACATGGACGTGTTGTACAGCCCGTACGTGTCGGTCGCCGCCACGGCGTTCAGAAACGCGGTGTACTGACCGGCCGTCACCTCGTACTTGCCGATCGCGTAGGCATAATCCACCGCCCCGTAGCCTGTACTGTCAGCCGCGTTACCCGCGTTGCCCACAGTGACGAAATCAAGGTTCGTCAGGCCCGAACCCATATTAAACACATCGGCACGTGCCACACTGGCCGTTACCGCCAGTAGCAGCGCCACCATCACAGAACTGAATCGATACCGCTTCACAGGTTGGTTCCTTAATCCAGGGTGCGTTATCAGCAATACCGCCACAGCGTCGTACTTCCGGCTCGTCATGCCCAACCACTCAGTAACCGAACTAACCTGCCGCCAAGTGACTCGATGCGCGGCGATGCCCTGCGATCGGGAGCTCAGCACGCGGGGGTACAAGAGTGTGGTTCTGCGGACGATACCGACAATCACGTTAGCTACCTAGACTACCCCCCCCCGTAAATGTCAAGACCGCGCACGTTAATTTCACGAGTGCTCGACAGATGCACTTAGTGCGGGGCTCGGCCATCTGGATCGTCTTGCGGGCCACGGCGCGAGTTCACAACGGCCCAGAGGTCCTATCTGTCCCCTCGGTCCCATGCATCCGCGAGATGGATTCTATCGCCCGTTTCCGTTCCCGTCGCTTGCTCTTGGTCCCTGCGGAGCAATCCCTTACAATCGTGCGGTTTTTCAATTTCCCGCTTGGATGGAGCCGGTACCGATGAGCAGTCAAGGACGAGCCCGCAGCGGATTGCTGCTAGCATTGCTGGCAGGCTTACTCGGCCAACCTCTCCCGGACGTTGCCGCCCAGGAGTTGCCGCTCGGTAATTTCGAACATTGTACTCCGGAAATGTTGCAGGACGCGGAACTGCGAGACGTGTTCTTCCTCGATCCGGACCAAGGGTGGGCGGTGGGAGACCGCGGTGTTGTTCTGCATACCGAAGACGGTGGTCGTCACTGGCAATTGCAGCGTGTGGTCGACGCGGGACAACTCGAGTCGGTGCATTTTGTCGACTCCCGCAACGGCTGGGTGGTGGGCGGCTTGGTCCACCCCTACACACACCGTACGAGTTGTATCGTACTGCGAACGCAGGACGGCGGCCGCACCTGGACGTCGAATACGGAACTCACTTTGCCCGCGCTGAAATATGTGCGGTTTCTGGATGCTCGGCAAGGCTGGGCCGTTGGCTACGCGTCGGCGTTGTATCCCACCGGGATCTTTCGCACAGAAGACGGGGGACGCAGCTGGGTGACATTACCTGCTGGCGCAACCGGCAAGTGGACGGCTGCGGACTTCCGCGATCCCGCCCATGGTGTGGTAGCCGGCTTCGATGGCCAGCTGGCCGTCGTATCGGCGCCCCTTGTCACGGCGTCGACCACCCCGAGCCTCGGGCGACGTCCACTGCGTGCGATGCGACTGCAGGATGGCCGCAATGGCTGGTTGGTGGGAGACGGAGGGCTGGTGATGCAGACCAGTGATGCTGGCCAGACGTGGCAGAACCCCGCCTCACCGTTGCCCCCCGGCGTCAAGGATCTATTTGATTTCGCGGCGTTGTCAGTCGTGGGAGAGCACGTCTGGATCACCGGGTCGCCGGGCACGGTGGTTGTGCATTCGCCCGATGCGGGACGCACGTGGGAGCTGCTGCGCACCGACCAGCAATTGCCGATGCAAGCCCTGACGTTTGTTGATCCCGAGCGGGGGTGGGCGGTCGGCGCTTTGGGAACGATTCTGGCCACACGCGACGGCGGCCGCTCGTGGCGACGTCAACGCAGTGGGGGCACACGCGTCGCCTTGTTGGGCATCTTCAGTGAACCACAATGTGTCCCGCTGGCATTGTTTGCTCAGCAATCGGGCGAGGAAGGCTACCTCGGATTTGTGGAGATCTTGAACCGCCGCGACATCGAGCTCGCATCCTTGGATGATGCTGACGGCGAGGATGCATGCCAGTCTGCCTTGTCCGTTGTCGGGGCCTGCGGTGCCGAGCGATCGTGGCGGTTTCCGCTGCGCAGGAAGGGCTCCGCTTCAGTTCGCGGGAGCTGATTGACATCTGGGACCGTGTCAATGACGGTCGTGGTGTCGCGCTGATGGAAGAACTGGTGGTCCGCAGGATTCGGCAATGGCGACCGGAAGTCATTGTCACCGAAGCGGCGAGTCCCCGCGGTGATCGTCCGCTGTCCCATGTGATCAACCAGTTGATTCAATCCGCAGTCGCCAATGCGGCCGACGCCACGTGGCATCCCGATCATGCAACCATCGCCGGACTGCAGCCGTGGACAGTCAAGAAAACCTTCTGCGTGGCGGTCGATGATGACCAGGCCACGGTGACGCTGAATACCTCTCAGCTCGCTACGCGGTTGGGACGGAGTCTGGCGGAACAAGCGGCCGATGGTTACGCGCTGGTTTGCTCCGACTACGAGAAAAGCCCTCCGACAATTGGGTTTCGATTGTTGCATGACAAAGTGCCGCAGGCTGCCGGGCGGAAGGATATTTTCAGCGGGATCTATTTGCAGCCGGGAGGAGAAGCCAGACGCCAGTCCAGCCAACCAGCAGCCCAAAATCTCGAGACGCTCATGCGGACGGCGAGAGCGCCGCAATATGGAACAGCTCTTCGACGTGACCTCCGGAGCTTCCGCCAGCGCGGCTGCCTGGTTGGGCCAGGTCGAGGATTTGACGAAGACTATGACGGCGACAAGTGGCGGACAAATCCTCTACCAACTAGGGCAGCGGTATCGCCAGGCAGGACGGCTGGAACTGGCCGCCCAGTCACTGGAACAACTCGTACAGCGATATCCGGGCCATCCCTTGGCCGAAAGCGCTCTGGTCTGGCTGGTGCACTATTACGCGAGCAGTGAGATCGGTTGGCAATTGCGACGCGAAACACGGTTCAGTTCGCAGGTGGCCGGCACGTCGGTCCTGGGTGCCCACCAAGCGACCGGTGTCGTGCAAGCCGATTATCGCCAGAGCGTCCCGGGCCCCGCGGCCGTAGGTGCCGTACAGAGCGAGTTGCAGTCGGCCGGCCGTGCCACGACCGCCGCCGCTGGGATCGCTCCTACCGATCGGGCGAACCAGGCACTGAATTTCGCCAAATTGATCCAACGTGGCCGTCCCGAACTGTTTGCCGAGCCGCGGGTGCAATTCCCCATGGCGGCAGCTTATCGCGCCGACCGGAATGCCGCGTGATGCCGAGCGGTATTATCACCGCCTGTCGTCGTCGCCGGTGCCGTCGGATTGGGAGCGTTGTGCACAAGCTGAACTCTGGTTGCCCCACGGCCGCGGTTTGCCCCCCAAGACCACCTACGTCTGCCAACAAGCAGCCGCGCGTCCCAGCTTGGATGGTCAGTTGAATGACGACATCTGGCAAACCGCCGAGCACCTGGTGCTGAGCAGCGCCCAGCACGACGACAGCACCTGGCCGGCGGCCGCGATGCTGACTTACGACGACCAGTTCCTGTACCTGGCGGTGAGCTGTCACAAAGTGCCGGGACGTAACTACGCGGCTACGCCAGGCCCCCGCCCACGCGACCCCGACCTGACGGAACAGGATCGAGTCGATTTGTACCTGGATCTGGATCGCGATTACACGTCCTTCTATCGACTCACCGTCGATCATCGCGGCTGGACCGGCGAGTCCTGTATGGGGGACGCACACTGGAATCCGACCTGGTACGTGGCCAGTGATGCGACGGCCGACGACTGGACCATCGAGGCTGCGATTCCGCTCCACGAACTGGCTTCCACCAACCCTAGCAGGAACGACGCATGGGTGATCGGCGTGCAGCGCATCGCTCCCGGAGTCGGTATCCAGTCATTCACCAAACCGGCAGCGGTCGACCCGCGCGGTGAAGGATTTGCCCTGCTGATGTTTCAGTGAGCACGAACCCGGCCGCGTGCCATGGGATTCTGCCGGTGCCAAAGCTGGCAGGGAGATTGGCCAGACGAAATAAACTACGCAGATTGCGTGTTTGCCACAAAAACGGGGAGCCTCCCCTTTTTTCCGGTTGGTAGGTTAAGATGCGTATCCGCAGGGCGGTCGAATCGTTCCGGTAGGAGCGGTTTGAGACGCCTTTAGACAAGAACTTTTCCGTTGCGGCACTCCCCACCCCCCTTCCCCCAGCGCTGTCATGCCCTATCTGGTCGGCACGGACGAAGCAGGATACGGCCCCAATCTGGGGCCGCTGGTGATGGCTGGCACGCTGTGGCGCGTTCCGGAAGGGGTGGCGGGGGACGATCTTTACGAGCGGATAGCTGGCATCCGAGCTCCCGGATCACGTCCGGCTGCCGACGCGCCGAGCCTGCTGATGGGCGATTCGAAAGCGCTATATAGTTCCGCTTCGGGACTGGGTGCTTTAGAGCGTGGCGTGTTTGCAGCGCTGAATGTAGCCGATGCGAGTGAGCCGCTGGGCCCGTCGACTCAGTGGCGGAGTCTGCTCGGTCGATGTGACGCCACGTGCGCCGAAGCGTTGGACACGATTGCCTGGTACGCGGGTTTTGAGCGGACGCTGCCGGTGGCGATCTCCTCGCAGGAAGCTGCCGCGGCACACCAGCTGCTGGCACGCGCATTGAGCGACGCCGGTATCGAGTTGTTGAGCGTGCGGGCGCGGGTCGTTTTCCCCGCACAGTTTAATGACCAGGTCGCGTCGTGTGGCAGCAAGGGGACGGCCCTTTCGCAGTGGACCCTGCAACTTGTGAACCAGTTGATCCAGCCGCTTGAGGATGCTCCTGTTGTGGTTCAATGCGACAAGCACGGTGCACGAAATCGCTATGCGGCGCTGTTGCAGCAGGTGTTTCCCGACGACTGGATTGAGATCCGGGAGGAGGCGAAACTGCAGAGTGTGTATCGTTGGGGGCCGGCGACGCGGCGGGTGGAAATTCGGTTTGTGGCCCAGGGGGAACGATTTTTGCCTACGGCTTTGGCATCGATGACGGCGAAGTACTTGCGGGAAATCACCATGCTGGCGTTCAACGAGTACTGGCAGGGTCAAGTTCCCGGGTTGCAGCCGACGGCGGGCTATCCGGTCGATGCGCAGCGATTTCGTCGACAGATCGCCGAGAAGCAGGGTCAGCTGGGCATATCGGACCGGGTGCTCTGGCGGCAGCGGTAGCGGCGAGCCGTGGGGCGGGGCGGTTGCCACGGGGCGGGGGCAGTCGTACACTTAGGACGTACTGTGCGGCATAGTGACGCCCCCTGTTGCGCCTGCGGGTGGAGCGGTGTTGGCGCGACAGGCCCGCCCGCGGCCAGGCGTGCACACTCTAGCGGCCGCCACGCGTATTCTCTCTCCATTTTCGCCCCCGGTGGCTTACGAGTATGGCATCCGACGACGAACAACAGATTTACCAGGAACACATTCTCGATCATTACGAGGACCCCTACCATCGCGGCCACTGCCAGAGGGCAACGCACTCGCATGAGGACGACAATCCACTTTGTGGCGATGTGATTCGAGTCGAGCTGCAGATTGGTGCGGACGGGAGGATTCAGACTGCCTGGTTTAACGGTGATGGCTGCTGCATCAGTCAGGCGTCTGCCTCGATGCTCATGGAGCAGATCGAAGGGAAGACGGTCGACGAGATCAAGCATTTTGCGGCCTCGGACATGCTCAGCCTGTTCGGAGTGCGGCTGACGCCGAATCGCCAGAAATGTT
Organism: uncultured Planctomycetota bacterium; assembly: GCA_963700515.1. Lineage (GTDB taxonomy): Bacteria > Planctomycetota > Planctomycetia > Pirellulales > Pirellulaceae > JAJRVM01. Next base: position 240,457 of record CAVOXY010000033.1, on the reverse strand, counting down.
GCCTTCTTTGTTGGCAAGTTGTCCAGGCTGCCGTGCATTCACCGATCGACGAGCCGTGCGGCGCGAGCGATACGAATTCGGCTGACAAACATTCACGCTGAGCCAGTGTCCGCGGGAGCACTTTGCTGTGGCAACCACCGACATACTGCCGCTCGATCCGCAAGCGTTACGAGCCGACTTCCCGATCCTGGCTACGGTGCTACACGGTGACAAGCCGCTGGTCTATTTCGACAACGCGGCCACGACTCAACGCCCTCGGCAGGTCATCGACTCCCTGGTGGAAGCCTATGAACGCCACTACGCCAACGTGCACCGGGGCATCCACTGGCTGAGTGAACAAAGCACCGACTTATATGAGGAATCCCGGGAGGCGGTTCGTCGCTTCATCAACGCGGCTCGCAAAGAAGAGATCATTTTCACCACGGGCGCGACGGCAGCCATCAACCTGGTCGCCCGCAGTTGGGGCGATGCCCACGTGCGAGCGGGGGACGAGATTCTGATCTCCGAAATGGAGCACCACTCAAATATTGTCCCCTGGCAGCAGTTGGCCGAGCGGACCGGATGCCGAGTGCGATTTGCCCCGATTACGGACGACGGTTGTCTGGACCTAGCCGCCTGGCAGCAGTTGATCTCTGAGCGGACGCGGCTGGTGGCGATCACGGCGGTCTCGAATGTATTGGGGACGGTGAATCCCATCCGGGAATTGACTGAGCGGACGCACGAGGCTGGGGCTCTCGTGCTGGTCGATGCGGCTCAGAGCATACCCCACAGCCGCTCGGATGTGCGCGCTTGGGACGCGGACTTCGTCGCCTTCAGCGGTCACAAGATGCTCGGTCCCTCCGGCGTCGGAGTCTTGTATGGACGCGAGAGTCTGCTCGACGCCATGCCACCGTTTCTGGGTGGCGGCAGCATGATTCGCCGCGTCACCCTGGATGGATTTGAGCCGGCGGAGTTGCCGGCGAAGTTCGAAGCAGGAACACCACCCATCGTTCCCGCGATGGGGCTGGCCAGCGCCATTGAGTACCTGGAGCACATCGGATTGGAGAAGATCGAGCGGCATGAAGCGATTCTCACCACGCGTGCGCACGAAGTGTTGCAGGCGGTGGGCGAGGTGCGTCTGCTCGGTCCCGCGGCCGACAAGAAAGCGGGGATTGTCAGTTTCGTGATGAACAGAATCCACGCTCACGATGTGGCTCAGATCTTGGATCAGCAAGGGGTTGCGATTCGCGCCGGGCATCACTGTGCCATGCCGCTTCACAAGCGGCTGGGGGTCACCGCCAGTAATCGGGCGAGTTTCTACTTCTACAACACGCTGCAGGAAGTCGAGCAATTGGGCAAGGCGCTGGAAGTGGCCAAGAGCGTGTTTCGCGGCCGTGGCAAACGCGGACTTCCGTAGAGCCCCCTCACTCCAGCCCTCCATCGTCCCGTCCCTGTTGGTATTTCTGCCAGAACTCCTGCACCACGGTGCGCTGCGCCAGTCGGGGATGGGCGTGCGGCCGTCGATCGAGGATTTGTTGCTGTGCTTGCGGGGGCGTGAGGCCCTGGGCGGCGATCAGGTAGCAGAGCACAATCGTCCCGCTGCGGGCCCGGCCCGCTTTGCAGTGGACATACACATTGCGCCCCTGAGCGATCTGTTGCCGCATGAAAATTACTGCCCGTTCGATGCTGGCGACCGACGGGGGAGTGAAGTCGATGGTAGGCACGCGCAGTTGCTCGATGCCGGCGCGGCGGTAGGCCCGGACAGGGCCGCCGTACTCTTCACACGTATTGACGACCGCTCCGATCCCTTCACGCTGCATGGCAGGCACGTCGGACGGGAAGGGAAACGCGCCCATGTAGACGTGTTCGTCGATTTTGTCCCACCAGTGTCGGAGGTGGAGCACGCGAGCCAAGAGATAGTTCCAGGCTAGTGTGGGCACAAACAGGATCCGCGCGATCGCGCGTCGCAGGGCCGTAACGAGGGGGGATGGGGGGCTTTCAGACATCACGGTGTCTCAGGGGATGAGGTGTCGCGACGCGTCCTTCGTGACGTGCAGCCGCAGAGTTGCTTCCGTCAATCGTAAAATCTCGCCCCGGAGTGGGCGAGGGTCTGTAGCAACTGTGTGGGGTACATCCGTTTCCCCAAGGGCTCCAGTTGCCGCAACAGTTCGACGATCGTGTCGGCCCCGAGGCTGTCAGCCCAGAACAACAGGCCGCCACGCTCAGGCGGGAACGCCAACCCGAACAGCGTTCCGATATCCACGTCACGTAAGTCACCGACTACTCCGTCTTCAATCGCCCGCGTGGCTTCGACCAGCATGGGTAGAAACAATCGCAGGGTGATTTCTTCGGTCGTGAAGCGCTGCGTGCGCCGCAGGTAGGGAGCCAGGATGGGAGAGAGTTCATCATCGATTTCGGCAGGACTCTCTGGGGTTGCGTAGCGGTAGAATCCCCGACCGGTTTTTTGGCCCAGCCGTCCTCGCTTGACCAGTGCCGGCAGGACAGGAGTCAACGCGGTTCGCTCGGGAAAGGCTTCCCAGAGTGTTCGGCCGGCCCACATGGCCGTATCGATGCCGATCAAGTCGAACAATTCGATCGGGCCATTTGCCATGCCGAACAGCCGCGCCGCCTGGTCGATGTGCGGCAACTGTGCTCCTTGGCAGACCATCTCCAGTGCCTCGTTCAAGTAGGGCAGCAACAAGCGGTTGATCAGAAACCCGGGGCTATCTTGCACGACGATGGGGAGTTTGCCGATCCGCACCACGTACTGGACCGCCGCGGAAATGGTGGCGGGGGAGGTGTGCTGACCGCACACGATCTCGACCAGTCGACGATCGGCCACCGGATTACAGAAGTGGAGGCCGCAGAATCGCGTGGGATCGGGCAGCGACGAAGCCAGCTGGCTCACGCGAATCGTGGAGGTGTTTGTGGCGAGGATGGCCGACGGTGCGAGGTTGGCGGCCAGTTGCGTCAGGATCCGCTGCTTGAGTTCGCGGTTCTCCACCACGGATTCAATCACCAGGTCGGCGCTCGCCAGATCATCCAGGCAACGGCATCCCGAGAGTAATGCTGCCGGGGTTGAGAGAGGGGCGTCTGGTCCAGAGGGGGCGATGTGCGGCAGATCGATTTCCGCAAGTACCGCCGTCATGGCCCGCTCGACGGCCGTGGCGGCCGCATCGTAAATCCGCACCGGAATGCCATGTTTCACATTGGCTACGGCAATCCCCGTGCCCATGATCCCGGCGCCGCAGATCCCGACTCGGCCGATGGTGGAACGAGGGAGGCTCGCGGCCCGCTGAGCGGGACGCTGCGAAGCGAGGTCCGCCAGTCGCGCGGCATTTTGCCGACCCCGCTCCTGGGAAGCTGAATCCCAGGCGGGGAGTTGGAAGGCGGCCAGCGGATGTTCGTGGTACATGACGGCAGTTTTCCCTTCGGGGACTGATGGCGAGTCATTTCCATCCGGCTCTCCACCACCGGCAAGGTGGTGGCTGCATGCTAACGTGCATTGGGGGTCGCGAAAAGCCCGACGGATGGCAACCGGCTACAGGGAGGGTATACTGCCCCATCGAGCCGAGACGCGCTTGGATCCCAACCGGTAGATGAGGCCCAACCAACAGACGGTCAGTCGAGACGGAGAATCTGTGATATGACGAGCCAGAAGAGACTTCGCGGATTAGGTGCGGTGGCGTCGATCATGTTGATCTGTGCCGGCTATGCGGTTACGCTCAGAGCGGATGACGCTTTGCCCGAGAAGCAATTGGTCCATTTGGTGATTGACTACGGGGATGGGGTGCAGAAGCACTTTACGCAGCTGGCCTGGAGCGACGGGATAACCGTCCTGGACCTGATGAACGTCGCGCAGAAGCATCCCCGCGGGATTCGGATAAAATATCGCGGCCAAGGTGCCACCGCTTTTCTGACCAAGATTGACGATTTGGAAAATGAGGGAGGTGATCGCAACTGGGTCTACCGGGTCAACGACCAATTTGCGGACAAAAGTTTCGCGGTGTTCACCCTGAAACCGGGGGATACCGTCTTGTGGAAATTTGGCGAATACCGATAGAATTGGGGCGTTTGGGCCCCCTTTCTGATTCACTTACCGACGAACGGGACGATGCACATGTCAAGCGAACGCTTTCTTCAAAGGGTGTCGACAGGAACCAGTAACGCCGCGGCGGTGCCGAGTTCAGGGACTGCTCAACGCGTATGGATTCAAGAGGCGGTGGTTTTCGCAGCATTGGTGAGCTGTGGAGTGGCTTTGCGATTGGCTTGCCACGATCTGCCCAATTTCGCTCCGGTGGCCGCGATGGCCTTGTTCGCCGGATACTACTTCCGCAGTCGGCTGTTGGCACTGTGTGTGCCGCTGCTGGTCATGGCGATCAGTGATGGGTTTTTGGGAGGCTATGACTGGGCGATGATGACCATGGTCTACGGCATGCTCGCATTGCCGGTGGCTTTTCGCGGCTGGCTGCGACGCGCCTTCGCGTTGAACAACGCTCGACCATCCCGAACAGCGGCTTCGCTGATGGGATTGTTCGCGTCCGGCGTGATGTCCTCCTTGTTGTTCTTCGTGGTCACCAACTTCGGCGTCTGGTGCCGGTTTGGAACGTATGAGCGGAGCGTGGCGGGACTGTGCCACTGCTATGTAGCGGCCATTCCTTTCTTCCGCTATACGCTTGCGGGAGACCTGTTCTTCACCGTCGTCCTATTTGGCAGCTATGCGTTGGCATTGTCATTGGGACGCAGTCGGGAATTGTCGTCGCAGGCCAGTTAGCCGTGCGGACAGCCACGTAGCACTCGTTGAGAGTAAGCAACGAAGAAAGGCCGCGCTGAGCACGGCCTTTTCTGTTTCGTCGGACAACACAACCACGGTTCCGAGTGTTTTCAGCTCTGATCGACGGGTTTCGCGGCACCGGCATCACCACTACCCCCGGGGAGGTCTCGCACAGGCAGACTGTCAACCTCGGTCGCCTTGTCGTCCGACTGGGCGGGTTTCGGCAGAAGTGCCTCCAACTTGAGCGTCTTGGCGCGGACTTCTGCCAGCATGTCGTCCAGCTTGTCGTCCGTCTTGGGGTCGGTGGCGTCGATCAGATCGTCCAGCGCTGCAACAATCTCCTGGATTTTGGCCTTCTGCTGTTCGTCCGTGGCCAATCGATCAATGGACCCGAGCACCCGAGTTGAATCCGCAGCGGAGCTGATACCGGACCTGGACGACTCTCCGCGAATTCCCAGCTGAACGCAGTAGATGGGCAGCTTAAGCCTGCGCCGTACGTTCTCGATCAAGTCCTCCATTTCCTCGCTGATTGCACTGCGCCGGGAAGTACTGCCCCCCATTCCTGGGTAGTCGCCACTCATGCCTGGGTAACCACCCATGCCTGGGTAGCCACCGCCCTCCATCCCGGGGTAACCGCCGCTCCCGATGCCGGGAGAGCCACCCTCGGGCATACCAGGATAGTCGCCCATTCCACCCATTCCACCCATTCCACCCATCCCGGGATAACCGCCGCCACCGCCGCCCATACCGGGAAGACCCGCACCGCGACGCGACTTGCTGGTCTTGTCCTCCATTTCCTTCTGTTGCTCTTTGGCCAGTGCATCTTCGTTGCGGCATGCCGAGGCGGCCAGCGCTCCCAACTTCTGCGCGGTGGACACGGCGTCGACACCGGTGACGTCGGTGTAGTTCAACTCGCTTAAGGCACGAGCAGCCGTGCAACGTAGCGATAGGGGTTCGGACGAATCGTCGGCGATAGTGACGAAGGCGTTGAAAATCGACTGCCCGTCCCCGACCTGGCCGAGGGCGGCGAGGCAATCGACGCCGCACCGGCGCATCCACGTATGGCCATTCTGCGAACGTCCAGCAGCGGGCGTCTTTTCCACAATGAGAGCCTTCATCACCGCGGCGAGTTCGGCTTTCCTGGCATCGGGGATCGGCTGGTCCTGCGGACGCTGCCGTACCAGACGCACATGCCGCTCGAGACCCAGCATGGCCGCGATGCGGACGACGTCGGTCTGGTCCGCCTTCTTGTACTCGTCCAGCATGAAGTCGAATGCTTTCGCCAAGCGGACGGCGGGAAAGCGATCGGATCCGACCAGTCGCGATTCCGTCTGATTCAATCCGCCGATGATGAGCATGGCATTGAATCGCACGGCGGGATGGTAGTTCCCGGTGACACGTCGACTGGCTTCCTCAAACGCCAGATCGACGAGGAGCTGACGAGTGGCTTGGTCGCCCATCGTGGAGACATTGTCCAAGTCGCGATTCAACAATCCGTCGCGGTTCTCGCGCAGTTCGCCCAGATGTTCTTGCGATGACATGGCCGGAAAGAGGTATTTGCGATACCAGTTTTCGAAAGCCACGCGACCGTTCGACAGGCTGTTCCGTCCCATGATGACCTGATCCTTCAAGGTTCTCTGGGCGGTAACGTCTTTCAATTCGGCATACGCCGGGTCAACGGTTTCCCACGTATACGATGCGGCCGCGTCAGCGGCTTGACCACGGCTAGTGCGGTCGAGGCCCAGCACCAGCAGCAGAACGCAGGTGCCGGTGCCTACCAGGCGGACGGTCGAGGGGCTGAGGAGCGAACGACGAAATTCCAACATGAGACACGCCTCCCTCTCGTCATGCTCGCGCACCGCTGGGTGCAGCACGATCGCTGCGCGATACTGACGGAGTTGTCACGAAGACTACAGAATCGAATTTTCTTTGAATCAGCGCAGCCTAAGCTGCCGTCTTGGCCACCGCGGAAATGAAATCCGGGCGAACGACGAACCGGCACAAGTCGCCGTGTTCAACGCTCTCTGTCCCCAGCGCTCAGTGTTTGGGCGATTTGCCTTTCACGGCCGCCAACGATCTTTCCTTCTCTAGACTACTCGTGAGGGACCTCAATTGTCAACTTAACGACCGTCAACTTGGCGGCCTGTGGTTGGCGGATCGGCCACCGCCTGGGCGGCCGTCCGCCCCTCTGTGCCCGCCGTTTGGGCTCTCGCGAGGCCACGGAGTCGAGTGGAGCCAGTTAGGCCGGGAGGGGCGAACTAACCGGTCTCGTCACGGCCGGGCCGGCACATTTGACAGGTGTTGGGTTGACGCCTATGCTCTGGGGCTGTTTCCGAGAGGTATCCTGGCCCCTCTGCCGTCCGCTGCATCGTGGCCACGGCCCCCCCTCCCCGCGTGTCTGTCTGGCCTGAGCGCGATGGCCGTATCGGGCTGGCTGGACGCGTGGACCGACCCACTGCGGCTGGTCAGCTCTGAGCAATGGGATGCCCCTCGGTGGCTGGCGGCCCGGGCCCCCCCAGTCATTTCCTTGGTTGGCTCCCGCCGCGACTTCTGCCGCTTGATTCACACAAGGCAGTGGCCCGCACTGGTACGACAGAGTGGCTCCTATGACGATGCTCTACGATGATCCGATTTTTCAGCAGCACGATACAGGTACTCATCCGGAGTGCCCGGCTCGGGTCGCCAGGATTTCCACCAGGTTGGTCGAAACCGGGCTGGCACAACAGTGCAGCCGCCCGACGTGGGAGTTGGCGGACCGGGCAACGTTGGGATTGGTGCACGACCTGCGTTATGTCGACAGTGTGGAGCGGTTCGCGGACCGCGGCGGCGGGTACATCGAGACCGACACGTCGGTGAGTGCCGAATCGTATCTCGTCGCTCGTTCTGCGGTTGGCGCGGTCGTGGAGGCCACGCGCCGTGTCGTGCGTGGACCCGACAACCAGGCGCTCCTGCTGGTGCGTCCGCCAGGCCACCATGCGGTAGAGACATCGGCCATGGGTTTCTGCCTGTTCAACAATATTGCGGTGGGAGCCCGCATCGCGACCGGCGAGTTGGCATTGGATCGCGTGTTGATCGTGGATTGGGACGTGCACCACGGCAACGGAACGCAGGCGGCATTCTGGCGTGACGAGCAGGTGGGGTTGCTATCGATCCACCGCAGCCCTTTCTTCCCGGGGACAGGCGATGAAGATGAAACGGGAGCTGGCCCGGGCGTGGGCACGACCTGCAACATCCCCATCGGATTTGGCACGTCACGGGCCGAATACTTCGCTCGATTCACGACTGCACTGCACGCGCTGGCCGGCAAACTACGTCCGCAGCTGGTGATGATCAGCGCGGGGTTCGACACGCATGCCCGCGACCCCGTTGGCTCGCTAGGTTTGGAGGACGAGGACTTCGTCCGACTGACCGATCTCGTCTTGGACGTCGCGGATGTACATGCCGCGGGCCGCGTGGTCAGCGTGCTCGAAGGAGGCTACAACCTGGACGTGCTACCGGGCTCCGTCGCAGCCCACCTCGCCACATTGCTGGCCCGGCAAGAGTCGCGTTGAGCCCGCAGGCGGGAACGCCGTAACCACGTTCGCGGAGAACCGTAGCCACGTTCGCGGAGAACCGTAGCCACGTTCGCGGAGAACGTGGCCCCAGCTGGGAAACGTCCTCTTTGCTCCCCCACGCGCTGGCGCGCGTAGGCACGCCTGGCGGCCCCCGTCATTTCGTGTCGATCGGAATGACTCCATCCCAATCGGCGGGAGGCATTCGATTATGTTGTGCGATGAATACGGTCAGGAAATCCTTGACGCGATCCTCGGCCGGGACTTTGTGTAGCCACTGGAAGGCCGTTTCCCAGTCGCGTGCCTGGAGCGCATCCAATGCCGTTTCATAGGCCGCGATATGTTCGTCGGTCAATTGTGGGAAGTCGGCCTCTGGCGGAAGCAATTCGCTCACCTCGACCGGTCCCTCCATCCCATAGGGACGCACGCGCGCGACGCGGCGGATGCGAGCCACGTCGGGAGAGACGGTGGCGCGGACCCGGCGGGCCGTCTCTTCGTCCATCAGCACCGGTGCCCGCAGCACTTTGGTCATCGTCTCGAGACGCGATGCGAGGTTGACGACCGGCCCGAAGACGGTCACCTTGACCTGGTCGACGGTGCCGATCTTGCCGGCCACAGCCGGTCCCGTGGCCAGCCCGATACCGACGCGGAAGTCGATCAACGGATGGTCGTCGCGCAGCGCGGCCGCCGCGAATTCTTCCCGAATTGACAACGCCGCGCGGCAGGCGCGCTCGATCGCATTGGGCTGCACAATCGGCCAACCCCAGAAGCCCATTGCCGCGTCGCCGTGGAAATCCCCCACCACCCCCCCTTCTTTCAGAATGTAGTGGGTCATCACGCCGAGTGCACGACTGACTCGATTGAGCAGACCGAGCAGGTCGCCGGCGTCCCGCTCCGACCGGCGGGAGAACCCGCGCAGGTCGCAGAACAACACCGAGACCTCGGCTTCCCGCGGTAACAGTACTTGATCGGGGTCCTGGCCGGCCAAGGCGTCGAGCACAACTGGTGAGAAGAACTGGCGGAGTGACGACTGATGCTGTTCGAGCAAGCGCATTTCCCGCAAGTTGTGCAAGGTGGTGGCCGCCAGTTCCGCGAACTTCAACTCGTCCTGCAATTCTTCCGGGGCGAGGTGCGGGGGCCCCGGGCGAAGTTGGGCATCGAAGCCCCCGCAAACGTAGATGGCCCAACCGGGACAGGAACGCCCCAACACCGGCGTGCAAAACGCCCAGTCCATTTCATTCTGCTCGCCAAAGGTCGCCGAGATATGGCGTCGGTTGCGGTCCCAGATACTGACCACGCTCTTGCCGCTCCCCACGGCATTTTGAATCAGTCGCCCGCTGGGGGCGAATTCGCCCTGGGCCTCGTTGCGCCGATCCCAATGCAGTACGTTGACTTGCGAGGTGTCGCTGGCTGTGACCGCCACAATCGCTGCCGCCGTGGCGCGAGGGATGCCGGTCAAGATCAAACTGATCAATCGCAGTGACAATTCTTCGTCGGTAGAGGCCCCCAAAATCACTTCCGGAAGCCGACTCAATACCTCGATCCGCTGGTCCGCATCGCGATAATTGAGGCTTTGCAGGAAATCGGGGCTGTAAGATTGCTCGTTGGCGCCGGGCGGCGAGTCAATCGTGACGTTGACGCGCTCATCGGTGAGCGTGAACGTGGTCCCGCCGATCACAAAGTGCTCACCGGTGCAGATGGTGAACGTGTCCTGCGGTTGGCCACGGAAGTAGATCGGGTTGCGCACCGCTTTCGAGTCGGATCACCCGCAGTGTGTCATGGCCCCAGATGACCTGTGCATGCCGACGCGAGACCTGCAAGTCCCAGGGAATGTCCCAGCCACCACCGGCGCGGCCCAGCACCATGGGGATGTGGGCTATCAACGCTCGTCGCCAACGATGACGCGGATCCGCGCCCTGTGCGATCAGGTCGGGCATGCTCTCGGACGCTCAATTCTTGTTCATCAGGTGTGTCGCCCCAGTCGGTTGCGGTACCGAGCGCTGACGCGATCCAATAAATGGCGCTGTTCGGGAGTCAGGCTCTCGATGCCGTGGGCGTGCAGCCGCGAGAGGATGCCATCCACTTGCCGCTCCTCTTCCGCCTCAATTTCTTCCGGACGTGGTTCGTCTTGCGTGGCAGCGGAGGGTGGCATCCATCGCACCGGCACGGACGGCGCCTCGGCAGACGCGTCGTACGCCGGGGCGACCGGCCAAGGGGCTTCCCGTTGCGTGTCGTGCTCCGTGACAGTGATGGCGTCACCCGCGTTCTCCACATCGCGCCGAGCGCTGACGAGAAGCACGACCGCCAGTAAGAGCAAAGCAAAGGCAATGGAGGCGGGAAACTCCACCAGGTAATCGCGTTTCCACAGCACCAGTGCCGTGGCCATGATCACCCCCGCCAGGGCGACGGCAATCCAAAAGACCATTTCCGCGACCCGCCGTTCACTCCAACGGGGACGCACATAGGAAATCCCCGCACGCAATGCTCGGCCGCCGTCAAACGGAAAGGCCGGCAGTAAGTTGAAGAGGAACAACAGCCAATTGACCCACAGGCACAACTGTAACCCTTGCTCCGCCAACGATGACGTGGGTCCCCCCCAGTCCAACAGCAGGGGATTGAACAGCCGCATGGACTCGTCGGGCGGCGACCCTACGTATAGTGTTCCGGCACAAACCAGGCCGGCCAGCAGGTTCGCCAGCGGGCCAGCCATCAGGCAGGCGAATTCGCGCCGCGCCGCAGTGGTCGTTCCCCACTCCGACAACCCCCCCAGCGGACCCAGCACCAGCGTGTCCGGCTCCATGGCGAATCGGCGGGCTACCCACCAGTGGCTCCACTCGTGCAGTAATACGCTGGCAAACAACACGAAAATGGCGGCCAACGCCATTCCACAAAGATCGCCTGTCGAACGCGGTGTGGAGGCGGGCCAGCCAAGAAAGATCGGTGGCGGCCGAAAACACCAGGAAAAATACGTGCAACCGGACTGTCGCCGCGCCCCATCGGCCCAGACTGATGCTCCAACGAAAGGGGTCACGCATGCTGCCTACCCCCTGCACAGAGAAACGGTTGTGGACCTGTTCACACCTCGCACCATCGCCAGCGATCTCTGCCGTGACTCGTATTTCTATGTTCTACGCCTTCCTCTCTTACGTGGGCTCAAGGCGAGAGTTCACGCGGACCCCAGCTCCGCCACCGCTTGTCAACATACCGCAGCGTGCGTAGACGAGCAATCGCCCAGGGCCGGGGCTCGACAGGGAACCAAGACGACAGGAAACCAAGACGGTCAGTCTCCGGAAGCATGGCGAGTCGGGTTGCGGTACAGAATGCGAGCCAACAGATCCGGCGAACCGCCTTCCCCCGGCGACCGCTCACAGTGCCAATCGCGATGAGTCGGTACCCAGTAATCGTCTGCCGGCCAGGGAGCAAACGGATTATGTCCCAAGGCGCGAATCAGTTTGCTGGAATTCATCGTGACGTCCCCCGCCCGTGGCGGCATGGGACCCGCTTCGTGCCGCAGGCAACCCATCAGATGACGCGGATCGTAGCCACCCACGCGATTCACGATTTGGGCGATTTCGAAGAGGCTCAAACGGCGCGGACCACCCGCATGAAACAGTCCGCAAAGCGTGGTGGCGAGCACCGTCTCGGCAGCCAGATTGAGGCAGTCCGTGTATTTGGGCGTCCGTACCTCGTCAAAATAGAGCGTCGCCGGTTTTCCCTTGTGAAAACGGGACTGGATCCAGTCGATCGCACCGGCATGACCATTAAAACTGATACCCATGGGGAGCGAAATGCGAAGAATGCACGACGCCGGACGCTCGGCCTGAATCAGTTGTTCCGCCTCCCACATGGTCTTGCCGTAAATCGTCACTGGATCGGGCGGGTCCTCCTCCACGTGCCCACCCCCAGCAGTGCCCGAGAACACCAGGTCCACCGACATGTGCACGAGGCGGGTATTCGTCCCCCGCATGATCTGCAACAGATTCTTGACACTGACGACGTTGACTCGCTCGGCCAGTGCTGGGTTGAACTCGCATGACTTCAGCTTGCATGTCCCTTCACAGTTCAAGACGGAGGCGAACTGGTAGCGATCGAACAAGCTGGCCACGCTGTCGTAATCGTGCAGATCGCACGGCTCGATGCCGTCGCCACGCAACGGCCAATTGTTGGCTCGACGCAGTCCAATGACCTGCCCCGCGTATTTCCGGCGAAAGTAGTGGAAGGCGTTGTAGCCTGCCACGCCGGCGATGCCGGTGATGAGCAAGGGTAGCGGCGGAGACTGGATGGGTTACCATGACACAGGTCGCCGGATGAGCAACGGTAGGACGCGGGTCGTGAAGGCGGGGCCCCGCAGCGACCCCGCGCCACGGGTTCACTTCGGTGGCACTGCAACCTTACTGTATCACCAACCTCTCCACAAACCCCAACCGGCCCCCTGGACCGGGCGGGAAACCTGGCGGTAGCCGCCCTGCCAGCACCGGTTCATGATCCCACCCTTATCGGTGCCCACAAGCCGATTGGGAATGCCTCGCGGTGCTCCACACGATTCCCGCACAGCGAATCAGCACTCGGGCACGTCTCCCGTCGCTGGGCAGCATCCCTTCGGCGACCGAGACTATCGGCCCGAAAACCACTCTTTGTGGTGGTGTGTTGGAAACTGGTATGCGTGTTGCTACGTATGGGGCATGACCAAGCGACGAGCGACAATCGGGGAGAAATCACGGGTCTCGGTTGTCGCGGAATGTTGAGGAGAAGCAACCGCATGAGTCAAGAAGGCCACAATGTCGTCTGGATTGGAGCGTTACGGTCTGGCTCCATCGCCTTGTACCGGGTTGTGCCGCGCAGACCGATTATGCCGGTTGGTGCAGTGGCTTCAGAGTGCGGAATCGAGCCAATTTAGTGACACATTCCGGCTTTGTGTTTATCCTGAACAGTTGAGACTTTTCGTACCGTGAGCATTCGCACCGTGGGCCAGTACCGTACAGTGCCATCTGGTGCCCCAAGCCGTCGCAGGGCGGTGATGAAATCGCGACGTTGAAAGCCGTTTGGCTTGGCTACCCACCCAAGAGTGTAATACCCAGTTGAATTTCTATCGGGACAGAACTCCAGTGAAGAAGCATATGCATTACCGAAAGAACCGTCGATCCTTGCGTAGTTTGCGTGAACTGTTCTTCGGAACCCGCGTCGCTGTGCGGGAGACGCGCCGCAGCAATGCCGCTGGGCTGGAGTCGCTCGAGGGGCGGCTGATGCTGGCCGGCGACCTGCGGATCGGAACTGTATCTGCCGCTCGACAACACCGACGCTCTGGGGGGGACAACCGTCGGAGGCGAGACATCGAGTGCGACGGCTGGGCAACGGCTGACTCGATGGCCGAGGGTGAAGAAACGACGGCACCGGACCTGGTGGCGTTTGCCAAGGCGTTGTCGGCCAAGGAGGGAGTGAAACTCTTTGGCTGCCGCCTGGTGTCCGGCCTGTACGACCCAGAAGGAGCTCTTTGAAGACGGGGCGGATTTCTGCCGTTTATCGAGGTGACGAACCCCGACCGGACGCTCAATGCCACCGGGATTGCGGAGAACATCACTTCGTTATCCCACCTGGGAATTTCCCGGACGGGAGTCGGGAAGTCGGGGCGCTTTCTCTGGCGACGATTTCGCAGCGGGCGGGTGTGGCGATTCCGACTTCCAACAGTCCGTTTGTGGCGCCGATCGGCGATCAGATCGTGTTGGACGGCTCGCCATTGCATATCGGGCTGGACGGCTACGATCCCAACGGCGGCCCCCTGACCTACACGGTGGTGAGCAGCAATCCGTCGATTGTGCAGCCGACGGTGTTGACGGGTAACCGCAGTGCCAAGATCAGTGTCGCCGGTTGGGGCGATATGGTCTTTCAGTTGTTTGAGCAGCAGGTTCCGGATGCGACCGGCCGCTTCATTACGCTGGCTCAGTCGGGTTTCTATGATGCGGCGAACAACAATCCTGACATCACCGTTCATCGCGTCATCGACAATTTCATGCTGCAGTTCGGCGATCCGACGGGGACGGGCTCGGGTGGATCGACTCTGGGGGACTTTGACGACGATTTCACCCCGACCTCCAGCACAACACGACGGGAGCATTGTCTTGGGCCAAGTCGAACGACGACACGAACGATTCACAGGTGTTCGTCACCGACGTGGCGACGCGTCATCTCGACTTCAACCACTCGTACTTCGGACAATTGACCGAAGGCGACAAGGTCCGCGACGCGATCACGGCGACGGCGACCGACAGCAATGATCGGCCGCTGGTCGCGATCAATATTTCGTCGGTGAGCATCTTCGACGACACCGAAAACGGCATGCTCATGCTCAAAGCGGTTCCGGGCGCGACGGGCACGTCGAACATCACGGTGACGGTGACGGACCAGGACGGGCATCAGTACGTGGAGACATTCCAGGTGACCGTGCAGGCCGACACCTTACAACGGCGGACCGTATCTGGACGACATTCCGGCGGTGCAGACCACGGTGAATACGGCGGCCACGTTCCAGCTGTCGGCGATCGATGTCGAGGGGGACGCCGTGACTTATGGCGGCGTCAAGACGGGAACTGTGGACTACACGTTGTCGGCGAACAGTCAGTCGGGAAGTGTCACCGTCACGCCTCCCACCGGCTTCGTCGGCACCATGGACGTGCTGGTCTACGTTCGTCCCGCGACGACTTCGGACACCAGTGATGTGTACGACACGCAACTGGTGAGCATTCGTGGTGACGCCCGACGCTCCGACAGCCGTGGACCTGGCCGCTGCCAGCGACTCGGGCGTGTCGGAGACTGACAATCTGACGAACGTCACCGACCTGCAATTCACGGTGAGCGGGGTGACCAGCGGTGCGGTGGTCCGATTGCATCACGGCGATACGGTGATCGGTCAGGCGACGGCCAGCGGCACGAGCGCCGTCATCGCCACTTCCAGCCTGACGGGGTTGGGCGACGGTACCTACGGCGTCTTCGCCACGCAGATGGTCGGCAGCGGTGGAGAGCCCTGTTTCCCCGACTTTGAACGTCACGTTGGACATGACCGCTCCGCCGGCGTTCACTTCGACTCCTCCGACGCACGGCCACGGTGGGTGCCTTGCTCGCCTATGACGTGGGGAATCCGGCTGAGGGAACGGCCGGGACGACTTATTCACTGATCGATGCTCCCAGCGGTGTCACGATCGACGCCGCCACCGGAGTCATGAACTGGACGCCCGGCATTGGAGACTTGGGGCCTCAGGCCTTTTCCGTGGCCCTCACCGATGCCGCCGGGAACGCCCGCACGCAATCACTCAACATCGACGTTCAATCCAGCGCCTTGGTCGCCTTTCGCGTTGACGTGACCGATTTGAGTGGAACACCAATTTCGTCGATTGATGTCGGGCACGAGTTTCAAGTGCGCGTCTACGTGCAGGACGTGGCTGCCAACCCACACGGTGTATTTGCGGCATTCCTCGATCTGCTTTACGACCAGCAACTGGTGGCCGTCGACGGCACGATCAGCTATGGGGCCGCGTACCCGAACAACCACGTCGGAACTCTGGCGACCTTGGGCCTCGTGGACGAGGTGGGGGCGATTGCATCATTCAGTGAACTCGGTGGGAGCGAGAATCTCTTGTTCACGCTGCAGATGCAGGCGATTTTCGCAGGAGACGCGCTGTTTCAGAGTGATGCTGCCGACGACCTCCCCGATCATGAACTGCTCCGGTTCGGCGGAGATTTTGAAGTGCTTGCCGACGAAGTCATTTATGGATCCAAGACGTTGACTATCAATCCGGCGTTTGGTGCCAACGACGATGTCTGTCAATGTCGACGAAGATAGCATCGACACGACGCTGAATGTGCTGGCCAATGACGAGGTTTTTCCAGGATCGAGCGGCGCACTGACCATCGTGGGAGTGGGCGCCACGAACCACGGTGGCAGTGTGGCGATCGCCACGGACGGGAAGAGCCTGATCTACAGTCCGGCACCGAATTATTTCGGCGAGGAGACATTCACCTACACCGTCGGTGACAACACCGGGACCGACACGGCAACCGTGACGGTGCAAGTGATGCCGGCCAACGACGATCCGACGGCTGTCGACGACACGTATGTCGTCATGGAGGACGCCACCAACTTCTCCCTGAACGTCCTGGCGAACGATTTGATTACACCGGACGCTGGCGAAACGCTCGTTATTTCGAGCTTCACCTCGCCATCATCGGGTGGATCTCTGACGATCACAGCGGAGCGCGACCGGCTGCTCTATACGCCGGCCGCGAATTTCTTCGGCATGGAGACCTTCACCTACACGATTAGCGACAGGAACGGGGGGACAGATCAAGGATCCGTGTCGGTCACGGTTACGGAGGCGAACGATCCGCCCGAAGCCACCAACGACCTGTTCACGGTCACGGAGGACAGCACCAGCAATTCGCTCAACGTGCTGGCCAATGATACCACGGCCGGCGATCCCGGCGAATCGCTGTCGATTGTCGAGGTCGGTGCCACCGAACATGGCGGTACGGTGACGATTGCCGGCGACAAACTGTCACTGATTTACACGCCCGTCGCGAATTTCTTCGGGACGGAACGGTTCACATACAAGATCACCGATGGCAACGGAGGTTTTGCCGAAGCTACGGCGATGGTGAACGTGCAGGGGACCAATGACCCGCCCACGGCTGCCAACGATGCGTTGAGCGTGGTGAAGGGCTCGAGCGGGAATCCGTTGGACGTGTTGGCCAACGACAGCTCGGCGCCGGACGCGGTGGAAGTGCTGAAAGTGACAGCCGTGGGGACAACATCGTCGGGTGGGACTGTCACCATTAAGAGCGACGGATCGGCGATCCTCTACACGCCACCGGCCGCTTTCATGGGTACCGACACTTTCACCTACACGATGGCAGATCCCGCGGGGGCTACCGCCCAAGCGACCGTGACGGTCGAGGTCTTGCAGTACATTCCCAGCAAACTGTCGGGCTATGTCTATCTGGACGTTGACAATGATGGAGTGAAAGACCCGAACGAAACACCGTTGGGTGGCGTCGTGGTGACGCTGCGTGGCACCGACATGTTCGACGCACCCGTGGAGTTGCAGCAGACGACCGATGCGCTGGGATTCTACCAGTTTGTGAATCTGGTTCCCGGCAGTTACCACGTGATCGAAACACAACCGCAGTTTCTGGCCGATGGTATCGACCGTGCCGCGGGACAGTTCTTCCCGGCCGGAACCGATGACTTGCCCATCGAATTGGAGCAGGATTCAGACATCACGGGCTACAATTTTGGCGAGCGAGGACGAACTGCCAGCCAAATTACCGTGTTCGATTTCTTTGCCTCCACACCGCGAGATTCGGTCCTGATTTCGGCCAATTCGAATGGCGGGGGGCAGTGGTACGCGGTGGAAGGTGGCTGGTCGCATGCCCAGTCGCTGAACGTCACCCTGCAGCAAGACATGAAGTCCGCGCAACTGAATGTGACAACGACCGATGCGCAGCAGTACTCGACCACGTTGGATTTCGGTCTGGCCCGGCATGTGCAGTTGCTGGCTGCGGCGGGCCAGGATCACTTGCTACGCGTCGTGGGGAGTCCGACAGTACTCTTCCCGGGCGCCGACTGCGCTTGTGCAACCGGCACGGGAGAAGGCGAATCGACGCCGAGGGTCGTGGCGGCGACCGGTGCCGAAGGGGAGGCGGCCGGGGCGATCGCGGCCTACGCCGCGTCCACGCCGCTCAACCCCACTCCGTTGCTGGTGTCAGGGGGGCTCGATGCCCTGCCATCTCAGCCTCGTGAGCCCACTCTACCAGCCGTGGGCGGCCGACGGAGAAGGCGAATCGACGGTGCTGATGGCGCCCACTCCCGCCGATGGTTACCTGGCCACCGATCTGCTGATGGCCGAACTGCCGCGGGCGGCGACGGCCGCCGACGACATCCTGGAGCACTATTCAGGGACGTCGGCCCGGGACGAAGATGATTTCGTGTTGGGCGTCGATCAGTTGATGGCGCAGTTGCTGAGCGGCGCGTTTTTTGAGGCGTGAAAGAAGCAGCGCGTGAGGAGTGCTGGTTGATGTTGGCTCACTCCTCAACGATCCGTCAATGCGTTGGGATAGGCTGCCAGCCAGCCAGGCAAGATGCCTATCCCGACCACTTCTTCTGTGAGTGAACCCTCCCCGCTAGTGGCGAACGCGGCTGATCAGGCCGTCGCCAGCCGTGTCGATGCCTTTGAGGCGCGAACGGAGCGCTTCGCGATTGGGGGCGTAGTCTAAGGCGACTTCGCGGGTCACCCATTCCTTCTCGCACCATTTCGTGCAGCGAATGGGTGAAGTCCCGCATGCCTTCGTCACGGCAGGCATGGAGAATGGCCGGAATGTCTTCGTCTTCCTCGTGCAGGATCTTCTCCTTCACGATGGAATTGTTCAGCAGCACTTCCGTGGCCGGAAAGCGCTTGCCGTCCTCGATCCCCGGCAGCAGTCGCTGGACCATGATGGCCTTGAGACTGTTGGCCAGCGAGGAGCGGATGAAGGCATGTTCTTCGCGAGGGAAGAACTCCAGGATGCGGGAAAACGTCTGCTCGGCATCGTTGCAGTGGATCGAGCCCATGACGAGATGTCCGGTTTCCGCCGCCTGAATCGCCGCCAGCATGGTCTCCCTGTCACGCAGTTCCCCGATCATGATGCAGTCCGGGTCCTGACGCACGACGAAGCGGAGGGCCAGTGCGAAATCGGCCACGTCAATGCCGATTTCACGCTGCGAGATGATGCACTTCTGTGGCTGAAAAGCATACTCGATCGGATCCTCGATCGTGATCACGTGCATCGTGCGATGCCCGTTGATGTACTTGAGCATGGCTGCCAACGTCGAACTCTTGCCGCTGCCGGTGACACCGCTGACCAGGACCAAGCCTTCCATGCAGTTCATGATCGTCTTTTCGTAGATCGGCGGCAGGTTCAGTTCTTCGAAGTTGGGAATGCGACTCTGGACGCGGCGCAGGGCGGCGTGCATTTCGCCTTCGGAACGAAAGGCATTGATGCGGAAGCGATCGCCGCTGGGGGATTTGGCGGCGAAGTCGACACCGCCTCGCTCGTCGTACATCTCGCGCTTGCCGGGCGGCATTAATTCGGCCATCATTTCTTCGATGTAGGCCGAATCGGGTAGTTCCGGTGAATCGACACGCCGCAGATGACCACCGATGCGCACCGTCGGAGGGTATCCCACCTTGAGGTGCAGGTCAGACGCCTGGTTCGTGCTCACAAACGCCAGGAGCTTCTGGATCTCCTCGCGGGGCGGAAGTAACGCTGGCATAACCTGTCTCTCCTGTGTTTCCTCATGCTGCCTGATCTACCGGCCACGATCCCTGCCTCCGTGTTCCCAAACGGCCAGTGCCCGCTGGCACTTAAGCGGACACGCCACGCGCATTGTACCACCGGCGGACCCGTTGGCCCTAGAGGAACTTGAGGGCGATACACCAAGAACTGTGGCCCGATGGCCGGGATCGGGCGGGGTGTCTACCAGATCCATTGCACGCCGACATTCAGGCCGTGGACGTAGTAGTCCGAGTCGCGTCCCGGGAATGCCGGCCGCGGCTCGCCGACCAGCGCGCCGCCGATCTGCGACGTGTTGAGGGACAGATCGATCTGATCGCCTGGCATCGCCACGTGATTCCAGTACAAAAACGAATAGCCGAATGTCAGGTCGATACAGTCGTTGACGTGATACGCCAGGTTGAGGGCGAGTTCGGGGGATACGACAAACACGTTGCGCTCGTACGAGCCGATATTGGTGCCCAATGCCAGCAGGCCTTGATCGCTGAAAGTAGGAGCCTCACCCGGTATGGTCGTGACGGTGCGACCAGTGATCTGCGTCCGCTGATTCATTCTCCCTAGTCCCACCTTGGCCAGAAAACTCCAGGTCACATTGCCTCGATCCATATCTCCCCACAGACCGATTTCGCCGGCGTTGTAACGGTTCTCAGAATCGAAGGCGTCAGCGTTTTCAATCACCGTTCCAAAGGGAATCGAGCCCTCTTGCCGCACGGAAGTGCGCGACGAGGCAATCATCAGATCGGTATCAATCGCGGCGAACTGGTAGCCGGCAATCAGGTCGATGCGTCGGCAGCCATCCTGATAGAAGAGCCGGCGAAAGAACACGTCGCCGCCACTCACGCGGGATGTATTGCGGACCGCAATCGCGCCCGTCGTGAAATTCGGAAAAGCGACGACATCCGCATCCTGTTGAGCGAGTGCCACGTTGTAAAACGGTCGTGCCAACACCGGATTGACATCGCTGTCGATGTCATAGTGCGCCGTGCTTTCTCCCAACGCGTAGAGTCGCGCGCCAGCACCCGAGAATTGGCACGCGTCAAACCATGCGCCAAACGTCAGGCGACCTCCCGGTCGAGCATCGCCCCCTTGGTCTTCCGTGGCATAGAAGATCTGCGTGTTGGGCAGGCCCAGCACGCCGGCGTCCGCCGCCGCCACCGTTATCGGGCTGCTCGTGACCAGTGGCGGCAATTCCTGCCCGCGTCGCCACCAGAGCAGGAACTCAAAAGAACCCCAATAGGTCCACCCCGGTCCGCAGTTGCCTCCGCAACTGGTGCCGCAAGTCCCGCAACTGTCGTCCCAGCAAGGCGAGGTGCAGTCGCCAGGTCCGACTGCCAGCGATTCCATCGTGGGTACTCCACGCGGCATGATCTCCTCGACCGGTTCCTGATACGCGGCCTCCCGCACCAACGACTGACCTCGTACCGATGTCCGGAATTCCGCCGCCCAGCCGAGTGACGTGAGAAACGAGAGCGCCACAGCGCTGTCCCGCAAACCACCACGTATACCGTACGTCGCGACATGGAATTCGAACCCCGCAAAAATAGGTATGTCGGGAGGTCTTGGTGCCGGGTCTCGCCAGCCGGGCTAGCCCCCTGCCAGGAGCCCCCTGCCAGGAGCTCAGGCCCCAAGGGACCGCGATACACGAAAATGCCTACTCTCTTTGTCGGCTGTAACGGTCGTATCGATTAAGGAAACTCGGTGGGTTTGAGTGACTTTAACGATTGCGCCACATTCAATCCTTTCTTCGCCGGAATCGGCATGTTAAAATACGCTGAATTGCCTAGACTTGGCGATGTGGCGGGCTGTTGGTGGCGAGATTAGGTTCCCTGTCATCCTCGCCAGCACGGCCGCCCCAGTTACTCGGTAATGCTGCTACTCGGGAATGCTGTCACGTACACACCTCGGTTCTGCACGAACCGATCCGGGTCCCACCTTTTTCATGCCTAGAGGAGACGTTGTCATGTTCAAGATTCGTCTGTTACTCGTGGGAGTTCTGTTGGCTCTGCTAGCTGTGGACACGGCAAGTGCGGGCCTGTTCGGCCACCGATGGGAACGTCGCAAGGCGGAATTGCGGGCAGAGTTGGTCAATGATCTGTCGTCCAAGATGGATAGCGATTTGGCCCGCGAGGTGGAGGCGCTGACCGCTCAGCTGACGACGTCAGCCCAAGAGCAAGTGAAGACGGAAGCGGACAAGCTGCAACAGCAAGTCGATCAGGCACTTGTGCAATTGCGGGAGGAAGCTTCGAAGCTCGTCGCCGCGGAAGCGGACCGCCTGGACAAGAAGATGGCTGAGCAGGTCGAGCAGATCAAGCAGCAGTCGCAGGAGCTTGTGCAAGCGGAAGCGAGTAAATTGAAGGAACAGACCGACAAAGAAGTCGCTCAGCTCAACGCGAAGTATGCCGAACAGTCTCAGGCGTTCAAGAGCACCATCGACCAGGAAATTGCCAAGTTGCCGGCGATCATCTCGCAGCAGGTCGAGAAATCCATGCAGCAACTGCCAGCCAAGAAGGTGGAGGCGGCGCCCGTGCCCGCTCCGAATCAACCGCCGCCGACGGAGAAGAAGGACGAGAAATCGAGTGTCAGCGCGGCACAGCCCAATGCCCTGCCGAGCAAGGAGGTGGAACTCGTGGAAACGTCCGAGGATGCGACGGGTCACTAGAGGGGTGGAGGGGTGGAGTATTGGAGTGTTGGAGTGTTGGAGTGTTGGAGTGTTGGAGTGTTGGAGTGTTGGAGTGTTGGAGTGTTAGGGAAACCCCCCAACGAACGAGACCTAACGTGGATCGACCAAATATAGCTTCGTGCCTATCACTCATTTCTCCACTACACCCACACTCCACCACTCCAAAACCACGCCGGCAACGGTAGGACCTTGTCAATTCTCACAGCCGAGCTGGTGGATTATCTCGGATTTAGCGCGGTGGCAGGAAAGGAAATGGCTCCGCGGCCCGGGTGGGGGGCCACTCCTGCTCTGGGCATTTTATTTCTTTCCTTGACGCCGCTGTTGCTGAAAAAAATCGGTGAGGATCTGGCCGCACTCCACGGCCAGGATGCCGGGAATCACCTGACAGCGATGATTCAACCGCGCATCGTCCAGCAGGTGGTAGAGCGAACTGACGGCCCCGGCTTTCGGGTCGGTTGCGCCGTACCCGACCAGCGGGATGCGGGCCTGCAGAATCGCCCCGGCGCACATCGGGCAAGGTTCCAGCGTGGCGTAGAGAGTGCAACCTTCGAGACGCCAATCCCGCAGCGACTCCGCCGCCTGGGTAATCGCGATCATCTCCGCGTGCGCCGTCGGATCGCGCAATTGTTCTCGTTGATTGTGCGCAGCCGCGATCACGCGTTCGCCATGCACCACAACGACTCCCACCGGCACTTCGTTTTCTGCCAAGGCAGCGCGGGCCTCTTGCAGGGCCAGTCGCATGAAGCGCTCATGCAGGTTTTCCCCAATCAGCGGACTGTCGTGGGAAATCATGGAACTCACTTCCCCGTTTCTGGCGGTAGTTCTCGCAGCTCAATCTTGCGAATGCCGGCCCGCGTGATGTAACTGGAGATGCCCAGCGGTTCGGTCAGAAAGACCTCGGTCCGTGTCGACAGCTGGCGGTTCTTGATGTCTACGTCGACCACGGATTTGTCGTCGATCCATGCTCGGATGTGGTTCTTGCGAACTTGCACCCGGATGCGATACCACTTCTTCGATTCGAATTTCATGTACTTCGTCGTCTCATTCTCCGACGCGTCGGCTCGATTGATACATGAGATACCCACGACGGCACCACCCCAGCCGCCAACAACCAGACTGCAAAACGACTCGTTGACCGGAAAGGTGATCGTACTGAAGAAGTCGTTCCCGTCGATCCGCATCGCTTCCACCTGCAGTTCGTAGTCGCATTTCAGTGTCTTCTCGGTATAGGTGATCCCCGTCAGCGGGCTACCCATTCCCATGTTCAGGATTCCCTCCTTGACCACGACCTCCCCTTCGCCCCCGAAGTTAGAGGCCTTCCAACCTTGGAGGGATTTGCCGTCAAACAATGGCTTCCAGGCTGGTTCCTTCGGCTTGGTCTTGCCGGCCTCTTGGTCCTGCTTCGTGGCGGGCTCAGCGACCGGGTTGTCCTGGGCGCGAACTGCGGCGGGGACCGCGAAGACGACGACGACAGCGAGGCCTGCCCATCGTCTCCAGGTCCGCCGGCCGCGGCCACGGCGTACCGCCCCGGGGCGGTGAGCAGAGTTGGCGCTGTCGAGGGAACGGCGTGATGCGAGGTGCGCGCAAAGCTTCATCGGGGAGGTACTCCAAGAGTGCGGTTAACGTGAGATCGGTAATTTCCGGATTCGCCGGACGGTTGGTCCGGCTCACGACGTAGACTATTCTAACGAGCTGTGCCCGCAAACCAAAACGCGCTGCCGCTCCAGGGCGGTTCGCCCGCCGAGCATCGGTCGCGCGGACTTGTCCTACCCGTAGGATGGGCTTCCAGCCTATTATTTTCGCCTGTTATTTTCACAGAGCAGCGGCCAGGCCATCGCCTGCCGTGTCAGGTCTTTTCCAAAGCCAACCAGCGATGATCCGACTATGAATCAACTTCGATCCACTCTCTGGCCCAGACTGACCACCGGACTGCTGATCCTGTATTGGGTTGGCCTGACTACCGGCACGCACGCACCAAGGTTGCCTGTCGACCTGCCTGGTGGTAGCGACAAAATTGCCCATTTTGTAGCGTTTGCCGGGCTGGCATTTCTGCTCAGCTGGGTCTGGACCACGCGACGTCCCTTGGTGCCACTCGGCTTGATCTTCGCCCTTGGCGTGGCGGTACTTTACGCCTTCCTGGACGAACAGACGCAACGGCTCGTTCCTGGCCGATCGTGCGAACTCGCCGATTGGCTGGCGGATGTCACGGGCGCCTTGATCGGCATCTCACTGTTCTGGGTACTCGACTTGGGCTATCGCCGACTGCTCCACGTCGGTGAGCCGATCCCCAGTCGAGGCAGTGAGGCCTGAGTGGTCATCGTCCATTGTCGATGAGCCATCACGCGGAAGTTTTCCGTCCGCCGCTGTCGGGCATCAATAATTTGGCGTCGGGGGGCGGAAGTGTTCGACATTCACAGTCCGAAACCACTCGATTGTCGCCTTCAGTCCTTCTCTGAGCGGTATCGTGGGTTTCCATTGCAGGACCTGTTCGGCTAGGGAAATGTCGGGGCGGCGACGTGTTGGATCGTCGGTGGGAAGTGGTTGATAGATGATTCTCGAGCGGCTGCCCGTCTCGGCCAGGACCATTTCTGCCAGCTGGCGGATAGTGAACTCCACCGGATTGCCCAGGTTGAGGGGGCCAATGTTGTCTGTCTGATCCATCATGCGGATGAGGCCTTCCACCAGATCGTCGCGATAGCAGAACGAGCGTGTCTGGGAGCCGTCGCCGAAAATGGTGATGTCGTCACCGACAAGTGCCTGCCGGATGAAATTGGAGACGACCCGTCCGTCAAAGGGATGCATGCGAGGGCCGTAGGTATTGAAGATCCGGACGATACGGATATCGACTCCGTTCATGCGGTGGTAGTCCATGAACAGAGTTTCGGCGGCTCGCTTTCCTTCGTCGTAGCAGGCCCGCGGTCCAATGGGATTCACGTTGCCGCGGTAATCCTCCCGCTGCGGATGCACTTCCGGGTCGCCATACACTTCGCTGGTGGATGCCTGCAGCACGCGAGCGCGGCAGCGTTTGGCCATGCCTAGGATGTTGATGGCGCCCAGTACCGATGTCTTGACGGTCTTGATGGGGTTGAATTGGTAGTGCCCTGGTGCGGCAGGACAGGCCAGATTGTAGACCTGATCGACTTCCAGCCAGATGGGCATCGTCACATCATGCCGAATCAGTTCGAAATTCGGACGGTCCAGCAGGTGGGCCACGTTCATCTTCTGGCTCGTAAAGAAGTTGTCGAGACAGATGACGTCATGTCCCGCTTCGACGATCCGTTCGCACAAGTGGGACCCCAGGAATCCAGCCCCTCCCGTCACGAGAATACGTTGGATTTTTGACACGTTGTCGGGTTACCTCTGTGTGAACTACTGGGTGACTGCCAAGGCCTGCGGCAGACGTTAATCGGGACCCGCAAGGTCGTGCGACCGCTCGAGTTGCCGACCGGTGACGCGGCGAACTCGGCGGCGGATCGATCACTGCGGGTTAGTCGATCCCCGTCATTCATGGCACAGGCTGCCAGGATACGCTTCGCCGGCAGCGGCGGCAATCGACGTTTGTGCCGGTCGGCGATCGCGCGTGCCCGGGGGCGTGCGGCGGACCGAAAAGGGCTTGTCGTGACCCCCTCATGATGGTGGTGCGCGGCCGCGCGGCTTGGTGCCTGGGGGTTTTTGGGGGGAGGTGGATTGCAGTGGACACAGGGGGCAGATCTGCGATATTCTGCTGCCGCCCTAACGGTGCCCAATTCGATAGGATTCCCGCTTTCCGGCAAGGATGCTCGCCATGCGACCCGTGACACGTGCGACTGCGACGACCGTTTTCCTGTTCTTGTGTGCCGTTGCTGCCCCCAGCCTCGCACAGGAATTCCGTATCGCCACGGAGGTCTTCTTGGACGATCTGAAGGACCCGCAGGTCGAAACGCTCACCATTTTTACCGACGGAATTGTCTACGACTTCTTGTTGACCGGTGTGGAAGAGATCACATTGTTCGATCGCCATCGCGATCGCCTGGTGTTGATGGATACGAAGCGGAAGGTGAAGACCGAGCTGACCACGGACAGCATTCTGTCCTTTGTTGCCCAGATGAAGTCGCAACTGAACGACACGCAACGCGAGTTTCTGTTGGGTGAAGATATGGATGCGGTCACCGACGAAGATGGCTGGCTGAAGCTGGCGAATCAACGGGTGACATATCGCGCGGAAGGCATTGAGCCGAAAGAAAAGTCGGCCGTGCTCGAGTATCAGCAGTTTGCCGATTGGTACGCGCGGCTGAACGCCATGCGGGGCAGTCTGCCGCCGTTTCTGCGTATTCAATTAAATTCCGAAATCGCCAAGAGGGGGCTGATCCCCAAAACGATTGAACGTATCACGGTGTTGGACAAGCGGGGCTTGGCGGAGAAGAAGCAGTCTTTGCGGAGCCAACATCTGGCGAACTGGCGTCTGTCGGACACCGACCGGAAACAAATCGACCGCGCGGGAACGTATCTGGCCACCTATCCGACCGTGACCTTTCGCGAGTACATGCAGTTGCCCGACGTCGCGCAGCGCGACGAGTGAAGCGGCAACCATTCTGGAGGACAATTCTTCGTGTCCTTTTCTTTTCCCTGGAGGGGATACTTGGTGGCCGGGCCGTCGGGGGGTAGGATAAGTGGGAGCTGGCACGGCTGCTCTCATGCTGCACGAATCCCGCGACTCACACCTGACAGGAGCCTCTCTCATGACCCGACACTTCGTCGCCGCTGCGATTCTGTTGAGCCTTCCCCTCGGTCCACTCCATGCCGCCCAGTTCACGCTGGAAAAAGACGATGCCGGGGTCACGGTGAAGTGTGATGGGCAGTTCATGACGCGCTATATTCAAAAGTCGGGCGCCAAACCAATCCTCTGGCCGATTGTCGGGCCCTCGGGCAAGGAGATGACGCGCGGATATCCCATGCGCGAGGTGACAGGGGACGAGAAGAAGGATCATATCCACCATCGCTCGTTCTGGTTCGACCACGGCAATGTCAACGGTGTCAGTTTCTGGGACGAGCAGGGCCGGCACGGGACGATTGAGCATCGCGAGTATCTGAAACTGCAGGACGGAGACCAGGCGGTGATTCAGACCAGCAACGACTGGAAGAACCCTGACGGCAGTGTGGTTTGCAGCGATGTTCGCACCATGGCGTTTGGCGCGGATGGCGAGACACGGTGGATCGACTTCCAGGTGCGAGTGACGGCCGCCGCCGACAAAGTTGTGTTTGGCGACACGAAAGAAGGAAGCTTCGGGTTGCGCGTGGCCGGTTCCATGCGCGTCGAACTGAAGCAGGGAGGACGGATCGTCAACAGCCAGGGCCAGACGAACGATGAAGCCTGGGGCAAGCCCGCTTCGTGGGTCGATTACTCCGGTCCCGTCGATGGTGAAACGGTGGGGATCGCCATCCTGAATCATCCGCGCAGCCTGAGATACCCGACCTACTGGCACGTGCGCACGTACGGGCTGTTTGCCGCCAATCCTTTCGGACTCCACGATTTCCTCAACTCCAACACCGCCGACGGATCGCTGACACTGCAGGCCGGGGAGTCGTTCGACCTGTACTATCGCGTCATTCTGCACCGCGGTGACGAACAGCAGGGCAAGATCGCCGAGGCCTTCGAGCGTTATGCCGAAGAGCCGATCGGCCAATAGTCGGTTTGCTGCGCCAACGGCGGCTGCCCGGCCGGGACAAACCCGGTCGAAGCGGTAGACCGGCACGTTGCGAATGGCTCTACTCTCGGGCATTCTTTCGGTTTCGGATGTACCGGCGCCCGTATGCGCCGAACGTTCTTCCGCCCCGAAAGGGGCGCGCTATGCCAGCCCGAAGTGAGGTCGCCAGCGGCGACCCAGCGCAGTGCTCGGGCGACGATTGATCGCACCTGTTGGGCGAGTCCCAGGCATGGCGCCAAGCCGCCGCGCGGGCCGATCGAAATCGACTGCGGCGGGCCTCGCGCGCCATCAGGCGGCACGAACGCCAGACGCGGTTGCGTGGCGGCCTCGGCACAACGCCGGCGTGATGGTTGCGGCTGGGCTCGGCCGCTCATCGGTGGGGGGCCGGTCGGTAGCTGGCCAGTTGTGGTCCCCCTGGGATATACCCAGGGGAAACCGGACTCAGGGGAAACCAGACTCACAGTGAAGCGGGAAGTGCGCTGTACGGAAGTCGTAGCTGAGACCGCCGCAGCTGAGACCGCCGTAGCTGAGACCGCCGTAGCTGAGACCGCCGCAGCTGAGACCGCCGCAGCTGAGACCGCCGTAGCTGAGACCGCCGTAGCTGAGACCGCCAAGGGCTCAGCAGCACCGGCAACAGATGTTCCATCGCCATCTGTTTGAAGGACAAGAAGATGGGGTGATAAAAGGACAAGTCGGCACGGGGGTCTTTTTGTCAGCCGATTTTTTTGTTCTTATCTGCCCCGTCCGAGGTCTCTGCCACCATCTCGAGATTATTCGGAATACCTTTCTTTGGTGCACGCGCGGGATGCCTTGTGCTGCCAGGCCCACTTCCAGGCAACATCCGTCTATGTCGCGGACAAGGTCCCAGCAAGATCGACCGGTGAGGTGGCCGGGAAAGCCGGCACATCCTTCTGGCGGAGGCAAGTCTCTGTCGCATGCTCCAGAGTGTGTGTTCTCACCAATTGGAAGACGGATGGAGTGAGCAGTGGCACCGTGATTCCGGTGCAGGGGCGCTCTGTACCGGTTGTGGCGGTAGGTCCGACTCGTCAAACCGGGGATGGACTGTGGGATAATGACCATGGTCCGGTTTGATGTTTGTCTTGGCAACCTCCGTAACCTACGCTTCCGCAGCGAGAAAGACGCTGCGGCGCGACCGCAACGCCACTCGACCAGAGGAAATATCAGATCCCTAGAGGGAACGTTGGAGAGTCACCGGCCATGTTAAAGAACAAGAAGCGTATTGGCATTCTCACCAGCGGCGGTGACTGCCCGGGCCTCAACGCCGTGATCCGCGGCGCCGTCAAGAGTGCTGACAGGTTGGGGTACGACATGGTCGGGTTTCTCGGCGGCTTCGAGGGCTTGGTCGATCCCGTCGCCTACCGACCGTTGAACCGCAAGAACACCAGCGGCATCCTCCATCAGGGAGGAACCATCCTGGGATCGACCAATAAGGGTCGCTTCGCCGCGACAGTGGGCGTTTCGAAGCGATTGGAAATCGCGCCGGAACTGCTCGCCGACGTACAAACGACGATGGAGCAGTTGGGCCTGTGTGGCCTGATCTGCGTGGGCGGTGACGGTTCGTTGGCCATCGCGCAGCAATTTCACGAATATGGTCTGCCGGTGGTCGGCGTGCCGAAGACGATCGACAACGACCTATCGTCCACGGCCTTCACGTTCGGCTTCGACAGTGCGGTGGCCTGCGCCACCGATGCATTGGACCGGCTACACACGACCGCCGCCAGCCACGGGCGGACGATGGTGCTGGAGGTGATGGGGCGACACGCCGGCTGGATCGCATTGCACGCGGGAATCGCCGGTGGCGGCGACGTGATCCTGATTCCCGAGATCCCCTGGACCTATGAAAACGTCTGCCAGAAGATCCTCGAACGCGACAGCCGGGGCAAGCACTTCACGCTGGTCGTCGTCGCCGAAGGCGCGCAATCGCCCGATGGCCAGCTGATCACGCGGGAAAAGGACAAGGACGATCGGCAAACTCGCCTGGGAGGCATCGGTAACCTGGTGTGTGCGGAGATCGAGAAACGGCTGTTGCGCGAAACGCGGGTCGTCGTGCTGGGACATCTGCAGCGTGGCGGTCCGCCGACGACTTTCGACCGGGTGTTGGCCACGCAATTCGGCGCCCACGCCGTCCGGTTGGTCGTGCAGCGCCGATTCGGGCAGATGGTCTGTTACCATCCGCCCAAGATCAACGATGTGCCGATCATCGACGCAGTCAACGAGTTGTCGCGCGTGAATCCGGAAGACGCCGCGGTGCAGGCTGCTCGGGCGTTGGGAATTAGTTTCGGGGACTCGCTCCCGGACGAGTCGCCATTTTGCACGTTCTCGGACCCGGCCACCCGATTACAGGCTGCCGCCACCGTGGAAGATCACAGCAGTGCGCTGGGGCCTGATCCGGTGAAGCAGACGGCGAGCTAACACGGTCCGTGTTGAGCAACGTTTCGTCGCTGAATTCTACGACGTCCGCATGGTGCGTTGCCAATTGGCAGCGGTCTGGACACGGAGAACCGCTTCAGGTGACGGTCGTCCACGAACGTGCGGATCGCCTTTTCAGAAGAACCGCAGCCAGACCAACCAGGATTTGGCGCGGCCGCTCACGGTTCGACGCGACATTCGTGGACGTCACGCTGATCGTTGCCTATTTCTCGATCGCGCACCTCTATCTGCTTTGACGAATGGCACTGACGAGGGACCTCTGTGGGGCCCGTCGCAGCACCTGTTCCGGTACCCCCTCACCGCCGCCAGAGGGTCGCGCAGGGGGGGAATCGGTACAGACTTCCGGCCAAGTCTCATTTCATTTAACTTAGATAAGATCGCGACAAATTATTCTCCCTATATTGCCGATAGTATTTTCTGCTGACAGATTATCTACTTTGACTGGTCTTCCCCCGCAAGGCCAAGTCTCTCAATAGTCACATCCCAACAAGGAGCCACCACCCACCATGTTGGATGATTCCCCACGAATCAACGACCTCGATGACCTACGTACTTATGTCCATGAAACGATATGCCAGAACAATGAGTTGGAAGTCAACGCATTTTCGATGACGGAGCGGATTTTGGTGCGCGGCGGGAAGCCGTGTGGCCTGTATTTCTGCTTACACGGCCCGCGAGCCGTTAAGTTTACGGCGATTTGGGAAACCGATCGCAATTCGGTGTTGTTTTACAGCGCAACGGGCCAGCGCGTGCACAAAGCGCAACTGACCCACGCCCCCAGCCTGGTGCCTGCACCCGCATGAACCAGGCGGGAGGTAGGTAGCGAGCGGAGTGGAGTCGTCGATGCACTCCCTCCGCAACTCAGCTATCCTCGCACTCCCAATGTGAAAGTCCGCTTTGCCACCGCCAGAGGATCGCCTTCCCTCCCAGAGGTCATCACGACCGAGCCAGGGGAGCGGGGCCGATTCGAACGGGAATCTGCCTGGCAGCGAAGCCGCCGATTGCATCCGCCGCGAGGGTAAGAGTGTCCCATTGGATTGGAATGACCAGTACGCCAGCCCGCGACAGGGAATGCGGAGGCTGGCGAGCACGGGAACGAGATCAGCGTCTGGCGGCGTTTTTGCCGCCCAGGTCCCAGTTTCCGTGCATGGGTCTTGACATGCCGAGAGTGCATGTACATACTTCCACTAGTATTCATTTGAACATCATCAGGGAGGTTTGCCATATGCTCGTGTTATCACGGAGGGAAAGCGAACGAATTCGACTGGGCGATTCCATCGTTGTGACGGTGGTCCGCGTGTCGGGTGACAAGGTGCGGTTGGGGATCGAGGCGCCGCGCGACGTTTTGGTGCTGCGGGAAGAACTGGAGCCGCATCGGCAGGGCGAACCGGTACCGCTGGCGCTACCATAAAGACGATTGTGATCCCACGAGGGTGAGCTGGCGCGCACGGCGGGCTGGCGGCTTGTCCTCGGCCGGAGTCCCGACCCTCGTCGGGCGGCCGGTTTTCGGCTGATGAACGTACGCGGCAACCGGTCTGGAACAAGCAGGTCTCCCATTGGCATGTCCGGAGCAAGCAATTCCGGAGCCGCCATGAGACGGCTGTTCGCCTCCGCTCGGCGGAGCTCTGTCGCGGATGGTCTTATGTGGGGTTCGTTCCTGGGGAGGGCACCAGGAACGAAATCTCCTTCTCCTGGTGCAAGGCGGGCGGAGCGTGCGAATCTGCACTCTGCCGGCGCTTCTTCTTCATGGCCCGCTTGGCGGCCGCCTTCTGGCGGCAACTGGCAGGGCGGGATTCCACGGCGTCCGTGTGCGCCCGTAGGAACCCGAGCTACCTTGGCGGCAGCCACCGGCCGCGTTATCAGAGGCAGAGATCAGGTCGGCGTAGGTTCTCGCGGCCCCGGGGCACAAAAACGCGTGTTGGAGCGTTTCATCCGTCGTGCCGCGTGAGGCAACCGCGAGGAGTGACGAGG
Source organism: uncultured Planctomycetota bacterium (assembly GCA_963700515.1). Lineage (GTDB taxonomy): Bacteria > Planctomycetota > Planctomycetia > Pirellulales > Pirellulaceae > JAJRVM01. The sequence goes on along the minus strand of CAVOXY010000033.1, from coordinate 208,048 downwards.
GCGAGTGTGGCTTCTCGGAGCGACCTTCTCACGGCGGGTACGAAGTCCCCGCTTGCCGGATCTCTCTCAAAGCGCTCTTGACAAACGTCTTGGCGCGACAATGAATTCTTTGACAAAGGTCAGACGCTCCGTTATCCTCAACGGCAATACATCGGAGTCGGTTGTTGCGTGCGTGTGACGGTGCGGTTTGCGCGCGATCTTTTTGAGCCTGTGACTTTCCTCAGCCAACGAAATCCTCAGCTTGCAGCGGTTCACCTGCCGACAGACCTGCCTTGCACAAGATCAAACGCCCAATGTGTGCGGCGTTTTCATTCGGGCGATCAGCATAAATTCAGCAATCTCTGGGGCGACGAGGGGTCCCCGGTGTGGGCTTCCAGGTGCGCGAAGATTAGGTTGCTGTTGGGAGTTAGCTCTACCGATGGGGGCTGTGGTTGGGCGGTGCGAGCCGGGTATGGTTCGGCCGAGGGCTGCGGGTATGGAAAGGGCGGTTTCGACGTCCACAAGGGGGAGATAAAGACAGATGAAATGTCAGGGAAATCCAATTAGTCGGCGTGATTTTTTGACGGTGGGAGCGATCGGCGGGCTGGGATTAACGTTGGCCGATTTTCTATCCGTGCGGCAGGCGATGGCGGAGCAGAAGCATTACGACTTCATCGAAGCGAAGGCCGAGAGTGTCATTCACATTTTTCTGCCGGGGGGCATTGCCCACCAGGAGTCGTTCGATCCCAAGCCCTATTCGCCCATTGAGTACCGTGGTGAGTTGGGGAGTATCAAGACGAACACGGGCGAGGTGTTGAGCGAGACGTTGCCGCAGTTGGCCCAGATCGCGGACAAATTCGCGATCATCCGTTCGATGACGCACGGCGAAGCGGCTCACGAGCGGGGCACGCACAATATGTTCACGGGCTACAAGCCCAGTCCGGCGTTGGTGTATCCCTGTTTTGGAAGTGTCGTGAGTCACGAGTACGGGCCGCGGAACAACCTGCCGCCCTACGTCTGCATTCCCAACCAGCCCAACGAATTTGCCGGAAACGGCTATTTGAGTTCCAGTTTTGCCCCCTTCAGCTTGGGTGCGGATCCGGCTTCTGGCGGGTTCAAGGTGCGCGATCTGAACTTGCCGGGCGGTGTGGACGACGCGCGGTTTGCCCGCCGGCGTTCGGCGCTGGAGGCGGTCAATGACTATTTTGTCGCCAAAGACAAGTCGGACAATGTGAAGGCGATGAGCACGTTCTACGAGCGGGCGTACAGTCTCGTCAGCGCTCCGGCCGCTCGGGAAGCGTTCGATTTGGACAAAGAGGATCCGAAGCTGCGCGATCAATATGGTCGCAACGAGGCCGGTCAGCGCATGCTGATGGCTCGCCGGCTCGTGGCCGCCGGAGTGCGAATGGTGACGCTGACCTACGGCGGCTGGGACATGCACAACCAGATTACAGGCGGCATGCGCAGTCAGATGCCGGCTTTCGACCAGGCGCTGTCGATGTTGCTGCGCGATCTGGACCAGCAGGGTTTGCTGGCCAAGACGCTCGTGATGGTGTCGAGCGAATTTGGGCGGACTCCCAAGATCAATCAAACGGCGGGACGCGACCATTGGCCAAAGGTTTTCAGCGTCTTGTTGGCTGGCGGCGGGGTGAAAGGGGGCGTGGTTTACGGGTCTTCGAACGCCACGGCTTCCGAGCCGGAGAACGATCCGGTCAGCCCGGCGGACCTGGCGACGACGATGTACCACCAAATGGGAATTGTCGCCGACAGCGAGCTGATGGCACCGGGAGATCGGCCGATTGAAATCGTGAATGACGGCAACATACTTGACAAACTCATCGCGTAGATGGCTGAGCTGTCGTGAACTGCCTCGGCAGCGATTTCGTGGGACGGGTGTTTCTTGCTGGTCTTGCCCGCCGGTGGTCACCGCTGCTCACGTCATGGCGTAATGGTTGGCCAAGTACTGATGTATTCCGCGTACTCTCGTTCCTGCCAGTGAGGTTCCGATGCGTTGTTCCCACTCCGACGATATTCAACGTCTGCTGTTCGTGGTGTTGGCAGTGACTTGTTTTGCGCTGCCAACGGCCTCGGCGGCAGATCCTGAGTTGAGTTCGCTACAGCCGTACGGTTTTCAGCGCGGTACCGAGGTGGTGGCCCATTTTGGCGGTGCCCGGCTGGGAGATGCCGAGGCCTTGCTGCTGTATCGGCCGGGTATCGAAGTGAGGGAATTGAAGCCCACGGGGGACAATCAGGTGGAGGCCAAGTTGGCGATCGCCGCCGACTGCCCGCTGGGGTTCCACGGGCTACGCGTGCGCACGGCAACGGGGATCAGTAATTTGCAGACGCTGAGCGTCGGGGCTTTGCCCGAGGTACAGGAAGTTGAGCCCAACAGTGAATTTGCGAGTCCTCAGACGATCGAACTGGGCTGCACGGTTAATGGTGTGATTCAGAATGAGGATGTCGACTACTACCTGGTGACGGTCAAGAAGGGGCAGCGGATATCGGTGGAGTTGGAGGGGATCCGTTTGGGAATGCCCCCCAACAATGGCACTTTCTTCGATCCGTTTGTAGCCGTCTTGGATCTCAAGCGTTTTGAACTCTCACGCTGCGATGATGCGGCATTGCTGCAGCAGGATTGTTTGTGTTGCATCGCGGCACCCGAGGACGGCCAGTACGTGATCGAGGTGCGTGAAAGTTCCTACGGCGGCAGCGATCTCTGCAAATACCGACTGCATGTTGGCGAGTTTCCGCGGCCCACGGCGGTGCTTCCGGCGGGCGGCCAAGCTGGCGAATCGTTGCAGGTGAGGTGGATTGGCGATGCGCTGGGAGAGTGGACGACTCCGCTCACCATTGCGACCGACTCGGGGCCTGATGATGAGTTGTGGGCACAGGACGCGCAGGGCATGGCTCCGTCTCCGCTGCGCATCCGGGTGAACGCATGGCCGAATGTGTTAGAAGTGGAGCCGAACGAAGGGGGCGAAAACGCCACGCTGTTCACCGCGCCGGCGGCCCTCAACGGATCGATTGATCGACCGGGGGACGTGGATGTTTATAAGTTTTCCGCCAAGAAAGGGGAGACTTACGATGTGCGTGTGTATGCCCGCCAAACGCTTCGCTCGCGACTCGATTCGGTGCTTGTCATTACCCGCTCCAACGGCGCGGCAGTGGGGGACAACGACGACAGCGGCGGTCCGGACAGCTATCTCCGCTTCCAAGCGCCGGAGGATGACGAGTACCGGGTGATCATTCGCGACCAGCTTTCCGATGGAGCTCCCGATTTCGTCTATCGCGTGGAAGTCGCACCGGTGGTGCCGTCGCTGACCCTGAGCCTACCGGAGCGGATTCAGTACGTGCCGGTTACGGTGAGCGTTCCGCGCAACAACCGCATGGCGGTGATGGTGAACGCGGCCCGTGCGAATTTTGGTGGTCGCTCTGACTTTGACTTGGGAAGGACTCCCCGCCGGGGTCGTGGTGGAACCGATGACGATGGCGGCGGATTCGAGCAGTGTGCCGGTGCTCTTCTCGGCTGCGGCCGATGCGCCCAACGGTGGTGTCTTGGCCGATCTGATTGGGCGTCCCGTGGACCAGAATGTGAATGTCGTGGGGCACCTGCAACAGCGTACCATGTTGGTGCGAGGCCAGAACAACGTGGATGTGTGGGGACACAATGCGCAGCGGGCGGCGGTGGCCGTGACGCAGGAGGCACCGTACAGCATCGAAATTGTCCAGCCACAGGTTCCGATTGTGCGCAACGGGGCCATGCAACTGAAAGTGGTGGCCAAGCGCCGGGAAGGATTCAACGAGCCGATCGCTGTCTATCTGCTCTACAATCCTCCTGGTATCGGTTCGTCCGGTTCGATCTCGATACCGGCCGACCAGAATGAGGTCGTCATCCCGCTGACCGCCAACGGTAGTGCGGCGATCGGCCAGTGGCCCCTCATCGTACTGGGCCGAGCCCAGGCCGGTAACGGGAACATCGACGTGGCTTCGCAGCAGGCCCAATTGGAGATCGCCGACATCTTCTTCGATTTCGCCATTGAGAAGTCGGCTGCCGAACTGGGTCAGGAAGCCGATGTGTTCGTCCACGTGACGAAAAAGCGTGATTTTGAGGGGACGGCGACGGCCGAGTTGTTGGGGTTGCCCGCCAAGACGGCGCTGGCCGACCCGAAGCCCCTGGAATTCAACCAGGAGACCAAAGACCTGGTCTACAAGGTGAAGATTGAGCCAGACGCGCGACCCGGCAAGAATCAGACGTTGGTGTGCCGAGCAATTCTGACCATGAACGGCGAGCCGATCGTCCACACCTTGGGATCGGGAGAACTGCGTATTGACGAGCCGTTGCCTCCCAAGGCCGATGCTCCCGCGCCGCCACCCGAACCGCAACCGGTCGTGGCCGCGCCGGAAGCAGCGCCCCGAAGCCACTCAGTCGGCTCGAGCAATTGCGTCTCGAACGGCAGAAGAACGGGGGCGGCGAATAGCCCGCGGACAGACAGACAGACAAGCAGACAAGCAGACAAGCAGATACAGTCAAATACCGACAGACGGATACCGACAGATGCTATTCCCGTCGTACCGAGTTGGTGCCGGCGCGAACTAGCGTGGACGTCATGCCTATTTCTCCGCTTAGGAGGTCGTTGTGAGTATGTTACATCGCATCCGATACAGCTTACTGCCGCTCGTCCTGGTCGCGGCGAGTGCTGTCTCGCTGTTTGCCGAGGGGCAAGTCACGAGTCTGGCCGTGTATCCGCCGGACATCCACCTAACCAGCCAGCAGGATCTGCAGCGGTTCATCGTGGTGGCGACGCGTGACGACGGAGTCACCGTCGACGTGACCAAGACGGCGGCCATTGCCTTGAAGGATCCGAACCTGGCCACGATCCAGGAGAACGTACTCTATCCTCAGGCCGATGGAGCCACCACGTTGGAGGCGACCGTGGGAAATCTGTCGGCCAGTGCGACCGTGGAGATCCAGCACGCGACGACGGAGCGGCCCATCAGTTTCCAGATGGATGTCATGCCCGTCTTCATGCGGGCTGGCTGCAACACGGGGAGCTGTCACGGTTCGGCACGCGGCAAGGACGGTTTTCGCCTGTCGCTCTTTGGCTTCGATCCCCGAGGAGACTATTTCCGGCTCACCCGCGAGATTGGTGTGCGCCGCGTCAATCTGGCGATTCCCGAAAAGAGTCTGTTGATCGAGAAGACGACCGGCGCGGTTCCGCACACCGGCGGCAAGCTGTTCGAACAAGACAGCGACTACTGCCAGGCACTGCTCCAATGGCTTCAGCCCGGTGCGCCGGACGATGCGGCCGAACCCCCCGCGGTGGTCGGCGTGGATCTCTATCCGCCCAGTGCGGTGATTGAGGGGGAGAAATCCCAGCAGTTGTTTATCGCCCGCGCACGGTACAGCGACGGCACCGATCGAGATGTCACCAACCTGGCCGTCTTCAATTCCAACAACGGTAATTCGGCTACCATTTCCAAGACCGGTCTGGTCGAGGCGGCGGCACGGGGCGAGGCGTTTGTGACCGCTCGATTCGACACGGTCACGGTGGGCAGTCAGGTGCTGGTGCTGCCGAAGGACCTGCAGTACACGCCGCCGGCCATCACCGGCAACTACATCGATCAGCTGGTGGGAGCCAAGCTGAAACGGTTGCGAATCCTGCCGAGCGAGATCTGCAGCGACGAAGAGTTCCTGCGACGCGTCACGCTCGATATTACCGGTCTGTTGCCGACCGAAGAACAGTACGAAGCGTTCATGGCCGATGCCGATCCGGCGAAGCGAGCGAAGCTGGTCGACGCATTGCTCGAGCGGAAGGAATTCGCCGAAATCTGGGCCATGAAATGGGCCGAGCTGCTGATGGTCAAGTCGAGCAATCAAGTCAGCTACAAGGCGATGTTCCTCTACAGCAACTGGCTGACGAACAAGATCGCCAGTGGTGTGCCGCTCGATCAGATGGTGCGTGAACTTGCTGAGTGCCAGCGGCGGCACCTTCAAGAACCCGGCGACGAACTTCTATCAGATCGAGCGCGACACGCTCAAGACGGCCGAGAACGTGGCGCAGGTCTTCATGGGAATTCGAACTCAGTGTGCGCAATGTCACAACCACCCGTTCGATCGCTGGACGATGGACGACTACTACAGTTTTGCCGCGTTCTTCAGCCAGATTGGCCGCAAGCAGGGGGAGGACTACCGCGAGACGATCGTCTTCAACAGCGGTGGCGGCGAAGTGCAGCATCCGGTGACCGACCAGGTGATGCAGCCCAAGTTTCTTGGCGGCGACGTACCCGACCTGCAAGGGCGGGATCGTCGGGCCGTGATGGCCCAATGGCTGACGTCGCCCGAGAATCCCTTCTTTTCGACCAGTGTGGCGAATCGCATCTGGGAGCACTTCTTTGGCGTCGGGATCGTCGATCCGGTGGACGATATTCGCGTCAGCAATCCGGCCAGCAACCCGGAGCTGTTTGCCGAGTTGGGGCGGAAGCTGGTCGAGTACAAGTACGATTTCAAGCAATTGGTGCGCGACATCTGCAACTCGCATGCGTACCAGCGCAGCGTCGTGCGGAATGAGTCGAACGAGCTGGACGAGCGGAATTATGCCCACGCCAACCCGCGGCGTATTCGTGCCGAAATGCTGCTCGACTGCATCAGTCAGGTCACGGAAACGCAGGACAAGTTCCGCGGTCTGCCGCTGGGAGCTCGCGCCGTGCAGATCGCCGACGGGCAGACCAGCAACTACTTCCTCACCACCTTTGGTCGCGCGCCGCGCAATACCTGCAGTGCTTCGGAAGTGAGTACGGCGCCCAGCCTGTCGCAGGCCCTGCACATGCTCAACGGCCCGACGATCCAAGGCAAGATCAGCCAAGGAGGCTTGGTCCAGAAGTGGTTGGGCGAGGGGAAGTCGCCCGAGCAGGTGATCGAGACGATCTATATCCGCACGCTGACCCGCAAGCCGACGCCCGGAAAGTGGAGAAGCTGACCAGCTGGTTCAGGAAGCGGGGAATCCGCCAGCAGGGGCTGGAAGATGTCTTCTGGTCGGTGCTGAATGCCCGTGAATTCGTGTTCAATCACTAGTGCGCGTCGAGCCGATCTGCCGGCTCCACCGCTGTGACATTGTCTGGACGCAACGCCAATCGACGCAGGAACCGTGCGTGTCTGGGAGCCCAGCAGGTGCGAATCGCATCAACCTCCAGGCCCACGAGGTCATTCGAGCTGAATCAGTCGCAGAGTTGCTCGCGCACGAGATCGGAAAGTCATCATGAAAAATCGCCTCATCCTGCCGTTATGTTGCCCAGCGCGCTGTTTCCGATCCTGTGGATCGGCCTTGGCTGAGGAGTCGCCGAGAAGGCCAGAGGCCAAGATCACCTACGACGATCACGTCCGCCCGATCCTTCGCGAACACTGTTTCACCTGCCACAACCAAAACCAAGCCAAGAGCTGGCTTGGTTCTGGACAGCTATGCCAAGATGATTGAAGGGGGGAGCAGTGGCGAGGTGGTGCTCGAAGAGGATCTGGACAGCTCGCGGCTGTGGTCCTTGATCTCCCACGAGGAAGAGCCGTTCATGCCGCCGGGCCAGGACAAGCTTCCCGAAGCCAAGCTGGCGATCGATCCGCCAGTGGATCGAGGGAGGTCTGCTGGAAAACTCCGGTGCCACGGCGGCACCCAAGAAGAAGAAGACGCTGAATCTGGCCGTTCACCTCGTCGACGGGCAAACCGGAAGGGCCGGCGGCGATGCCCGAATCGCTCGCCCGCGAACCGGTCGTCTATACGCCGCGGGCCGGGGCGGTCGCCGCTGTGGCTGCCAGTCCGTGGGCTCCGTTGGTGGCCGTGTCCGGGCAACAGCAAGTACTGCTCTACCACTCGCGATAGCGGCGAGTTGCTCGGTGTCTTGCCGTTTCCCGAAGGGATTGCCTACTCGTTGCGGTTCAGCCGCGACGGTTCCAAGCTGCTGGCCGGCGGCGGGCGTGGCGGCTCGTCCGGTGATGCCGTACTCTTTGACGTTCGGACCGGCGAGCGGCTGGTGAAGGTCGGCGATGAATTGGACGCTGTGCTGACGGCCGACATCAACAACGATCTGACGCGTGTGGCCCTCGGCGGGCCAGGGAAGCTCGTCCGCATCTTCTCGACGGAAACCGGCGAGCTGCTGCACGAAATTCGTAAACATACCGATTGGATCTACGCGGTACGGTTCAGTCCCGACGGCGTCCTGCTGGCGACCGCCGATCGCTCCAATGGACTGTTTGTCTGGGAAGCCGAAACGGCCCGCGAGTATCTTGACCTGCGTGGACATACGGCGGCCGTGACCGATGTGGACTGGCGAGACGATTCCAACGTCTTGGCCAGCGCCTCGCTCGATGGCACCATCCGACTGTGGGAAATGAACAACGGCAACCAGATCGCCCGCGCCAATGCCCACGGCGACGGCGTCAATGCCATCGCGTATACGCACGATGGAAGACTGGTCACCGCCGGCCAGGATCGCACGGCCAAACTGTGGGATCCCGGACTCAAGCCGCTGAAGACGTTTCCGGCGTTTGGCGAACCTGCCTTGCGTGTCACGTTCACACACGACGGACAGCGCGTCGTGGCGGGCGATTGGTCGGGAGAAGTGAGAATGTGGGAAGCGGCCGATGCCAAGGAAGTCGCGCACCTGCCAGCCAATCCGCCCACGATTGCGATGCGCATCGCCGCGAGCGAGCAAGAGTTGCAGGCGGCGCGCGACGCGGCTGCCGCCGCCGTGGCCGCACTGGCTGCCGTGGAGCAACAAGTCAAAGACGCCGGCAGTAAGAATGCAGCTGCCGTGGAGGCGGCGGAAACCAGTGCGACCCAAGCCAGCCAGCTGGTGGAGAAAGCCAAGGCGGATCTCGTCGCGCAGACCGCCCAGGTCGAGGCAGCGAATACCGCCGTGCAAGAGGCCCAACGTGCGATGGACGAAGCCAAGAAGGCGCTGGAAGCCGCTACCGCCAAGGCCGCTCAGATGACGACGGCGCTGGCCCAAGCGCGGGAGCGAGAACAGGCGATCCAGAAGCAGGTGCCCGAGGCGGAAGCGGCGCTGCAAAAGGCCCAGGGCGACGTCGCCGCACTCAAGACGCAATGCCGCCAAAGAGAGTGAAGAGCTGGCCAAACAAATGGCCCCCAAGAAGGAAGCCGCCGACGCGGCACAGGCCCGGGCGGCCCAATTGCAGTCGATGCTGGAAAAGCTGCAGGCCGAAAAGGCCGCGCTCGAAGAGGCAGCCAAGCAAGCATCTGCGCCGCAGAAAGAGTGATCGGCCGAGATGATAAGCGCGGTACCGTAACTGGCCAACTGCGCCGGCGTCCCCTTTCTTGCATTCACGCCGCCGCAGCATCCCCTGCCATCATCGGCCCTTTGATCCACCACGGAAACGCTTTGCCTGGGGCGGATGGTAGCGGGCCAGTTGTCGTCCCACCGAAGCGGGTTCGGTGGAAACGCTTTGCCTGGGGCGGATGGTAGCGGGCCAGTTGTCGTCCCACCGAAGCGGGTTCGGTGGAAACGTTTTGCGTGGGGCGGATGGTAGCGGGCCAAGTTCGTCGTCCCACGCCGAAACGGGTTCGGTGGAAACGCTTTGCGTGGGGCGGATGGTAGCGGGCCAGTTGTCGTCCCACCGAAGCGGGTTCGGTGGAAACGCTTTGCCTGGGGCGGATGGTAGCGGGCCAGTTGTCGTCCCACCGAAGTCGGGTTCGGTGGAAACGGGCGCGTCGGTCGGTGAACGGGTGTCCGGAAATGCATTGAGCCCAGCACTGCTGCTGGGCTCAATCTATAAATACTGCCTGCTGGCAGGTTGTTCTCAACTTATCAACTTCGTTGGCGAGCCTGATCGCATGTGTCGCCACGGGACCCTAGTAGCTGGCCATGGTTGACTTCGCACATCCCGCGGATGTACTAGTCGCGCGGACGCACCGCGCCGGTCAATCCGCTGTAATCATGGCGGTCATATTCATGCCAGAGTGGCAAACCGAGTTCGACGCGGCGGCGCAGCTCGTCGATCTTCGCCTGCGAGCCCGCAGGAGCGTCCGTGGGTTGGAATGCTTCGGACTCCACCGCAGGGGCGAAGTCCTCATCGTGGCCATACTTGAGAATCGCCTCAAACACGTTGCTTACTTTATGCATCGAAACTAACCCTCCGAGAAATGTAAATCGCCAGCCGAAACTCTATCGCTACACGGCGCTACGGTGGTGCACATCAAACGCTGCCAATAGCGATTCGTGGACCACCTACTAGAAGATCGGCTGAGCCAATATCGTCAAACCGGTAGTGCGCGATACGTCACCTTAACAATGTCACCAAAAACCGCTTGGTAGGAGGAAGCAGCAGGCAACAACCGAGGATCGCACCAAACTCAAAGCATGTGATTATTCACCAGGGAAAACGAATGTCAAGCTTTTCTTGACGCGGTTCTCGACACCCACGAAAGAATCGGCGAGTGCGGTGGGATGCATCGAATCGATGCCGAAAATCTGACCGATTAGGAAAGCCCTACCGATAAGGTAGTACTTCACCCAAATGCTAGCTGGATGCCGCCGAAGGGTCGTTTTTGCCTTCCCTTTGACTGCTGACAAATGGTCGCCACTGATTTGGTGATAAGGGGACCACAAGTTACCTTACCTGTAGCGCTCTCGGCCGAGGGCGGTGCAGTGAGGGTGGTTCCATCGCGATGGCGGGGCAACGCATGACGCGGCTCTGTGGGGGCCCGCCACGGTGTGTGGCCCCAGAGCGCGGGGTATTCAGCGTGCTCGGTGATTTACCGCCAACTCGGTTTGGACACTTTGTGGGCCGGGAAAAATTTTTGGAAAATCGAGAAAATCTTGCCGGTACCGCAGCGACGGTACCGACGAATTGCCCCGCCGATCCTCCAGCGCCGACGGCCATCGGGCATCGGAACGTGTCGGGGGCCAGGGAGAAATGAGATGGCTTGGTATCAACATCTGCTGACGCTGCCCGCCCAACGGCGCGGTCTGCACCTGGTCACACGGCACGTGGTCGCTGCTCTCCCCGAACTCGCCGCCGTGCGAATCGGGCTGCTCCATGTGTTCATTCAGCACACGTCTGCCTCGCTGACGCTCAACGAAAACGCTGATCCGGATGTACTGTCCGATTTGGAGACTTGGCTGACTGCCGCAGCACCCGTTTCAACAAGCTACCGCCATAGCCTGGAGGGACCTGATGACATGCCGGCGCACATCAAGTCCTCGCTGATGGGCAGCTCGCTGACGATTCCGATCAGCGATGGGCGCCTGGCGTTGGGGACGTGGCAAGGCATCTATCTGTGCGAACATCGCGACCACCCCTCCCGTCGCCAGTTGGTACTGACCTTGCAGGGAGAGTTTGTCGAGAAGCATCGGGGTTGATCTTCCCGAGCGGCATACCTGTCGAGCGATATCACGCCGCATTCGCCAGGGCGTGTGCGGGTCAGCGGATGCACCGCTGACCGGATGTGGCTTGCAGCGTCCACTGAGCCAGGTCGTCGAGCCAGGTCGGGATAAGGGTGGCGAGATTGGCATTGGCTTCGATCTGCGTGAGGGCATCCAGGCATCGATCGAGGCAAGTCGCGGCCAGCGGAGAGTGATGTCCCACTGGCGCATCGCGGTCGCGACGAATTTGTCCGTGCTGGCATCGCCGCTGGGGTCCGCCTGGGCGGTTTGGCGCATGAGTTGCCGGTAGTAATCGGCGGCAGCCTGTACGACTTGTCGCAGTCGTGCGCGGCGCGGTGACGCATCCTTGCCCGCTGCTTCGACAAAATTGTTCACATATTTGGCCAGCGCAACCGCATCAAAGTCGCCGTGGCTAAGCTGCTCGAGGATGGCGCATCGGGCGTCCTCCAATTCGAGATCAGCCAGCTCCAACGCCTGGCTCAGACTGCCGCCAGCTCGCTTGGCAATCGCCTCGATTTGAGCGGGCTCCAGGGCACTGTGGGCCTGCAGCAATTCTGCCACCTGCCGGTCAGGCAGGGGGGCAAAGCGGACGATCTGGCAACGGGAACGAATGGTGGGAAGTTGTCGCTGTTGCGCTGGTTCCGATCAGGATGATCACCGATTGTGGCGGAGGTTCTTCCAGGGTCTTGAGCAGGCAGTTGGCTCCCTCCTGATTCAGATAGTCCGCGTCATCGATGATGGCGATCTTGCGTCCGCCGCGAAAGGGCTTGAGGGCGATATCATGGCACAGCCCTTCACGCATGCGGTGCTCTCGATCACCAATGAAGAACTCCACCGGAATGAAGCTCTTGTCAGCAGGTTTCTGGAGCAGAATCAGATCGGGGTGTGTCAGCGCCGCCACTTGCTGGCAACCGGAGCAGGTCCGGCAGGCGGCGAGTTCCTCGGGGGGCGCGGTTTCGCAGAGCAGGCATTGAGCCAGATGGAGCGAAACACTCCGTTTTCCAATCCCGGGCGGGCCGAGAAACAAGAAAGTACTGGCCAGCCGACCTTGACGCAGGCTGCGGCGAAAACGATCGAGAACGCGGTCGTGTCCGAGAATCTCCGGCAACATGAGGCTCCACCCCGCATCGCGATTACTTGCTTTGTAGCCAGTTCGAGACAGCCGACCGGATATCGGCTTGCACGTCGTCCACGGCCTGGTCGGCATTGATGACGATGATCGTTTCATGGTCGAGTCGCGATTCGGTCAGAAATCCTTGGCGAACGCGCTGGAGAAACTCGATGCCTTGTGCTTCCATGCGGTCTGGCGCTCGGTCCATCCGCCGCTGAGCCACCGCCACATCCATGTCCAGCAGGATCGTCAAATCCGGATGCAGATCGCCGGTGGCCACCCGACCCACTTGCCATAGCTGGTCGACATCGAGGCCGCCGGCGTACCCCTGGTACACCACGTTGGCCAGCAGAAATCGATCCGATACGACCGTGTTGCCAGCCGCCAACGCCGGCCGCACCACCTGCTCCACCAGCTGTGCGCGAGCCGCCATGTACAGCAGCATTTCACTGGTCCGATGGATGGGCGTCTCGAAGGCCTGCAAGACGATCTCGCGCAGCGCCTCGCCCAACTGCGTACTACCCGGATCGCGGCAGGTCACCAGAGCGTGCCCCTGCTGCTGCAGCCAGGGGCAGAAGAGCTTGAGCTGCGTTGACTTGCCAACGCCGTCGACACCGTCAAAACTGAGAAACATGGGACCTCCCACCCCGCGAATTTTCGAGCGAATGCCCGCATATTCTCTCACGCCGGTAGTTGGTGGGGTAGGGTAGGGTAGAATCCGCGGTTCAAAGTGTGCGGAACCGAATCGGCCGCTGTCGGCGGATTCCGCACAATCCGCTCCACCAGCCTCTCGCCTGCTGACATGTCGCGCTGGCCAGCGAATGCGATGCAGGAGCCCTGTCCCCAACTGGTCAGTAGGCGGCCTGTGCGGTCCGTTGTGCGATTTCACTGTCCCGTCACGCATCAACGGGCTACTGCTGAAAGCTCGTTGGTGGGGCTTTGATGGCAGGCGCCAGCCGGTCGGAACAAAAAGAGTTGTCAGTAGTACTTCTGGTGCTATCGTGCATGGCAACTATAGAATAGGTGAGAGTTGTCTGGTCGCAGGAGGGCGTTGGCCTGCGGGGGGAAAAGTTCCCTCCACAGCGATTACGCACCGGCCAGCGGTATTCGCCCGGCACCGGCGCCGACAGACTCGCACCGGATCATTTGAATTCGAGATCTCGTAGAACAGGAGAGACAGAAACATGAGAATCCTGCCCGTCCTTGCGATGCTCGGCATGTTGGTGGCAATCCCTTCCATTTATGCTCAGTGGGGGGGGTACGACGGCGGTTATCATGCATCGACCGCCGCGGAAAGCGCCCAGCGTGGCTTTGCCGATGTCGTGCGTTCTGCTGGTGCAGCCAACCTGATGAATTCGGCTGCCGCCAAGAATGTCGAAGAGGCTCGGTCGCAAAACATCGACAATCGCCTGAAGGCTACCAAGACCTATTTTGAAATGAAGCGCTACAACAAAGACTATCGTGACGCGACGGCGAAGCCGCGTCCGACTTCAGAGCAGTTGTTTCGACTGGCGAAGGATGCGACTCCCAAACGGCTGAGCCCGGCCGAACTGGATCCCGTGACCGGCCAGGTCAACTGGCCCGCGGTACTCAAGTCCGACGTCTTTGCAACGTATCGAGAACCGCTGGATGAGTTGTTTGCGGACCGCGCCAACGCATCCGGGAAGATTGACTTGCAGCAGTATCAGGAGATTCGCAGGAATATTCAGGACCTGCGGGCGGAGCTCAAGGGACAGATCAAAGACCTTCCGCCACAAGTATTTTCCAGTGCGAACGCGTTTCTGAAACAATTGGAACACGAAGTGCAACTGGCCGGCTAGTCCCGGTCCATCGGGTCGCTGAACACTCCCTTTACAATTTGGCAAGCGCCTTGAGCGCGATCATTCAGAGGAACATAAGATGCGAACATTCAGTTTAGTTGCCGTGGTGGCGAGCGGGCTACTGATTGCCTCCACGGTATTGGCACAGAACGAGACTGCGGCCGATCTGGCCAAGGCCCTGAAGTCATCGGAAGCACAGGCGCGCGTCGAGGCGTGCCAGAAGCTATGTAAATTGGGTCCGGCTGCCAAGGTGGCGGTTCCCGCACTGATCGAGGCGTTGAAGGCGCAGGACAACGCCGCAGCTGCAGTGCTCCGCGGCGCTGGCGCTCGGCGCGATTGGCGAGGGAGCGAAGGACGCGGTTCCCGCCTTGATCGAGGCGTTGAAATCGGATGATGCGAAACTACGCGCCTATGTTGCCCATGCGTTGGGCGAGATGGGGCCGGCGGCCGTGGACGCTGCCGCGCCGTTGATTGACCTGATTACTGACAAGGATGCGGCTGTGCGGCGCGAGGCCCGTGATTCAGTCCGCGAAGTCCATGCTCCTCGCGAGTTAGTCCTGTCGCACATGTCCAAGATTCTCAAGGCGGCCACGCCGGCCGATGCCGCGGCGGCCGTCATGACACTGGCCGAGTTAGGGGAAGCGGCCGTGCCGGGGCTGTGTGAGGCTTTGAAAGATGACGACGCCTGTTATTGGGCCGCCATGGCAGTGGCCGAAATTGGTGAGAAAGCCTCAGCAGCCGTCCCCGGTTTGGGCAAACTGCTGACGCACAAGGATCCAGAAGTCCGCATGCAGGCCTTGGTGGCGCTGGCCGAGATCGGCCCGGCGGCGAAGCCGTTGGCCGGCCAAATCAGCAGCATTCTCGACAATGACAAAGAGACAAGCGTGCGTTATGCCGCCACGTACGCCCTGGGAATGATCGGCGATGCGGCGGCGGCCCGCGAGTCGGTGAGCAAGGCGCTCGACAGCGAGGATCCCTTCCTGAAGGTGGCCAGTGCCTGGGCGCTGCTGCGTCTCTCCGAGGGGAGAACTCCGCTCCTGAGAAAAGCCGTCAAAAACGTGCTGGATGGATTGGAGTCGGACAATGCCGATGTGCGCGTGGCGGCAGCCCGAGCGCTGGCCGATCCGGCCGTGCCTCAGGAATTGATCCTGCCGGCATTCCGTGTGGCCATGCAGGGATTGCAGGCCACGAACCCCGAGAAGATCATGCCGATCGTCGAGGCGCTGGCGTCGTTGGGTAAGAAAATCGTACCCGCCTGCATTCGGTCGTTGGAAGAAAAACGGCCTCTGCGTTTCTATGCCCTGCTAGTGCTGATCCGGATTGGACCCGATGCGGCCGACGCCGTCCCGGCGCTGATGGCGACCTTGGACGATACCGAACCGCCACTGCGACGCGAATCGCTATTCGCGCTGGGGGCCGTGGGGGCCCAGGCCGCCAAGGCCACCGACAAGATCGTGTCGAAGCTGACCGACGAGGATGCCGACGTTCGCTCCGCGGCCTGTTATGCGTTGGGCAAGATTGGCCCTGGCGCCCAAGCCGCGCTACCGGCGTTGGCCAAGCTGATGGACAGCGAGGATGAGTTCCTGCAGATTGCCAGTGTCTGGGCTTCGCTGAAAATCTCGCCCGCTGACGCTCAACTGCAAGTGAAAGCGGTTCCCCGCCTGATCAAAGCGCTGACCGATGTCCGCGATCACGTGCGTGTTGAAGCGGCGTACACGTTGGGGGAATTGGGCGCGGTGGCGCAGTCGGCCACGGCGGCCCTCCAGAAAGCTCAGGAGGATAGCAATCCCGCGGTGCGAGAGGCTGCCAGCCATGCCCTGCAACAGCTTAAGTAGCAGTTGATCAGCGCTCCACGAGACGCCGCAATATGCCCCGCACCAGCCCACAGTTGGCGCGGGGCTTTCTGCTTTCACACGGGCTCCAGGGTGGCACTTTCCTGAGCGAGCGGAATCACCGTCGCCATCATCGCTAATCGTCAATCGCGAGCGGAGCCAGTGTTGAAGCGTGTTGCCACGCTCCACTTCCAGTGGCACGTCGGTGGAAGTGGTGAGTGGGGGGGTGCTTCAGCACTGGCTCCGCTCGCGGTGGGGTTTTGGTGGTTGGCCAGGTGTTTGACGCTCGCTCAGCCAGTGCCACCCCGAGTGTTTTCTTGCGGTTGCGTCTGGCCAGGTGTTCTGGACGCTCGCTCAGAAGAGTATCACCTTGGCGTGAGCGGGGAGCCGGCGCCGTGTAGTCGGCTTGCCGAATACGATCGCCGACGAATGCTCGCGTGGCCTGGCGGTCGCCCGGTTGCTGGAGTAACTGCGGCGGGGCATCATCGTCCAATCCGAGCGATGGGCCTTGCAGAATGGAACCTTGCGGCGACGAGGTCGTCGGTCCAAAATCCATCGGTTCCAGGTCCATCGGTTCGTCGAGAGGCATGTCCAAGGGTGGCCCGCCGGGTGCGGGTGTCGGGATTTGTTCCATATTCATGGTGCCCGGTTGCAGCTCTTCGATCATGCCGCTGTCGCCACCTTGATCGACCGGTCCTTGGCTGATGACGCGCGGCCGAGTCCAGCCGTAGTCGAGATAGTAACTGGCGTCGCGCTCGCGTGCGTGTCCCAGCGCGTCCCAGTAGGCCTTCTTCGGCCACGGGCCCTCGGCCAAGGTGATGTTGTTGTATTCCAGCAAAGAGCCTTTGCGGAAGTGCACCTGGGCGATGGCTTTGTTGTATTCCACGATGGACCGGTAGAAGTCGGCCTGGCGCTCGCTCGGCGACGCTGGCCATCGAGGACCAGATCGACGGTACCCTTGCCACCTTTCACCAACGCGGTCAGGGCTTCCACTTCCTTCTCAGCCGCAACCCAGCGATTGAAGTGGGTTTGGGCGTTGCGGTAGTTGAAATCCAGGTTTTGAATAGCGGTGGTGAGCAAATGGGAGACGTTGAGTTCCATGTCCTCCAGCCGCGCCTTTTCCCGCGCCAGTCCCAACTCCCCATTGCGGATTCCTGCCAGCTCCTTGCGGGCTCCGATACGCGGTGGAGTAAACTGCAAGCCGAAGCGGAATTCCTGATACTTGCCTTCCGTCAGATTATCCCAGGCCACCGATCCGGACTGGGGCAAGCCCGTGACATCGTTGAGGTAGTTGGTTCCACGGCGCGGAGAGACGATCAGTTCGTCACCCATTCCCAGCCAGCGATAGCGGGCCACGAGGTCCAGCGCCGGAAGCAGTTGATTGCGAGCCAGAATCAGCTCGGTCTCGCGTTGCTTGACCGACCAACGCTGCCGCCGCAACTCGGCACTGCGTGTCAAAGCTTCGGTATGGGCGGCCGCCCATTCGAATTCGACACGGGCTAAAGTCGGGGGATCGATCGGCCGCAGCAACTCACCGTCTGTGGGAGACAGACCCATCAGCCAACGTACCCGGTTCTCGGCAGCCAGCAAGTCGCGCAAGGCCGTCTCCATCTGTGCCCGGAAAAAGAAGTACTGTTCGCGAGACTGCGCTTCCTGCTGCGCAGTGCCGGCTCCTCCCTCCTGTAACTCGTATTGATTCCGCCAGGTAACCAGGGCGCTGTCCCGACCGATTTTGGCCGTCTCCAGAAAGCGATAGGCGAAGTGAAGATCCCAATAGGAGTTTTCGAGGTCCTGGATCAAGTTGCGCACCGCGGATTCAAAGTCGGCCAGTGAGATATCCACACGAATGCGCGCCAGGACCGCCGGAGCTCGATTCACCTGTGTGCCGGCATTTCGCAGGATCGGTTGCGTTGCTTCGATGTCGAAGGCCGTGTACCAGTCGCTGGGAAGCTCGCGACTGGGATTGTTGTTGGCGTCGTAGATCGTCTGGTTCCGTACCGCGAAGGACGTGCCGCTGGCTGTTCGCTTGGCCACCCCAGCATCGAATTGGCCGTAATCGCGGCGGAATTGATTGCTGAAAATTCCCGGGAAGGAAGAGTTCTGAGGGCGATCCGTCGCCTCCCAAAACACGTTCGTTGTGAACTGGGCGTCGAATTCCGAGAGCGCCGCCTCGATGCCAAATTGCGGGTCGGATTCGAATACCGCCGGGTCGTAAACGGTCGTCGAAGCGGCAGTACGACCGACCAGGCCGTCGGCGATCGTGAATTGGGTGAGTGAACCGAGGTTGCGGATGACCTTGCTGTTCTGTAAGGCAATCGTCACGCATTCCTCCAGCGTGACGTCGCGGAAATGATCGAATTGCGTGTCGCTTAACGTCAGCGGTGGTCGAGCTTGCGTCACCTCGTCCAGCGACACTTGCTCGATGTCCGGATTCTCCATCTCCGTCGCCGTCGCCAGATAATGGGAGAGGTCGCCGTCTTCGTGCAGATAAAACGGTTGCGTCGGATGACACCCGGTCGCAATTACGAGCGTCGTCAGGAGCAGAGCAACCAGGCGATGGGATGGCCGGTTCATCGATTGACGTTCCCTAACAAGGTCTGGTTCGCCACGGCAAACGCAAACAGTCACGAGAGCTATACATGAACACTCACCGCTGCCTGGCGGCGGCGGCAAGTCGAACATCGTGTCATCCCCCCCGGACCGAACGTTGCCGAGTGCAGGGGCGCGGCGAGCGCAAACCCTGCAGTGGCGCAATCGGTATCGCTTCTATCGTCGACCTAAGTGGCAAACTTTGACGAATCCACATAATCGGAAAAGTTTATCCCGTATGTGTAAGCGGCAAACTGGCCGCATCTTCTCTGTCTTGCGCATTTGTCCGGAAGGGGATTGGCCGGCTCGAATAGATCGAGCCAGTTAGACGAGCACTGTTGACCGGAAGTTGAGAAGCAGTGGCGGTGGAGGGCTGGTGAGCTCGGCCGTGCTAGAGAAACATCCCAAGGAAGCCAGCTTGATCGTCGCTGGCTGCCTGGAGCTGTTCGATGCGCTGCTGTGTGCGAGCCAAATCACCCACGTCGATGTACCGATCAAACTCAAGTTCCACGGCTCTGGCTACTGTCTCGCGAAACCATGCCACCACTGGCTCAGTCAGCCAGGGGCAGGTCTCGCGAATCAACTCAACTTCCAAGTCGCTCCCTCTAGTACGACGATCTTCCTGATCGGTCAAGATGACTCCGTGGAAACGGAAATCGAGCATGCCAATTTCCGGGTGGTTGGTCAGTCGATAGAGGCAATGGGCATTATGGAGGAAATACGTATTGTACAGGCCATGCTTCTCGCTGGCCTGTTTGAGCCGCCGCAGGAACTGTTCGAATTTGGGAGATGCATCGAGCGGAGGATCCCAGCGAGCGATGCTCCTGAGCGGAAGACAGTCAAATTCAATGACTACCCATTTCTCCATGGCTTGCCAGCTTTCGTATTCTTTCTTTCCTGAACGCAGTATTCGTCCATCCAGAACAATTGTTCTCATCTGGCCTGCGCTACTGCGGGAGCATTGGGGGCTCCCGAGTCGTCATCGGTCTGGATCCAAGCGAGGTTGAGCCAACCGCCGTCGGACGCCATCTGCTGCAGGTGAAGCAAACCACCTTTTTCCCACCGGCCGGGCAATTTGATACCGGTCGTCGTGAACTCGGTTGCAAACAGCGCTTCGAATTTCTGACGCATGACGGTGCGGACGATGATCATGTCGGCCGGCAACTGTCCGCGGACCCCAAGGTATTCGACCGACACATCACCCTGCCGCGTCAAGTGGGCTCCGCCTGGCGTCTTCTCCAGTTGGTAGATCGCCGACATTTCGAGCGTGTTTTTGACGACTCGTTCGCCCAGTTCGAATTGCCGGCCACGGATCGCAAAACGGATCGCACGGTCCGAGAACGTCGCGTTGACAGGATCCGTCGAGGCGAAGGTGATGGCCCAGGGTTCTTTGTCGTCCGAGGGCTTCAGTGCCTCGGGCACTTCGAGTTTGTTCTTCTCGAGAATCTCGACCAGTTTGTCGCCGGTCAGCCGCCTGCCTCCCAGCATGGCACGCGAGAAATTGCTGACGAAGGACTCATGGAGTTGCACGGCCACATCGTTGTTTCCCACAATGGGGGCGGGTCGGCTGGGAGCCGCCAGCTGCGAGGCGTTGGCTTGTTGCCAGATCACCTCCAGCCATCCCTTGGCCGTCCGAAACTTCATGTCCTGGGGGAACTCGTCGCGGCGAAGTAATGGTTTGCGGAATTTCTCCTGATATTCGGTGCGGGCCTTGTGCAGCAGTTCCATCGCTCGCACATCGACCCGGCTGGCGATCTGTTCTTCCGCATGTCGCGAACCGATTTGCTCGGCGGTGCACTTACTGCGAGTGGCTTTCTTCCAGGCGACCCGTTCAATCAGGCGTGACTTGGCGGCAATGCAGTCGATGGTGCTATCGGTGTCGCAGCACGCAGAGCCGCATCCGAGGAGATGCCGTCGGCATCCAGGTAAATCGATTTCGTGGCCTCGACGTGTGTTTCTCCCTGGCTGAATATCTGCACGCCCCGGTTGTAGCCGACATTGTCCGAGTGCACGTCACCAGTAAGCAGGAGTTGGATCGTGGCGTTATCGGAGCTGTCGATCAGTCTGGCTTGCGTACGCCCACGCATGTTCGCTGTCCCCACGATGGACGTGCGGAGGATGCAGTCTTTGACCTCGGAAGTCTCCGTAATATCACTGCCGATTCCGGCGCTGACCATGCGTTGCGACACGGCTGCGTAGAGATTGGGATGAGAGTAGCGGGCACGTACGGCGGCGACTAATTCCGGTGCCTGGCCGGCGCTCTCTAACCAGCCCGCCAGCCTGCCGATCTGTTGACTCAACTCCATGGTTGGCTGTTGCTCGTACTGGGGCAGACACTGGGCGAGTTCCTCCAGCCGCGCCGTGTATTTCTCCCGCAACTCCCCGTCGCCGGCCATCGCGATCGCAGTACGATATTCCAACAACGCAGCACGCATCTCGGCGAATCGTGGATGCTCCAGACTGGGGAAGTCGCGGTAGTAGCGGGCTGCGATTTGTCCCAGCTTGCCCAAGTCGACGCCCTCCGTTTTGGCCAGTTCGGCTGACATCTCAGCCCAGTTCAAGTATTCCTTCCATTGCTTGGCATTGTCCGCAGTACCCGTAGCCAGGTAACCAGCGAGCCGTTGCCGGGCGTCTCCCAGACGGGTTCTGGCCTGCTGTACGCGGTCAGCGGCAAGAGGACGAAACTGTGATTTGGCGGCCTCGACCAGCGTGGCAAGATCGAGCCGAGACTGGTCCTGCGCCGGTAGGCGAAGCGTCAACACGGCCATCAGAAGGAGAGACATCATAGCCATCGGATAAGGAAATCGGTAATGCCGCATGTTAGTTCTCCTGGGAGGCCAAGCCAATAATTCGGTCCATCACAATTCCGCTTGCACTGTCCTGGCCCGCGGCCGCTCACACTACATCGCGGGGGCCACTGTCTTTCTGGGCCACTGTCTTCTGGGCCACTGTCTTCCTGGGCCACGTCTTTCTGGGCCACTGTCGTTCCTGGGCTACCGCGATCAGCCGTGGCGAATCGTTCCCGCAGCACGGTATTGCCGAGAAAATTGGATCCCCAAAAAAGGGGGCATGGTGTCCGGGGTTGAGGCTTCTTCTTTTACCTATCTTCCACTGATTCAAGGAGATGTGCAAGATACGCAACTGGTAGTACCTTCGCGATTCATAAACATTGCTGAAACTCCCCGTCTTGACAATCCCCTCTCGCACTCGCCAACCTAACGCTCTTGGAGATTTCGGGCCTGGAAGGCAAGGACGAGCTGCTGAGGCAGCGGCGTCTGGCATCATCATCCTCTCTGAAGGTCAACGCTTTCCGCTCTCTCGCCACAACGCAACCCTCGTTGCTCAACGTCCGCCGACGGCATTTGGGTGCACAGGACTCGGCGAACCTTGTGGTGCGAGGGGGGAGTGTGTGAGGAGCGGAACTGCGTGAACGACTGAGCTCCCCCGCCGCGCGCGGGCGCGCCAGTGCTGCCGCGACTGCGCACCTGCGGAAGGATGTGTGAACAAGAACGGGTCACGGGTGCCGCCGTCGGTGAGATACGGATGGCGCGCCGGTGTCCGGACAGCGATCAAGGGGCGCGTCTCCCGTGTTGTGTTAGCGGCCCTGCCGCTTTGGCAGTTCTAGAAGGAGCGGTGAAGTTATGGTGAGTGGCATTGTCACGATGTGTTTCGGGGTCCTGATGCAAGCGAGTCCCGTGGCAGTGTCCGAGACACCGTCCGACTGGCTCGATAGCTATGGCCAGGCGATGAAGGTGGCCAAGCAGGACCATCGCATGATGCTGGTTTATTTCCACCGGGACAAGTTGGAGAAGGGGAATGACGCGCTATTCCAGAAATTGACGACGGATGCCAAATTGCGCTCGTATGTGGCGAAGCACGTGTTGGTGCGGATCCCCTTGTCGCAGCGGGCCGTGGTGGGGGGCAAGGAGATACAGTTGATACGGCATTCCTCGTTTGCCGAACTGCAGGGGCAAGCAGGGTTGGCCATCATAGATTTTGAGGATCCGAAGAGCGAATACTATGGACATGTGGTAAGTGTCTACCCGCTGAGCCTGCCCGGGGCGATGACGACGCCGCATCTCACTGCTTTGCTGAGTCTGCCGTCCGCCTCATTGACCCAGCGAACACTGATCCTGGCTGTCCGGCTCCACCCGGAGAATCCCTCTAGCACAGACGGTACGTTCCTGACGACGCTGGCCAAGGAAACCGAGAGCCACTCGCTCTACCAGGCGCGCATCACCAATCAGGGGCATCATAACTGGGAGTCGCGCTTCCACCGGATCTCGGCACGTTTACCGGGGGGCTTACTGGCTCAAGAAGTGTGCGCTGAAAGTTGGCCGGGAGAGGGGCTGTTGGCGGCTGCGATGGAATGCGTGCGGAGTTGGCGCCAATCCTCGGGGCATTGGAGTGCCGTGCGAACACCTCACAAGTTCTACAGTTACGACATGAAACGCGGTCGCAACGGCATCTGGTACGCCACCGGAATCTTCTCGACGCGCAACTGATCGAGTCGCGTTGTGCGCATCACCTCGACGCCAGCTGAGGGCATGTCCCCCCCCAAGGCGGAGCTGGCTACGGTCTGTTCGCTCTTACCCGTTCACAGCTCCCGGCGGCAAACTCCTACTCTGACGCACAGTTACCGCCTCCTGCACGGTCGGAATCCCGTGAACGGTTGGCGCGTTCTGCCTTCAGCGTGCTGCTGCTCCCCGTCTTGGCGCCGTGCCGACCATGCTGCGCAATCGCTCCGAGCGTTACAATCGCGCGTGTCCCCGGAGTTTCGTTGCCTTTTCTCACCCCGCAAAGTGGAAAAAACGCCACATGTTGCCAATTGGCGTGCTACGTTTGCGGGGGAAAATCTTGGCTCGTGGACGGATGGATGAAGGCAGTGGTCGATCATGTGCGACATGGAAAAAACAACACGGATCGGCGTGAGGATGCTCCTCGCGACACTTCTCGCGCTCGCGGGTTGCCAACAACTGCAGGTCCCGGCGTTCGATCCGACAGGCGAACGCATATTCTCATCCAATGAAACGATGCGTCTGGTCCCGCCAGGCAATTCGCGTTGCCGGTCGGAAAGCTGCTTCTTGCCCAAGCCGGCCTGGCAGGAGCCATTGGCACCGGATCCCTGTCCGGAGCCGCCCCCTTGTCCGCCTCCGGGGGCGAACATCCCGCCGGGCCCGCCCGCCACGCTTCCGCCGCGCACGGCTCCAACAGGAGTACCCGGCAAGATCACGATCAACCCGTCCCGCATGATTGCTCCCGTGGGAAGCGAAGTGGTGCTGGTGGGTGGCTTGTGTGGTGAGGACGGGTACCTGATCACGCAGCAGCCGATCGAGTGGATGCTGTCGCAGGACAGTGTCGGCCAGTTCGTGGAGGTGAGCGACCAGGACGCTCTCTGGTGCCGTTCCAAAAAGTTGAGTGCGGGCTACGCCATTACCCGCACTTCCACGCGCAGTCAGGTGGTGACGCGCGGCACCCCGAGTGTGACGGACGATATCGTGCAGCGGCAGGGTCAATGTTGGGTCAGTCTGACGTCGGCCAGCGAGGGAACCAGCTATATCACGGCGGTCGCATCCAAGGGAGCGACGTGGCCCCAACGCCGGCAGTCGGCCACGATCTACTGGATTGATGCGCAGTGGGCTTTTCCCAGTCCGGCCGCCGTTTCCGCGGGACAACCGTACACCTTGTCGACCAGCGTGAAACGCACGGCAACGGGTGCTCCGGTGGCCGGCTTCATTGTCCGCTATGAAATCGTGGATGGCACACCGGCGGTCTTGGGACCGGGGGGAGCCACAGCCATCGAAGTGCGGACCGACGAGAACGGCTTGGCCAACGCGGCGCTGCAGCCCACCACCAATCAACCCGGTGTCACGCAGGTGCGGATCCAGGTCATTCGGCCGGCGGATCCCAACAGCGACGCTCCTCGCACGCAGCTGGGTGAGGGCTTCACCTCGATCACCTGGAGTGCTCCCGGCTTGGCGTTGCAGGCTACGGGACCGCAGGTCGGGGCGGTCGGTTCGACGTTGGTCTATCGTTTGGAGGTCCACAATCCGGGCGACATTCCCTCGCGCAATGTGGTGGTCAGTGACGTGCTCCCCCCGAGCTTGAGTTTTATCAGCAGCAACCCGCCCGCACAGAATTTTGGCAATCGAGCGGAATGGCAACTTGGGAGACTTGGGGCCGAAGTCCGTGCAAGTGATTGAAGTCAATACGCGGGCCGATGCCGGGGGCGCTGTGCGGTATGCCTTCCAGGCGAAAAGTGCCGACGGGTTGCAGGCCGATGCGTTCGTCGACACGCAGATCTCGCGCCCTTCGCTCATGCTGAACGTGGTGGGGCCGCAGACCGCCACGGTGGGCGAGCGGATTCAGTTTCGTGTGGAAGTCACCAACGCCGGCGAACAGGTATTGGACAATGTGACGATTATCGGACCGATTTGACACCGCGCTGGAACAGGCCGACGGCTTGCCGAGTCCGATTCAGAAATCGATTGGTCGGCTCGAGCCTGGCCAGACCGAAATTTTTGCGGTGGGGTTTTTCGTGCGGCGAGCGGGACAGATCTGTCATGCCCTGGAAGTCAGCGCGCCGGGCGGTCAGTACGCCCAGCAGCAGGCCTGTCTGACGGCCACCGCACCGGAGGTCACGCCCGAGCCTCGATTGGAAGTCGTCAAGACAGCGGTCCGCGAAAGCCGCGTGGGAGAGAGCGTCCAGTTCACGACCCGCGTCACCAATACCGGTAACATCCCCCTGACCAACGTGCGCATTACCGATTCCTTTGACCAGGAGTTGGAACCGAAAGAATCGACGCCGGGCTGGGATTCCGGCGGCATGGAAAGCCGGACAATTGGTGTGGATTGTGCCGCAACTGATGCCTGGTGAATCGGTCACGCGGGTGGTCCTCTGTCTCTGCGTGGAGCCGGCCGAGGCGGCGACGAGCCGTGTGACCGTGACGACCGCCGAAGATATCTCGGAGGTGGCCCAAGCCGCGGTGCGCATTCTGCCGGCCACCGGCGCACCCTCAGGTGCCGGGGCGCCGGCCGCCTGGTGCCCGGCGGTGGCGGACCGGAAAGCCCGGCACCTGGCGCCGGATCGCTCGCCACGGGCCGGCTGGCCGTCGAAATTTCCGAGTTTGGGGATCCGATCAAGATGGGCGAAGGGACCGCCTATGTGATCTCGATCAAGAACCAACGCACCGTCGCCGACCAGAATGTCGTGCTGACCGTGGAATTGCCCGCCGGACTGAAATTCGCTTCGCTCAGTGGTCCCGGCGACCGACGCAACGTGAGCCCGGATGGCAGAACGATTCAAGTCAATCCGATTCAGGAAGTGCGTGCGGGCGAGACCTTGCCGCCGTTCCACCTCGAGGCGACAGGCCAGCTGCCGGGAGAGCAGGTGCTGAAAGTGATCGTCACCAGTCGGCTGTCGCCCCAAGGCGTGACGGCCCAGGAAACGACCACGGTGTTCAATCAGTAGCCTGGCGACTTCGGCTCCGAGCTGGAAGTTGCTCGTCCTCGCGGATTCCTCATTCCGGTGGCGCTCGCGGAGTAGGCCTGCGATGGACCACTGCGGAGGCGGAGACAAGATGCCCCGGTTTGTAGTGCTGCGACACGAGACTCCACCCGGGGCGCCACGGCCCGCGCACTGGGATCTGATGTTCGAGTACGGCGCAATCCTTGCGCACCTGGGCCGTGCTCGAACTTCCCACGTCGACCACCAGCGTCGAGGCACAACGGCTGGCCGACCATCGTCTGGCCTATCTCGACTATGAAGGGCCGGTTTCGCGCAGACCGAGGAGTCGTCTCACGGTGGGACGGAGGGGATTACGAGATCACGTGCGAGTGTCCGGATCAGTGGACCGTGCAGCTCCGCGGAAAACGGTGGACCGGACAGTTGTCACTGCGGCTCCAGGACGAGCAAGTCGCGGCGCTGGACGGCTCATTTCGTGCCCGATTGACCGTTTGCCGCAGGCGATTGGGACGTGGCTGTCGACTCTGAGCTCTCTTCGTCCGCCCGCTTGGCCGGTGCGGCCAGAGAGGACCAATTCGCCGCTGCGGATTTCGATCGTCTTGAGCAGGAAACTGTCCCGAGCGTTCTCCTCCTCGCCGCGCGGGATCGTAATTAATGCGACCGGGTCGCCGTCGCGCTGTGCCCACCGCAACAGGAGATCCGCCCGCCGTGCCGCGTCGCTCAATTGATCTAAGAAGTCCTTGAGCGGGATGGGTATCCAACCAGCTTGGGCCTGTCGAATCCGTACCGCCAGCGTGTTGGGTTCGTCGGCCAGTTCCACTTCCAGTGACAGGCTCACGACCGTCGACAACCGCTCTCCTTCGTAGCGAAAAGCCACCTGCAATCGTCGTGGTTCCAGCTCCACACGAGGGTCGCGAATGGCAGGTGGTAGCGACTGTGGAAATTTGTCCGGCAGGTCCACCGCCAACCATCCGTTGATCTGGGCGGCGGAAAAGACGCGTGTCCACTCTCCGCCCTGCTGAATGTCGTTGTGCAAGGCCAGTAGATTGCGTTCAAATTGCTGGCCGGCCACCTCTTGCTCGGCAGTCGCCATGGCGACGGCTGCCTGATAGAAATCAGGAGCCTGCAGGAGGGCCAGGTAGAGCCCCAGCAAGATGCCACCGACAACACAAACGCCGGCCACTACCGCGCCGACTACCACTCGCCATCGTCTACCCACGCATATAACCACTCATTTGACCACGGTTCTTATCGCGCCACGCACGACCCTTTGTTGGTGGCGACCGACCGCCACGTGGTGATCGAAGACCAAACAGACCGCTCCGAAAGAAACGACGCTCGAAAGAACGCCGCTCGGGAGCGGCGTACAGGATCGTAGTCACATGGCTGCAGTGCGTCAACATTGGAATCGCAGCAGGCCATACCGTTTCTTGCCGCGTCGCAGCACGGCGACCGTTTCGCCCGCCAGATCGGCGGTGGTGAGTCGATCCGCCAGATCGGTGCGACGCCGATTGTTCACGTACGCCCCTCCCTGCTCGATGGCGCGGCGTGCTTCGCCGTTGCTGCTGGCCAGTCCCGCCAACACGAAGGCCTCCATCAGGCTCAACCCGTCACCGGTGAGTCGCTCGAGCGGGACTTCCCGGCTGGGAACGTCCGCGAAGATCTCCAACAACTCGCGATCGGTGAGGTCGTCAATTTCCGCACCGAAGAAGATCTGCGTGGCCTTCTCGGCCGCGACCAGCCCGGCGTCGCCATGGATCAGCTGCGTGAGAGCCTGAGCCAGGCGGCGTTGGCTGTGGCGCACGTGCGGTTCGTCGAGTCGTGACTGATCCAAGGCCTCGATCTCGTCGTGGTCCAGTTCGGTGAGAAAGCGGAGGCAGCGTCCGGCATCCTCGTCGGAGACGTTGATCCAGTACTGGTAGAAGGCATACGGACTGGTCTTCTCGGCGGACAGCCAGATGGCACCCGATTCAGTCTTCCCCATCTTCGTGCCGTCCGATTTCGTCAGCAACGGCAGCGTCAGGCCATACAGTTGCACGCCATGCATGCGGCGAGCCAGGTCGATACCGGCCGTGATGTTACCCCATTGATCGCTCCCGCCCACCTGTAGCTCGCAGCCAAATTGCTGATTCAGCTGCACGAAATCGTAGGCTTGCAGCAACATGTAGCTGAACTCCGTGTAACTCAGGCCCGAGTCGGTGCGTTCCAGCCGGCTACGGACCGAATCCTTGCCCAGCATCACGTTGACCGGGAAATTTTTGCCGATGTCGCGGAGAAACTCGAGGTACCCGAACTTGGCCATCCAGTCATAGTTGTTCACGAGCAGGGCGGGCTGATTGCCGGACTCGAAATCGAGCAACTGACGCATCTGTTGCTCCATGGATGCCACGTTGGCACGCAGCGCATCGACCGACAACAGATTGCGTTCTTCACTCTTGCCACTGGGATCACCGATCATGCCCGTGGCACCTCCCACCAAGGCGATGGGGCGGTGCCCGGCCCGCTGGAAGCGGCGCAGTGTCATCAAGGGGAGGAAATGGCCGACATGCAGGCTGTCGGCCGTCGGGTCGAAACCGACATAGACCACACGCTGGCCACTGGCCAGCCAGTGCGTCACATGTGCTGCATCCGTAACCTGGTGAATCAGGCCTCGCCAAGCGAGGTCCGCGTAGATGTTTGTCGGTGAGTCGGTCATGGATCCTCTACCAATGAGATTTTAACGGGACTGGTTCACCGCCACAGATCATCATCCGCGAACGGATGAGCGGGGCCCAGCAACTTGGGTTTGGGAAGGGCTTTTAAGGCGTGCGCGGCAAAACTCAGATCCTCACGCGTCGTGATCTTCATATTGATCGGCGAACCCGCCACCACCGTCACGCCGTACCCCGTCCGTTCCACGAGCTCGGCATCATCCGTGGCTTGGTAATCGCCTCGTTGGGCATAGGCATCGACCAGCAATTGTCGCCGAAAGACCTGCGGCGTCTGGGCTTCCCAAAGATTCGTCCGCGGTACCGTCTCCGCGATCTGACTTGCCACGGTCGACGCGTTTGAGCGTGCTGGTGACGGGGATGGCCAGAATGGCCGCCCCCGATTGCTCCGCGGCAGCAAAGATCTTGTCGATCCACTCGTTGGCCAGGCAGGGACGCGCGGCATCGTGGATGGCCACGAAATCGACATCTGCGCGAACGCGGGCCAGCGCGTTGGCGATGGAATCACATCGCTCCGGACCCCCGTTGACAACCTCGATCCCGAGGATGGCGACGTTGGCGGCGAACTTCGAGTCAAACTCGTCGCGATCTTCCGGGCTGATCACCATGATCAGCTGTTTCACGTCGTCCCGGTTCAGAAACCGCTCGGCCGAGTGGAGCCACACGGCTCGATCCGCCAGCGGCGCAAAGGGTTTCTTATAGTGTTTGTCACGGAACCGACTGCTCTTGCCGGCAGCGGCGAGAATCACGCTGAATTGGGCCACAATATGTCTCCTCCCTCAGGCAGCATCACCCGAACATGCGATCCAGTGCGGTGAAGGCGATATCCCATCGCGGCCGCGTTTCCAAATACGTGCCCCACCAGCGCCACAGGATATCGACCGGATCGGTATCGGGTGGCGTCACGACATTCCAGCAGTTCAATGCCAAATCGATCGCGTCCGGATTGAGTGTCAGGAACTCCAATTCCTCCGCGGCTTGCAGCGTGACCGGGATCATCGCCAGTTCCGCCACGTGCGGCAGGCGCTTGCCGTGGATGGTCTCACTGAACATGGGCAGATCCAAGTTCAGCTGTGAGAGTAGCCACGCAAGACGCAGCACTTCCGGCAATCGCGGAACCGGGTCGGTGAGGACGGCTTCGATCAGTACGTTGTTGTACGCCAGATGCGCCGAACCGCCGCCGCCCAACGACGGGTGGACAAGGATCACCTGAGCGCTCTGGGCAATCATGTGCGGGTCGGTCCAGCGGGCAATGCTCCGCAATAACCCCGGTCCTCGTCCCTCCCATTGCTCGCGCAGCGGACGAATCCGCAGCGCCAGTTCTTCCAGCATATTGGGAAAGGCCTGGCGAACCGCCACCTCGACGCCGGCGATCGAAGCGGCGAGTGAGCTGACAAGCGACTCGCCGCTATCGGCTCCGATGGTCTTGGTCACCGCGCGGTTGGCCAGCTGCGTACTCCCTTCGGCGGCATCCGACAGACCCAGCAGATTGTGCCAGAACGCGTGTCCGCGGCAGACCAGCGGCCACGATCGTCTGCCGCAGAATCTGAGCTGGTTCGGCAATCGCTTCCGCCATGCGCGGATCGGCAATCAACTGTCCGCGGGCCATCGCTTCCGCGGCATGCAGGCAGCTGGCGGGGAAACTTGCCAGCCATCGCAAGTCCATGGTAGCAGTGAGTTGCGTATTCAAGGGACAGACCTCGCCTTCCTGTTGTGAGGAGGTTGCCCACTTGCGAGGGGCTGTTTCTCCCCCCGCTTCGCGGTCGCGGGCCACCTGCCTTTCAATTACTGTACTGCATTGGTTCTGTGTCTGCGTCCCTGGCTCCGGTGGATTTCGCGGTCACGCGGTTTGGCAATCGGCGACTGTCGAGTATTATTGGTCGTTCGACGTGTGCCGGGATCGAAAAATTGCGGCCCACCGGTCGAGTAGGCGAGGAGGTTTCCTAAGCGACGCGGAGGGTCGTCACGATGCTCAAAGATGTGGTGGATCATTGGACTGCTGACGATGCGAGTGAACTCTACGACGTCGCGCGGTGGGGCAACGGGTATGTCAGCGTCCGGGCCGACGGCCATCTGATGGTCCACCCCAATCGTGATCCCCATTGCTCAATCGATCTGAAGGAGTTGGCCGATCGCCTGCAAATACGGGGCATTGAACTGCCGATTCTGGTCCGCTTCAGCGGAATCCTGAAGGATCGCATCGAAGAGATCCATCGAGTTTTCGAGCGGGCGATCAAGGAGTACGACTATCAGGGGGGCTACTCATTTGTATACCCCGTCAAGGTCAATCCACAGCGGCAGGTGGTGGAAGAGATCGTGCAGTATGGCGGCCGGTTCGGCTTTGGGCTGGAGGCGGGGAGCAAGCCGGAACTGCTGGCCGTGGTGGCGATGACCGATGCGGATGCACCGATCATCTGCAACGGCTTCAAGGACAATGAATTTGTGGAGATGGCGATGTTGGCCCAGAAGATGGGCCGCAAGGTCATCCCGGTGATTGAGAAGTACACGGATCTGGAATTGATCCTGCGTCATGCCAAGCAGGTCGGCGTTCGGCCGCGGATTGGGGTCCGATCGAAACTGGCCGCCCGCGGATCGGGTCGGTGGCAGATGTCGGGTGGGTACCGTTCGAAGTTCGGACTGACCGTCAATGAGATCCTCTCGATTCTGGAGACCCTCAAGCAGCACGACATGGCCGATTGTCTCAAGTTGCTGCACTTCCATCTGGGCAGCCAAGTCACCAATATTCGTCACGTCAAAAACGCGCTGATGGAAGCGACTCGCATCTACACGAATCTGGTGCACTGTGGCGCCGGGTTGGAGTACCTGGACGTCGGGGGTGGACTGGGGATCGATTACGACGGTTCGCAGACGGACTTTGCGTCGAGTGTCAATTACACGCTGCAGGAATACGGCAACGACGTCGTCTACCACATCCAGACGGTCTGTGACGACGCTGGCGTGCCGCACCCGCACATTATTTCCGAGAGTGGCCGCGCCGTGGTGGCCTACCACAGTGCCCTGCTGTTCAACGTGCTCGGCGTCATCCGACATGGCAGTGGCACCACCTATGACTTGTCGTCCGCCGAGGAGGTGGCTCAGCCAATTCGGGATCTGCAGCACACGCTGGACGAACTAAAACCCCGCAACATGTTGGAATCGTTCCACGATGCGCAGCAGTGGCTCGACACCGCCATCACGCTCTTCAGTACGGGGCACTTGTCGCTGGAGGAGCGGGGAGCCGCCGAGAATCTGTTTTGGGATATTTGCTTCCGCATTCGCAATATGTTTGAGGGGATGGAATATGTCCCCGAAGAGCTGACCGAGCTCGACCGCCTGCTGTGTGATACCTACTTCTGCAACTTCTCGCTGTTTCAGTCGTTGCCCGACAGTTGGGCGATCAAGCAGCTCTTTCCGGTCCTCCCCATTCATCGCTTGAACGAGAAACCGACTCGAGCGGCCATTCTGGCGGACATCACCTGTGACTCCGATGGGAAAGTCGATCACTTCATCGATCGGCGGGACATTAAGCGGACATTGCCGCTCCATCCGCTCAACGATCAGCCGTACGTGCTGGGGGCGTTTCTCATCGGTGCCTATCAGGAAATCCTGGGGGACCTGCACAACTTGTTTGGCGACACGAATGCCGTGCATGTGAACGTGACGGAGAGCGGAGAAGTGGTGTTGGAATCGATGATCAAAGGGGATACCGTGACCGAGGTCCTCAATTACGTCCAGTTTCACCGCGTCGAATTGATGAACCGCCTGCAGGGAGCGGTCGAACGGGCTGTCCAACAGGGTCGTCTCGACTATGCCGAAGCCGGCCGGTGCATGAAATTCTACGAAGATGCCCTCAACAGCTATACCTACTTGGAGCAAGACAAGTAGATGATCATTATCGGAACGACGCAGCTGACCTATACGAAGAGCAAAGGGGACTTTCATTGTCCGAATTGCCGCCAGCAACGATCGTTCCGGCAGCGTCGCAAGCGGGAGTTTCTGACCGTCTATTTCATTCCTTTGATTCCTCTGCAGTTGGCGTCGGAATTCCTCGAATGTGGCACCTGTCGGGGAACGTTTGATACGGACGTGGCCCACATGACCGCGGATGAGATCCGCACCTCCCAACGCACGGCCGCCATCGAAATGATACGGCGCGTGCTCGTGGTTATTGTGGCCGCCGACAACGTGGTGAGCGAAGAGGAACTCGCGGCGGTGCGCGATTTCGCCAGACAGAACGATCAGCCGGACATCTCGACCGATCAGATCTTGCACGAAGCGGCTACGGTGCGGCAATCGAATATGGATCTGCTGCAATACATCCGCTACGTCTCGCAGCAGTTGTCGAGTGAAGACAAAGAGCTGCTGGTGCGACATGCCTTCCTGGCCGCCACCGCGGGAGGGGAACTCAGCCCATCGCGGCAGGATCTGCTCAGAAACCTGCCCGCTGCCGTGGACATTCCGGAATCCCGCTTCCGCGAAATTGTCGCCCGGGCCGCCGAACTGTAGCTCGATCGCCTAACGCGGCCCGCGGCCACAACCAAACGTAGCTCGGGATGGGATCTCGTCCTACGACTGTACGCGCACGTGGTGCGCACCTGTTACCGAGTAACACTCTGAAGCTGGGTACTGCCCAGCTGTGGTGCGAACCAGGGCCATGTTGTGCCAGGAAGAAACCCCCTGGACGCCACACAAGACGGTTCTCGGTGAGTCTGTGTACTCGGCATTCAGTCAGCCCCGGCCACCACGCCGCCGACTCCGCATTCCGTATTCCGTATTCCGCACTGCGCATTCGTTCCGAATATGCGTACAGATTCAAGTCCGCGAGTCCGTCGCCGCAGACCACTTCAAGGCAACAAAATTCCGGCCTAGGGTCACTTTGGGGTTCTTGCTAGAATCCCACCCGAATTCTGCGGGGCTGTGTTGGTATTCTGGTTTGGTGCTTTGCGCAGTTTCCGTAGACTGGAAGGCGCGCTTAACCGACTACAAAGGACTTGCGATGACCTCGAAGACCCTGTTGCTCATCATCACCTTTAGTTTCCTGGTTGGTACCGTGCTGGTCACCGGGCCGCTCGGTGCTCAGCAGGCCGCTGGCCCGGCCCAGCAGGTAGTGCGGGGCGGAGCGGCGGCGGGTGGGAACGCCGGCGGGCCAGTACTTTCAGGCCCAGCATGGCCGGGCAACGGGCCGCAGCAAGCGCAAGCAACTCCCGGGCGCCGGAGTGGATTCCGTTGAATCCTGCTCACGAGCAGTATGTCGATCAGGTGCTGAAGTATTGGGAGTACAAGAGCAGTCAGGTAAAACGGTATCGGTGTGATTTTCGCCGCTGGGAATACGATCCGGTGTTTGGGCCACCCAGCGACACGTTCAAGACGTACAGTGAAGGGGTGGTCAAGTACTCGGCGCCGGACAAGGGTCTGTTTCGTGTCGACAAGTCGTCGGAGTACCAGGCACCCCGGGACAACGGCGGCCAACCGTCGTATGTTCTCGCGTCTCCGGAGAAACTTGAACACTGGGTCTGCGACGGCCGCTGGGTATGGGAGTTCGACTATCAGAACACGAGGCTGATCCAAACTGAGTTGCCACCCGAAATGCGTGGCCAGTCGATTGGCAACGGTCCCTTGCCGTTCTTGTTCAACGCCAAGGCGGAGGACATTAAGCGTCGCTTCTGGATCCGGGCACGAAAGCCAGAGGAATCGAAGAACGAGTATTGGTTGGAGGCTATACCACGAACGCAACAAGACGCCGCCAACTTCAAAATGATCCACTTGTACATCGACGCGACGGATTATTTGCCGAAAGCGATGGTCTTGTTTGGCAATGGCAAGGCGGCCTCGCGCACGACATATGAGTTCGCGAATCGCGAAGTCAATTTCAGCATCTTGGCGGAGCAGTTGAATTTGTTCCATCGCGAGTTCTATGAACCGGCCGCACCGTCAGGGTGGCAAAAGGTAGTGCGTAAGTGGAACCAGTCGGTGGCACCGCCGGACGCCGCGGCAACGACCGCTCAATCACCAGCCGAGGGTGGTCCCAGACGCTGATAGCCGTTCCTATCGCCAAACGCGGGCCCTGCCCTCAATCCCACGTAGAACGGAATTCATTCCGTTTGTCCGGCTCCCATCGCGCCCCACTTCCTCGTCGCAAAACGAAATTCCATCCCCTGGCATTCGCGCACTGTGCAGGGACGGACGGGAATAGGATCCCGTCCTACAAGGGTCCGTGCGCCGCGGGCATCTCACGCCGAGGCATATTTCCCAGGGCGGTCCGTGTGGGGCTGTGGTGTCACTGCTACGGAGCCGCCCACGCGGTTGCCAGCGTGACTCCACCCCCTTCTGGTGCCTGCGCCGACTCATGCGGCTTCTCCCCCTCTTTTCTGGGTCCTATAATGCGCATAGGTTTCCCGTTGGTCGGCCGAAGGGACGGGAAGTTGCGCGAAAAAACCTGGGAAACCCCAACATCACCTGTCTGAATCAGAATGACTACTACGTAGCGAACATATCGTTTTCCGCTCCGTACCGGCGACCTTGCGGGTGGCAGGCTTGGCTCCGTGGGCGCTGTTCCGGTTGGTGGACCGCATGGGCGAGACGAGGGATTGTGTGGAATTCCGAGACAGTTTGTTATCACGAGTTGAGTCGCAGTGGTCTGATGACTGAATGGGGCGAACCAATGAAGCCTACTCGCATAATCGCCTTGTTGTTGGCGCTGACGGCTGCGGTATTGATGGCGGCTCAGGCGGCGGACGAGGATCGCGGCGCGGCTCCAGCGGAGCGGCCCCTGCCGGCCGCTCTCACACCTCCGCCAGCCGTGCTGATTCCCGTTACATTGCCACTGACCGGCAGTGTGGATCAGCAGGTCATGGCGGCGGCCGACAAGGCACTCAAATCGCTGCCACCGAGTGACCAGCGGGTCATCATGATATTCGAATTTCGAGCGGGCGAAGCGGGCGAAGCGGGGGGAGTGGGGCGGAGCGAATTTGAACGAGCGTTGAGTCTCGCCCGTTTTCT
Source organism: uncultured Planctomycetota bacterium (assembly GCA_963700515.1). Classification (GTDB taxonomy): domain Bacteria; phylum Planctomycetota; class Planctomycetia; order Pirellulales; family Pirellulaceae; genus JAJRVM01. The sequence goes on along the minus strand of CAVOXY010000033.1, from coordinate 172,154 downwards.
CGCCAGCGATCGGTTCAGCCGAGTGCGGACGGTGGCCTATGTACCGACGTCGCTCGAAGGGCATGCGGTCCTGCCCGTCTTGGCCTGCGAAGAGATCGTGATCAGCCCAGACGCTCAGTTTGGCGGGGCGGGCCGGGGCGAGCCCTCGGTCGATGCGACGATGCGGGCGGCGTACCAGGAGATGGCAGAACGCCGGCGGACGATCCCGGTGCCGATCGTGCTCGGGATGCTCGACCCTGGTCTGGAAGTGGTGGAGGTGCAGTTGGTCGGCGGCGGGACGACTTACGTGCTGCGAGACGAGCTGGCCACGCTGCGTCAGGAGGGGAAGGTCGGGAAGGAAAGCACGATTGTCCCGGCCGGTGATCTGGCCGTCATATCGGGGAAGGAGATGCGGCTGAAATATGGGTTTGCCAGCCATCTGGCGGTGGATCGCAAAGCACTGGCCGAAGCGCTGCAGATTGCGCCCGATACGATTCGCGATGATGTGCCTTTCGCAGCAAGTCTGGAAAGCGGTGCGGATCGATTTGCGTGGACGCCTGGTGGCGCGCAGTGCGGACGATATCGTGCGGAGCGTGCGCGATGTGCAGCAGAACCAGACAGCCAATTTGATCTGCTTGTGGGTCGACAGTCCGGGCGGTCCGGCAGCTGCCGCTTTGCGGCTGGTCAACCTGCTGGCCGAGTTGGATTCGAAACAGCTCCGGAGCGTGGCCTTCGTGGAGGGGGAGGCACGCAGTGCGGCAGCCCTGGTGGCACTCATGGCGGACGAAACCTATGTTCGCGAACAGACGACCCTGGGCGGGCCCGGCGACACGTTTATCCAACCTGAAGAGCTGCGTGATTTGAGTGCCACGATCCGCACGCTGGCAGAGGCGAAGAATCGCGACTGGTCACTGCTTGTGGCGATGGTCGACCCGCAGCTGAAGGTATTTCGCTACCGGCTGGAAGGCACGGGAGCCGTACGCTACTTTTGCGAAGAAGAGTTGCGGCAGCAACAGGTACCCGAGCAATGGAAGCAAGAAGGCGAGCTGCAGCTGAGCGAAGGCATCACCGGCTTGCAGGCCCAAGAGTTAGGTCTGGTGGCCGGTACGGCCGACAGTCTCGAGGCAGCGTTACAGCATTTCCAGCTGGGTGATGAGATCACGGTCGCTCAGCGTAATGCGGTGGTGAGCGGGATTGAGCGATTGGCTGCTCAACCGTGGTTTGGTCGCACGCTCTTGTTCATCGCTTTCTTTGCCTTGATCAGCGAGGCATCGACGCCCGGGCTGGGTGTGGCGGGGTTCGCGTCGGGCATCTGTTTTCTGTTGTTCTTCTGGTGCCAGTTCCTCAACGGCACGGCGGGTTGGTTGGAGCTGATTCTGTTTGGCGGGGGACTCGCCTGTATTGCCCTCGAGATTTTCGTCATACCTGGATTTGGCGTCTTCGGCGTGGGGGGCGGGGTCATGGTTCTGCTCTCGATCATCTTGGCCAGTCAGACGTTCATTTTTCCCCGCAACGCCTACCAGCTGGACCAGGTCCCCGGTTCGCTGTTTAGTATGTTGGCGGCCTGTGGCGGGATCTTTGCGGCGCTGTGGTTCATGCGGCATTTTCTAGCCGAATCGCGGATCTTTGGCCGTTTGATGCTCTCACCGCCGTCGGAAGAAGTGGACCTGGAGCAACTCGAATCGCTGGTGGATTGGGGGCATCTGCAGGGCAAACGGGGGACCACGACGACTCAGTTGACACCCTCGGGCAAAGCCCGCTTTGGCGATGATGTGGTGAATGTCATCAGTGACGGACTCTTGGTTCCCAGAAATACACCAGTGCTGTGTGGTCCAGGTTCGTGGTAATCGCGTGCTGGTGGAACCTCTGGACGAAAGCTGAATGGAACATGGAAACGTTTTTTTGGCCTGTCGTGTTGTTGTTGGTGGGAGTGTTGATGATTTTCCTGGAGATCTTCATCCCTTCCAGTGGCATCCTGAGCGTGTTGGCGGCGGTGGCGATCGTGGCGTCGATCGTCGTCGCCTTTTCAGAGGGGATGATGGCCGGGGCATTGATGCTCCTGGGGGCCACCGTGCTGGTCCCGGTCGTGGTCGGCGCGGCGGTCAAATGGTGGCCGCACACACCCATTGGAAAACTGATTCTGATTAAGCGGCCCGAGAGCGAGGAAGAGGTACTGCCCGACACCGAAGAGTATCATCTGCGGGATCGTATGATCGGTAAGGTGGGCGTGGCGAAGACGGAATTGCTCCCCAGCGGCGATGTGCGGATTGAGGGACGAGTCTATGATGCCGTCAGCAATGGTATGGTGATTGACAAGGGACAGCCGGTGAAAGTCGTCGACGTGAACACGCAGCGGATCGTCGTCCGCCCGCTCACCAGTGCCGAGGCGAGTCAACAAGAGACCGTCGACGACGTGCTCTCGACCCCCATTGACTCGCTGGGAATCGATCCATTTGAGGACCCGTTGGCTTGACAACGCCGCTCGAAAGGGGTACAGGAACGGCTGACGTTTGATTAATTCACCTATGTGCGCCCCCAGAGTGCAGGGAGTCCCATCATGACGATGACGCTGCTGGCCCAGAGCCCTTGGACGACGGTATTGATCCTGGCAGGCCTTGTGGCGGCTGTGATCGTCTTGGTGGTGTTCGGTGTCTTTGCCGCCTATTTCCGCTTGTGGATCCAGTCGTTTCTCACTTCGGCCGGCATCGGGTTTCTCGATTTGATCGGCATGTCATTCCGGAAAGTCAGCGCCAAAGTAATCGTCCGCAGCAAGATCATGGCGGTGCAGGCGGGATTGGGCGACGACGAAGGGCTGACCAGTAAAGCGCTGGAGGCCCATTATCTGGCCGGTGGCAATGTTCCCCTGGTGATTCGGGCGCTGATCGCCGCCAGAAAGGCGAAAACGATTCAATTGACGTTCCGGGAAGCGACCGCCATTGACCTGGCCGGCCGCAACGTATTGGAGTCGGTCCAGACGAGCGTTTATCCCAAGGTGATCGATTGTCCGGCGAAAGGGTCCACCAAGGACTCGCTCGACGCTGTCGCCAAGAATGGGATTCAGTTGAAGGTCAAAGCGCGGGTTACGGTGCGGGCTAATTTGCAGCAGTTGATTGGTGGTGCGACGGAAGAAACGATTATTGCACGCGTGGGCGAGGGCATCGTGAGTGCCATCGGTTCGGCGGAAACGCACGCGCAAGTGCTCGAGAATCCAGATCTCATTTCGAAGGCCGTATTGGCCAAACGGCTCGATTCGCAGACGGCCTTCGAAATCGTGTCGATCGACATTGCCGATATTGATGTGGGAGAAAATATCGGTGCGCGTCTGCAGGCCGACCAGGCTGAAGCGGATACCCGCGTGGCGCGGGCCAAGGCCGAAGGACGCCGCGCGATGGCCGTGGCCGCGGAGCAAGAAAAGATGGCCACCATCGAAGAGAGCCGAGCTCGATTGGTCGAGGCGGAAGCCGAAGTGCCCAAGGCGATGGCGGATGCGTTTCGATCGGGCAAGCTCGGAATTATGGATTATAACCGGTTGCGCAATATCCAGGCGGACACGGATATGCGGCGGTCCATTGCCGGTACCAGCATGACGCGCACCAAAGCGCCCGCCTGACCAGGAAACGGAAGTTGGACAGAACCTAGTGGAAAGTGAGTCTTCTCATGGCCGACGACTTGGAAGCCTTCCTGCGGCAAGCGGCCCAGCGCCGATCCCAGCGTCAGAAGCCGGCGCAGCCCAAACCCTCCCCCCCAACTCCCCGCTCTTCCTCCGCTGCCCCCCGGCGTACGCCGCCCGTGGTCGAAGCGGTCGTCGTCCCCGAAGTGGTTCCCAGTATCGTGCGGCCGCGTGTCGATACTTCGGGATTTGAGAAGCGCGCCGAGCAATTAGGGGAAGAGGTTGGGTTGGCGGACGAGGCCATGGAGACGCATCTCCAGGAGAAATTCGACCATCAAGTCGGTACGCTTTCCGACGATGGACTCGGCTCGCTCGAGACCTCCGAAGTGTTCGATCCACTGGCCGAAAGCCGGCCGCCAATCACCGGCGATATTGTGGCTATGCTCAAGAACCCCACCACCGTTCGCCAAGCGATATTGCTGAGCGAGGTCTTGTCCCCGCCGCATCATCGGTGGTAGTCGATCGGGCACTGCCGGTTCCGTCATCGCTGGTCGTCGCGCTACCGTGATTTACTCGCAGCGGTGATTTGCTCGCAACGGTGGCTGATCTTCATGAACACTTGCCGATCCGGTCGCGTGGGGGTTCGCCAACTGACGACCTCGTGTCCATCCGGAGCCAGTTGCAGCTAACCCCGCAGCACCCCGCTTTGTTGAGTGAGAGGGAGGAGGGATTGCACATGTCCGTCAGCGCTGTCGTGCCAGGAAGAACGAAGATCGGGTGGATTGGTACGGGTGTGATGGGCGCCAGCATGTGCGGCCACTTGTTGGAATGCGGATTCGCGATGACTGTCTATTCGCGTACGCGGTCCAAGGCCGAGCCGTTGTTGAGACGCGGCGCGTTGTGGGCAGACAGTCCGCAAGCGGTGGCCGCACAAAGTGATGTGATATTCTCGATGGTCGGATTCCCGCATGATGTGCGGCAAGTCATCCTGGGGGCGGCTGGAGCGCTGGCGGGGTGCAAGCGGGGCAACGTGCTTGTCGACATGACGACCAGCCAACCCTCTTTGGCGATCGAAATCGCTCAGGCCGCAGGCGAACAAGGTGTGCCAAGTATTGATGCGCCGGTTTCCGGGGGCGATGTGGGGGCTCGTGAAGCCAGGCTTTCGATCATGATTGGCGGCGACCCAACGGCGGTCGAGGCTCTGCAACCGTGCTGGAAAGCCCTGGGCCAGACAATTGTCTACCAGGGCGGTCCGGGAGCCGGGCAGCATACGAAAATGGTGAATCAAACGCTGATTGCCACTAATATGATCGGCGTCTGTGAAGCCCTCCTGTATGCCCACAAAGCGGGGCTCGACCTGAACACCGTTCTGCAATCGGTTGGTTCGGGAGCGGCGGGAAGTTGGTCGCTGGCGAATCTCGGTCCCCGCATCATCGCCAATCATTTCGAGCCTGGGTTCTTTGTCGAACATTTCATCAAAGACATGGGAATCGCCTTGGACGAAGCGAATCGGATGGGGCTCGCCCTGCCTGGTCTGGCGCTGGCCAAGCAGCTTTATCTGGCCTTGGCCGCTCAAGGGCACGCGCGCGACGGTACTCACGCGCTGCAGCTTGCCCTCGCCGCCCTCTCCGGCATCGACTGGCAAGGACGCCAAGCGATATCAACGTGAGTCGTAGCGACGCATCGCGGACGGGCGGACAGGTGAGGGTGGTGCCAACCGCGAGGACCGTGCGACGCTTTGGCCCAAGTCGCTCAGTTCCCTCTGACAGCGGCTGCGGGAATCGACCTTGCCGCCGAAGTGCGGTTTCGAGCATAATCCCGCCGTCCGCTCGTCGGTCCAGCATCGAGTGCGTCTTTGTAGTTACAGGCAGTCCAGTATGTTCAAGTTCGGCGTCTATCGCCAGCGGGACCTGTGTCCGAGCGACCTGGAAACCAAGTGGGGCCGGCGGAAGTTCGTGGCCATGACGCTCTATCCGGAAATCAGCCGGTTGACCTCACCGGACCGGGATTCGTTGCTCGAATTGATCCTCTGTCGGTTCGCCGGTGCAAAGCGGATTTTCAAGCGAACGCATCGCGCTCGGTTCCCCGGCTTTGACCGCGAACTGGTGGCATTAATCAGCCAGCTGCATGCGGATCGCCGGCCCTACCGGGTGCACGATGTGGCTGTCTCGAATGGTATTACGGCCGTCGATTTCTATCGCCAGCTGAAAGCGTCCCGGAGACACCTGGAGTATGTTGCTTCCGACTTCGCGCCAGATCTGCTGGCCATCAACCAGCAGGGCGAGCGTCTGACACTGGTGCTGGACCCGGTCACACACGATTGGCTGCAGATCGTTTATCCCCCATTCGTGTTCAATCTGCAAAAACGCGAGAACGAGTTCATCTATCCGTTCAATGGGCTCGTTCGTCGTTGGCTGGAGCGGACGTCGTGCCGGCGATTGTGGGATCGCTATTGCGCCGGCCAGCAGGGGATTCGCACGACGACCATTCGCCTCTTGCATCCCGAGTGCCAGCAGTTGTTGCAACGCGAATCCGATTTCGCGTTCCAGCGGTGCGATATCCTGCAGCCGATGGAGGGACGTTTTGACCTCGTGCGTGCCATGAACATCCTGAACCCCGCTTACTTCGCCCAACGTGATCTCCAGCGAGCGATACGGAATATCCACGGCAGTCTCACTTGCGGCGGACTGTTGGCCACGGGATCCAATCAGGACAGCCGCTCCCCGGTCGCTGGTGCTATCTATCGCCAGTCGGACGGCGGATTCGAGCGATTGCGAGTGTCCGGTGCGGGCAGCCCGGTCGACGCGATGATTACGCAGTTCCGTCGTGCTGCATCGTTCCACCGCTCCGCACGAGCCCTCGTACGCGATGCGCCCACGCTGTGAGTCTCTCTGTGCGGGCCTCACTGCGCGAATCGCTCGGTGACCGCCATGTCCGGCAGTGGCAGAGATACAGCATGGGAGCCAGGCCGTGTACAGCGCAGCGGCCGAGCCACGCATGAAAGAAGCATGCTGACGCGATGGGCAAGAAGATGGAGCCGGAACCAGGCTACTTCTTACGGTGGCGGATTTTCGCGCGCATACGGCGTTTCTTGCGTCCGATTTTGCGCCGACCCTTACCAGTCTTCTTCGTACCCACTCCGGGTCTCCACATGCAAGGCGTGTTGACATGAACGGCTGAGTGCCCCCACAAGAAGGCAAGCAGGTAGTCTAACACGGCTGGCAGTCCGGCGACAAGGCGTGGGGACGATCTTTTGCCCCGCCAAGGGGACCGGGCCAGGGTGGACCGGACGGCTCGCCAGCAATGGACGCCTTCACTGATCGCCGTGCGATCAAACGTCCCGACGAGCCGTCAGGCTCAACCTGGTCCCACGCGCCATTACCCAGGCACTGCCTGGCTATCGCTACATCACCCAATGATCGCAATCACGTCTCAAGGCGTGCTCGATCAGTGTCAGCAGCACGTTCGGGTCGTATGGCTTGCGTACAAAGAACTCACAGCCGGCCGCCCGCGAACTCCGTACAATGTCCGTTTGATCCGATCCGCTGACGATGATGATCGGAATGTGGCACGTTTCCGGTGAGTCAACCAGTTCTTCGCAGACCATGAACCCGTCCAGGTCGGGCAGACGCACGTCGAGCAATACGAGATCGGGGCGATGGTCCCGTGCTTTGCGCAGGCCCGCTCGCCCTTCATAAGCCAAGACGGTGGTAAACCCTTGCTTTTGAAGACGGTGTGACAGCACTTCCACCTGAGCCTGATCGTCGTCCACAATCAGGATCGAATGGCGTTGATCGGTGCCCGACTCCGCGGGTTGCAGCTGGGCCATCGCGTCTTGAATCATGGCCGGTCCTGTGCAGAACGGAAGAAAATCCACATGCTCTCTGCGGCGCGCGCGTTTGCCTACCGCCGGGCATACGGAACAACCCTAGGTCGGCATGCTACTGATGTCAAACAAAATCTCATCGAATCAGACGCCGCACGACGTGGCAGCGAACCGCTTCGTGAGGGACGCTGTAAGCGCACTTCCATCGGGGGGGCTGGCTTCGTCCAGCTCTCTTGTCCGAATGGGGGGGGACCACCGGGACTCGCCAGCCAACAGTCGTTTGTAAGCTAAACTTTTTGGTATCAACTCCGATCCCCCGACTGTCAATCGCCGCTGGAATCCCCCCGAAGGAAGGAATCCCTCAATCATGCCCGCACAGGCTGTCCAATGCAACGTCCTGCAGCAGTTCGTCCAGCGCGCCAGTTCCCTTTATTCGCTGCCCGCCGTGGCGATGGAGGTTCTTGAGCTGACCAACCGCCCGAACGTCGATACGGCAGCGTTGCGTCAGTGCGTCGAGCGAGATCCGGCGCTGACTGCCAAGCTGTTGCGGGTGGTTAATAGCTCGATGTTTGGCTTGAGCCGTGAAGTCTCGGATCTGGCACAGGCTTTGACCCTGTTGGGAGTTAAGCCGCTCAAGTTACTCGTCCTGGGGTTCAGTCTTCCGAAGGAACTGTACTCAGGCGTCGAAGCCGAGACTTTACAGCGATTCTGGCAGTTCACCCTGGTCAAGGCGGTTGCGGCGCGTGAACTTTCGCTGGCCTTCTGGCACAAGGCGGGTGATGAAGCGTTCATTGCCAGTCTGCTGCAGGAGATCGGCATCCTCGTGCTGGTAAATGAACTGGGCGACTCGTACATCCACTTCCTCAACAGCGTGCAGGACCAGGGTGCGGACCTGATCGCTCTGGAAGCCGAAACGCTTGGCTTTGACCATGCGATCTTGAGTGCACGACTACTCGACCATTGGAAGCTGCCCACGCAGATTGTGCAGGCGGTTTCGGTCCCCTGCGATGGGGAGCGGATTGCCGAGTTGCAGGGGAGTGAGGCCGAGCTGCCACAGGTCCTGCATTTGGCTACGTTGATTGCCTCGATCATTGTGAATGGACGTCACCAGCTGATGTCCGAATTGCTGGCAGCCGGTTCACGATATCGAGGTATCACGGTCGAGCAGATTGACAAGCTGCTGGACAAACTACAAGAGCAAGTCGCGTTGATGGCGCATATGTTTTCGGTTCGCGTGGACCAGCAGCAATCGTTCCGCGACATCATGACCCGCGCTCATCAACAGATGTCGGAAGCGGCCCTTGACGCCCTGCCCGACCTGGTAGGGGTAGGCTGCGGGAGTTCGGTGAGCCGCGAGCAAGAGGCGCTGCACGACGCACTCGATGCTTATGCGCAGAGCTACCTGAATATTGCCGAGTCGGCACAGCCGGCAGCGGCTCGAGCTCCGAGGCAACAGACGGCGGCAGCCACTTCTTCCGCGATGACTCCCAGCGCGGCAAGCAAACCGCCACGTCATGACCGCACGTTCGATCCCGGACTGCAGGGGCGTATCGAGCGGGCGATTTCGGCCTGTCGCAGCCGACAGTGCGAGTTGAGTCTGGTACTGTTAGAGGTTGATGACTACGATCATCTGCTGATCATGCACGGGCCCGATCGGACGGTCAGGCTGATGGCCGCCGTCAAGCACGCGGTGGAGCAATTGTGCGATGTGGCGTGCGAGTGCGTGCTTGTGAGCGATTCTCGTTGTGCTGTTGTGCTGCCCGAATGCGATCGGCAACAGGCGGTCGCTCTGGCCCGAACTCTCCTCGACGCCGTGCCCAGGTGGGTGCTGGAGCGAGGCGATGTCGACACGAGGATCGCCTGTAGTGCTGGAGCGGCCACGCTGGCGATTCTCACACGATCCTCACGGCCCGAAGACCTGATTGATGCCGCCGACCGCTGCTTGTTCGCGGCCAGGCGTTCCGGTGGCTCCGTCGTCAAGAGCATTGACGTGCTATGACACGAGGTTTCCTCGCTGTGCCCGGGCGCGGGCCTATCGATTCGGAGTAGCCGGCGCCGGGTGCCTGGGCAACAGGCCGTGGAGAAGTTCTTCGCTCGGATCGATGGCGGGATGGATGACATCCAGCAGGGGCGTCGGCTGCTGGATGAAGTTTGGCAGCGCGGCATCGAACTGCCGTGCCGGTGGGGGCGTGGCGACGTTGAGCCGCGGCAACACGGGGAGATCTAGCGCGCGATTTGCCTGCTCGCTCGCAATTGGTGCGAGAGGGTGGCTGGCTGAACGGAGTGTCAGTGGTAGACTGATTGCCGCCAGGGCCATGGCGGTGTAGAGAGAAATCATGGTGTCGTTCTCAAGTAGCTAGTCAGAAGAGTCTGCATCAAGACGAGATTTCGCTGGGGAGACGAGCTTCAGAGATAATGAACCGTAGTTCGCATGTTGCAGGAGTCAAACCACGTGCCGTCCCTGCCGCACTCAGGCCGAGGGGTGGCCTGGCAGCGAATCCGGTAGGAACGGTTAATACTCAAGGAACCGGCGTGTGGCGCCGGTGTTTTACCATGCGGGCTCTTGTACGTCCTTTGCTGGTCATCAGCATCGCGTTGCTCATACCGATTGTGCCATTCATACTGTTTGGCGAGCAGTTGGAGTCGTGGTTTGCTGTGTGGTCAGAGCAGCCGACGTCGCGGGTCATTGTGGCGGCCGTTGTTACGGGTTTGTTGGCCACCGACATTCTGCTTCCTATTCCTTCGAGTATGGTGAGCACATTTGGTGGTGGGGCATTGGGGACATACTGGGGGACGCTGGCCTCGTGGGTTGGCCTGAGTGCGGGAGCGGTGCTCGGATTTGCCCTCGCCCGCTGGATCGGTCCTCCGGTGGCCCGGTGGCTCAGTAGTGCCGGTGACCTGCAGCGTCTGAAAATCGCCAGCGATCGCTACGGTCCGCCGGTACTGATCCTGGCGCGTGGGGTTCCGGTATTGGCCGAGGCGAGTGTGTTGCTGCTGGGGATCCACGGTTTGTCATGGCAGCGATTTCTGCCGGCGGTGCTGGCGAGCAATCTGGGTATCGCGTTGGCTTACTCGGCGTTCGGTCGGTACGCGGCCGAGCATGCTTGGCTACCGTTGGCACTGGGGGTTTCGATTGCGTTGCCGCTGCTCCTGACAACACTCGCTCGCCTCTGGTTGCCTGCCGACGTCAAACCATTCAGGAAGCAAGAATCATGAACGAAGGCCAGACGCCTCGCTGCAGCCTCGACGAATTGCTCAACTGTCGCGATGCCACGTTAGGGGACCTGCAGACGAAGGCGGCAGGCCCTGAAGGTTCGCTTCCTTTGTCGGATGAGATGCTGCGGGAGTGGCCCAGCGGCGACTTGTTCGGGCTGACGCAGAATGCGGCCATGGGCTGGGCGCCGGAAGAGTTGCTCGCTCCTCAGTACCTGATCCTGAGTACGCAGGGAGGGTTGCGCCGGCCGGACGGAACGCCGGCTGCGCTGGGGTACCACACGGGGCACTGGGAGGTCGGATTGCTGGTTCAAGCGGCTGCCGAGCGGATCAAGGAGCTGGGCGGCTTGCCGTTTGCCGCGTATTGTTCCGATCCGTGCGACGGACGCACGCAGGGGACCACCGGCATGTTCGACAGCTTGCCCTACCGCAACGATGCGGCCATTGTCCTGCGCCGCTTGATTCGTTCGTTGCCCGTACGTCAAGGCGTATTGGGCATCGCGACCTGTGACAAGGGATTGCCAGCCATGATGATGGCGCTGGCCGGCATGCGGCACTTACCCGGCGTGCTGGTCCCGGGGGGGGTGACGTTGCCGCCCGTCACGGGCGAAGACGCCGCCAAAGTGCAAACCATCGGCGCACGCTATGCAAGCGGCGAAATCACCTTGGAGGAAGCGGCGCGAGCCGGATGCACGGCCTGTGCCTCACCCGGCGGCGGCTGCCAATTCATGGGGACCGCTGCCACGTCGCAAGTGGTGGCCGAGGCGTTGGGATTGGCGCTGCCCCATTCGGCGCTGGCTCCCAGCGGTCAGCCCATCTGGCTGGAACTGGCTCGCCAAAGCGCCGTGGCGCTGGTCCAGATGGATCAGTGCGGCATCAAGCTACAGGATATTCTTACGTCTGAGTCGCTGCACAATGCCATGGTGGTCCACGCCGCTTGCGGCGGTTCAACGAACTTGCTGTTGCACATCCCTGCTATCGCCCATGCAGCGGGCCTGCCACGGCCTTCGGTGCACGATTGGAGGGAAGTGAACCGGAGCGTCCCGAGGTTGGTGGACGTGCTCCCCAACGGACCGGCAAACCATCCGACCGTGCGCGTTTTCCTGGCCGGCGGCGTGCCGGAAATCATGCTGCACCTACGCCAGCTCGGCCTCCTCAATCTGGATGTGCTGACGGCGACCGGTCATCTGCTGCGCGAGGTCCTGGATTGGTGGCAGGGGAGCGCACGTCGCCGCGTGCTCCGCCAACTCCTGCGGCAACGCGACGGAGTCGACGCGGATGATGTGATCATGTCCCCCGACGCCGCCCGGCGCAAGGGATTGACCAGCACGGTGTGTTTCCCCGTCGGCAACCTCTGCCCGCAAGGTTCCGTCATCAAAGCGACTGCCATCGATGCGGCCGTGGTCGATGCGGACGGTGTCTATCGTAAACTTGGTCCGGCCCGCGTGTTCACGAGCGAACGAGAGGCCATTGCGGCCATCAAAGGTCAGAACAACCGTACGCTCAAGGCGGGCGATGTCCTGGTCCTCATCGGTCGCGGGCCACTCGGGTCAGGCATGGAAGAAACCTATCAGCTCACTTCCGCCCTCAAATATCTGCCCTGGGGGCGCGACGTGGCGGTCGTGACCGATGCCCGCTTTTCCGGGGTCAGTACCGGCGCTTGCATCGGTCACGTCGGCCCCGAGGCTTTGGCAGGGGGGCCCATTTCCAAGGTCCGGGACGGTGACCTGATTCGCATCGAGGTCGATCGAAACCGTCTCGTCGGAACCGTCGACATGGTGGGCACAGCTGGCCAAGAGGTTTGCGTCGACGAGGGAACGCGCATCCTGCAACAACGCGCTCCGCATGCATCGCTCCATCCCGATGCCGCTTTGCCGGATGATACCCGGCTGTGGGCCGCGTTACAGCGTCTCGGCGGCGGAACCTGGGGCGGCTGTGTCTACGACGTTGAGCGTATTATCGCCGCGGTGGATCGGTATGAGGCGGACCACCTGAATGACCAATGACCAATGACCAACGACCAATGCACCAATGACCAATGACCAATGACAGCGGTTGCCTCAAGACGTGGCCTGCCCAGCGCGATGTCGCTGGCTTCACAGATAGACACGCCGATTGTACATATACCATTCGACTGCGAGAATGATCAGTCCCAACAGCAGAATCCACTTCCACAATTCGCGGCGTGTGGTCTGCGTCTGGACCGTGGCCGCCACGGTTTCGTGTCCCAGTTCTATCATGGCACGCGGGCGGATATTGCTTTCCCGTGAGTCGAACAGGTTCACCGCGAACCGCTGTACCAGATCGTTCTCGTGCTGCTCTACCGTATAGACTCCTACCTGTTCGCTGTCGGTAAACAGGAACGTGTTATGACCATCGGGACTCAACTGTTTTCGCTCCCCGGAAGGTAAGGTGACGGAAAGCTGGTCGGCGTTGGTGGGTGAGCGAAGTGCGATGGGGTGACCCGGCTCGACATTCAGGATGCCCGACGATCCGCGACTGCCCCCCAAATATCGCACGACATTATAGATGAAGACCGGAAAGCTCGGTCGTAGCGGCCAGGTCGTATTGGGTACGATTTCTCCGTTATCGGTGGTCAGTAGTGAAAAGCCCAGGATGGCATCCTCAAAACCTTCGCGCGGACCGACGGCAAACACCGGTCCGATGGCGGAATCGAACAGGATCGTGCTTCCCAGCGGCGGTTGCAACTGGTGTCCTTCCGCAATCTGGACAAAGTTCATGTCAACCAGCTGTGTCAGGGGATGTACCCGATCAATGTCGATGATCGCAGGAGGTCCGTCCAGCGGGCCCCGTTTCCAGGTCTCGCCCGGCGGCAAGGCATCGATAAACAACGTATTGGCTTGGGGCATACGCTGTGGCCCACAGCGGTCGTAGATCACCAGATCGTAGGCGCCGGTCGCAACTTGGGATTGGTGCGTCGAGTCGGTCAGCACGGTCGGATCGGCGATCGTGACCTCCGCGATGCCGCCAATCTGCTGAGTCTGCAGTGCGATGCGGAGTGTCTCATCGCCAGGTGTCACGAGCAGCACGTGAGCCAAGCGAGGGCGATTGATGGCGGCGTAGGCGACATTGTCGATGGGGAGGCAATCGTCGTGCTGCATGACGAGTTTCAACACGGCCTCGTCCAAATCGGGCAAGTCGAAATGCCAGCCCTTCTCTTCACCCGTACCGATCGTCTGCTCCACGAGATCGACCGAGACGTCATCGACAAAAAGCTCGAGCAGCACCGTGACCGGCTCGCTGCCAAAATTTGCGACGCTGGAAAATGCTTGCAGGCGCTGGGGGTTCTCCGGGTTGCGGTCTGTCGCAAAGGCGATGATACCCACGTTATCGGCGTCCGCTTTCCCGAGGGGAACAAATACCGGCTCGAGATTGCCGAGCGAAAAGTTGGAGACGGTCGGAAATCCCCCGTCGCTATAGACATACATCGTGGCGGGGAGGGCTTCGTCGACCGCTTGATTGTCTTGCAGTCGAGTCAAGCCAGGATTTGCCAAGCCGGCGGCAGCACGCAGAGCATCGGTGAGATCCGTCCCCCGGGAGGTCGGCCCGATCTGCTCAATCTGTCGCCGCAAGGCTCGCCGGCTCTCCGTATACGTTTGCACGACCTGTGCCGTATCAGAGAAAGAAATGACCATGGCCGAGTTGCCGGCTGTCATTTGCCCGACGATTTCCAGTGCTTTCTGCTTGGCCTGTTCCAGACGTGTCGGCTGTTCATCCTGAGACGACATGCTGGCCGAGTTGTCGATGAGCAGAACGAACCGCTCGTCCATCAGTTCGCGACCCCGCCAGCCGGGGCGCAACAGCGCCAACATGATCAGCGCGATAAGGAGCAATTGCAGCAGTAAGAGCAGGTTGCGACGCAGCCGTTGCCAGATCGTGTTGACGTGGAGATCCTCGATCGTGCGACTCCACAAATACGTACTAGGGACCTCCAGCGGCTGACGTTTCAGTTTGAGAAAATAGAGCAGAATGATAGCCAGGGGGATGGATCCCAGCACTCCCCATTGCCACCACAATAGCGTATTGAGCAGACTCATCGCACCAATCCCCGCTGGCGCAGGTACTTGGTCACCATCTCTTCGACCGGCACGGCCGTACTGGCCATCATGTACGTCACGCCGCGACGCGTGCAATAGTTGCGGGCGCCGTCGATAAAGTCGGCCAGCGTACGCTTGTAGCGGTCCAGCAACGGGCGACTAACGGTAATCTCCGTTGCATCGCCATCTTCGGAATCGATCAGCCGCAGATCACCCTTGAGCTCCGGATGAAGTTCTTCCGGCGCGAGAATGTGAATCACGAAAATGTCCATCTGTTGAGCCAGCAGAGAGCGCAGCGCCTGTTCGTAGCCGGTCTTGTCCATCAGGTCTGTCAGCAGCACGAGAATGCCTTTGCCACTGCTGCGGAGACAGAAGTTCTTCACGCCGTCAGACAGTGACACATTCTCCCCGGCTTCAAGTTCCTCCAAGTACTGCAGCATGTGCCACAGGCTGCGGCGCCCGCGCAGCACGGGACTACGGGTGTGCCGCGACGCGGATAACGCTTCGATCTTGACACGGTCGGCGCGGACCAGGCCGACAAACCCCAACGCGGCTGCCAATTGCTTGGCGTAGTACAGCTTGGTGGGATCGCCGAAATCCATCGATCGGCTGGCATCGACCAGCGCGAAGAAATGCAGGTCCTCTTCTTCCAGGAACAGTTTCAGAAACAGCTTGTCGAGCCGAGCGTAGAGGTTCCAATCGATGAACCGCAAGTCATCGCCGGGGACGTAGTTGCGAAAGTCCGCGAACTCCACACTCTGCCCCTTGCGCCGGCTGCGACGCTCCCCCTTCAAACGACCACGGAAGATCTTGCGACTCACCAACTCCAGACGTTCCAGTTGTGCCAGCAGTGCGGGAGACAGAAGGTTCGAGGATGCAGCAGTGGAATTCATGGCGCGGCAGCGATGGATGACAGTTCTTGAAAGGGTCCTTGATCGCGGGTACACCGCGGGCAGCGCGGTCACTGCGTGCGGCTCGCAGCGCTTTATTTCTTCACCGCATCGGCGGCGACAGTGGTCACGATCCGAGCCTGGTCAGCCTTCTCGGAAACCTGTTCCAGGATCTCGAGCAGGACCTGGTCGGTGTCCACTCCCTCCGCTTCGGCCTCGAAATTCAAAATGACCCGATGCCGCAGGGCAGGCAGGAAGACTCGGCGAACGTCTTCAAAACTCACGTTGTAGCGACCCTCGAGTAAAGCACGCACCTTGGCGGCCAAGGCCAGTGTCTGCGCTCCGCGCGGACTGCTGCCCCACCGCAGATATTGATTGGTGATCGGTAAGGCGAATTCGCCCGCCGGATGCGTCGCCAAACACAACCGGACGACGTAGTCTTGTACGTGTTGAGCCAGGATGACTTCGCGGATCAGCTGCTGCCACCGTTGGATCTCGGAGCCATCCATGACCTTCGCCGGTTCTACGTGAAGGCCTTTCGTCGTCCGATCGATGATGGTGGCCAATTCCTCGCGATTCGAATACCCGACGATCAGTTTGAAGAAGAAGCGATCGACCTGTGCTTCGGGGAGCGGGTATGTGCCTTCCTGCTCGATCGGATTCTGGGTGGCCATGACGAAGAAAGGCTGCTGCAGTTCGTATCGCACACCGCCGATGGTGACCGTGCCTTCCTGCATGGTCTCCAGCAGCGCCGACTGTGTTTTGGGAGTCGCCCGGTTGATTTCGTCGGCCAGGCAGATCTGCGTGAAGATCGGGCCGCGCTGAAACTCGAAAATCCGCTTGCCGCCGGGGGCTTCCATCACCATGTTGGTCCCCAGGATGTCGGCCGGCATCAAGTCGGGTGTGAACTGAACGCGATTGAAGTCCAGATCCAGTGTCTGAGCCAAGGTCCGCACGAGCAGCGTCTTTCCCAACCCGGGAACACCTTCCAGCAGACAGTGGCCGCCGACAAACAGACAGGTCAGCACGCCGTGTACGATCTCATCGTGCCCCACAATGACACGGCGAATCTGGTCGTGGACGGCGTGGTACCGCGTCCGGAACTCTTCGGCTTGTTGCTGCAGCGATTCGCCAACGCTCATGGATACTCCTCAGCGGCCAAAAGGAATGTGCGCGTGATCGGGAATTCTTCAGAACTATCCCACAAACGAACGCGATATGCCAGCGGGAACCGACTTGGCTGCCAGCGCCGGCTGAAGCGGCAACCTCCAGACACTTCAATTCCTCCTGCGTTTTTTCTCCTGTTCTTGACGAGCCAGTCGCTTGGCCTCCAGAAGCCGAGCGGTGTAGGATCCCGATTCGGACTGATCGACCGTTGGCTGGGGCACCGGTTTCTGGGGCGGCGGTGGGGAGGGGGAGGCCGTCGCCGCGTCCTGCAACACGCTATCCAAATCCCGCGTTCCCTGGTCTCCGCGCTCTTCGTCGACCTGAGGTTCAAACCGAGTCGCGGCGCGCCGCTGATCGATACTCTGAGTCAGTTCAGCCTTCTTGAGCCGCAACCGCTCCAGTCGCTCCGTCACCTGCAGGTCAGGCTCGCCGCCGCGCAGTCTGCGCGATCACCCAGCGATAGGCGGGCAGGATCCAGTCAGCGGTCACCGTCACCCGCCGCACAAACACGTCGGCCAGGAATACCACCGCCGACAGCAGTAACAGCAGAGGCCAGATGTCTCGTATGCTGACGGCCTTGGGTAAATCCTCGCGAAACGGGTTGAGCTCCAATAACTGGTCGATATTGGCAGGCTCCAGATCCGCCTCCGAGAGCACTCCCGGCGTTCCTCCCACGGGCCGCAGGGCGACCAGATTCTGCAGCAAGCCCACGTTCGTATCGCGATCGCGGAACTCAGCCGAGTACGGGATGTCGACGCCGCTCAAAAGGGGCGCTTCGCCAGGATGTGGCACGATGGTCACGAGATAGCTGCCGGCACGATCCGCATCAAATTCTCCGACGTAGCGGCCCGACGCCAGTTGCCGGATCGGGAAATCAAAAGCCTGCAAATCGGGTCCCACCGCCGCCCCCGTCATGTCCAGGAAATTGCGGAACTCGTCGTTCTGATCCAACGCCGTGATCACCACGCGGACCTTGCCATCGCGGACATCACTGGCGACCGTGTACTTGCCGCGATCGCCGGAAGGCCGCATCGCCCAGCGGACCAACTGGCTGTAGAACTTGTCGTAGTTCTCCCACTCGGTCCAGGCGGAAGCCCAGCGTTGGCCGGCGTCGGTTGTCACGACGGCCGTGCGCCCTAGTCCGTAGGTCCAGGCGGCGACGATCGTCGAGTTCTTGGATTCCGTCGGGATGGGGGAACGGATGGCCACCTCCACCAGTGGATTGTCTTTCACCGTAGTCAGGACCATGCCTGTAATCGGCGGCAGGGGGCCCTCGATGCCTGAGAGCATCTCGTGTGGATAGACAATTCGCGGAGCGACATTGTCCAGGTCCTTGACCAACGGCCTGGCCACGCGGCGCGCTTCACGCTGATAGATCTTGGGGAGCACTTTCGGGTCTTTCACCAAGTAGTACTGGCCACCGGTGGCCGCGGCGAGGGACTGCAGCGGGGTGCTCCCCGGTGCCCCGTGCGTGCCAACCGCTACGGTCGTGATCTTGATACCCGCTTGCACGAATAAGTTGACCGTGGCTGGGAATGCGGGGGTGGGATCGCCGTCGCTGATGATGATCATGTGCTTGATCGAGGCGGGGACACTGTTGAACGCGACGAGTGCCATCTTCATCGCCGGCTCAAAGTCGGGCATGTCGCCCGGATTCATGCGACTGAGTAAGGCCAGCATCTGTTTCCGCTGGCCGCTCGTCCGGATCAACCCTTGTTTGCCTCCCCACAGCCACGCGTTTTGCCCAAAATTATCCCAGTGGAGCAGTCCGCAATAGTCCATCGGGCCGAGTGCTTTGATCGATTCGCGCGCCACCACTTTCTGCCAGTGGTTGCCCTCCGCCATTTCCGAGGCGTGCATCATCAGCACCAACGCGCCAACCGCCTGGATTTCAGCGTTCTTGATCTGAAAGTCGATCGGCATGGCAGCCTCCAATTCCGTGTTGGCCCAGCCACCGGCTCCGAAACTGTTGGGGCCACCCAACATGATCAGACCCGCTCCCATCTGTTGCGTGTTGCGGACCAACATCGAAATCTGATCGTCGCGGAAACTCGTGATGCTGTTCGCATCATCGCCGCTGCTGCGCGGCACGTTGGCCAGGATGACGCAGTCGTATCCCTGCAACTCATTGAGACTGTTGAAGAGCTGATCGCTGGCCTGGACGTCGATCTCCAGGTTCATGAGCCGCAGGCGTTCCACAAGATAATCGAATTCGCCGCGGTGGTCCCTGTCCTCGATCAACAGGACGCGTCCCTTTCCGCGCACGTAGGTGAAGGCGGAGGCCTGGTTGTTTTGCGGCATCAAGTCGTCTTCCGCATTGTCGGGGACGAATACCGCTTGATACGTGTACATGGCGGGCTTGTCGATACTATGGCGAAACCCAATCACGGTCTTGCCGGGAGGCAGTTCCACCTGGTCCTCGCCAATCAACTCCTCCCGTCCCCCCAAACTGCGAGTGAGACGCAGTCGGCCCCGCACCGCTCGGGTCGATCCTGGGGCCGTCGCCTCCATGAAGTTGTTCAGCACCGTGCGGACTTCGAACGGGGTCCCGCGGCGGATGTCCGCGGGAATCGTGATCTTCTCGACAGCCACTTCGGCCCGCGTGCTCAACCGCACCGGCACCACGTCAATGCCGATCCCGTTACTGGAGAGCGTGGGAGCCACCGAAGCTGCATTGCCGACGTTTTCGTTCCCGTCGGTGACAATCACGATGCGTTTGGCGGTGTCTTCCGGAAACGACGCCTGTGCCAGTTTCAACGCGCCCTCCAAATTCGTCGCGTCGCGGCGCTCCAGGAAACTCTCAAACGTACCCGGTGTCCGGCACGTCGTCGTCAAAGGGAGGAACCTCGATCGCCGCATCCCGGCCAAAGACAATCACCCCCGCACGGTCCTCCCGGCGCGCGTCGCGATGCGTTCGGACTTGCTGCACGACATAATCACGCATCAGCTCTCGCTTGGTACGCGGGATGCTCTCGGATTGGTCGAGCAGATAAATGACGGTGACTTTGTCGCTGATGCGCTGCAGCTGAATCTCCGCCAAAGCACAAATGAACAGCGCCGCCACCAGCGTCCGCAACACGATCGCCATCAGCCGCCGGACATGGCCCAGCGACGCCAGGCAGCGGAAGCTCAGTGCCCAAAAGACGGGCACCAGCAGCAGCAACCACAGGAATTCGGGGCGGTCGAAGCCCAGTTCCAGATTCCACATAACCTGCTATCGTCTCCCGCCGGCTTAGCTCACCTGTAACTGGATCCAATGTGACGGGCCAACGCCCGTTTCCCACCCTCGCCGCGGTCCGCCGCCGGTCGCGCGTCTCCCGCTTCAAAAACTGAGTCGTTGGACACGATGATTGTAGGTGTCCAGGACATGGATGCGATGTTGATCGTCCAGCACTAAGGCCCAGGGATTACTCAGCTCGCCTGGCTGTCGTCCACTCTTTCCCCAACAGCCCAGCGACTGACCATCGAGGGTGAATTTCTGCACGCGGTGGTTCCCCAACTCGCAAACGTACAGATGCCCTTCGCCATCCAACACAAGATCGTAGGGATAACTCAATTGGCCGGGGGCGGGTCCCGCCTCGCCCCACATACGTACCAACCGAGCCTGGTCGCCCAACGCATCAAAAACTTGAATGCGATGATTGCAGGCGTCGGCGACCCAGATCCGGTCTTCCGCATCGATGGCCAGGTTTTGCGGACGACTGAACTGACCTGGATCTCGACCGCGCCCTCCCCACTCGAACAGGTATTGCCCCTCCCGCGTGAATTTCTGGATGCGGTCGTATTCCCCGTATTCGGCGACATAATAGCAGCCGTACGAGTCCTGTACGGCGTCTGTGACAAAACCGAATTCTCCCGGCCCATTACCGGTCCGACCGCCAATCGTGCGATCTTCCAGCAATTGGCCCAGCGGCGTGTAAAACAGCACGCGAAAGTAGTGGGTGTCGGCAACAAGCAGATTTCCCTCCTGGTCGATACTCAATCCGGAAGGCTTGCCATTGGTGATCTCGGGAGTGCGCCACCCCCGCAAGTACTCGCCGTCCTCCGTGAATACTTGCACGCGTCCGGTCATGTCGACGATATAGAGTTGGTTTTGGGCGTCGATGGCCATCGCCCGTGGCTTCTGCAACCGCCCCTCGGAGATGCCGCGGCGTCCCCATACGAGATCGGGAAGGCCGGGAGGTAGGCAGTCCGACAGGCAGCCACTCAGCGCCACCAGGCTCAGAATCAACGTGCACCCCATGAAACAGAATCTGACTTGGTGTAGGACTCTGGCGTCGGTATTGACTGACTCAGGCATGCCGAATTCGACTTCTGGAAAAGCGTTTCGTGGCATGGCATGACGACGAGTCTTCACCAGGCTTTCCGCCCACCGGAGCCCGCTACGCCACTCCCCAGCAGTGACCGGTCGACCTCTCCGCTGGCGGAGGGTATCCGTGTGGGGCTGGAAATCGATGGGATCTGAGGCCATACGCATGTCCTGATTGTACGAAGATCGCTCCGCCTGAAGTAGGTGCAGCGGCAGCTCGTGTCGGGGCGGCCGAATTCACTTCCGACAGCTCCCAAATGCTCGGCGGGGAACCACTTGACCGTGTTGCGCAACAACCTTTATAGTAATGAATTACGTCGAGTCATCGGGTTGTGCTTGGCTGCCCGGCAGGTTCGGATCACGCTGGCCAGACTGGCGTTAGATAGGTAGTGAATATATGTCCGCCGTGGTAATTGACCTAGCCAACGTGGAGGACCAGCGCGATGTGGTCCACCGGGCTGTCGAAGCGTTGGCGGAGGGGCAGTTGGTCATATTTCCGACCGAGACGGTGTACGGTGTGGCCGCCAGCGCGTTGAACGAGGAGGCGGTCCGGCGATTGTTGGAGGCGAAAGGCCGCCGTCAGCATCACCCGCTGACCCTGGCCATCAAGAGTGCCGAGGACGCCTTCGATTACGTGCCGGGGATCACGCCGCTCGGGCAACGACTGGCGCGGCGGTGTTGGCCGGGCCCCGTCACGCTGGTGCTGGATGACCAGCATCCCGACAGTGCCACGCGGCAGTTGCCTCCTGCCGTCCGCGACGTGGTGGTTCCTGCCGGTACCGTTGGATTGCGGGTCCCGGCCCACCCGGTGATCCTGTCGGTTCTGCGATTGTCCGCTGGGCCGCTGGCATTGACCAGTGCCAATCTGTCGGGAGGGGCGGATGCCCTCACGGCGTCGCAGGCCATGGAGTCGTTGGGTGAGAAGGTGGCGCTGATCTTGGACGATGGGCAATGTAAATTTGCTCAGCCCTCGTCGGTGGTCCGCGTGTTCGGTAATCGGTGGGAGTTATTGCGAGCCGGTGTTTTGAACGAGTCAACCCTCAAGAGGCTGGCCAGCTACATTGTGTTGTTCGTTTGCACCGGCAACACTTGTCGTAGTCCAATGGCAGCTGCAGTTGATGCAGCAGCGACTAGCCCGACGACTCGAGCGGAGTGTGGACCAGTTGGAGGAATGCGGTCTGTTGGTGATGTCGGCTGGGATCGCTGCCATGTCAGGTGGCTGTGCCAGTCAGGATGCGGTTCGTGTGATGGGTGAACGAGGGATTGAATTGAGTCGCCACGAGAGTCAGCCGTTGAGCGATCGGTTGGTGCGATTCGCCGACGTCATTCTGACGATGACGCGCGGTCATCGCGAGGCGATTCTCGCGCAATGGCCCGGTGCCGCCTCCCGTACGTTCGTGTTGGGGGGCGCGGGGCGATGTCGCGGATCCGATCGGGGGCACACTGGAAGTATACCGCAAATGTGCGGACCAGATTGATGAGTTTTTGACACCGCACATTGAGGGACTGGATCTTGACAGTATCCTCGCTGCGGACGGCTTGGAAGGATAGAGCAACATGCGGATATCGGTGGGGAATGACCATCGTGGTTTGGAGGTCAAGAGACGATTGACCGAGTTGCTGGCGCGGCTGGGGCACGAAGTCGTGGATGAGGGAACCAACAGCAATCAGAGCGTGGACTACCCGGATATTGCCAGTGAAGTGGCCGGGAAAGTCTCGCGGGGCGAGGTGGATCGCGGGATTCTCGTCTGCGGAACCGGTATCGGCATGTCTATTTCGGCCAATAAGTTCCATGGCGTGCGGGCCGCCACCTGCAACGACGCCGTGACAGCGGAAATCAGCCGCCGCCACAACGACGTGAACGTCCTCTGCCTGGCCGGTGATCTGCTCGGACAGCGGAACATCGATCGTCTGATTGAGATCTGGCTGGATACGCAATTTGAAGGCGGCCGGCATGCGCGACGGCTCGCGAAAATCGCGCGGATTGAACGAGACGGCGCGGATATCCCACAGCCTTGACGATCGTGCCGCCCTACGCCGCCAGACCGCTCCACGCGAGCCGGGCACCGGTCGACTCAGAGCCCACTCCGCCTTTCCGCGGCGGGCATGCACCTGCGCTCCGGACTCCTGGGAAGTCCTTCCATCACCATCTCGAGTGCCGTGTCACGCGACCGACAAAACGGGGCCCCCGGCTAGGTTGTTTTGATGGTCTGCAAGCTCCCTTCAATCTGTCGAATTTCCCGGTTTTTCCAGGCTCCAGAGCATTCACTTTGGCGATCGTAGCGATCATGTCGGGGACCCTTTCGGGAACTTGCCCAGATGGGCTTCTTTCGGGCCGGCCAACTATTGCGACGAGATGAATTGCTGGTACAGTCGAGGTTTAGGTGAGCCCGACAAGTCTCGGTCAGGATACCCGTTCTATCCGTATGTCAGTTACAGGTGTGCGAACGATGTCGGAAGATCCCCGTACAACGTCCGACGATGTCGACCAGTTGCTGCTCAACGCGCGGCTGCGCGACGAGCTGGAGCCGTTTCTCGATGAGTCCATCGATCTGGTCAACATGCGGCGGATGAGCACGCCGTCGGAAAACGAATACTTGGCGTCCATCCTGGCTTGGGAACGAGCTCCCGTCTTGCCGATCAGCAAATGGTTCGAGCCCGAATTGGTCCTGCCGCAGCCCGATGAACTCGATGACCAGTCGTTGCACGAACGATTGTGGGAGACGATCGAGAAGCTCTACGACAAGCGGGTCGTCTTGGATTTCACCGACCATCTGGCCGATCGCGAGCTGTATTGCTTGTTGATCCGCGATATCCTCCCGTCACCGGAAAAGAAAATCGACGTCCCCAGGAACTATCTCCATTGGCATTGCCTGGACGGTGACGATCAGCCCGAGACGTGGCTGCGCTACTACGCCTCTCAGGAAGAGCGGGAGACTTGGGCGGAGGAAACCGGGCAGGAACTGCCGCCGGCCGAGTTTCCACCTCATCCGCGCGTCATGCCCCGCCGCTTCCAGTAATGCGGACCGCCTTGCGTGGGATCGGCAAGCACGGCAGGTCGGCGACGACCACCCTGCTCCCTGGCCAGTGGACTATCGCCCACGAGCAAGCTACCCAATCCCTGTATCTTGCCGCAAAAACGGGGAGCCTCCCCTTTTTTCGGGGGTCTGGGAGTCGTGCAAGCCGACGCGTCTGCTCACCAGACGGACATCCTTGCGCTTCCATTGGCAGCGTTTCTGGGGCTGGCAAAAGTCCCTTGTGGCAGAGTGACTCCTTTTGCTATAAGTCCATCCGCTTCTCTTGGGAAACTCTAGCATTGTCGTCGCCACGTTCCTACCGAGCACTTGCTTGACAAGCTGAGAGCGAGTGGCAGCGGTAGGTCGAGAGATCTTGGGAGATCTCTTCACGTCCGTGGGCGAAGGCCGTCATTTGGCAGCAGAGGATAATCGTGTCGCCATCACTCGCACTCAATCGCCTCCGTCTCCCACCGGTGTGGCCGTTGCTGGCAGTTGTTTTGCTGGCTGCCACGGACTTACTGACGGCGCGTGGGGAAGATAACTCCGATTTGCACCGGTTACCTCCTGTTGAGGAGGCATTGCCATCGCTCGAGCCTGCGGCTGGCGAGTTGGCTGTGGGTCCCGATGGGGCATCGGCCGGGAAGCCCGCGGAAGCGGCAGCAGATACAACTGCTTCGACTGACGCAGATGTGGTGTTGGAGGTGCAGCGCACGCCACATTGGTATGACTGGGCCATCCCGTCGTCCTGGGATCTGCCGGAAGTATGGGAGAGCAGTTTCGAACTGGGGATCGATGGCTCCGAAGGAAATTCGACCACATTGACATTTCGTTCCGGCGCGAAGGTCAACCGCAAGGTCGATGGGAGCGATCTGAAGATCTCCCTCAGCTATGTAAAATCATCAGCCGACTACAGCGAGACGAAACACAATGCTCAGTTCGATGTGCATCACGACTGGCTTTTCGGTGATTCGCCCTGGTCGCTTTTTGGCAAGATGATTCTCGTCTACGACGAATTCCGCCCGTTCGATCTCGAACTGACGTTGAACTCCGGCTTTGGCTATCGTTTTGTGAACACGGAGTCGACAACGCTTAAGGGGCGATTCGGTTCTGGTGCAACCCGGCAATTCGACGGCCCGAACAATACGTGGCGGCCGGAAGCGATGCTCGGCATCGATATCGAGCACAAGATTTCTGCACGACAGAAACTGCGTGCCACGTGCGAGTATTTTCCGCAATGGGGAGCCTTTGAGTCCTTTCGTATTCGCACCGATGCCGGATGGGAAGTTCTGCTGGACGAATCGACGAACATGAGCCTCAAGTTGGGAGTCATTGATCGCTATGACAGCCAGGCGGGCGGTTCCAAGCCGAACGCCCTCGATTACTCGCTGCTGCTCCTCTGGAAGCTGTAGCTGAGCCCGCCAGGGCTCAGGATCGCGTAGCGGAGCCCGCCAGGGCTCCAGGATCGTAGCTGAGCCCGCCAGGGCTCAGGATCGTAGGGGAGGCGAGATGCGACGCTCGATTCATCTGAAGCCTGGCGGCTTCAGCTACGGGTGTCTGCGGTGCATCTGAAGCCTGGCGGCTTCAGCTACGGGTGTCTGCGATTCATCTGAAGCCTGGCGGCTTCAGCTACGGGCGGCTGCGGTGCATCTGAAGCCTGGCGGCTTCAGCTACGGGCGGCTTCAGCTACGGGTGTCGTCGCGGGCAAAGAACATCATATGTTGCCAGGGCAGTTGATCGAACTGTTTCGCCAGGCGAAAGCCGTTCGCGGGGAACTCTTTCATGATTTGCTCGCGACTCATTTTGTGCAGTGGTTTGATGGGGACCGTCGCGTCCTCGGCTCGATACTCGACAAGCACCACTTGACCCTCCGGCTTGAGAGCCCGTCGCATCGCCGCCAGCATCTGCTGGGGATGCGAGAATTCATGATAGACGTCGACCAGCAGGATGAGATCCACACTCTTTTCCGGCAATCGAGGATCGTGGAAGGATCCGAGGATCGGCGATATGTTCTCGATCCCGCCACGTTCCGCCCGATCGCGGAGCATGGCCAACATCTCAGGCTGGATATCGACTGCCAGGATCCGCCCGTGGGGGCCGACGAGTCGGGCCAGTTGCAGGCTGTAGAAGCCGTTTCCGCATCCCATATCGCAGATCGTCATGTCGGGCTCAACGCCCATGTTCGCCAGCATGCGGGAGCAGCGTTCTTCGCGCTCTCGCACGTCCCGCAGCAGCCATTCTGCACCCGTAAAGTGCATCGTCTGGGCGATCTCACGACCCATGTACGTCGTGAGTGCCGGGGGGATCTGCCGGGGCGGATCTGGGGGCGTCGATTCCTGTTGCGTGATTTCTTCCTGTGCGCCAGCAGCAACTGGGCCTATCAGGAAGCCTATCAACAACAGGGCCGCCAGCATGCGACCGAACTGCCGTATTTGCTGAATATTCATCTGAGTCTTGTGCCGTTTGAGGATTGAATGCTCCGGCGTATTGCCGAGTTCCACGGTCTTTGTAGACGCGAACGAGGCGTTTTGCGAGCCCACCCGGGAACGATTTGACCGAGAAGTGGGACCACGGATCGCTGTTCTCGGAGCGGCTGACCGTAGCTGGCCCCGCCAGGGGTCGGCAGAAACGGGCAGCACATGGTGACGCATCTGAAGCCTCGGCGGCTTCAGCTACGAAGCAGCACATGGTGACGCATCTGAAGCCTTGGCGGCTTCAGCTACGAAGCAGCACATGGTGACGCATCTGAAGCCTCGGCGGCTTCAGCTACGAAGCAGCACATGGTGACGCATCTGAAGCCTTGGCGGCTTCAGCTACGAAGCAACGCATGGTGACGCATCTGAAGCCTCGGCGGCTTCAGCTACGAAGCAACGCATGGTGACGCATCTGAAGCCTTGGCGGCTTCAGCTACGAAGCAACGCATGGTGACGCATCTGAAGCCTCGGCGGCTTCAGCTACGAAGCAACGCATGGTGACGCATCTGAAGCCTTGGCGGCTTCAGCTACGAAGCAACGCATGGTGACGCATCTGAAGCCTTGGCGGCTTCAGCTACGAAGCAACGCATGGTGACGCATCTGAAGCCTTGGCGGCTTCAGCTACGAAGCAACGCATGGTGACGCATCTGAAGCCTTGGCGGCTTCAGCTACGAAGCAACGCATGGTGACGCATCTGAAGCCTCGGCGGCTTCAGCTACGAAGCAACGCATGGCGACGCATCTGAAGCCTTGGCGACTTGCGGTACTGACCGTGCGATTGCCGGCCTTTTCGAATGCAGCGAGCGGCAAACATCAGCTCTTTCGCACGAGTTCGCGGAATCGTTTCAGCAGATCGGCGGTGATCGGTCCTGGCGTGCCGTTGCCGATCACACGATCATCGACTTTCACGACCGGGATCAGTTCTGCGGCGCTGCCCGTCAGGAAGCACTCGTCCGCCACATAGACATCGTGACGCGTGAGGGCTATTTCGCGGACCGTAAGTCCTGCTCCGAGGGCCAACTCCATGACGGTGGCGCGGGTGATTCCTTCCAGGATTCCCGCATCGGTGGGAGGCGTCAAGAGCTTGCCCCGCGAGACCAGGAAGATGTTGTCACCGGTGCATTCGGCCACTTCACCTTTGTGGTTGAGCATCAGGGCTTCGACGCAGCCGGCTTGCATACCCTCGATTTTGGCCAGGATATTGTTCAGATAGTTGAGTGACTTGATCCGCGGGTTCATCGCGGCCGGGTGATTGCGCAGCGTGCTGGCTGTGACAATCTTCAGTCCCTTCTGATAGTGCTCCTCGGGATAGAGTGCGACGTGGTCCGTGATGATGATCACTTGGGGATCCGAGCAGAGGTCGGCGTCCAGGCCGAGCGTTCCCCGGCCGCGGGTGACGATCAACCGCACATAACCATCCTGGATATTATTGAGCGCCAGGGTAGCGTTGACCGCTTCTTCCATTTCCTTGATGGTGATGGGGATGTGCAGCCAGATCGACTTGGCAGAGTCCCACAGACGCTGGAGATGCTCAGTCAGGCGAAAGACCTTGCCATGGTAGCTGCGCATGCCTTCGAACACGCCATCACCGTAGAGCAAGCCATGATCGAAGACGCTGATCGTGGCATTTTCCTTGTCGACGTACTGGCCGTTAATGTAGACCTGGAGAGACATGATTGAGGGATTTCCTGCCTGCCGTCGCGTGAAGGTCACGCTGCCTTGACCTGTCCTTCCACCAATCGCACGGTGCAATCAGCCTGATCCGCAATGGCCAGGTCGTGTGTCACCATGACTATAGTGAGGTTTTCTTCCCGGTTCAAGGTTCGCAGAATTTCCAGAATCTCCTGGCCGTTCTGTCGGTCGAGATTTCCGGTCGGTTCGTCCGCCAGCAGCAGTTTCGGGGATGCGATCAGGGATCGAGCGATGGCGGCCCGCTGCATTTCACCCCCCGACAGTTCGCGTGGTTTGTGGGTCAGTCGGTGCGACAGTCCGACCATGTCCAGCAGTTTCTTGGCCCGTGCCACGTAAGCGTTCTTGCTGCGCCAGTAGCGCCAGCTCCCCTCCGAGATCATGATCGGCATCAGGACGTTTTCCAGCGTCGTGAGTTCGGGGAGCAGGTGATAGAACTGGAAGATCATCCCCAAGCTGCGATTGCGCAGGCGATCGCGCTTGGTGGCAGGGAGATTGTCGATCCGCCGACCCTCGAAGTGGATCTCGCCGTGATCCGGCACATCGAGCGTGGCGAGCAGATGCAGGAGCGTGCTTTTCCCCGATCCGCTCTGTCCAACAATCGCCGTGAACGCGCCTTTACGAGCCGCGAAGTCGACCCCTTGCAGGACGGGAATCGTCAATTTGTCTTTGCGAAAGCTCTTGTACAGGTCGTGCGCCAGCAGTTGGTGTGCGCCGCCGTGCTCACGGCTCGCCGCCACCTGGCGATGCAGGGGCAGGACGTGAGACGCTGGCTGGCCAGTGGGCCGAGCCACAATGGGGCTGGATGACAGTGCCGGGGAATTACTCATAACGTAAAGCCTCCACGGGATGAAGACGAGCGGCATGACGTGCCGGCAGAACGCTGGCCAACACGGCAATCGTCACCGCGCCAGCCATCACACCAAACACCGTCTGCATTTCAATGATCGCGGGAATTTCCTGGAAATAGTAGACGGTGGGATCGAAGATCGGTCGTCCTGTCAGCCATTCCAGTCCCGCGGCAATCTGATTGATGTAGTGCACGAACAGCAATCCCAAGCCGAGCCCCACGCCAGAGCCGACCAGGCCCAACGAGAATCCGTAGCCGAGGAAGATGCTCATGACCCCGCGGCTGGGTGCTCCCAGTGCCTTCAGGATGCCCACATCACGCGTCTTCTCGACGACGATCATGTAGAACGTCGCCAGGATGCCAAACCCTGCCACGGCGATGATCAGAAACAACAGGATGTTCAGGATCGTCGTCTCCAGTTGCACGGCCGCCAGCAGCGGGCCCTGCATATCCCGCCACGTTTGGATCCGATACGGAAACTGTTTGATGGGGAATCGGCTTTGCAGTCGATCGCGGGCGGCATTCAGATCGGTTCCAGGCTTCAGTTTGATCTGGATCGACGTGACGTATCGCACGTTGGAGCCCGCGTCGTACATCCCTCGCAGATTCTGCAATGCCTCTAACGGCATGAACGCCAGCGTCGCGTCGTATTCGCTCATCTTGCTTTCGTACAGATCGACGACCGTCACGACGTCGTTGACGGCACTCGGTGGGCTGCCGGCGGTCGGGATCGTGATTTTAACGTCGTCACCCGGATGGCAGAAAAAGAAATCTCGCACCTCTCCGTCCGCATCCTTCATCCGCTGACTGCAGACGGCGACGCCGAGAATGATCCCGGTCGATTGATGCTCCAGCGGATCGAGCTCCTGCACCGCCGCTGACCCTGGGGCGCCGTAGGGATCCGCCGGCGGCGTGGCGTCGAGTGGGTCTGGTTTCGCCGCGGCGTTCGCCACGGCGTCAGCGGTGGCGGCATGACTGTTTGCCCGCGGGTCTGGGGGGATGCCAGCCTCCGCCTGCGCCTTGGCACGCTCGATGGCCAGATCCTTTTCCAACGCCCGCTCGTATCGGATGCGCTGTCGCCGGTAGTTCCAGCCGGAGGCGGGAAACTTGGGACGTTCCGGTGCGTAGCCTTCCTCGCGTAGCTGGAAGCTGAGCTTCTGGCGATTCTCCGGATGCAGCAGATACTGGCCGAAATCGCCGACTTCCGCATAGGTTTCCGCATCCACTCCAATCAGATTGACTTGCCGCGTCAGGTACTGGCCGTTGACCACCGGGATACTCAACATGGCCGGCACGTGGACCGTGGCGGTCATGCCGACGAGGTCGTCACCGAGGAGCTTGCGAATCTCTTCCTTGTGCCACTCCGGGCTGGCAAAACCGTTCAGACTGACGCTTTCAAAAACGATGTCTGAGAGGATGCCATTAAGTCGTTTATTGGCTTCCTGAGTGAAGCCGGCCATCACCGCGTTCACGATAATCAGCGTGGCCACGCCCAAAGTCACGCTGATAATCGACGCCAAGGCGATGTAGCGTGTGCGGAGGTAACGCCACGAGAGAAGGAGCTTATACATGGCCAATCCTTTGGCTGCGCGCCATTCCTTGAGTTCTGACGGCCGGCGCACTCGGTGAGCGTCCCCCGGCGAGACGAGCAATTTCTACCCTAGATTCGAAAAGGTCGCAAGCACGCTCTCCACGTGAATGCGAGTATCGTCGCTTCTCAGGCGACAGGGCCGCCAGCCCGTAGGGAGAAATCCCGCAGGTGGCTCGCCGCCATGATATGCGCTGCGCCCCGGTACCGGTTACGGACTGAGGCCTGAGTCGGTGGGGCGCAACAGTGGAAACAGTATCACCTCACGTATGGATTGGGCATTCGTCAACAGCATGACCAGGCGATCGATACCGACCCCCAAGCCTCCCGCAGGAGGCATGCCGTGCCGCAAAGCTCGGATGAAGTCGTGGTCCATCTTGGCCATCGAATCGTCCTCGGCGAGTCCCTCCAGTTGGGTCTTGAACAGTTGTTCCTGCAGATCCGGGTCGTTCAATTCCGTATACGCGTTGGCGATTTCCATGCCCTGGATGAACAATTCGAAGCGCTCGGCAATGGCCGGGTTCGCGCGTTGACGTTTCGTCAGCGGACAGATGCTGGCTGGGTAGTCAATCACAAACACCGGTCCTGTCAGCGCGTCTTCCACCTTCTCCTCGAACACGAAGTTCTTGATCACGTCGGGGTGTTTGCCGGCCGTATGGAACCCGATCTCTTCAGCTACCCTGGTGATGCCGACGATGTCGTCCGCCGCCACGCCCGTCTGTTCCGCCAACAGATCATCGTAAGTGCGACGTGCAAACGGGGGAGTGAAATCGATGACCGATTCGCCCCACGGCCGCTGATACTGGCCTCCCAGCGCATCAATTGCGTTAATGATCATGCGCTCCGTGAGGTCCATCATCGTTTCGTAGTTACCAAACGCTTGATAGACCTCCAACATCGTGAACTCAGGATTGTGACGTGGACTGATTCCTTCGTTGCGATAGACACGACCGAGTTCATACACACGCTCCATGCCGCCCACCAAGAGCCGCTTCAGGTGCAGTTCCAAGGCGATCCGCATGTAGAGATCGATATCCAACGCATTGTGGTGAGTTACGAATGGCCGAGCGGCGGCACCACCAGCGATCGAGTGCAACGTCGGACCCTCCACCTCAACAAATCGATCCGTTGCCAGCGTGTGGCGAATCGAGTGCACGATCTTGGTGCGGCTGAGGAACCGTTCCAGTACGCCGTCCGAATAGAGGAGGTCCAGATAACGCATCCGCTGACGCAGCTCGGGATCCTTCAATCCCTTGTGCTTTTCCGGTGGCGGTTCGATCGATTTGCAGAGGAAATGCAGCTTCTCGGCGAAGATCGTCAGTTCGCCCGTGTTGGTCCGAGCCAACTGGCCGTCGACGCCAATGATGTCTCCCAGATCGAACTCACCGGCCAATGCGAAATCGTCGTCACCGACTTGCTTCTTGCCGACGAATAACTGAATGTCACCCGTCCAGTCACGAATGTTGAGGAAGACCAACTTGCCCGTGGGACGCTGCAACAGGATGCGACCGGCCGCACGCACTTTTGGGCCAATCAACTCGCCGCGACCTTGCTCGGACTTCCACTGCCGGAAATCAAACCCCTCAGCCTGCATGTCCGGTAGCGGTAATTCCTCACCCGTCTCCAGGCGGTACTTCACCTGGCTGCCGAGCGACCGAATATCTTCGATCCACTGCCGATCGTCAAAACGACCTCCCCAGGGATCGAGACCCATGTCGGCAATGTTCTTTAGCTTGGCCCGCCGGGAAGCTTCATGCATCCCTGAGTCGTCGTCGGGGCCCATGTTCTGTCGGTCATTCTGGTTGTCGTCGTCACGCGTGGTCATCGTGTCTGCCGTGTTGTCTCGATCTGCCTGCTACCTGCAAACCGGTTGTATCGGTCC
Source organism: uncultured Planctomycetota bacterium (assembly GCA_963700515.1). Classification (GTDB taxonomy): domain Bacteria; phylum Planctomycetota; class Planctomycetia; order Pirellulales; family Pirellulaceae; genus JAJRVM01. The sequence continues at coordinate 139,606 of CAVOXY010000033.1, read as the reverse complement.
CGTGCCCTTGCCGCAGCCTGCGGCGAGCCGCCAGCACGTCGCGCCGCGAGCCGCCGCATTGTAGTGAAAGGTCGGTCGGGGTCAATGTCAGTCTGGGGAGTGTGGGGGGAAAGGGGCCCAGCGCGACAGCTTTCGGGGGCCAGCAGATCGCATTGTCCTTTGCCGACGTCGTGCTTGAGTTCGCTCAAGATGGCGAGTCCATTCGGTGGCTTGCTCGGCTCGACTTTGTCGGCTTTCCCAACGCTTCTGAGAAGACGGTGATACTCGGCCACGAGGGGTTCCTGGATTACTTCACGGCGACCTTCATCGGCGAGGATTGTGTCCTCGAAATGGAACCGAACAACGGCATTCCACTTGTTTGATTCGTGGCACATGCCTATTCCTGCCAGCGGTGTCACTCCTGGCGAGCGGATTCGCACACGAGCTCTGTGCTTACGGCTTCCCCCGCTGACGCTTCTCCCGACGAGAAACCGAGAAGAGCCCAGTTTTTTCACTGGAATTCGTGTCGGGTGCGGCGGGTATCATCCGTTGGCGTGGGGTATTTCGAGCGGTGTGCTCCCGGGCAGCCGGTGAGGGGATCCTGCAAACCGGGGCCACTGGTGCAGCGCGTCATGGGCGAGGATCTGGGAGCAGGCAGCGGCGTCGGCCAGCTGTCTCGTACTGTCGTATTTTGCTGCGGGGAGTCATCTGATGTTGAAACGTGTGGGAATCCTAGCGTTTTTTTGTGTTCTTGCGAATGTCGGTCGCTTGACGGCGGAGGACGTCTACTTTCACGCGTCGCTCTCTGATTTGGAGTTGACCGAAGGATCACTCCCGGTGACGAACGAAGCCAATTGGAGCCGCTGGTGGCGCAATCGCAATAAGCCGGCTTATGCTGTGCTGGACGGCGAGGGCGAGGTGTATGTGAAGTATTTCTTCAACACTCGCCAAGTCGAAGGCGCTCCGGGGCCGGACATGCAGCGTGAGATTGGGATCCGGGTTCCCCAGGTGCGCGACGTCACGGGCCGGCTGTTTTTGCCCAGTTGGGATAATGAGGGGATGCAGGTCGCGCGGTTTCGCCTGCCTGCCAGCCAGGCTCGCGCCGAATCGCGTGGGGAATTCTACGAACTGAAGTTGGCCCACTATGAGGATTTGTTATCCAGTGGCGTGCCGGGAGCCGCTTGGTTCCGTCACGAAGTGCGGATGGCTCAGGAGGCGTTAGGCCGAGAAGTCAAGGATGCTCGGCCGGGCCGCACTCCGCCGGGCCGGCGGCCTGCGCACCGGCGAATTGGCGGACACCTATGCCATGTTCAGCGGTGGTCGAGCGATGAGCGAGAATCTGCAGTTGGACCGAGTGCTGCAGGCCGCCAAGGGGGGCGAGGAAACGACCAGCCTCGATTCCATCGAAGGGATCACGGTGCGGGAGATCGACTGGAAGCCGTACCTCACGGAATTGCCCGTGGATTTGGATCCACTCGCCGCGAAAATCCCGTCGGATCAACATGCCATTTTCTTCCCGTCGTTCAGTGCCGCGGTGGCGATGGCCGACGAGATGGCCGCGGACGGGGCACCGATTCTGCAGTTGGCCGAGCCGCGTTCGACCAGCGCTCGCACGTTCGAGCGGTACCAGCACCAGATGTGCCTGACCCTTACCGACATCGCTCGGCTGCTGGGCCCCGCCGTGGCGCAAAGCGTCGCGGTGACCGGATCCGATCCCTATTTCCGCACCGGCACCGACGTGGCCGTCCTGTTCGAGGCGGCCGAACCGACCGTGCTGCGAGAACCTGCTGATGGCACAAGTGAGTATGGCAGCCGCGACGAACAAGAACGCGCAGCCGATCAAGGGCGAAGTCAATGGCCTGGCTTACCGCGGCGTGCGCAGCGAAGACCGGGACATCTGCTGCTACATTGCCACGTCGAGCGGCGTGGTGATTGTCACCAACTCTCCGTATCAGTTGGAGCAATTCGTGCAGGTAACGTCGGGGAAGGTCCCCTCACTGGCTTCCTTGGATGAATTCACTTTCTTCCGCAGTCGATATCGAGTTGGTGACGCGAATGAAACGGCGTTTCTGTTCCTGAGCGACGCGACGATTCGCCGCTGGTGCGGTCCACGGTGGCGGATTGCGACTTCGCGCAGGACACGCGATGCGGCAGTGGTTGCGGAGATCCAGGCCAGCCAGCTCGATCGACTGGTCGAGGGCAACGTGCAGCCTGGTCCAGTCTACACGGACCTGCCCGTTGGCGGCGGCCAATTGACGCTGACCGGCGATGGCGTTCACGGCTCGACGATCGGGTCACTGGCCTTCATGACCCCCATTGCCGAAATGAAGATGGATCGAGTCACGCAGGCAGAGGCTGTCGCGTACCGGCAGTGGCGGGACCGCTACCAGAGTAACTGGCGCTGGGCGTTCGATCCGATCGGGTTGCGGTTGGGAATTCAGCGGGAAAATGTGTCTGCGGACTTGACCGTCATGCCGCTGATTTGGGGGAGCGATTATCGATCGCTGGTCTCCTTTTCACAAGGTGCGGCCTTCCAGCCGGATGCGGGAGATCTGCATGATGCACTGGCACACGCGACGCTGGCGATCAATACCAAATCACCGAGCCTGCAGCAGCAGACGAACATCGCTCGCATGATCACCGGCAACGCTCAGATGGATCCGCTTTCCTGGCTGGGCGACTCGGTGAGTGTCTACGTGGACGACGATCCATTTTGGAATGAACTGGCTCAGGTACCGACCGATCAGGTGAACGAGTTCATGGAGAAACAGGGCTGGCGCATTCCGCTGGCGGTGCGGGCCGAGGTCATCCAGCGGACTGAAGCTGACCGTATTCTTGGCGGCCGTGCGCGGGTTTGTGGAGCAGGTTTCGCCAGGCATGTTGAACTGGGAGTCGCTCACCTACAAGGATCAGCCATACGTGAAGATCACGCCGACCGAGCGAGCGATTGGCCGCAGCGAGCAGATTCGCAACCTTGGCGTCTATTACAGCGCCTCGGGTGAATCCTTGATCATCACTTTGAACGAGGACGTGCTGAAACGCGCCATCGAGCGTGAAGTGGCACGCCATGAGGCAGAGAAGGAAGGTAAGGAATTACCGGCTCCCGAGCGCGCTTGGATCGGATCGAGTCTGGCGTTGCAGGTTGGACCGAAGATCGTGCAGGTGCTGGCCGGACTGGGACGCAGTCAATACGAAACGGAGATGCAGCGACGGGCGTGGGGAAACCTGGTGATCCTGAACCAGTGGAAGCGGCGTTATCCAGATCAGGATCCGGTGGCCCTGCACGAGAAGTTTTGGCACGAGCGGTTGCTCTGTCCCGGAGGTGGCCAATACGTCTGGAACGACACGTGGCAGTCGATGGAATCGACCCAATACGGCTGCCCCGGTGCTCCCCAGGAGGGCCCCGCCACTCCACCCTTGCTCAACACAATCAACCACGGTAACTTCGGCATGACCTTTGAGGATCAAGGACTCCGCGCTCGCGTTTCCTTGGATCGCTAGAACGATTTGCCTGGTCTCGGGAACACTCGAATGGACACGGCACTGCTTGTTCTCGCGCAGTGCCGTGTTCGGTTTCCTTGACGCGCTGCTGCTTCCACAACGTGCCAACCGGGCTTCCGCCGCGGTTCGCAAAAACACCGCGAAAGCCTCGGTTTTCGTTTCATCACCGGCAGTGCGCATCCAACCTCTCTGCCGGTGGCTCTCTTCCCGTGGGCGACTGCGCCATGGCACGGTTTTGCCGGCTACGTGGAATGTCCGACTTACCGCTTGCGTTCTGGCGAAGGTGGCCCGGTTGCCGTGATCACGCCAGGCCAATTATGCAAGAAATTGCGATACTGGGGCCGACCCGGCGCCGCGACATCAGCGATACTTTTCCAGCGGCGAAAATCGTGCTCGGACAAGGCTCAAGCAGTGGCCACTAATTACGCGGACCACTCTGCGCAGCCCCTCCGCATGTGATACGATATCCACATGGGCTCCGACTACACAGAACTCCAATCCGGCGACGACGAGCGGCAGGCGCGCGAGCTGAGCCTGCGTCATACCCGTCCACCGACACAGGTGCCCGGTTATGACCTGACGCGGTTTCTCGGGAGTGGTGCCTACGGGGAAGTCTGGATCGGGTTGGATCGCAATACGGGCCGGCAGATTGCGGTCAAATTCTACCAGCATCGAAGCGGCGTCGATTGGTCGCTGCTGTCCCGCGAAGTGGAAAAGCTGGTGTTGCTGTCGGCGGACCGTTACGTCGTGCAGCTGCTGGACGTGGGCTGGCAAGCGGATCCCCCTTACTACGTGATGGAGTACATTGAGAACGGATCACTGGAACAGCTGATCCAGCGCGACGAGCCGCGATCCGTGGAGCAAATCGTCGAGCTGTTTCAGGAGTTGGCAGCCGGCTTGAATCATGCCCACGCCAAGGGGATTCTGCACTGCGACCTGAAGCCGGCCAACGTCTTGCTGGACCAGGATGCACGTCCGCGACTGGCCGACTTCGGACAGTCTCGACTCACCAACGAGCAGACGCCCTCGCTGGGAACGCTCTTCTACATGGCTCCGGAACAGGCGGATTTGAAGGCGATTCCGGACGCGCGCTGGGACGTCTACGCCCTGGGGGCCATCCTCTACTGCCTGCTGGTGGGAAAGCCACCGCACCACAACGAAGTGTTGCTCAAACAGATCGAAGCGGCGCCCGACCTGCCGGCTCGATTACGCTGCTACCGGCACTGGATCAGTTCGAGGAAGACGCCGGACGAGCATCGCAAGTTACCGGGGGTCGATCGAGCGCTGGCCGCGATCGTGGATCGCTGCCTGCAACCGCGCGCTTCGAAACGATTTCCCAACGTTCAGTCAGTCCTCGATGCCTTGCGCGCGCGGCAGCAAGCACGCGCTCGCCGTCCGCTACTGCTGCTGGGTGTGGTCGGCCCGCTGCTCTTGTTGGCCTTCATGACCTATGTCGGCGCGAATGTTTACCGCAGCGCTCTGGATGCCTCTGCCGAAGCAGTGAGCAAGAAGGTCTACCAGAGTAATGCGTTCGCGGCCAAGTTCGTTGCTTCCAGCGTCGCGACGTCGATCGAACGATATTATCGAGCGATCGAGCGTGCCGCCCACGATCAGGAACTGGACGATCTCATTACTCAGACCGTGGATCAACTCGACACACTGCTGTCGGAACTGGCCGACCCCAACCCGTCGGAGAGTGCGCTGGCCGAGAAACGCCAGCAGTTCGAGGACGACCCCGTGCGCCGTTTGCTCCAGGCCAAGGTCGACGCGCTGATGCGGGACGGAAGTTATCCGGCGGTGGCCAGTTGGTTTGTGTGCGGGCCGAGCGGCACGCATCTGGCCGGCGCCTTCAACCACCCCGTCACTTCGACGATCGGCCACAATTTTGCTTACCGGTCCTATTGTCACGGAGGATTGAGCGACTTAGAGGACACGCGGGCCAGGCCGATGCCGCAGCAGCACGTACAACAGACGTCGCTGTCGGCTCCCTTGTTCAGCAGCGCGACCAGTCGGTGGAAGATAGCTGTTTCCACGCCGCTCTACCGCCGTGACGATCCTACCAAGTTGTTGGCCGTGCTCGTGCTGACCGTCGATGTCGGGGACTTCATGACGTTTCGCGTCATGCCCTCTCAGTTTGCCGTGCTCGTGGACGGTCGCGAAAACGGCTATCGCGGTACGGTCCTGGACCACCCGCTGTACACCGAACTCTATCGGCAGGGCAAGGGAGTGGTCAGCGAGATCAGTAAGTATCGTGTCCCGCTGCCAGAGCCAGTGGCAGGGCCAGAGCAAGGAGGAAAACAAGGGGAAGCACCAGCACGAGAGGAAGCGGAAACGAGTCGACTTTATGAAGATCCGCTCGGCCATGTGCCGGGAGGGGAAGCCTACCGCCGCACGTGGATCGCCGCTTCCGAACCAGTCTATGTGCTGCAGGGTGAGGGGCACGGCGCATCGTCATCGGCCGCCACCGGTTTGATCGTTTTCGTGCAGGAAGATCAGGAATCGGCCACGTCTCCGGTGCGCGAATTGGGGCGGCATTTGGCCGCCAAAGGTGCACGTGGTTTGGCCGGTTTCTTCCTGTTGGTCGGGCTCCTCTGGTATTTTGTGTTGCACGTGCAGAAGGGGGCGCGCTGGTGGCGGCAGCCACCCTTTGTGCCCGGTTCGTCGATCGCCACTCCGACCCCAGTCCACTCCCGTTCCACTGCTGCCGACCGGACACCCAGAGTGAAGTAAGCGTGATCCTGCGGGACCTCATCCTACCGCCTGCTTTGTCGGTGGGTGGCGATTCACGCGTGTCGCTGCCCGGTGGGCGTTGGCGAGCAGGATACAGGAGTCGAATTGGCGACTCAGCCGCCCAATGTGTTCCGGGGCATCGATGTACCCGATCCCGATGGATTCGACACTGGTTTCGTCCAGGCCGCTCAATAAATACACGTGTGCCCGGTCGCGTAAATCGAGCAGCAGAGATGCCGATACGGCATCTTCCGATCGATCCCGACGCACGCGTTTGAGCAACCCTCCGGACTCTTCGTATCCCGCGAGGCGTTTGAGCGACGGGCCGAGGCCAGACGTCAGTTCGGTGCAGAGGATGATGGTACCGTCCTGGGCACAAACTTGCTGAGCCGCATGCAGTGCGCGGCCGAAGTTCGCCCAAGTTTGGTCATCGCGACTTCCTTCGATCGTGGCAACCACGAGTTGCGCCTTGTTGGGCACTTGATAGGTCCAGGCGGCATCGACCAACGTCTGCCCTCTCCGGTACACCTTGTCCACTTGGCCGGCCAATACGTGGAGCACGGTATTGCCCGGTCCTGCCACGATCTGCAGCGTCAACTGGATGCCTAGCAACCAGGCAACTTCATCCGACTCGATACGCCGATGTTGTTGCTCCTTCCGCGGAAGCGCAGTCAGTGGAACTCGGAATCGCTGCTGCGTGGCCGCGTCGGAAAAGGAGGTGCAGAGCCCACCATGTGGGCCAACGTAACCGAGCGCCGTATCGGGCGCAGCAAGTTGACTGGCAGGACGAGGTCCGCCTCGCACAGCAGGCGGTGGAGCATGATGGGCTGGGCATCTTTGGAGGCTGCGAGGTAGGCTAGTTGCGACGGATCCTGGGGGGCATGCACCTCGATTTGCACCGGGGTTCCGCGTGCCAGCAACTGGGCCGCCAGCGATTCTTGGCCCGTACTTCCACACGCCTGCAGAATCGTGATGTTCGCCGCGTCGATCCCGGCCGACAGCAACGAGTCCACGATCCCCGCCACGATCTCGGCCCTCTGAGGCACGTCGGGATCGAGAGGTACGACGATGCGATCGCCCGGTACGACGGCGTCCGCCAAAGGCGGGTACTCCAGGGGATCTGTCCAGCACGGCCGCCACCGCCGCCGTGAGATCCTCGATCACGGGGCCCGCGCATCTGCGTACAATCCGCGACCAGCGCCTGAGGAGGCACGTCCACGTGCAGGATTGAGGATTCTCCATACCGAAGCTGATGCTGCATCTGTGTTAGCTACCGACTCATTGACGTCTGGTTTGTTGAAGATTCGATAACGTTCGGCCGAATCAGTGAATGATAACGATCCATTTGCGCAACGGTCAAGTTGCGGGATTTGGGTGATTCAGCGATTTTTGGGTGTCCAGCAAAGCGTTCGCTTCGCCATCTCCGGCACGACGCCCCAGCTGTGACGATCGGCCACTAGTCCGGGAGAACTCGTAGTGCTGTCCATTCTACTGGTGCCAACACGGCAAGTACGTGGAACGCTCGGTTACTGTTTGTCTGCTAGCGGCGGTCACGCTGGCTGTGGGGTGTAATCGTGGCCACGACGCTCCCGCAGCGACGGTGCTGACGGCGGACAACGTCATGCGGCGGCTGGTGAACGGCCTACCGCAACGCGACATCCTACCAGGACAACGCGCGTTGTGCGTCTGCAGTATCGTCGCGACGGTCAGAATTTCGAGGACGAGGCACCTGCTTGGCGTCTGCTGGCAGGCTCCCAATCAGTTGCGCGTGCAGGCCTACCAGGTGGTGGCGGTCTGCGATGGCCATCAGCTGCTGCGCCGCATCAAGGATGAAGCGACGCGAGATTTCGACGGTCAGATTGTCGTTCGCGAAGCGCCGGCCCAGCTGTCACTCCGCGAGTTGTGGGAGGAGGATGAAATTCTGAGTCTGGCATTTCGCCAAGGCCTGGCCGGCTATCCGCTGCAATTGGATCTGTTGCTCTCCGAGACACCGCTGGCGGCGCTCATGGAGGAGGATGTCCAGCGGACTCTGCTCGAGCCGGCCAAGCTCGACGGCACCACTTGCCACCGCGTGCAAGTCGACAACGTCCGACGGTACGTTCGTGCTATGGGTTGACCAGGAGTCGTTCACGCTGCGGAGGGCGGAGTACCCGGCCGCGACGTTCGCTCCGGAGATCGCGGAAGACAGCTCGGTGGAGGATCTGCAGTTGACGGTGGAGTTTCGCACGGCGTAACTTGACAAACACACCCTCGCCAAGGGACGTTTGCGTTCAACTTGCCACCGATGCGAAACACGTGAAGCGATTGATCCCGCCGCCGCGTGAATTGCCGTCCGAACTGTTTGGCAAAACAACCTCGCCCTATGCCTTCGCACCGTTGCCGGGAAGCGGTTTCCAACCAGTCGCTGGCCGATCGCATCAAGGTATTCGTGTGGTTTAACGACCATCCGGCCTGCCAGTCGACGATTCAGCAGATGAATCAAGTCTATCAGCAGTACCAGTCGCAGGATCGTGTTGCCATCCATGCGGTGTGTGCCGAGCCGGTCGAGCTTCACGGACGAACAGATTCGGGCACTGTGCAGTACCTGGCAGGTTGAATTGCCGATCGTGCGGGATCTGCAGGCGTTGGGACGCGATCTCTTTCACGTTCCGTGGGCACCGACCCTCGTCGTGCTGGACGGCAAGGACGCGGTCCAGATCTACGAGGTGGGTGCGAATCCCAATCTGGTAGCCGAACTGCCGCAAGTGCTCGAACAGCTGCTCGCTGGTGAAGACGTTGCTGGCGAGATCCTCGATCAATTCCGTCAAGAGCAGGCCACGTACGAGAGAGCTTTGCAGCGTGGGGAGCCCGACCTGCCCACCTCCTTGACCAGTCACGCTCCGGCGGCCACGTCGTTGCCCAAGCTGCTCCAGCTGCGTCCTCTGTGGAAGAACGGAGAACTCAAAGCGACCGGCAACATCCTGGCCCTCGAGGACTCCCCCGGGGGAACCCGGTTTCTGGTCTACGAAGGATGGCGCACCATCACGGAAATCGGGGGACAGGGAAACCTGATCGCCAGGCATGAGCTGGATCTGCCTCCCAAGGCCGCGGTGAGCCAGCTGCAGTCGGCCATCGACGGCAGCGGACAACGCTACTATGTGGCCTGGTCGTTGCGAAGTCCGCAAGTCCACGTGTTTGATGCCCAGTGGCGGCGAGTTCTCAGCTATCCCGCGGAAACGTCTGCAGCATGAAGGTGTGCAGGATGCGCTGCTGGCCGATTTGGACGGAGACGGACAACTCGAATTGCATGTGGGATTCTGGGGTGCGGAGGGAATCCACTGTGCCACGCTCAGCGGCACGACGCTCTGGCGCAACAACGATGTCTCGCACGTCCTGTCGCTGATGGCTCCCGTCGCTAGCCGATGGCCCCGCGCACCTATGGGCCTCGTCAGCCAGCGGGGTCGTCATCCGCCTGGACCATCACGGCCGGAGCGAGCGGATGGGAGGTAACTCCGGGCAATTGGTTCATCACCTCTTCTGTGGTACCGAAGGACCGGATGAACTGGCACCTTACTGCGGCATCGCGTATGGGCCGGAAGGACGACGGCTCGTCGTCGGTTTGAGCAAACAAGACGAATCGCATTGGCGATACAACCTGCCAGCCGGTTCGTTTTCGACCCAAATCCGTTTCGTCACGTCCGCTCCCTTGCTCGATGATCAACACCACCACTGGCTGATCGCCGGCACCGATGGAAGCCTACACATTATCAGTCAGGACGGTCGGTTCACCGATTTCTTCCAGACCGGAAAAATCGCTCGCCGGACTCGCGGGCGGGCGCTATGCAGCCGCTGGCATCTTGGTGCTGAGCTGCGATGAGGGGCTCCAGGCATTTCAAGTCTCGCCGCCGGCTACCGCACATAAGTGAATTCTCTGACTTTTTGGCACGCCAGTTGCACTAAGAGGCTGGTGTCAGCTTCGGCTGACGCTGCCCCTCGGGGCCGGAACGGAGAAGAGGCAAGTTCCCCGGGGCCGGCAAGAGAGAGGCAACCGAGCACGGCGGTTTTTGGTGGTTCTCCGGCGTCGTCTGCAAATTTCCGACTCGGAACAGCTGGAAAGAGGCAAAGACGAGCAGTTGAAGAGGCAAGCTGAGAGGTCGCCGGAACCGCTGTCCGTGCAAAACGCAGGCGTGATGGGAACATGTTCACAACCCAGTTCCCATCGCGCCTGTTTTATTTGTGCGTATCATTCTGCAACATGTGTTGCAAAATAGCACAACGGGGCTCTGCTGAGAAATGGGGTGTCATTGGCTCTGCCCAGTGCAGATTTGTTGAAACAAGCTAGAATCGGTTGGCCGCGGTGCGTTAGCGGTGGGCCGAGCGGGGCTGATGAGTCAAATGAGAGGGGTCGGAGGAACCGGCGTGTAACCGGGTGAACGGCTGTTGCTGGGGCGTGGTAGCGTGGATCGTGCGGGGGCTGGACTCTGTCGCTGTTTTCCAGCGTCGTGGATGGCCGCCGTCCCAGGCCGTGGCACCAGGGCTCCGTCTGCCGGTCGATGCCGACGATAGGAGGCCATGATGCGAGTCGCGTCAATTCGTCGATCCGGCGGCTTCACGATCCTGGTCGTGATGGGGGTCTGTGCGGGTGTTCTGAGCTGGGTGCGCGGAGCCGATGCTGTGCAGGCTCGCTCGGGTCGCCGGGACGAATGATTTTGGTTTCCCACAAGTTCAGTTGATCAACGACCAGATTGCGCGGCAGTGGGCGGAGGCCTCCCTGAAGCCATCAGCACAGGCCACCGACGGCGAATGGTGTCGCCGGTTGTTCTTAGATGTCATCGGACGCATTCCATCGGTGGCAGAACTGCGGGAATTCGTCGCGCAGCGCGATGTGGACAAGAAGCGTCAGCTGGTCGACCGGCTGTTAGGGGACGAGCGATACAGCAACGAATTCGCTCGCAACTGGACGACGATCTGGACCAACATCCTGATTGGTCGCAGCGGCGGAACCGACCGCAACAGCATCACGAGCCGCGCAGGGAATGCAGAAGTACCTGCGCGACTCGTTTGCTCGCAACAAGCCGTACGATCGCCTGGTCTATGAACTGGTGACGGCCACCGGGACGACCGTGCCCGGTACCGAGGATTTCAATGGTGCGACCAATTTTCTGGTTGGAAAAGTCAACGACGACAAGGCGGTGCAGGCGGCCGCCCAGACGGCCAGGATCTTCCTCGGCCTGCAGGTGCAATGCACCCAGTGCCACAACCACCCGTTCAACGACTGGAAGCAGCGCAAATTCTGGGAGTTGAATGCATTCTTCCGGCAAACGCACGCCGAGCGACGGTTTCTTCCCGGCACGCGCCGCGTGGAAACGGCGGAACTGATCGACCGCGACTTCGCCGGGGAGGGGAACACGCCCGGCGATGCCGAGATCTACTATGAACTGCGTAACGGAGAGCTGGAAGTGGCGTATCCGGTCTTCGTCGACGGAACGGTCGTCGCACACAGTGGCTTGGTCGCGGATGTCCTGCGGCGAGAGAAGCTTGGTCAGCTCATTATTAATTCGGAGATGCTCGAGAAGACGATGGTGAACCGTATGTGGAGCCACTTCTCTGGGGTACGGTTTTACCAAGCCGATCGATGATCTGGGGCCCCACAACCCGCCCTCGCATCCTGAATTGCTGGACGGTCTGGCGGCGGAGTTCCGTAAGGCCAGCTTCGACATGAAGGCCTTGATCCGCTGGGTGACGCTGAGCCAACCGTACGCTTTGTCGAGCCGCACCAATAGTTCCAATGCGAAACAAGATGATCCCTCGTCGGGCGAGCCACCCCAATTCAGCCGCTTTTATCTCCGTCAGATGCAAGCCGAGCAACTGTACGAATCGCTGCTGGTCGCTACAGAAGCACATAAGGCCAGTGGCGACGAAGCTGCTCAGGAACAAGATAAGAGCCAATGGCTGCGTCAATTCACGATCGCCTTCGGCGATGACGAAGGGGGCGAGACAACGACGTTCAACGGCACAATTCCGCAGGCTCTGGTCATGTTCAACGGCGATTTCATCCGCAAAGCGGTGGCCTTGGAGCCGGGGAATGTCTTGCGGACTGTGGCTGAAGGTGACCTGCACCCGCTCGACAAAATGAACTACCTGTTCGAGGCCGGTCTGGCGCGGAAGGCGACTCGTGAAGAGGTCGCCGTCGCCAACTCGTTGCTCGCCGCACGCCAAGGGAATATGGCCGAAGCCATGCAGGATCTCTGGTGGGCCGTGCTCAATAGCAACGAGTTCATCATCAACCATTGAGGCACCAACGCGACCAATCACCAATGACCGAATGACCAATGACGAATGACCAATGACCAATGACCAATGACCAATGACCAATGACGGGAGTGAATTGGCTGGCGTGTACGTTTGGCTGGCGAGCGCATTCCTGTCGCGTTCTTCCACGGATTGCCGAGGTTTGAGTTTGGCAGCACACGCAACGGAGACAACTGTACGATGTCCATCAAAGTTCCTCAGGGTATGACGCGTCGCCATTTCCTCTCCCATCTCCTGGGGGCGTCGGCACTCGCGGCGCCGGCGCTGATGTTCGGCAGCGCTCTACGAGCGAATGCGGATGTGCTGAAGAAACACGGTAAGTCGGCGATCATGTTGTGGATGGGAGGGGGACCATCGACCATCGATCTGTGGGACCTCAAGCCAGGCACTCCGACCGGTGGTTCCTTTCGCCCGATCAGCACCAGTGGTGATGTGCAGATCTGTGAGCATTTGCCGCTGCTGGCCAAACAGATGCACCAGCTGGCCATCGTGCGGTCGCTGAGCACTCGTGAAGCGGATCACGCTCGAGGCACTTACTACATGCACACGGGATACGTGCCCAATCCAAACGTGGAGCATCCGAGTTATGGAGCGGTGTTGGCGCACGAGTTGGTCGAGCAGCGCGAGAACCTGGAGATTCCCCCGTTCGTCGCCGTAGGAGGAGGGAGCGTGGGCCCGGGATTTCTTGGTATGGCTTGGTCTCCGTTCACCGTGAGCAGCACGGGGCAGGTACGCAATCTGTCGATGGGATTGGATGACGATCGGCTCTTCCAGCGAATGGCTGCTTTGGATCTGATCGAGAAGCAGTTCATTTCCGAACAGCGTGGTTTGGCGTCCGAGGATCATCAGAAGATCTTGAAGAAAACGCTCTACCTGATGACGAGCAAGCAGATGGACGCATTCAAGGTCAATCAGGAACCGGCCCCGTGCGCGATCGGTACGGTGACAATAACTTCGGGCGGGGATGCCTGATGGCGCGACGACTGGTCGAACAAGGGGTACCGTTCGTGGAGGTCGATTTTGGCGGCTGGGACAATCACCAGAGCATCTTCCCAACTCTCAAGGACGACAAACTGCCCGTGATGGACCGCGCCATGAGCGCCTTGATGGAAGACCTCGCGCAACGCGGGATGCTGCAGGATACGGCGGTCATCTGGATGGGCGAATTTGGACGCACCCCGCGCATCAACGGCAATGCGGGACGTGACCATTGGGCGTGCGCTTGGAGCGTGGTGGTGGGAGGAGCCGGTTTGAAAGGGGGAATTGCTGTTGGTGAAACGAACGAAGACGGAACCCGCGTCTTGACCGAGCCCTACACGTCCGAGGATGTCATGGCCACTGTCTGCCGGGCGTTGGGAATCTCGCTTGAGACGACCTTTACCAGCCGCAGCGGGCGCCCGATGAAAATCGCCAACGGCGGCCAGATCATTCGCGAACTCTTTACCTGAAACGACGCTCCACGCTGCCCGCTTGTTGACGTCTTGAACCGGGCGTTGGATACTAAGGGCCCACGAGTATCCTGGCGCGACGCACGGCCCAGTGTCCCCGCGCGGCGCTGAAGCCAGCCCCTCCTCAAGGCCGCGGCCGCGAGACTGATGGTTCGCCGAGGCGATCGTTGATCCCCCGGGCGGCGTCCTGCCTCGGAAATGTTCTCGCACTGAGCGATTCTCGTGGTGCCAAGTCGAACTTGTGGGGATTGGTTTGGCGGCGGTCCAGGATGAGTTGGGCCAACGCGAGTTCGTTTACCGAAAGCGGCCGACCGTGCACGTACCATTGACTACCGCGACCGGGACGCTGCGCCCCATGCTTCGTCTCGCTTGGCCGGTATTGATCGAGCAAGTGTTGGTGATGATGGTGGGGCTGGTCGACCTGTGGTTGACCGGCAACTACTTGCAGCCAAAACACTTGGCGGCCATCGGCCTGATGTCGTACGTGCTGTGGTTGATTCCTTCCATCTTTGGCATCGTGGCCATCGGTGCCACGGCCCTCACGGCACGTCTTGTCGGCGCCCGTGACCATGTCTCGGCCAATCACGTGACCAACCAGGCCTTTGTGGCCGGCGGAGTGCTGGCGGTGCTGGTGACCGCGGCCGTGATCGCCTTCAAAACGCAGTTCGTCGCTCTGACACAGCTCAAACCCGATGCCGCTCCGCTGGCAGTCTCCTACATGGGGATCATCGCCTGCGTGATTCCGGCGATCATGATCGAGGTTGTCGGCATTGCGTGCCTGCGCGGAGCCGGAGATACCCTCAGCGGTTTCCTGGCCATGACGGTCGTGAATCTAGTGAATGTTGCTGTCGGCTCGGCACTGGTCATCGGGATCGGCCCGGTCCCCAAAATCGGCTGGCCGGGATTGGCGATCGGCACGGCCTGCGGCTACGTCACGGGTGCAGTGATTATCTTGGGAATGCTCATCGCCGGGCGCTACGGCCTGCGTCTGCGATGGAACCTGCTGCGTGTCGACCCGCTCTGGACTGGTCGACTGTTGCGAGTGGGCCTGCCGGCCGGTGTCGATCAGTCGTCCGTCGTTCTCTGTCACCTGTGGTTCCTGTCGATCATCAACTCGCTCGGGATATTGCCCGCCGCCGCTCATGGATTGGGTGTGCGCATCGAGTCGCTGGCCTACTTGCCCGGCGCAGCGTTTCAAGTTGCCGCAGCCACCATGGCGGGACAATTCCTCGGTGCTGGCGATCGGCGACGCGCAGTGCGCAGCGTGTGGATGGCCGTGCTGGTCGGTGGGGGCTTGATGACTTCTGCCGGAGTATTGTTCTTCTTCGGAGGTTCCTGGCTTACCGGCCTCTTCCTGGGTCGGCAGACCCATGAGACTGCGGCGATTACCGTGAAGTTGCTCAAGATCGTTGCTGTCGCCATGCCCCCGTTCGCATTGAGCACCATCCTGATCGGCGGCCTGCGCGGAGCCGGCGACACACGCTGGCCGCTGGTGTTCACGTTCGTCGGGTTCCTGCTCGTGCGCATCCCGCTGGCATACTACCTGGCGTGGGACCAATTCACGTTGCCGTGGATCGACGTGACCCTACCTGGACTGGGCCTGGGTGTGGTGGGGGCCTGGTATGCCATGCTGGCCGATTGCTGCCTGCGTGGTCTGCTGGTCGGATGGCGATTCGTCCATGGTGGCTGGCAGCGATTGCAGGTCTGAGCAACGCATCAACGAATCTAGATTTCTTGAAATATCTGCCACGAACACTTCTCTAGATTTCCAGGTTTCCCTGTCTTTGGGGGTTTGGGGTGCTTGTGGCGATGAACTCGCGTTCTGTCGCAACTCCGATTCTGCTATGCTCCCGCGCCATGGATGGTCTCTTGTTTCAGCCTTTTCGGAATTCCGCCAGCGTGTTGCGATGATGTACGGGAATCGACATTATCTGCTTGCAGTCCTCTGCTTAGCGTGCCTGCTGGCCGGTTGCGGCACCACGAAGCAGCGTCTTGCGACCGAGCAATTGCTGTTGTCCGATGCGGTGGACCGTTCGATTGCCAGCATCGATTTTCGGCCGCTCTCGGGGCGGACGGTCTACCTCGAAACGAAATACGTGCAGAGCGTAAAAGGGAGCGGATTCGTCAACGCCGATTACATTATCAGTTCACTGCGTCAGCAGATGTTGGCGGCCCGCTGCTACTTGGAAGAAACGCCAGAATCGGCGGATTATATTGCCGAGGTGCGTGTGGGAGCATTGGGCACGGACGCTCACGACGTGGTCTACGGCATTCCGGCCAGCAATGGATTGAACAGTGCCGCCTCGTTGGTTCCCAATGCACCGGCGATTCCCACGATTCCGGAGATTTCCCTGGCCAAGAAGAATGACGAGGTGGGGGCGGCCAAGATTGCGATCTTTGCGTACCACCGAGAAACGCGGGAAGCCGTTTGGCAGTCGGGGCTGTCGGAAGCACGCAGTACGGCCAAGGACACATGGTTTTTCGGTGCCGGGCCGTTCCAGAGTGGCACGATACACGACAAGTCACATTTTGCGGGCCCGGCGCTGGACCTCCCGATCCTTCCCGAAGACGAAGACGAAGAGGGCCCGCGGGATCCGCTGGCACGATACGGCCGCAATTTCACTTTCGTGCAACCACCGAAAAAGAAAGTAGTGGCGGTCCCCGCATCGAGCGAGGTGAAGCAGGTCACACATGAAGAAGCGGCTCCGGCCGAGAACGCTCCGGCTCCAGCCCCGGCCCCCGCCCCGGCCGCAGACAACGCGGGCGAGCCGGCAGCGCCGGCCGGTTCGTGACAAATGGTTGGATGCCGACAGTCCCTGTTCGTACGAGAGGATTTAGACGCACGGAAGCGATCGAAGTCCATGTTCCATCGACAGCAGAATGCTGGGAACGATGCGGCGGACGACTGCCGACCGCTTCGCTGTGTCTGGGAGGCTCAAGGATGAACGATGCCGACCGCGAACCGCGGATATTGCTCACGCGACTCAGCGCCATTGGCGATTGCATTCTGACGCTGCCCCTGGTCTGTGCGCTGCGCGACCATTTTCCCCATTGCCAGCTGGTTTGGGCCGTGGAACCTCTAGCCGCCACGCTGATTGACGGTCACGCGGCGGTGGACGAAACCCTGGTCATTCCCAAAGGCTGGCTTACATCTCCCCAGCGGGTGTGGCAGCTCCGTCACTGTCTCCGAGCACGGCAATTCGATCTGGTGTTGGACCCTCAAAGCCTCACCAAGAGCAGCATGCTCGGTTGGCTCAGCGGAGCACCGCGGCGGATCGGCTTCGCGTCGCCGCAAGGTCGGGAGTTGGCACCGTGGTTGGACAATGAGCGCGTGACGCGTGGCTCGTTGCATATCGTGGATGCGACACTCAAACTGCTGGAGCCGCTCGGCATTGAGCATCCCCGGGTGCGATTTGACGTGCCGACGAACCGTGCGGCCGAGAGTCGCATGGAGGAGTTTGTGCGAGACAGTCACCTGGGTGAGGGATTCGCGGTGATTAACAGCGCCGCCAGCTGGCCGTCGAAGCAATGGCCGGCGGCACGTTTTGGTCGCGTGGCGAGGCACTTGGGAGAGCAACACAACCTGCCGTGCGTCGTTACCTGGGCCGGGTCGCACGAAGCGGATCTGGCCCGCCAGATCATTGCCAAGTCGGGAGGCCACGCGATCCAGGCAGCAGATACCTCCCTGTTGGAATTGGCTGTCTTATTGCGTCGCGCTCGGTTGGTGATTGGCTCCGATACCGGTCCGCTCCATCTGGCTGCCGCCGCAGGTACCCCTTGCCTGGGCTTGTACGGGCCCACACGACGGGAGAAGTCCGGACCGTATGGCCCGCAACACGCCGTGCTGCAGGTCGACTGTCCCCGGATTCGCAATCGCCGCCAGCGTCAGCGTGACGATGCCGCCATGCGGCAGATTTCGGTCGAGGCGGCATGTGACGCGTGTGACGAGCTGTTGCGTCGCCCTCCCCAGCTTCGCTGGCAATCCCATGCCGCGTAGACTAGTGCTTTCCTTGCAGGGCCGCTTTATTTTTTTGCGGCTCCCATCCGCCATTGGCTCGGATCCCCTGAAGGCTCCCACGATTGAATCGTGCCGCGGGCCTGGGCGCCGGCACTAACCGTCCACAGCCCCCGGCGGAGATAACCAGCTCATAACTCTTAAACCTATCTCTTAATCTTAATCTTCAACTTAACAGTAAGATTGCACCGTCACTGATCCCGGCACGGTCGGAACTTCGGCAACGGTGACCGCCCGCAGGGCGATGGCGACGTCCCGGCGCGCGATACCAACTGTCGAGAATCACCTTTGCATGTTTACCGACGACCAATATGAGCTGATTGACTTTGGCGACGGCAGGCGGCTGGAGCGATTTGGCCGCTACGTCGTGGACCGCCCCGCTCCCGCTGCTGCGGGGATCGCTCGCTGCGAAGGGATCGTGTGGAATTCCGCCGACGCGCGATTCGAACGCCAATCGGCTACTGCGGGGGCGTGGATCGAGCGGCAGGCAGCGACGAGCTCGTGGCAGATCCGTCACGGTGCGTTGGTCTTCACGCTCAGGGCCACGGATTCGGGTGCGGTCGGCGTGTTTCCCGAGCAGGCCGAGAATTGGGACTGGATCGATCGGCAAGTGCGCCGTGCCCCACGGACGCTCAAAATCCTGAACCTCTTTGCGTATACGGGGGGTAGCACCTTGGTAGCGGCCGCTGCCGGGGCGGAGGTGGTACACGTGGATGCGGCTCGCAGCGCCGTCGGGTGGGCTCGGCACAACGCTCAGTTGGCCGGGCTTGAGCAGAAGCCAATTCGTTGGATCGTGGAAGATGCGCCAAGTTTGCCGAGCGTGAATTGCGACGTGGCAGCGAGTACGATGCCGTGATTCTCGACCCGCCGACCTACGGTCACGGTCCGCAGTCGCAGTCCTGGAAATTGGCTCAGCATCTGCCGGAGTTGTTGAGTACACTGGGGAAGTTGACGTGGCGGCGGCGAGCGTTCATGTTGCTGACCTGCCACGCTCCGAGCGTGGGGCCGTCCGAGCTGGAGGCCATGCTGGCCGATGCGATTTTTCGACGTGGACAAAGCGGTGTTCGGTCGACACACTTGTCCTTGTCGCGGCGTGACGGAAAGCGACTCGCCTGCGGCGTTGTCGCTCGCTGGTGTCATGATGGCTGATCGAGTTGTGACAAAGCACTGACACAAGGTGATATGAAACTGACAGGAGTGATCCGGTTACCATCCAAGATGGAGCGTGCATGTCGACGTACATTCGCAGTGTTCACAATCCGCGAATCAAGCAGGCGGCGCGTCTCCGCGACCGACGCGGGCGGCAGCGCCAGGGACGCATTATCGTCGATGGACTGCGGGAGATACGCCGAGCCTTCGAGGCAGGGATTCAACCGCTCGAATTGTTCCTCTGCGAAACGTGTCAGGACGATCCCCCACTACTTGAGCTAATCTCCTGCCTCGATCCGACCGGTGTGGCACCGGCATGGGTGACCCCCGAGGTGTTCGACAAGATTGCCTTTGGCCATCGGTCGGAAGGGGCTGTCCTGATTGCCGCGGAACCGGCAGTGCAGCTCGAACAGCTGGAAACGTCGGCCGATTCGTTGATCTGCGTGCTCGAGCAAGTCGAGAAGCCCGGCAACCTTGGCGCCATCCTGCGAACGGCGGACGCCGCTGGTGTGACCGCGGTCATTGTGGCCGACGGTGGTACCGATTTGTACAACCCCAACGCCATCCGCGCTAGTCTCGGTGCCATTTTTCACGTGCCCGTTTGCGCGGCCCCGGCCGTCCAGGTACTCAGTTGGCTCCGCGCCAACCGAATCAACATCTTCGCGGCGCGCGTCGACGGTGCGGTGCGCTACACGTCGGTGAGCTACCGTGCCAAGTCGGCGCTGGTGTTGGGCAGCGAGGCTGCGGGGCTCTCCGAAATCTGGCGCGGCGAGCAGATCACCGCCATCTCTCTTCCCATGTTGGGTACGGTGGACAGTCTGAACGTTTCCGCCACCGCCGCCATCTTGTGCTACGAGGCATTGCGGCAACGACAGCCAGAAGGCCCGCCGAGCCGACATGGCCCTTGATCAGACGGTGCCCGGTGTAGTCGAGATTCCCGCCCTCAGCGCACCCTTTCCGAACGGCAAATTGATCTCGTCCAAACTACCCAAAGTACCGGGAGAGATCTCGGCACATCGAGGAGCAATCTGCCCGCGGTCGGGGTCGCAGTCACAACACGTGGGCTGATTGGGTGAGTTTCGCGGTAAATATCCCCCACCTTTCCCAAGTTCATTTCGCTAGCTCAGCAGCATTGGGATTTTGAGGAAAATCACATTAGACGCACGTTTCGATTTTCGGTAACGTAACGATTGTCAGGCGCTGAAAGTTCATCCAAGCGCGCGGACAATGTCGCTTGGCCGGGCGCCGTCGCGGCAGATACTTGGGGTAATCTCTGATCACGCGATCGCGTTGTGTTCGTCCGGAGACTGCCGCCGCGAAGATTCCACTCGACAATGTGGAACCTTGGAAATGTCGGACTTTGGCAATGTCGAACCTTTGAATTCACTTTTCCAGAACAGCGGGCCCATATGAGTGAGCCATTGCATTTCGAAAACCTGGCGATCGGTGATTGCTGGAAGAGCCTGGGGCGAACGGTGACCGAGGCGGATGTGGTGAACTTTGCCGGGATCACGGGTGACTATGACCCGTTGCATGTCGATCATGAATTTGCTCGCCAGACTCCGTTTGGCAAACCGATCGCCCATGGTCTGCTCGGTTTGTCGCTGGTGGCAGGGTTGGGGAGCCACAGTCCAAGTGTCCGCACGATCGCGTTTCTGAAGATCGAAAACTGGGAGTTTCTCAAGCCGATCTATATTGGTGACACGGTGCATGCTGAAACAGAGGTCATCGACAAGAAGCTGAACGGTCGCAGAACGGGGTACGTGACGTGGCGACGCCAGTTGGTGAATCAATCGGGTGACGTGGTCCAGTCAGGCGTGTTTCAGACGCTCGTATCGGTGGCTCAAGCTCATCGGAGCCGCCAGGAAAACGCTCCCTCACCAGCCACTACCGCCCATATGCCGGTCAAACGCGTTGCCGGCTGAAAGCGCGCTGGTGCCACTTTCCTGAGCGAGTGCCGAAGAATTCTTTACCGTTCCTGCTACGGTGACGCTAGTCACCGCGTCATGCGCGCTGCCGCCAAGGTGTTCCGCAGCAGCATCGAGATGGTCATCGGGCCAACACCACCAGGAACCGGCGTGATGTATGCCGCCACCTCCACGACCTGCTGGAAGTCGACGTCTCCCACCAGCCCGTCAGCAGTGCGATTGATGCCCACATCAATCACCGCAGCTCCCGATTTCACCATGCCGGCCGTGATGAAACGAGGAACGCCGATGGCTGCCACCAAGACATCCGCTTGCCGAGTTATGTTTGCGAGCTGTGATGTCCGACTGTGGCATACCGTCACGGTTGCGTTGGCGGCCGATGCGCCGAGTGCGGAGTGACGCTGCATCAGCATTATCGCCAGCGGCTTCCCCACGATCTCGCTGCGTCCCACAATGACAACGTGTTTGCCGCTCACCGCGATCTGGTTGCGGTGCAGGATTTGCTGGACGCCGTGGGGCGTACAGGGGAGAAACCGTGGTCGGCCTTGAGCAATCAGGCCGACATTCTCCGGATGAAAAGCATCGACGTCCTTCAGCGGATTCACGGCATCCAGCACGCGCGTGGCGTCGATCCCCGCCGGAAGCGGGAGTTGGACCAGGATCCCATGGACCTGTTCGTCTCCGTTGAGCCGCGAGATCAGTGACAATAAATCCGCTTCGGTGGTGTTCAAGGGGAGCTTGTGGAGTTGGCTCTTTAACGCGGCTCGTTCGCAGGCCCGCTGTTTGCCGCGCACGTATACCTGACTGGCAGCGTCATCCCCTACCAGGATCGCAGCCAGACAGGGAATAATGCCCGTCTGAGCCGAGAATGCCGCAACCTCTTCCCCGATTTCCAGCTGAATCTGCTTGGCCAAAGCCTTGCCATCGAGCAACTGTGCCACCACGATTCATTTCCCTCCTGACTGCGCGAAAAACGCCCCCACGAACGTCTTTCTCCAACGTCCAAGTGTCCCTCGAGCTTGCCATTCTATCGCACGCCACTGCCACGTGTCAGGGCGCGATGCGACCGGAGTTTGCGCGAGCTTGCCGCCCGAACCGACTTGGAGTGTCAGCCGGTAACACCAGCGCAAGGTGCGCCCGGATGGCAGGACGGGATCCTGTCCCGTCCACGCTCGCCGGTACCATCCCCAGTTACGCTGGCTGCTGCCACCGGTCGCGCGGGAGCGCTAGCCGGTAACCTTCTCACGTCGTGAGCGGAGGTTGTAGAACGGGATTCCGTTCTACGTCGGGGGAAATGGCGTTGCTGACAAACGGAATGAATTCCGTTCTACGTCGGGGATGAGCCGTGGCTGCACAAACGGAATGAATTCCGTTCTACGGTGATCCGGCCCGCCTTGGGTAAACCGGGCGGAAATCGGTTCTCGGGGCCCCTCTAGCGGATAATGATAATTTTTATTATCAATATAGTGAACTAACTGAAGTTCCAGGGGTTTTTGGGGCGATTTCAGCAGAGGTCCCCCGCTGAGTGGTTCTCGGCGAGCGGCGCAACGGCACCGGATGCGGGCTGCGAAGAGGCGGACACCTGTGGCTAGGAGTGTCTGCTTACGGTGCCGCGTGACGGGAGGTTCGCCGTGGACCGTAATGTTGGGGGGTGTTCGCGGTTACGCAAGGAAACTGGCAAGAGCGAGTGGTGTGATGGCAAACGAAGAAAAGCTCAGTGCGGTGGAGGGAATTAAAGAGGCGAGCAACCTGCTGCGCGGCGAGATTTCCTCGGAGCTGCGTGACGACACGGATCATTTCAGCGGCGACAGTGTGCAGCTGTTGAAGCATCACGGAACGTACCAGCAAGACAATCGGGACGAGCGTGCGGCCGCCCGGGCGGCCGGCGAGCAGGGCAAGCAGCACAGCTTCCTGTTGCGAACGCGCGTTCCTGGCGGAGTTCTCACGTCGGCGCAGTTGTTGGCGGAGTTGGCGTTGAGTGATGAGTTTGGCAATGAGACGTTGCGGATCACAAGTCGGCAAGGGCTGCAATTGCACGGCATCTTGAAGTCGGACTTGCGCGATGTGATTCGACGCGTCAATGCGGTTCATCTCACAACGTTGGGTGCCTGCGGCGACGTGAACCGTAACGTCATGTGCTGTCCGGCGCCGTATACCACACCCGCACACGACCAACTGCAGTCGCTGGCGAACGAACTAGCTCATGTATTTGCCCCTCGCACGGGCGCCTATCACGATATCTGGCTGTGGGATCGGGCGACGGGCGACAAACAGCTTGTGGATGGCGGCGAGCGGGAGGCGGAAAGTGAACCGCTATACGGTCGCACGTATCTGCCTCGCAAGTTCAAAATCGGCATTGCTCTACCGCACGACAACTGTATCGACATCTATACGCACGACCTGGGACTGCTGGCGATTGTCGAACACGATCGCATCATCGGGTACAACGTGTTAGTGGGTGGTGGCATGGGGGTCACTCCGAGCAACAAGAAAACGTTTCCGGCCTTGGGCAAGAAGTTGGTTTTCGCTACTCCTGATCAGGTTGTGGCTGTGGCGCAGTCTGTGATTCAGGTGCAGCGTGACCATGGCAATCGTGCCGACCGCAAAGCAGCTCGACTGAAGTACCTGATTGAGAATATCGGCATTGAGGCTTTTCGCGAGAAGGTCCAGCAATACTACGGTAGCGCGCTGGCCGATCCGCATCCGATCGACGTCCATGCCGCGGCAGACCACATCGGCTGGGAGCCGCAGGGGGACGGAAGGTGGTGCTACGGCCTGAACATCGAAAATGGCCGCATTGCCGACACGCCCTCGAGACAGTTGAAGACGGCGATCCGTCAGATCTGCCACGAGCTACAGCCCGGAATTCGCCTGACTGCCCACCAGAGCATGCTATTCACGGGCCTTGCCGAGCAAGATCGCGCCAAATTGGAGGAGATCCTGAGGGAGCGCCATGTTCCGCTGAGTGAGGAAATCTCCACGGCTCGTCGCTGGTCGATGGCGTGCGTCGCCTGGCCTACGTGCGGGTTGGCGATCACCGAGAGCGAGCGGGCCTTACCGGGCGTCATGGACCAGATGGAAGTCGTGCTGAAGAAGTATCACATTGAGCAGGAAGCGTTTACGGTCCGCATGACGGGGTGTCCCAACGGTTGTGCACGCCCCTACAACTCGGACGTCGGGCTCGTGGGCAAGGCGCGTGGCCGCTATACGATCTTTGTTGGTGGCAGTCGCCTCGGTACGCGACTCAACTTTCTCTACAAGGATCTGGTACCGCTGGAAGAAATCGTGCCGACGCTCGAGCCCCTCTTTGCCTATTTCCAGCAGGATCGCCAGCAAGGTGAGTCGTTTGGTGACTTCTGCCATCGCAAAGGACTCGATGACCTGTTGGCATGGTCCGAACGTCCCCCGGCCAGTGCGAGCTGATGACGCAGACTTGACGCCATGGCTAGTCAGGGACGGTTGGTGTATGCGAGGACGGCTGACGACCGACCGGCTGTTGCGAATGGATGCCGGCCCTCCGGCCAGGTCTGAGCCACTCACCCCCTTTCGCCGGTGCGAGCTTCGGCCGACAATTGTTCCGACTGAGTCAGCGCCTCGCCGCATGGTTTGAGGTCAGTCCATCACATCAGCGCACGGTGCGCGCATGATCGTCGCCACCGGCCGCGTTGGGGCCGCTGGGCAGCTTGACTTGGTCAGCCGGTAACGCGTGCTTTGTTGTCCGCGGCAGGAGATCAGATTGGGAGACAAAGGGTCATGAAACTTGCACGATATCGACATCCCAATGGGACGATCGGCGTGGGACTCATCCACGAATTCATCCTGACTCCGTTGAACCTATCGGGCAGACAATACGACTCTCTGGCAGATGTACTTGAGGCGGACAATCCGGCGGAGGTAGCAGATTTTCTAGCAGATCCAACCGCCAGCATTTCACTGGGAAAAGTCACGTTGCTGCCCCCCATTGACCAGCAGGAAGTGTGGGCTGCCGGGGTCACGTATCGCCGCAGTCAGGCAGCGCGGATGGAAGAGTCGACCGTCGCCAGCAGTTGTTACGATCAGGTATACCGGTCACCGCGGCCGGAGCTCTTTTTCAAGGCGACGCCCCATCGGGTGGTGGGGCCTAATCAGGCGATTCGCATTCGCAAGGACTCGCAGTGGAACGTGCCCGAACCGGAGCTGACGTTGGTGCTCAATTCGCATCTCCAGCTGGTCGGTTTTACCGTGGGAAACGACGTCAGTTCGCGCGACATTGAGGGTGAGAATCCGCTCTACCTCCCGCAGGCCAAAATCTACGACGCCTGCTGCAGTTTGGGACCATGTATCACGTTGCCGATCGACATGCCGACGGAGGACGAGATTGACATCGAAATGCGCATTCAACGGGACGCAGAGGTGGTCTTTGAGGGGCGTACGTCAGTCGGTCAAATGGCTCGCAGCTTCGACAACCTGATTTCCTGGTTGGGGCGGGAGAGTTCGTTTCCTAACGGTGTCTTCCTCCTTACCGGTACCGGCATTGTCCCCGACAATGACTTCACGTTGAAATCTCGCGATGTTGTGGAAATCACCATCTCGGGCGTGGGGACTCTGATTAATCCGGTGGCATAGGGGCGGTGGCGCGGTCCGTGTTATGTGGCAGAATGATGGACCGGAGGGCGGGATGTCGCTTCGCGGCTGAGTGTGCGACGGGATCCTACAGGCGTCCGTGCAGGTCCACGCCGCGAGCTACTTTGGTTGCGACCGATGCCGCGTCAGAGTGTTCGTCGATAGCATGTGCACGCGGCACGCGGATGATCGGTTTTGCATCGGGGAAGTGGGGAGCGATGGGTGCTGAACAAACGGAATGAATTCCGTTCTACGTATGGCTGCGGCCAACGGTCGCGTTAAGAATCTGAAAGACACGCATATGCCGCCGGGAGTCTTGGACCCATGATGCAACGAGTGCTGATCGGTGGAAGCTGGCGGGACGCGCAGGAGAGCGGGACTTTTCAGGCTGAAAATCCCGAGACGGCCGAGATGCTGCCGGACGTTTATCCGGTCAGCGATTGGGCCGATTGCGACGAGGCACTCACTGCCGCCTGCTGTGCGGCGACCGCGATGCGGCAGATGTCCTCCACGCGGCTGGCTGAGTTTCTGGAGTGTTACGCTGCGCGGATCGAGGGTCGACAAAGCGAATTGGTGGAACTGGCGCATCTGGAGACGGGACTGCCGGCCTCCCCGCGTCTGGCTGCTATCGAGTTGCCCCGCACCACGGGCCAGCTTCGCCAGGCGGCTGAAGCCGCGCGGCAGGGATCCTGGTCGTTGGCCACCATCGACACGGCGGCCAATATTCGCTCCTGCCTGGCTCCGATCGGACCGGTCGCGGTATTTGGCCCGAATAATTTTCCGTTTGCTTTTGGGAGTGCGTCGGGAGGGGATTTTGCGGCGGCGATTGCCGCGGGAAACCCGGTGATTGCCAAGGCAAATTCCTCGCATCCAGGGACGACGCGACTGTTTGCCGAGGAGGCTCAGGCGGCTGCGGAGCAGACCGGTATGCCGGCGGGGATCGTTCAGTTGATCTACCGCACGTCGCATGCCGACGGCGAGCAGTTGGTGTCTGATCCGCGCCTCGGTGCCACTGGTTATACGGGGAGTCGGGAAGCCGGCTTGAAGTTGAAGGAGGCGGCGGATCGTGCCGGCAAACCGATTTACCTGGAGCTCTCGAGTATCAATCCAGTGGTGCTCCTTCCTGGGGCGCTGCGAACGCGACGGGAGACCCTGGTGCAGGAGTTCTGTACGAGCAGCCTGATGGGAAGTGGCCAGTTCTGTACGAATCCGGGACTGATTCTCCTGTTGCGCAGCGAGGAGAGCGAAGCATTCATCAATGCGGTGGCTGGCCATTTTGCCGCGGCTCCCGTCGGGACGTTGCTGTCGCGCGGTGTGCAGCAGTCGCTGCAACGCAGCATCGCGGCGTTGCGGCAAGCGCGGGCCGAGTTGTTAGCGGGAGATGCACCCGTGTTGCGCGGAGGTTATTGCTCTCCCAACACCCTGCTCAAGGTGACGGCAGAGCAGTTTCTGGCCGATCCCGCAGCGCTGCAAATTGAAGCATTTGGCAACGCGTGTTTACTGGTCGTGGCGGAGAATCTGGCCCAATTACAGCAGGTTCTTGTCAGTCTGGAAGGGAATCTAACCGGCTGCATCTACACGGATGCGGGTAACAGTGACGATGCTGCCTACGATCAAATTGCCCCGCTATTGCTGCAGAAAGTGGGTCGACTGCTCAATGATAAGATGCCCACCGGAGTGGCAGTCAGTTCGGCGATGAACCATGGCGGGCCCTATCCCGCCACGGGCCATCCGGGCTTTACGGCGGTGGGGATACCGGCAGCGTTGCGACGTTTTGCAGTGTTACAATGTTACGATGGTGTCCGGGAGACACGCTTGCCGGTGGGGTTGCGGAACAAGAACCCGAATGGGACGATGTGGCGTTTTGTGGACGGTTGCTGGACGCGGGACGATATTCAAGCGTGAGTGGGATGACGGTCTGCTGGGCGATATGAGGGACGGATCATGACAGGGCGACGCAGTATGAAGTGGATGGTGTTCGTTGTGGGATTAGCGTTGGCCGTCAGAATAGCCGCGGCGGAGGATGGCCAGGCGGATCTGGACAAAGCCACCGACCTGAAGCTGAAGGCCGCGACGCTACAGGAGCTGGGGGAAGTCGCCACATTGTGTGAACAGGCGATCAAAAAGGGATTGAATCCGGACGATGAAGCCTTTGCCAAGAAACTCCTCACCGGCGCACTCTACCAACGCGCTCAGCCGCAGTGCCAGCTGCTGCTGCAGACCCCGCAGCTTTCCCCCGCCCTGCAAGAACGCCGCAAGTCGACGCTCGCCGATTTGCGCAAGATTCTGCAATACGACGACAAATTCGGACAGGCCTACCTCATGATCGCTCAGCTCGAGCAGCTCGCCGAGGGCGATCGCGAGCAGGCTCGTCAGGCCGTGGACCGGGCCGTGGAGTTGCTATCCGACGACAAGAAGTCGTTGGCCGAAGCGCTGGTGATGCGGGGACGACTGCGTGAGTCGGACGAAGAGCGCCAAACTGACTTCGACCGGGCCATCGAGCTCGATCCGGAGAACCCCGCTGTGTGGCAGGCGCGGGCTTTGTACTTTCTCTCACGCGGGGAAGTGAACAAGGCTGTGGAGGATTTCAATAAACTGCTGGCCAAGGATAGTGACAATGTGATGGCACGTTTGGCGATCGCCGAATCGTTGCTGAACGTGAATCAGGTGGACGAGGCGTTGAAACATGTGAACCACGTGATTGAGCACGATCCGAATGTCATTGCGTTCACGCTGCGTGCCCAGATCTGGACCCATGAGAGCAAGCTGGACAAGGCTGTGGAAGACATCGATCAGGCTCTCAAATTGGCGCCCAATGACTTGGGCCTGCTGCTGATGCGGGCACGGCTGTATCACGCCGACAATCGCCATGCATTGGCCAAAACGGACATTGACCAGGTGCTGCAGGCTCAGCCCAATTTTGCTCCAGGAATTGAATTGCGGAGTTCCATTCTCGCGTCACTGGGCCAGTTTGAAGATGCGATGAAGGACATCTCCTCCTTACTCAAGCGGGATCCTGATAACATCCTCTTGAAGCTGCAAATGGCGATTTACCTGAATGCGGCGGGAGATTCGCGCAAGTCGATTGTAGTATTCACCGACATCTTGCAGACGAATCCCGACAACGGAATTGCCTACCGGGGGCGTGCCGACGCCTATCTGAACGTAGGAGCTCACAAGGAGGCGGTTGCGGACTACGAAGTCGCCGTCAAAACCGCGGCTGATGATTCGGGGATTCTGAATAACTTCGCTTGGGTCCTCGCCACCTCTCCCGACGATCAGCTGCGCGACGGGAAACGAGCGATCGAGTTGGGAACGAAGGCGTGTGAACTCACTCAGTACAAGCAAGCGCATATCCTCAGCACGCTCGCCGCCGCCTATGCGGAATCAGGGGATTTCGAAAACGCTCGGAAGTGGTCGGAGAAGGCCGTTGAACTGAGCGATGAGAGTATGAAGGAGCCATTGCAGCAGGAACTGGACAGCTATCGGCAAAACAAGCCGTGGCGGGAAAAGAAGGACGAGACCCAACCGCAGCCGAAGGACGAACAGAAGGACGAACAGAAGGACGGGACCCCGCCGCAGCCGAAGGACGAGAAGAAGGCGACGGATGGGCTGGAGGTTTCCTCGCGATCACGCTGACGGCCGCTCTGTCGGAGCTGAAAGAGTAGATGACCATGGACCGCGAACAGGCGTTTGCCTTGCTGTGTGAGTATACCGAAAGCGAGAGTCTGCGGCGGCATATGCTGGCCGTGGAGGCGGCCATGCGCAGCTATGCCACGAAGCTTGGCGCGGATGTCGAGAAGTGGGGATTGGTCGGCTTGCTGCATGATTTCGATTATGAGCGATGGCCCCTTGCTCCGGATCATCCGTTGCAGGGGGCGGCGATCCTGCAACAGCGTGGATACCCCGAGGATGTGATCTACGCTATCAAGTCGCACGCCGACTATATCGAGGAATGTCCCCGTGTCTCGATGATGGACAAAGTGCTGTACGCCTGTGACGAATTGGCAGGGTTCATCACCGCTTGCGCCATGGTGCGCCCCGAACGAATTGCCGGCCTGCAGGCTAAGAGCGTCCGCAAGAAAATGAAGCAGAAGAGTTTTGCGGCGGCGGTAAATCGCGACGATATCGTGCGCGGGGCGGAGGATTTGGGCGTCGATTTGAATGAGCATATCCAGTTTGTCATTGACGCCATGAGTGAGCACGCCGAGTCGTTGGGGCTGACGCCGCCTCAAACTAGCTGAGACAAATCCCAGAGGGACCACAACTGGTCCGCTACCGCAAGCCGACACCCGTCGTCCGGTTTCCCCTGGGTTTATCCCAGGGGGACCACAACTGGTCCGCTACCCCGCAAGCCGACACCCGTCGTCCGGTTTCCCCTGGGTTTATCCCAGGGGGACCACAACTGGTCCGCTACCGCAAGCCGACACCCGTCGTCCGGTTTCCCCTGGGTTTATCCCAGGGGGACCATAACTGGTCCGCTACCGCAAGCCGACACACGTCGTCCGGTTTCCCCTGGGTTTATCCCAGGGGGACCACAACTGGTCTGCTACAACCGACCGGACCAACGCCGCGAGCGGCCGCGGAGAGAAGTAGCCATCGCGCCGGCGTTTTGTCGAGGCCGCAGCAGAGTCGCGTCTGGCATCGTGCCCCGTGCTCGCGCTCGAGGCAGGCCGCGATTGATTTCGGTCGGCCAGCGCGGCGGTGTGGCGCGAGGTCTTGGGCTCGACCGACGGGGGATTTTGGTGTGGCATGTAGCTGACCAGTCGTTCCCCCACTGGCGCGGGGCCGGCTCAAGGCTGTCTTCGATGGTCGTAGCTGGCCGCTGGGCCGGTGAAGACGACCGCCGGCAATTCGGCGAGGTCCCATTCGAGAGACATTACGAGAACGCAGTGCTAAAAACTGTTCTTGCCGAACTAGTGATCCTGGTCAGGAATCATGCGACAACGCGCGCCTTCCGGAAGATACTTGCCAGCAAACGGGCCATCGACAGCGTAGATTGGCAGTGAAAATCGCCACGGACTGCTGGCAGCCAGCACTACTCCTCTTTTCTCTTGCGAATCTGTCCGAGCGTGGATTTCTTTCGCAACATGTGGTGGTAGTGCTGGGCGAAACGATGTGCTTCGTCGCGAACGTATTGGAGCAGTCGCAGGGCGAAGGCGTGGCGACTGAGCCGTAGCGGCTCGGGCGAGCCGGGCAGAAAGATCTCTTCGTTGCGTTTGGCCAACGACAGCAGCGTGGGAGGTTCGATCGATTGCTCGCGAAACGCCGCGACGGCGGCCTGCAGTTGCCCTTTGCCGCCGTCGATCAGGATCACATCCGGAAACATCTCCGACTCGTCGTAGAGACGGCGATAGCGCCGCGCCACGACTTCGTGAATGCTCCGGAAATCGTCAATTCCGTCGACGGCCTGGATTTTGTAGCGGCGGTATCCCGGTTTGAATGGTAGTCCGTCGAGAAACTGTACCAGGCTGGCCACCGTCTGGCTGCCCTGCAAGTGTGCAATGTCGATCCCTTCGATCGTCCGCGGTGTGTGGTCCAGTTTGAGGACCTTGCGCAGTCCGGCGAGTCCCTTTTTCGGGTCGATGAAGAAGACTTCCGGCTGTTCGTGTGTATCCAACTCGCCACGCTGATCAAGCGTTTCGAGCATCTGGATTTCATCGCGCAGGCGTGCCGCCCGTTCAAACTGCAACTCCTTGGACGCGATCGACATTTCTTCACGCATCTGCTGCAGCAGGGAGGTCTTTTGGCCCTCCATGAACATCTGCAGACGGCGAATACCGTGGCGGTATTCCTGTTTGCCGATGCGCAGATTACACGGAGCCGTGCACTGGTTGATGCTGGCCAGCAGGCAAGGCCGGAACCATTTCCAGCGTTCGTCACCTTCCTCGATATCCAAGCTGCAGGTGCGAAACTTGAAGATCCGTTGCAGTACCTGGACCGCTCCCCGCAACGAGCCGGCACTGGTGAAGGGGCCGTACAGCTTGACACCTCGATCTTTCGGCTCACGCGTGACTTCCACACGCGGAAAATCCTCTCGAGTCGAAATCATCAGGTAGGGAAAGGTCCGGTCGTCCTTCTGTTCCTTGTTGTTCTTGGGCTGAATGTCCTTGATCAGTCGCGATTCGACCAGCAGTGCATCGACCTCGCTGTCGCATTCGATGAAGTCCGCATCGCAGATCTCGCCGATCCAGGGGCTCGTGCGGGATTCCTCCGCGGCGGCTTTCAAGAAATAACTACCGGCTCGCGACCGCAAATTGGTCGCCTTACCGACGTAGATGACAATCCCGGCCGCGTCCTTGAACAAATAGACTCCCGGCGTGCGGGGAAACTGACGTACGCGAGCGAGAGCCTGCTGTTGGCCAAACGACAAGTCGTGCGGAGCGGGCTGCTCGGGTTCATCCCCACGTCGATCCTGTTCCTCCTGGTCCGACACTAATTCTGCCTCCCCGTCTCAACACTGTCCGGGCCGTTGCCGGCACAGGTTGCCCGCTGCCAGCATGTTTGCGACCGCGATCAGCCTTGGGCCGTAACCATGCTATTGTACGCGATTGCCGTCGCCGGCGAAGGGTGTCAGCTCTGTCAGTCCAGGGTGGCACTGCCAGTGTTGAAGCCAGGTACTGCACACATCACGGCCACAAATCCAAGGCGGTAATTTGTCGCGCTGCTATCGACCTCGACCGGACTTCTTCCAGCTGCCTCGGCGGCAGCTCGCCTCGTCTACACCGACTCGCAGAAGGCGCGTATGTCTTTTTCCAAGCGGTCGAGCTGCTGGCACATCGCCGCCTTTGCCTCATCCAGATCAGCCAGTTGCTCGGCGGGTGTGAATCCAAGCAAGTAGAATTTGGCTTTGGGCTCGGTGCCTGATGGACGGACGGCAATCGAGTTGCCCGCCACACCGATGTCCAGGATCACCATGTCGCCGCGCGGTCCGTCGAGCGGCTGCTCGGGGCCATTTTTTGGTCGCGATGACTTGATTCAGGTAGTCGCGCAGGCGACGTCACCGGGAGTCCGCCCATTTGCTCAGGCGGATGACTACGAAAACGACTCATCAGCTGCTGCATTTTCGCCATCCCCTCGGAACCTTCCATCTGCAGCGTGATGAGCCGTTCCATGTGCAGGCCGTGCTGCCAGTAGAGATCGTCCAGCTTTCTCGTGGACCGATTTGCCTTCCGCCTTGAGCCGGGCTGCCAGTTCCGACATCAGGAGGCAGGCCACGGCAGCATCTTTGTCGCGAGCATACTGTCCGACCAGGTAGCCATGTGACTCTTCACTTCCGACCAGGAACAGGTCCGGGTTCTGCTGGTCCAGATCACCCGCCAATCCACTTGAAGCCGACCAGCAGATCGCCGCAGGTCCGCACGCCATAGCTGTCGCCGATGCGACGGATCAGTTCGGTTGTGACCAGCGTCTTGACCAGGTAGTGTTCGCTGGTCAGGGTGCCCGCGGCCCGGCGTTGCTCCAGGACATAGTCGGTCAGGAGAGCACCCAGTTGATTTCCCGTCAAGGTTGCCCAGGCGGAATCGGGCTGGAGAGTCAGTGGGGCGGCGCAGCCCATCCGATCGCAGTCGGGATCGGTGGCCAGAATCAAGTCCGCGCCGGTCCGTCTGGCATGCTCGATGATCGCATCGAAGACGCGCGGGTTCTCGGGATTCGAGACGTGGCCCGGTACATTGGGAAAGTCACCGCTGGGCTCGGCGTGTGGCGGATACAGTTCGACATCCTGGAAGCCGACCATTTTCAGAATCGGGCAGACGGCCGAGGCCCCCACGCCGTGCAGTGGAGAGTAGATGATTTTCACATTCCGGGGGCCGCCAAAACTCTGCTGCTTCAGTTGCTCGAAGAAAGCATTGTCGACCTCCTCGCTGCAGAGGACGATGTGGCCCTGAGCGACGGCGGCCTGGAAATCGGCTTGACCGATCTCCACCACATTCATCACGCGGTCAATAATCGCCTTATCGTGCGGCGGCAGCACCTGCCCGCCGGTGGACCAGTAGACCTTCACCGCGTTGTCGCTCGGCGGATTGTGGCTGGCGGTGACCATGATGCCGCAGGAGCAGTGTTGATACCGCACCAGAAACGACAACTCGGGCGTGCTGCGATACCCATCCAGAAAATAGACCTGAAATCCCGCTGCGACCATGACGCCGGCACACAGCTCGGCAAAATGTCTCGAGCGATGACGAGTATCGTAAGCGATGGCACAAGACAGAGACGCATTGTCCCCCGCCTGTTGTCGGACATAATCGGCCAATCCCTGAGCGCTCTCGCCGATCGTGCGGTCGTTAATGGCGTTCGAGCCGATCGGGTACATTCGTCCGCGGCGACCGCCCGTGCCGAAGGGAATCACGGTCCAGAAGACGTCGTCCAGTTGCTGCCATTTTCCATCCGCCATATGTTCCAGGATGTGTGGCACATAGAGACCATATTGAGGCTCGGTCAACCACTTGCGCAGGTTCTCCACCGCTCCCTCTGACAGTTGTTGAGCCTGCCGAGCCGTATCGAGTTGGGCCAAGGCCTGTTGCAGATCCATGTCATGAACCTCATTGTCCCACCGTGCATCACCGATCGCGTGAACATCCCGCCGCTCGGATTGTAGAACCGCAGCAACCAAGCGATCAACCGGGCCTTGACGCGAGCGGAGGGTGGAGTGAAGTTCCGTGGCCGGGTGCCAGGCAGCTGGGTACCTGCTGCAGACTGCGTGCCTCGGCCAGAAGATGCTATAGTTGGGTTTCCCAAAGTAGCGATATACGATCTTGAGGAGAACGAATCGTGGCGGAACTGATCATCAGCGTGTCGGGCCTGCGGGGTGTGATTGGCGAGAATCTGACACCCGAGTTAGCCGCCAGGTTTGCGTGTGCGTACGCGGCGGGTCAGCCGGCCGGGCCGCTGGTGTTGGCGCGGGACGGTCGCAGCACGGGCGCATGCTGACCGATGCCATTCGCGGTGCCTTACTGGCTGTCGGCAGATCGGTGTTGGATGCCGACGTGGCGGCGACGCCCACGGTCGGCGTGCTGGTCCGACATCACGAGGCCGCCGGGGCGATCCAGGTTTCTGCCAGCCACAATCCGCCCGAATACAACGGCATCAAACTCTTCTCCCAGACTGGTCAAGTGCTGTCAGCCGCGGAAGGGGAACAGGTGGTCGAGCGATTCCATCAAGGAGAAATCAGTTGGGTCACTTATCAGCACATCGGCCAGGCCCAATTGCTCGAAGATACGCTGAGTCGACACGCCGAGATGGTTTTGCGCACCGTCGACGTGGCGGCCATTCGCCAGCGTGGCTTTCGTGTGCTGCTGGATTCGAACCATGGCGCCGGCAGCCGCATGGGAAGACACATCCTGCGTGAACTGGGGTGCCAGGTGACGATCCTCGGGGGCGAGCCGGATGGCGATTTCGCACATCCTCCCGAGCCGACCGCGGAGAATCTGGCCAGTGTCTGCGACAAAGTCGTGGCCGCCGGCGCGGAGGTCGGATTCTGCCAGGATCCGGACGCCGATCGGTTGGCACTCATCGACGAGCAGGGACGCTACATTGGCGAGGAGTACACGGTGGCCGATCTGCCTGGAGCAGGTCCTGCGCGAGCGATCGGGCCCGGTGGTGACCAATTGCTCCACCAGTCGCATGTCGGAAGACCTGGCGAAGAAATATGGTGTACCCTTCTTTCGCGCACCGGTGGGCGAAGCCAACGTGGTGCACACGATGAAACAGCAGCAGGCGATCTTCGGAGGCGAAGGAAATGGAGGACCGATTGATCCGCAGGTCGGCTACATCCGCGACAGTTTTGTGGGGATGGCCTGGGTCCTGCACGCCATGGCCGCTCGAGATATGACGATCAGTCGGCTGGCGAGCGAGCTGCCACGCTACGCGATCTGCAAGACCAAGCAGCAGGTTGCCCGGGAGTCGATTCCCGTCGCCCTCGCTGCCCTCGAAAAACACTTCACCGATGCCCAGAGTGATCGCCTGGATGGACTGCGTCTTGACTGGCCGGGTAAATGGCTGCTGATTCGCGCCAGCAACACGGAACCGATTGTGCGCATTGTGGCCGAGACGGCCAGTGCCGTCGAATCTCAGTCACTCTGCGACGAAGCGGCGAGTGTCATCGCATCCGTCGAAGCAACGCGAGATGAATGACTTCGGTATTGCAGTTGTGGCTGCGGTCGCCAGACGCGCGGGCGAATGCTGGCAAACGCTTTCCACACTGGCTCTCGGCGAGCGTGGCCCCAGCCGATTTCGCTGATGTTCGCCAACGGGTTGGGCCCATGGCCCCTCCAATTCCTACGCCTTGGCCACAATCCGATCCGTACCGACCCATGGCTGGAGGACCTGGGGAATCGTCACCGAGCCATCGGCCTGCTGGTAGTTCTCCAGGATGGCCACCAAGGCCCGGCTGATGGCGATGGCGGTGCCGTTGAGCGTGTGGACCAGTTGCGTCCCTTTTTGAGCTCGGTGTTTGTAGCGAATATTCAACCGGCGAGCCTGGTAGTCGGTACAGTTGGAGGTACTGGTGACTTCTCCCCACTCACCTCCCTCGCCCCGGCCAGGCATCCACGCTTCCAAGTCGAACTTGCGATAGGCCGGGCCCCCCAGGTCTCCGGTGGCGGTATCGACCACACGGTACGGGATGGCCAGTTCATCAAACAGGCGACATTCCAGGTCGCAGATATGGTCCAGCATGGCATCGCTCTGGTCGGGCAGCGTGAAGGCGAACATTTCGACCTTGGTGAACTGGTGCACGCGATAGAGCCCCCGCGACGCCCGACCGGCTGCTCCCGCCTCGGTCCGGAAGCAGTGGCTGATTCCACACAGCTTGATGGGGAGTCGTTCTGCATCGATGATCTCACCTGCCATCAAACCGCCCAGGGTGATTTCGGCCGTGGCGACCAAATTGAGATTTGTATTCTCGATACTGTAGATCTGCGTCTCCGGACCGCGCGGGATATAACCGGTTCCCTGCAGGATTTCGGTGTAGGCCAAATCGGGTGTGATGACCGGCGTGAACCCTTCGGCGATCAGCAGCCGCGTGGCGAACTGCTGCAGGGCCAATTCCAGTAGCACGGCTTCGTTGCGGAGGAAGTAGAAACCGTGTCCCGCGATCTTCGCTCCCCCTTCGAAATCGATCAAATCGAGGCGTTCGCCCAACTCAACGTGATCGAGCACCGGGAAGTCGAACTTGCGAGGATCCTGCTTGCCGCGTCGCAGTTCCAGATTGGATGTGTCATCCGCTCCCACGGGCGCATCCGGGTGCGACATGTTCGGGATGCCCGCCTGGACCTGCCCGACTTCCGAATCGAGTCGGTCGACCTCGGTTTGCACCTGTTCTTTCTGTTCGCGCAGGCGGCGTCCCTCTTCCTTGCGAGCCTCACGCATTTCCGGGTCTTTGGCCTGGCCAATGGACTTGGACACCTCGTTTGCGCGGCGATTCAGGTCCTCGACTTCTTTTTGTTTGTCGCGTCGCAGCAGTTCCAACTCGACCAACCGATCGACATCGGCATGGACTCCACGATAAGCGCAATTCTGTCGGACTTCGTCGGCATGTTCGACGATGAACTTACGATCCAGCATGACGTTGTCAGCCTACTTATAGCGCCTGCTTATGGCGAGGAATGGTGTTGTGTGCGATCCGTCCTCAAGGGCTTTTCGAGATCCTGGCGACAATCCCCTGGGACCAGAATGATGGCGCGGGGGGGGATTCGCTGCAACACGGGCAGGAAAGTGGCACCCCTCCTCAATTCCTGACGGTTCCCATGATCACGAAATGCTTTTTAGTCCCTGCGAATTTTGCTCAGAGTGTCCCACAAACGAGCGCTCGTTTTGATGCCCCGATGGAAGTCATCCAGGCTGAATTTCTCATTGGGGCTGTGCGTATTGTCGTCGTCCTGTCCCCAGCCCAGCAGCAACGTGTCGACACCGAGCTTCTCATGGAAGACGGTCACGATGGGGATGGAGCCTCCTTCTCGAATGAAGACCGGCGGCCGCCCGAAGCCGTGCTCAATTGCCGCCGCCGCCGCATCCATAAAGGGGCTTTCCAGCGGTACGACGACCCCGGTCGCGGAGTGCAGGTCGGTCAATTCCATGGTGATCCCCGGGGGGCAGAGCGATTGGAGTTTCGCACGAAGCGCCTGTTGGATTTTGGCGGGATCCTGATGGGGAACGAGTCGGAAACTGAATTTCACTCCGGCCTTGGCGGGCAGGACCGTCTTGGCGCCATCTCCTTGATATCCTCCCCACATGCCGTTGATATCGAATGTGGGCCGAGCCCAGCGGCGTTCCAGCGTGGTGTAACCGACTTCACCGGTGACACCCTGGACACCCAGTTTCCGCATGAAATCCGCGTCGTCGAAGGGGAGCGACGCAAATTGCTCCCGTTCACGAGCCGTCAAGGGAAGCACCTCGTCGTAGAACCCGGGAATCTGCACTCGGCCGTCCTCATCGATCAGACTGGCCATCATCCGCGCGACCCAGTTGGCGGGATTCGTGACCGCGCCCCCAAAGGTGCCCGAGTGCAGATCTTGCTTCGATCCGGTCAGCCGCAGCTCGAAATATGCGATGCCTTTCAGCCCGTACGTGACGGCAGGCTGCCCCGGGCCGAATTGCGATGAATCGCTCACCACCGCCACGTCGCAGGCAAACCGCTGTGGCTCGCGCTCGATCAGATCCACTAGCCCTTCACTTCCTACCTCCTCTTCCCCCTCAATGACAAACTTCAACTGCAAGGGGAGTTTGCCCACCGTCTTCATCCACGCCTCGGTGCTCTTGACGTGCGTCAACATCTGCCCTTTGTCATCGGTGGCGCCGCGGGCCACCAGGTTGCCGTCCCGCCGCGTCGGCTCAAACGGCGGCGTCAGCCACTCATCGAGCGGATCGGGGGGCTGGACGTCATAATGGC
The DNA here is from genome assembly GCA_963700515.1 of uncultured Planctomycetota bacterium. Lineage (GTDB taxonomy): Bacteria > Planctomycetota > Planctomycetia > Pirellulales > Pirellulaceae > JAJRVM01. The sequence goes on along the minus strand of CAVOXY010000033.1, from coordinate 101,074 downwards.
CGTACACCAGCACCACCGGAGCGCCAGCGACGGGGGGACTCGGCATACACGACGGGATTACCAATCGTGTCGATCAATTCGGCCTGCAAATGCATTTCTCGTAGCTGATTGGCCACCCACTCTCCCGCCTGCCGGATTTCCGCCTGATGTAACCCGTCCGTGCTGACGCTGGGAATCCGCAATAAATCGCACAGCTCTTCTTCGAACCGGTTGCGATGCTCGTCCAGATATCGATCTAAGTCCGCCATTTTGCCAAGGCACCCCCTGATGTAAGTGAATCTTCGAAAAGAGCCTTTTCTATCGCCAATTCAGTACAATATAATAACGTCTCGCGAGTCAGACTATTCGGGGCAATCCAAAACAGGCACCCGCATTGGGGGGGTGCGGCGATTTCTCCCTGTTGAGGAGGATGTTGGGCGCCTGCGCGCTGGTAAGCGCGTAGCGGTGCGGATCTGTCACGTGTGTGGTGCTGATTTCTAATCGTGCTGATTTCTGATCCGTGCGCTGCTGGAGAGAATGGGCTTTGGACGGTCAGGTAAAGACGTCGGTGATGGACGAGCCGTTGGTGGAAACGATTCGTCGTCGCCGCGAGAAAGAACAACAGAAGCGGAAGCGGCAGCCGCGATATCACGTGATCCTGTGGGATGACGATGATCACTCGTATGACTATGTCATTGCCATGATGCGGAAGTTGTTTGGCCACAGCATGGAAAGAGGCTACGAAATTGCCAAGCAAGTCGACATTCGGGGACAAGCGATTTGTTTGACCACGACCAAAGAGCATGCGGAGCTGAAGCGAGATCAGATTCATGCCTACGGCAAGGACTCGCTCATTGCCCGTTGTGCCGGTTCCATGACGGCTTCGATTGAACCAGAGCCTGATTAACGGGCGGCGCTCTCAGTGCGGAGCGGGTGCGTCCTGCACGGCTTGACGCGGTGATGTGACAGTGCCTGTCAGCCATCGCACCCGGAGGTTCCTGGTGTGGTGAGCCTTTCTGCCAATTCCCCACGGACTTCGCCCGTTTCGCCACCGGGTTGATGGGTGATTAAGAACGACCTTGAATGGTTTCCATTTTTGCGACTGCCGGGAAGCGAATTCGACCACTATGTTTCCAAGACACAAGACGGCTCCAAAGCTCAAGACGGTCACGCTCGGGTGCAAAGTCAATCAGTACGAGACGGAGTACCTGCGTCAAGGCTTGATCGGCATCGGCTATCGAGACGCGGCGGCTGACGAGATGGCCGATCTGTGCCTGGTCAATACGTGTACCGTGACCAACGAAGGAGATTCCAAGAGCCGGCAGGTCATTCGCCGCGTGGCCCGCGACAATCCGGGGGCCCGCATTGTTGTCATGGGGTGCTATGCGACGCGAGCTCCACAGGAGGTCGCGGCCCTGCCGGGAGTCGCGGAAGTGGTGACCGACAAACGCGAACTGCCCGATTTGTTGGGACGCTTCGGTGTGATCGATATTCCCGTCCGGCATATCCCAGTTTGGCAACCGTCATCGCGCCTACTTGAAAGTCCAGGACGGATGTCTGCTGCGTTGCAGCTACTGCATTATTCCCGCGGTACGTCCCCACGTCCTCAGTCGCCCAGTGGAGCCGATTCTGGCAGAAGCTCGCAGATTGCTGGCCAACGGTTATCGCGAGCTGGTTCTGACCGGAGTGCATTTGGGTCATTACGGGGTGGAGCAGAACCGGCGGAAACCGAAGAGCCAGTGGCTGCGTCTATCGCACCTGGTGCGTCAACTGGCTCAACTGGAGGGGGATTTCCGCATCCGCTTGTCCAGTATTGAAGCGACCGAGGTGACTCGGGAACTGATTCTGACGATGGCCGAATTCTCCGGACAAAGTGTGTCCCCACTTGCACATCTGTCTGCAGAGCGGATCCGATCCCATCCTCCGCCGGATGCGGCGGCGCTGGTCCACTCGCATGTTTGTCGATCGCTGTAATATGGCACGCGAGCACCTGACGCTTCCCGCCCTGACGACCGATGTAATCATTGGTTTTCCCGGGGAGACGGAGGATGATTTCCTGGCCACGTGTCGCGTGGTGCGGGAGGTGGAGTTCTCCAAAATCCACATCTTCCCCTTCAGCGCTCGCCAGGGAACGCCAGCCGCTGGAATGACTGGTCAGCTGCCCAAGAGCCTGAAAACGGACCGAACTCGACGACTGGCGGAACTGGAGCGAGAGCTGCGTGGCCGCTATTTTCAACGATTGGTGGGGCGGACGCTGCGCGTGTTGGTGGAATCCGATGCGGAGCAGATTCCCGGGCACTTGTTGGGAACCTCTTGCCGATACGCTCCCGTTGCCCTGGCGGGATCCCCAGAGCAGCATGGCCAACTGGTGGACTGCGTGCCACACGCCTACGACGGCTCGCAGCTACGAGCTTAGCAGCTTGCTGAGCGGACGCCCGGTGTTCGCTATCCCTCGGCCAGGTGCTGCCTGCTGCAGCACATCGGATCGCTCTGGCTGAATCCGGCGCGTTGTGATACTCTCCCGCCCCTGCGTGCCACTGGCTGTGCCAGTGCTGAAGCTAGTATGTACGTTCCGTTTCCGGTTGCCGCGAGATCTGAGGTTGGAGATTGCGCCGAGTGGGCGTGGTCAGGTCGATCAAGGAGGAAGGCATGAAAACGCGTTTGGGGCCAAAGCAGTGGGTGTTAGGGGTTTGTTTTGTGGCCGTCTGCATCGTGGCGAGTCGCGTCTCGGCAGCACCACCCTGGAAGAAACTGATTCCTTTCAAGTCGATTGAGGCGGACCCGAACCGGTCGTATTGGCTGACCGAAGACAATGGTCCCTGGATGATCTTCACGACTTCGTTTGCGGGTGAGGGTGCGGAACAGCAAGCGCACGACTTAGTGCTGGAACTGCGCAAACGCTACAAGTTGGAAGCCTACATGGACAAGCGTCATTTTGATTTCACGGAGCCAGTGTACGGCAAAGGCTTGAATAGATACGGTGGTCCCAAACGGATGAAATATCGCAACGCGACGAGTTTCGACGAGATCGCGGTGCTGGTTGGCAACTACTCGTCGTTGGACGCCCCCAACGCGGTGGAGGATCTGGAGGTGATCAAGACGGCCAAGCCTAACTGCCTCAACCTCTCCGGCGAGAAAGGCAAGAAGAACGCTCAGCGATTTGTCGCTTTGCGCGAACTTCAGCGCCTGGTGAACCTTGATCCGGAGGTCCATGAGGCCGGTCCGATGCGGCGGGCCTTCATTGCCCGCAATCCCACGATACCCAAGGAGTATTTCGTGGGGGCGGGGATCGATCCGTTCGTGTTGAACATGAACAAGGGGGTCAAGTACAGTTTGCTCGACTGCCCCGCCAAATACACTGTTCGCGTGGCCTCTTTCCGTGGCGAATCGCATTTCGTGGGTGAGGGTGCTGATCCCGACGAAGACGCACAACGCTCGTTCCTGTCGCTTCCCGGACTCGGCAAAGTGAACAAGTTGGAGGCGGCCGCCGACAACGCCCATCGCCTGACCGAACTGCTCCGCAAGAAGGGCATCGAAGCCTACGAGTTCCATGACCGCTTCGAGAGTATTGTCACGATTGGGAGTTTCGAGACGGTTGGTAACGCATTGCCCGACGGCCGGATCGACCTGCTGCCGGCCATTCATCAGATCATGCTGAGCTACGGTGCCCAGCGCAGTCCGCTGCCCAACCAGGGTCAGGCGGTAAATCCGCCCCGATCGCTCGATGGAATTCCATTTGACATCCAACCTCTTCCGGTCATGGCGCCGCGCCGTTCGCTCTCTTCCGACTATGCGGTCGGCGATCGAGATTTTCCCTGATTGCCCACCCTGCCACAGGCGTTGCCGCGTTACGGCCCGCGTTAACAACGCGGGCCGTGCCGTTTCCGACACGGCGCCGTGCGCGCCGCGAACACCCTGTGCGGAACGACGTGGCCAGTTGCTTCAGGAGGATGCGTACCGTGCGCGTTTCATGTATGCGGACATGTGAATCTGCTGGTCTCTTCACGCCGCTCTCTGTCAGGTCCACAGGCCTGCTCGGATGAGGCCCATGATCTGCGGCAGTATCTTGCGCGTCGCACGACCACGGTGGCTGAGCATCGACTTAACCGCATCGCCCAATTCACCAAACGTCCGGTGGTATTCGAGGATTTCGAAGAGGGGGTCGTAGCCGAAACCGGCGGAGCCCCGCGGGGACACGGCAATCCGCCCGCGACAGCGTGCTTCGTCGTCACAACGTACCGCTCCACTCGGATCGGATAACGTGATATGGCAGACGTATTGCGCCCCACGCTCGTGCCAGGGGACGTGCTGCAGCACGGTGAGCAGTTGCTGATTGTTCGAGGCGTCGGTCGCGTGGGGGCCGGAGAATCGAGCGGAATAGACGCCCGGCTTCCCGTTCAGAACGTCTACCGAGAGTCCACTGTCCTCACCCAGTACCCATTGCCGCAGGTGCTGGGCCTGGCGACAGGCTTTCCGCCGCGCATTGTCGGTGAAGGTCTCTCCGTCTTCTTCCACATGCAAGGCGTCCGGGAAATCCGCGAGTGTCTTTAAAGCGAATCCAAACGGTGTGAACAGTCGGGCCAACTCCAGGCCTTTTTTGCGATTATGTGTTCCCAGGACGATGATGCGTCGAGTCTCACTCATGAGCCCAATTTCCCCATGGCTGGCAGTGGATTCGGGGGAGAAGATAGAGCGGTTGGGGCCGCATCGGTCAGGTTAGACGATCGGGTGAATTGTTCAATCTGTCGTGACGGGCGGCGATGTCCCCACTCCGTGCCTGAACCGGCGGCGGACTGGCCAAGCAATCACGACGAATCTGCGTGCGATTCCCTGGATCCGCACGTATAATGGAACAGCCGGGCAGGCCGTGCTGGTCGATGGCCCACACTGCCGAGCGGTTAAGGGAAAGGGATGTGGCAGAATGAGCAGCGTCAAGACCGCGTATTCCATGTTGCGAGAAGCCACGCGTGTGCGGGGACTCAGCGCGGTCAACTGGCCACTGCGTGATCAACCGATCTATGCCGCGGCTAGTCTGGTGGGGTGCTGTGCGGTGGGGCTGGTGGCGGGTTGGATTAGTCGTAGCGTGTCGATGGGCCTGTTGGCCTCTCTGGCCGTGGCGTCGGCCATGTGGCAGTTGTGGATTCCCATCAGGACCGAGTTCGGTCCGCGGGGAGTCACACTGACCTGGCTGCGACGCCGGCGGCGGATCTTCTGGCGAGACATCGGCCACCTGGACCTGCTGAGCGAGGGCCTTTTCCTCTGTCGCGAGCCCTCCGGTGCCGACTGCAGTGGGCTGGGAGGCCTCTTTCTGCCGTGGGGACGAGACCGCGCAGCAATTGCCACTTTCTGCCAAGAGTACGGTTCGATCCGCCCGCCCGAGTGGTCCGGTTCCCGGCCGTCGGTCGTGGCCAAGTCGGGGCAGGGGATCTCCGTCGATTCCTGATGCGGCGAGACGACCTCGCCGCCGAGATCACCGATGACGCTCCCGGGTCAGCCAGTTGCGATATGAACTCGGCCGGAGAATCAGAGTGCTGGATACCGGCCTTCGCTGATCGCTCGCAGTTGTCCTCGGTCGAGCAGTTCGACACGGTTCTTGTCCAGTTCGACGACGAGTCCCGCTTCGATCAAACGGCTGAGCGTGCGCGACAAGGTTTCGCTGGTGAGGTTCAAGTGACTGGCCACGTACCGCTTCGAGCTCGGTAGCTTCACGGTCCCATCGCTTTGGGCATCCGATTCGAGCAGGAACCGTGCGGTGCGTCCCAAGGCATCCCGCAGCACCAGATCTTCCATCAGGGAAATCAGACGCCGCACCCAGAACGACAGGCCGGTCATCATTTCCAGGCAGAGTTGATGGTCCTGGGTCATGGCATCGCGAAATCGATCGATGGGGATCAGCACACAAACGGTTCGCGCCACCGCTTCGGCATGCGCCGGGCAGGCGAAGTTCCCGATGGCGGCAACTTCCGCAAACGTCTGCCCGGGAGCGACCATGTGCAGCACATGCTCTTTTCCCGAGGGAGCGGTCTTGAAGACGCGTACCATGCCGCTGTCCACCACATAGACACCTGGGCATTCCTGGCCTTGGCGAAAGATCATCTGCTGCTTGGCGAAATGGCAGACCACCGACATGCCCGCCAGCTTCTCGCGACGTTCGCGATCCACTTCGGCAAAGAGCTGGCAGCTGCTGAGAATGTCTTCGACCTTACGTGTCATTTCCGATCATCTCCTGACTCCTATCGCGGCCGAAAATGTCGGGAATTGACGCAGGTCAACTGCTCCTCGCCGGCCGTGGACCGATTAGAAGGAATCGGAGCCTCAACTTCCCGGCAGATTTGACATACATCAATGCCCGCCGGTGCTAAAGTGCGTATTGTATGATGCGTGGGGACGATCAACCAGGGTCGTCCCCGAGCCCGGACAGTTGGCCCCCTTTGCGGATTGGCTGCCGAGGGGGACGGTAGGCCACAGGAACCTGCCGAAAACGCGGCGAGCAGTGGGAGTATACTCACGTCGCCTCGCGAGACAGGAACCTGCGTGCTGTGATGGCCGAGGTGAAAGGCAACATCCAGCCCTGGTACTTCCCAGACATTGAACGACAGGTGCCACCGCAGAAGCTGCCGGCAGATCGGGTACCGCTGACCAGTTCGGTGAGCGGAATTGTGCCCGTCCAACGACAGAGGCTACTGGTCGCCAACCTTCATCACGAAAGGACCCGATCTCATGTTCTGTAATCAGTGTGAACAGACGGCCCATGGTAGCGGATGCGTCCTCAGCCCCGGCGTATGTGGCAAGGACGCGGACGTGCAGTCTTTGCAGGAAATGCTCCTCTACGGCCTGAAAGGAATGGCCGCCTACGCCCATCACGCGCGACGACTGGGCAAGTCGGACGAGACGGTGAGCGCCTTTATCGAGGAAGCTCTGTTTGCCACGATGACCAACGTCAACTTCGACATGGGATCGTTGCTCGAGATGAATCTGGAGTGCGGTCGGCAGAACTTGCGTGTGATGCAACTGCTGGATGAAGGGCACGTCGAGAAGTTTGGAGCGCCGTCGCCCGGGACGATCAACGAGGGGACCGTGGCAGGTCCCGGTATCCTGATGACCGGTCACGATCTGCTCGACCTGCACGACCTGTTGAAGCAGTGCGAGGGAACCGACGTGAAGGTCTACACGCACGGCGAAATGTTGCCGGCGCACATGTACCCGGTGTTGCGTGAACACCCCAACCTGGCGGGGAATTACGGTGGCGCCTGGCAGAAGCAGAAGACGGAATTCGAACAGTTTCAGTGGCCCCACCGTGGCGACGACGAACTGTGTGTTGATTCCGCGTGAGTCCTATGCGGACCGGCTGTTCACGACCCGCTGCACGGCGGTACCCGGAGCGGTTCGCATCACCGATGAAGATTTCTCGGCCGTCATCGCCAAGGCCCGCGCGTGCCCGCCGTTGCCCGACTCGCCCATTCGGCAGACGACCACCGGCTTCCATCACAGTGTGGTGCTGGGACTGGCCAGCACGATTGTCGAGGCGGTCAAGGAGGGCAAGATCAGTCGCTTCTTCCTGATTGGCGGTTGCGACGGTGCAGAGCCGGGACGGAACTACTTCAGCGACTATGCGCAAGCGACGCCCGCCGACTCGTTCATTCTCACGCTGGGCTGCGGCAAGTTCCGGATTCGCGATTACGACTATGGCGAGTTGCTGGGGCTGCCGCGTCTGCTCGATATGGGACAGTGCAACAACGCCTACTCGGCGATCATGGTCGCTTCCGCACTGGCCGAAGCATTCCAGTGCAGTGTCAACGACCTCCCGCTGACACTGGTAGTGTCCTGGTTCGAACAGAAGGCCGTGGCCGTGTTGCTCTCGCTGCTCGCCTTGGGCGTCAAGGGGGTCACGATCGGTCCCAACCCACCTGGCTTTGTCACTCCCAATGTCTTCAAGGTTCTGCAGGAGAATTTTGACCTGCGATTGACCGGCCAAGACGCTCGGCAGGATCTTGCCTTGGCCATGGCCTGAGGCGCCATCGGCGAGATTTGTCTTGCACCCGCTGGGATCGGCTTTCAGTCTGTCATGTTCGTGGAGCCAGCGACAGGCTGGCGGCACTATCCCTCGGGACATTGCTCATCTCCCCCGTCTCACTTTGGCGGCAGTCGGGCGGGGCCGGTTGTCCGGCCAGGCGGGCTCTCTGGCGGGGCCCGTGTGACGCGGCCGCGATCACCGTTGCCAGCACGTGCAGCCCCTGCTGAGGTGGGGCGTGGGCCGGCGTGCCAACGGGTGACGCTGCGCTGTCAAGGCCAGCAAACGCATAAATTTCCTGCCAATTTGGGTTGGCTACTATTTTCAAATCGCGGCCGATGCGTTTAGAATGAGCCGCAGTAGCGCTTCTGTGCAGGAGCGAACGGGGCACGGGGTGCCCGTGTTGAGTCCGTGGTTTCGGAGTCGACGTGGTTCACAGGCCGGTTCGTTGCGGCAGGAGCAGGCAGCTTGTCTGCTGACTGATTCCTCGTCTGTTTACTGATTCCAGTAGTCTCTTGGTTCTGACAATCTGTTGTCACGCAGATTGACCGCGGTGCGTATCTGCCGGTGAAGGTTGTTTGCGCGGATGTTGCACGGCGGTTGACTGAGGAGGCGGAAAGCGGGCCGGTCGAACGGCTGATCAGGGCGGATCAATGGCCACCATTCTATCCAGAACAAACGCGTCCAGCGAGAATCGCGACGGTTTTCCGGTGCAATCCGATTCATCCTCGAATGCCGAACCTGTTTTGCCTGACGGCGTTACCAAGGAATTGGTGCGCTGGTTCAAGCTGCTGGCCGACGAAACGCGTTTGCGGATTTTGTTCTTCTTGCTGGAGAAACGGGAATTGAACGTGCGGACGCTGTGCGATTTGCTGGAGTTGAGTCAGCCGGCGGTGAGCCATCATCTGGCGCTCTTGCGAGTGGATGGCCTGATTGAATGTCGGCGGGACGGCAAGCACAATTACTATCGGATTCTACCCGATCGGTTCGGTGAATTACTGGGGATGATCATGGAGGCCGTGCCGGGCGAGCACGAGAAAGCTCGCATTCCGCTTCGGCGACATCTCCCTCTCGATGACGCGGGCTGAACGGGTTAGGTTAATTGGCGGGAGTCCGGTTTTCGTATTCGAGGGCTTGCGAAACACGCGTCTCATGGCTGAGTATTTGCACCAGCGTCACAAGACTCCCCAACAGCTCCCCGCTGGTTGCCAGCTTGTCTTGGCCTGTCCACCGCTGCGCAGCAATGTCAACTTGTCCCGCATTGTCCGGGCGGCCAGCTGTTGTGGTGTGCAGCGCATGATTGCCTGTGGTCGTCCCAAGGTCGACCCGAAGATCGCGCGCGACGGAGCGGAACGAGTATTCTTGGAGGCCCACCGTACGCTCCCCCCCGTTCTCAAGCGTCTTCAAGGCGAAGGTTTTCAGCTGGTGGGGCTGGAGCAGACCAGTAATTCGGTCTGCCTCTACGATTTTTCGCTTTCCACCGCGGACGGTGCTGGTCATTGGCCATGAACGCCAGGGGCTGGATCAGGCGACGCTCGACGTGCTGGACGCGGTGGTGGAGATTCCCGTGTTTGGCCTGCCGTACAGCTACAACATCGCCACCGCGACGGCCATGGCGATGTACGAGTATTGCCGGCAGATGGTCCGTCGCACGTCGCCGGAGGCGTGTCGCGCCCTCGCCGTAGGCGTACTGGTGGCGACCGTCCGTTTCCGTGGCGTGGCCCCCGCCGTGACTTCATCTCCGTGTTTCCCCATAGTTGACCTTCCCAGGCCTTCACGCATAGACTGACCCGTTTGAGGTCGGCGAGTCGCGGCGGATGGGATGCTGCGGAGATCGTGGACCGGGAGTGGGATTTTCCCCTTCGGTGGACCCATAGGTGGGTGGTGGGCCGCTCTGGATCGCCGCCCGCGCTTGTCGTGACGCGGGTGGGGACCGCCGGTTGTGGCAGGCCGGTGTGATCGGCCGACTGCGGCCCGAGCGCCGCGATTCGACCAGCTCGCCAGGCGATGATCCGAGTCCCATGTTGAGGCAACCGTGATGGTGGCGAGTCACGTTCGAGCACCCCCCTTGAGCGGGCGAGGGGCGTTCCAGCGGTAGCTTGTTCTCGTTCGAGGTCCTACGTCGTCAGATTTCTTTTGCGGGAGGCAAGAACCGTGCCGGGTACCAGTGTGATTGGTTTGCAGTGGGGCGACGAAGCCAAGGGTAAGCTAGTCGATCTGCTGGCGGAGCGACTGGACGTGGATATCGTCGTGCGCTATCAGGGGGGAGCCAATGCAGGCCACACGGTGGTGATTGGGGAGGAAACCTACAAGCTGCACCAGATACCGAGCGGGATTCTGACCGAGGGAGTGATGAACGTGATCACACCCGGCGTGGTGCTCAATCCCGTGATCGTCTTGCAGGAGATCGACGGCTTGGCTGCGCGCGGCATTCCGGTGCAGGACCGGCTGATGATCAGCGAGCGGGCTCACGTGGTATTTCCCTGGCACATCGCCGAAGATCGGGCGCTGAATGCGGACACGATCAGTGGGGAGAGCATTGGCACGACGTTGCGTGGAATTGGTCCCTGTTATCGGGACAAATACGGTCGCATGTCCGCGATTCGCCTGGGTGACATGATCGGCAGTGATTTTCGGCAGCGGATCGCGCAGGTGGTTGACGTCAAACGTCGGTCCCTGGCTGGATACCTGGACCAGATTCGAGCGGAAGAGCTGGATGCCGACCGCATCTATGAAGAGTATCGGGTGTATGCCGAGCGGCTTGGCTCCGATGGTCGGCGACACCACCAATTATTTGCTGGACGCGGTGGCCGATGGTCGTCGCGTGCTGTATGAAGGGGCCCAGGGGGCGATGCTGGATATCGATCACGGCACCTTTCCCTTCGTCACGAGCAGTAACAGCTCCGGGGTCGGTGTCTCCTCGGGATCGGGCGTGCCGGGGCGGTGGATTGACAAGGTGTATGGTGTGGTCAAAGCCTATACGACGCGTGTCGGCGGCGGTCCGTTTCCGACCGAGCAGGACAATGCGATCGGACAGACGATACGTGATCTGGGCCACGAGTACGGTACGACCACCGGGCGGCCACGCCGCTGTGGCTGGTTCGACGCCGTGGCTGTCCGCTACGCCGCTCGGCTGAGTGGCGTCCACTGCCTCTCGCTGATGATGATGGACGTGGTGAGTCAGTTGCCGGAAGTCCAGATCTGCGTAGCCTATGAGTTGGACGGCAAGCGGATCGACTATGTGCCGAGTCGCGTGGAGGAGTTGCGGCGTGTACAGCCGGTGTACGAGACGCTACCTGGTTGGCAAACGGATGTCTCGCGGGCCACGACGTTCGCCGAATTTCCGGCCGGGGCTCAGCGGTTTCTGACACGGATCAGCCAGCTGGTGAATTGTCCGATCGAAGTGGTTTCGATCGGGCCGGGCCGCTCGCAAACGGTTTTCGCCGACGCCTGACGGATTGTGGAACCGTTGACAGCCGGTCGAGTGCGTGAGGTGGCCACCGGCGTCGTCGCCGGCACGTCGCATTCGAGGCGAACATGCCCCGTGGAGACCTGGCCGCCGACGAACGCTCCTCGCGGACGGTGTCACACGGCTGACTGCACTGCGAAGCTTTCGCTATCACACTGAATACCTGCTGACCACGGTGAGTCGCCAGTGCTGGTTCGATCATTCACGCAAACTGCTCACGTTTTGACCGATCCGTCATCTCTACTGCTGCCACGTGCGTTTCATGTCCTCCGACCCTTCCGATTCATCCGCGGCTGCCGACGATCTCCTGTCCGGCCCTGCGCGGGAACAGTTGCCACGTCACATCGCCATCATTATGGATGGCAACGGGCGTTGGGCTCAGCGTCGCGACCTGCCGCGGATTGAAGGGCATCGCCGAGGTGTGGCCAGCGTGCGCCGTACCGTGGAAGAATGTGCGCGGCTGGCCGTTGAACAGTTGACGCTGTATTGTCTGTCGAGTGAGAACTGGAAGCGACCGGTCCATGAGCTGGAATTCCTGATGCATCTGCTCGAGCAGTACATGATCGAAGAACGCAGTACGATCATGCAGCATAATATCTCGGTGGAGATTATCGGTCGGCGGACAGGGATTCCCGACCAGGTGCTGCGGGAGATGGATCGGACGATCACCATGAGTGCCTCCAATACCGGCACGCGGCTCTGCCTGGCGATCAATTACGGAGGGCGGGCGGAAGTGGTGGATGCGGTGCGCAGCATTGCCCGCAAGGTCGAACGGCAGGAACTTGCCCCGCCGGAGATCACGGAAGAGACCATCGCCGCGCACCTGTACACGGCCGGTCGTCCTGACCCAGATTTGCTGATTCGCACGGCCGGAGAAATGCGGGTGAGCAATTTCCTCCTGTGGCAGATCAGCTACGCCGAACTGTGGGTCACGGCGCGCTGTTGGCCCGAGTTTCGCACGGCCGATCTGCACGAAGCGATTCGAGCATATATTCAACGAGATCGCCGGTTTGGCGGTATTGGCGGTTCCTGATCTACCACGCACACGATCCGCACAAGGCCTGTGGTAGAGCCCCGGCAGGCCGCCGCGAGGGATTCGTGGAGCGGTGAGATGGCGTGTCGAGACCGCTGGGTGTTTGACGCGTGTGTGGTGTCTCGGAAGGAGGTAGTCCGTTGCTCAAGTGGCGACTCATTTCTGCCGCCGTGATTGTCTCCGGCTTGCTCGTGTTCTTGTACCTCGATGTCTATCATCCGCTGGGTGCTGCGGGCGTCTGGCTCCTCCCGCTGGCACTTATTGTGTCCGCGCTGATGGTGCACGAGCTGATGGATCTGTGGAGCTTGCGGCCGGACCGTCCGAGTCGTTGGCCGATCTATATTGGGGCGCCGCTCACGGTGCTCGCGGCGGGCGTACCACTCCTGTGGCCACTCGCCGGTCTGTCCTACCCTCCGTCGTGCCCGATCGGCGTGTTGGGCTGGCCTCTCTTGGGGATGGTCATCGGTATCGCCCTGTCTTTCCTGGGCGAGATGCTCCGCTACCGAGCACCTGGACGATCAACGGGCAGCATCGCGCTGTCGATCTTCGCTATCGGCTATGCCGGCCTGCTGCTGAGCTTCCTGGTTAACTTGCGGTTGATGTACTCGGCCCAGTGGGGTATGGCAGCGCTGATTTGCCTGATCGTCGTCGTCAAGTTGTCCGACACGGGAGCCTATTTCGTCGGACGCCGGTTTGGTCGCCACAAAATGGCGCCGGTGTTGAGTCCCGGAAAGACCTGGGAAGGGGCCGCTGGAGGGCTCGCAGCGGCCTGCTTAGGTGCCTGGCTCTGCTATGGCTGGATCGTGCCGGCCCTGGTTGGCCCACATGTTGGCCCACATGTTGGCCCAGACGCTCTGCCCGACATGGCCTCGCAGGGGCCGCTCTGGAGATGGCTGCTCTTGGGTCTCATCGTGGCATTCAGCGGCATGTTGGGAGACTTGGCCGAATCGCTTTTGAAGCGGGATGCGGAGCGCAAGGACTCGAGTCGATGGTTGCCGGGCCTGGGAGGTGTGTTGGATATCCTCGATTCGATCGTTTTTGCGGCGGCGCCGACCTATTATTGCTTTGCGGCCGGATTGATCGGACCCGGTGCCTAGGAGCGGAGCGGCGCGGCGCGCGGGACATCCACCGCGGACGCCCCGCAGCCGTTTTCCGGGGGGCCCACGGCGGCGGCGGAGGCCCCGTATCCCTGACTCCGCGCCCCCCTCACGCTGCTGGAGCGGGACGAGCGAACGGCCACAGGCACCTGATCGGGCTAGGTCGACTACCTCACAGGTTGTATTTGTTTGGGGTTAATTGGGCATTTCCCCGTCGTTTTTGTGGCGTGCGGCGACCATCTGGCATTTTGTCTTGGCGATTCGCTATAGTTGAAATAGTCATCGAGGTATCAGCAGCACATGGTGGCAGGCCGAAGGGTCGCCAACTCCTGGATGAGTGAAGCAACGTTACCCGCAACCGAGCCCCGTCTGATACTCTCGCTCTTTGGGGCTCGCGACCAGCACGTCCGTGCTATTCGCAGCACATTAGGCGTCACGATCACACATCGGGATGGTGAGATTCACGTATCGGGCGAGGATGGTCCGGTGGCGCAGGCGACTCGTGCTCTGGAGGAACTGAAGCATCTGGTGGAGCGGCGGGGTTCGGTGGCGCCGGAAGATGTGAGTCGTGTGCTGGCGTGGGTGACGGGCAACGGCCATGCCGGTCCGCTGCCGGTGATCGACATCCCGGATGCTTCCCGGCAGATTCGGCCGCGGACGGAGGGTCAGGGCCGATATGTGGGGGCGATCCGTAAGAACGAGTTGGTATTTGCGGTGGGACCGGCCGGCACGGGCAAGACATATCTGGCGGTGGCGATGGCTGTCGAAGCGTTGAAACGCCGCGAGATCCGCCGCATCGTGTTGGTCCGCCCCGCGGTGGAGGCGGGCGAGAGTCTTGGTTTCTTGCCGGGCGATTTGCAGGCCAAGATCAATCCTTACCTGCGTCCGCTGCTCGATGCGCTGCACGAGATGATGGACTACGAGTTGATCAAGAGTCACATGGAGCGGGACGTCATCGAGGTGGTCCCATTGGCCTACATGCGGGGGCGCACGCTGAATGAGGCTTTTGTGATTCTGGATGAAGCGCAGAACACGAGTGTCGCTCAGATGAAGATGTTTCTGACGCGGATGGGCGAAGGATCCAAGCTGGTTGTTTCGGGCGACGTCACACAGATCGATTTGCCACCGAGCACGCGTAGCGGGCTGATTGACGCGGTGGCACGACTCAGGAAGATCCGTGGAGTGGCGATCGTTGAATTGGACGAGTCGGACATCGTGCGGCATCGTCTGGTCCAAGATATCGTTCGCGCATACGAGGACCAGAGCGAGCGTCATTCCAGGAAGAAGAGTCGCCACTAAATCTGTTAAGTCTGTTTTCCGGGCACAAGCATGTCGAGTAGCCAAAGAATCACCCGCTCTGATCACGTTGCGTCGATCGCGTTGCCGCCGGGCCGGATCGCACAGGTATTGGGAAACCTGCACCGCAGCGACGTCCTGATTCGGATCGGCCTCTGCATGATCGCTGCCATGCTGATGTGGATGATCACGGCGGGGTGGGCGCCACCGTTTGGGTATCGGACCGGCTACACGCCGCTCCGCGATATCGATGCTCGCGTGGCCTTCAGTATTGTTGATCCGGAAGGAACGCGGCGTTTGCGCGAAGAGAAACGCAGTGAAGTCATGTGTGTTTATGCACAGGACGATCAGCCACTGCGGGAGTTGCAGTCGGCGCTCAAGAGTGGCGTTTTTCAGGTGCTGGCGGCCAATTCTCACGACGAGTTGAACAAGGAGATCTGGAACCAGTTCTTGTCACGGGAGGACAAGAAGCCGGATCTGGACGACAAGGCGGTGTTTGCCCATGTTCGTGCGGCCTTGGCGGGAGATCTCGATCTCACGAAGTTCACCAAAGCGGTCAAGAGGGCCTTTCAGCAGTTCGAGGAGACGGGCCTGATCGATAAACTACAGCATCCGCCGGAAGACGGCAGCCAGATCTCGATGAAAGTGCACCCGGTCGGTAAGCCCTCTGTTGTCAAGCGTGTGGAAGTCAAGGATGTGCGGATCGCGGAGGTAAGTGCCGACTTGAAGCGGCGACTGGCCGACGAGTTCAGCCAGGCAGGTTTTGCCCCTGAGCACGTCGAAGAGTTGGCGCAGTTGGCGCACAATTGGTGTTTCAATCGAGGCCTTCCCTCCACGCTCAAGCTGGACCGCGAGGCAACTCGCGGCGAGTACACGGCGGAACTGGATCAGGTCGTGGCTCAAAACCTGTTTGCACCGGGCGACAAATTGGTCGTGGGGGGCGCCACGATCACGGCGGAGAAGCTCGAAGTGTTGCGGGCCGAGCGTGTGGCGATCGTCGCGAAGATGTCACCTCTCGACAAACTCGGGCTCAGCCTGTCCAGTCTCGGGATGTACGTCGCGCTGTTTGTCCTGTGCGGGGTCTTCGTATATCACCATCGTCCGGGGATCATTGTCAATCTGCGCAGCCTCACCACGCTGCTGGCGACCGTCGTCGTGACGATCACTCTGGCTCGGCTGTGCACCGGCGAACTGTGGCAGGCGGAGGTGGTGCCGATCGTCTTGTTTGGCATGACGGTGACGATTGCCTACTCGCGGGATCTGGCGATTATCTTGTCGGCGGCGCTCTCCCTGGTGCTCTGCGTAGCGCTCGGCCTGGGCTTGGCCGAGTTCGTGTTGATGGTGGCCACGGGGTCGGCAGCCAATCTGCTGTTGAATCGGGTACGGAGTCGCACGAAGCTGATCTATGTTGGGCTGGGTGCTGCCGTGGTGGCGATCGTGACCACGATCGGCATCGGCACGTTGGTGGGCGAACCGCTGGGGTCGTGGAGTGGCACGGGCTTTCCGGCGCTCGATGGCTGGCGAAGTCCTCGGACAACGTTCCTGATACATCTGCTGGCCGGCGCAGTCTGGCACGGATTCTGCACGCTGTTGGCGGCGCTGATCATGACCGGTTTGTTGCCGTTTATTGAACGTTTGTTTGACGTGCAGACGGACATCAGCCTGCTGGAACTGGGGGACGCGGCGCATCCGCTGCTGCAGGAACTGGCTCGTCGCGCTCCGGGGACCTACAACCATTCGATCAATGTCGCGTCGCTGGCCGAAGTCGCCGCGGAATCGATCGGAGCCAACGGATTGCTGGTCCGAGTGGGGGCCTACTTCCACGATATCGGGAAGATGTTCAAGCCGGGATACTTTGTCGAGAACCAAGGGCGTGACGTGAATCGCCACGAGTCGCTGCTCCCCGCCATGAGCACCTTGGTGATCATCGCCCACGTCAAGGATGGTGCCGACTTGGCGCGACAGAACCGCCTGCCGCGGTCGATTATCGATTTCATTGAGCAGCACCATGGTACGACACTCGTCGAGTACTTCTACCGGCAAGCCGCCCGGCAGTCCGAGGAGAATCCGGACAAGGAGAGCGTGGAAGAGAGCAGTTACCGCTATCCGGGCCCCAAACCTCAGACCCGCGAAGCGGGCGTCTTGATGATGGCCGACGCGGTGGAGAGCGCGAGCCGCACGCTCGTCGATCCCACGCCGGCTCGTATTGAGAACCTGGTCGAAGATATCGCCATGAAGAAACTGCTGGATGGTCAGTTCGATGAGTGTGGTATCACACTGTTGGAATTGAGCTGCATCCGGGACAGTCTGGTGAAGTCGCTGACCGCCGTCTATCATGCCCGTGTGAAGTATCCGGACCAGCAGACGGCTTGACGCCGGCCGCGGCTCTGTTTTCCCAAGATGGTCGCTGTCGAACATGATTAAGATCGAGATCACGGACCAGCAAGCTACCCTGCCGGTTGATGCACGGCGGCTGCGCCGGGCGGCCCGTGCGATTCTCAAAGAGCACGGACCGGCGTCCTGCCTCATCAGCATCGCGATTGTCGACGACCCCACCATCCACGCTCTGAATCGGCAGTACCTGCAACACGACTACCCCACCGACGTGCTCAGTTTCGTGCTGGAGGAGCCCCCCCGGGCCTGGAGGGCGAAGTGATCGTGAGCGCCGACACGGCCGTCGCTCAGTCGGGGGAATACGACTCCAGTCCGGAAGACGAATTGCTCCTCTATGTAATTCATGGTGTGCTCCACCTGGTGGGATTCGACGACCGGAATCCCGCGGCGCGACAGCAGATGCGTTGTGCGGAACAAACGTATCTGAAACAATTTGGCGTGGAGTTCTGTCCATGAGGTGCGGCACGGCGGACACCCACGTGGTCCGCCCGCAACAGTCCAGTGGTCCCGAGGAGAACTTACGTTGATCGGTGCGAAGCCGGGAGGCGTTTCGAAGTGATGTCCGATCTTCTGTTGTGGCTGGCTTTGTTCGGCATGGTGATCACCGGCCTGGCGGCCACCGGTACGAAAGTCCTCTACGAATTCTCCCGGCATGACCTGGAACTCTATTGCCGCCGCCGCAATCTGCGCTCGTTGTTCGACGAGATCCTCGATCGGCACGAGGATTTCGCCATTGCCGCCGAAACCCTGCAGGTTGTCGGGAGTGTGGTGCTGGTGCTCTGCGTGGGCCAGTGGTTTTTTCCGGCGGGGGCCCTCGCGGACGCTCGATACCTGGCCGTTGTCGCGGGAGCGTCCGTCGTCATACTGTTGGTCCTGACCGTCTGGATTCCCTGGGCCATCGTGCATGTCTGGTCGGCACCCTTTCTCTTCCACACCTGGCGTTTCTGGACCGCCGTCGCCTGGATCCTCTGGCCGTTGACCCTGGGTGTGAAACTGATGGATGTGATCGTCCATCGCCTGGCTGGACATCACGAAACGGAAGAAGACGAAGAGGAGGCTTTCGAAGACGAAATCCGGACCATCGTCACCGCCGGGCTCCGTGATGGGCTGCTGGAGGCCGATGCCCGCGAAATGATCGAAGGGGTGATGGAATTGGGCGATGTCGACGTCTCCGAAATCATGACCCCCCGCAGTGAAATCGACGCCCTCAACGTGGAATTGGGCTGGCCGGAGGTGCTGAAGTTTGTGACGGAAGTCGGCCGTACGCGCTTGCCCGTCTACGAAGGATCGCTCGACCATGTGATCGGCATACTCTTCGTCAAAGACCTGCTGGCCGAACTCGCTAAGGACTCGACTGCCCCCCGTGCCAGCCTGCGCGACCTGCTGCGCAAGCCCTGGTTCGTTCCCGAGTCGAAAGCAGTCGACGATCTGCTCCGCGAATTCCGCCGCACGCGCAGTCACATGGCGATTGTCGTCGATGAATACCGAGCGGTCGCCGGCGTGATCACCATCGAAGATGCGCTGGAAGAAATCGTCGGCGAGATCGCCGATGAATCGGATACGGAAGAGGAACTGGAACTGATTCGCGTCGACGAAAAGACCCTGGAAGTCGACGGCCGAGTCCATCTGGATGAGCTGAACGAACAATACGGCCTCATGCTCCCGGATCCGGAAGAGTTCGATACGATTGCCGGGTTCGTCGTCAATGTCCTGGGGCGGATCCCCAAGGAAGGTGAGGTCATTTACCAGGATGGCGTGCGCTGCACCGTCCTGAAAGCGACCGATCGACGTGTGGAACGAGTGCGGCTGGAACTGCTGGAAGAACCCGAAGCCAGGTGAGTCCGGTATGTCGAGTGAAAAGACGCTGGCCATCGTGGTGCGGGTAGTTGAGTTCAGCGAGTCAAGTTGCGTAGTAACGCTGTTTACGCGTGATTTTGGGAAAGTGGGTGCTTTGGCGAAAGGGGCGAGACGGCCCAAGAGTTCGTTTGAGTCTGCTCTTGACCTGCTGGCCGTCTGTCGCATAGTGTTCCTTCACAAATCGTCCGATACGCTCGATCTGTTGACTGAGGCCAAGTTGGAGCGCCGTTTTGCGCGGCCACTCGCGACCTGTCTCGTCTGTACGCAGGTTATTACGTGGCGGAATTGCTGCGGGATATGACGGACACGGGTGATCCGCATCCCGAGCTGTACGATGCGGCGGATGCGACCCTGCTGCAATTGGAAGGAGATACGGAAGTACATCGAGCCGTGCTGCGCTTCGAAATGACGATGCTCCGGCTGTTGGGACATTTTCCGGCATTGCACGGTTGTGCCGCGTGTGGACAACCCCTGGCACTGTCGGACCGGATGCTGTTCGGGCAGTTGGCTGGTGGGCTTTTGTGCCCGCCTTGCCGGACGGGCCAGCGACAAGTTGTCAGCGTGACGGCGAGAGCCATTGCCGCCCTCCGGCACTTTGCCGCCACCCGACGGGCAGGGGTGGCAAGATTGCGAAATGGACGCGAGAACACGCGGTGAGGTGCGGGGCATCATCAGTCAGTACATTTGCAACGTGTTGGATCACCGACCGCGGATGCACCAGTATCTGGGAAATCTGGCGGGCGGTTGGGCGAGATAACCATTGCGGACAAGGACGTCCCAAATGCGAACGCAACGACCAGTTCTGGGAACATGCTTGGGGATCGCGTATATTGCGATGGTCTCCGGTTGTGCCGCGTTTAGCGACCACGACTCGGGCGATTCGACGGCGCGCCTGGCGCAGCCGCCTGGCACACGAGTGTCGCGAGATGTCGCAGTGGCGTCGCACGAGGAATCGGTGGGCGACGAAGCCGAAGATAAGTCCCTGTCGCTGGGCGACTTCGCACCATCCAAAATCGGCACCACGGTCAAGCAACTCTCCGGCTACGGTCCCAACCATGAGTTAGCTCGTCAACTCTACGGGGAAGCGGAGGAGACGTACGGTCAAGCGGTGGCGGCGCGGGTGAGAATCCCGAGGCCGAGCCCAGCGCCGAGGCTCGTCAGCTGTTTCTTGAGGCGAGTGATAAGTTTGCCAGTGCGGCCGCGCGGTGGCCCGATTCGGCCATGGAGGAAGATGCCCTCTTTCGGGCCGGCGAGAGTCAGTTCTTCGCCGACCGCTATGTCAAGGCGAACGACTTCTTCGAACAACTCCTGAAGAAATATCCCAATTCACGCTATCTCGATCTGGTGGCGCACGGCGATTCCTGATCGCTAAGTTCTGGCTCAAACTTGACTCCGAGCAGGCCACCTATCCCTTCGGCCTGAATGTGACCGACAAGGGCCGACCGTGGTCAGATACCTTTGGCCACGCGATTCGCGTCTACGATCGCATGCGGATTGATGACCCTACCGGCAAACTGGCCGACGACGCGACTTTGGCCGCCGCGAATGCATATTTTTTGAAAGGTGATTTCGTCAAAGCGGACCAGTACTACAGCGATTTGCGGACGCATTTCCCCAGCAGCGAACACCAGTTCATGGCCCATTTCCTCGGAGTTCAGGCTAAGCTGCGCGGCTACCGGGGACCGCAGTATACCGGTGATGCGCTCGAACAGGCCGAAAAACTCGTCAAGCAGATTCGACGCCAGTTCCCCAAGGAAATGCAGGAACATCAGGAAGAATTGGAACGCGCCTATCGCGAGATCAGGTACCGGTTGGCAGAACGCGAATGGATCATGGCCCAGTTCTATATCCGCCAACACGAATTCGGCGCCGCACGGTTCTACTACGACATCATCCTGGACCAGTACGGCGATACGCCATTTGCAGCCAAGGCTCGCGAACAGGTGGGCGACATTGCCGAGAAACCCCTCTCTCCACCGCAACGTCTCTCCTGGCTCGTTGATCTGTTTCCCGAAACAGCGACACCGCATCCCATCATGGCAACAGCACCGGAAGATACGAAACGACGCTAAGACCTCGGCGTGAGTCGGGCGGCCGAGCGGAACCGCTGCAGCTGCGGGCCACTTTCGTGAAGGTGATCGGGTATGGACTCTCTCCCAAGTACGCAGCACAGACCCGCCTGGAGCGGTGGTGTGACCAGGCGTTATGGCAGGTGCTGGCGTGTGCTGGTGCTGTTCGCGGCGTTGGCCTCCATACTTGTGATCCCCGCTTGTGCCGGCTACCAGATCGGTAACCGAACGCTCTACCGGACCGATCTCAAGACGATTCACGTGCCCATGTTCCAGTCCAGCAGTCTGCGCAAGGATCTGGGTGAATGGCTCACCGAAGCTGTGATCAAGGAGATCGAGGCACGCACTCCCTACAAGGTCGTGAGCAATCCGCTGGCCGATAGTGTCCTGACCGGACGTATCCTGTGGGACAACAAGCGCGTGCTATCGGAGAACGGGAACGACGAGCCACGCAGTCTGATCTTTCAAGCGGGGGTGCACGTCACCTGGACGGATAATTCGGGCCGGATCCTGGTGCAGAGCGTGATCAATCTGGGATCCGATTTTGTGCCCGAGGGAGGACAGTCCATCACGACGGCCGAACAGACCGTGGTCCGCAAGCTGGCCGAGCAGATCGTCTCGCAAATGGAAGCTCCCAACTGGTAAACGCTGGCTCGGCAAATCCTGCCGTCGGTCGCCGCCATCGTCGACCCTTCTCTAGCCCAGTCAGGGTCCGGATTCGGCCGCACGCGGCTGAGTCATTTTGGTCGTTGCCGGTGGCACTGCTTGATCCCACGACGTTCCCACCCGCCCAGATATGGCACGACAACAACGCGCACCATCACGACCGGCCCACCTCAAGCAGTGCCGTGGATGGTAGAGAGGGTGACGCTGGCTGGGCGAAGCACGTGGTCATTACTGCTTGTGCCACAGCATCCAGATTGGCGACCGTCCGCGGGACCGACAGTTCCACACCGCCTAGTTCGGCCACGTATCGTTCGATGTCCACTTCGGCTGGACCAGCAACCGTTTGGTTAACTCTGTCTGCGATCTGATTCACCCACGTGTTCCGACAACTGCACCAGAGATCTGGTCCCACAGCCTATCACGAGTGAATTCGGGCTAAGGTACGTTCATGGCTGCATCCCTGCCGGTGCCGTCCGACGGCCGATCTTTACCTGCCTCCGCCTGACCACACTACATCGGCCGCCGGATGCCTCTGCCGGGTTAGGCCGAGGCTATTCGCAAAACGTATGAGTTCCTGGTTCTCCTTGGTCGCTGGGCATACTCTCATGGACGGTTCTCGCCCATCTCTGTTGATCGGGCAGTCATCTGCGACTTGAGTCCACTTGAGCAATTCATCGCGAGTTACCTCTCCGGCAGCAAGGCTTAAGCATCAGCTTCTCCGCGTCATCAACGTCGCCCATCAATTCGTAACCGTTGAGAACCAGGAACGTCTCCATTGCTGCATGACCGACACGCTTGTTTCCATCGATGAACGGGTGATTCATGACCAGCGAGAAGCACAAAGCGGCCGCGCCCTCGGCAACGGTGGGATACAGCGGCACGCCATCAAACGACATCTGCGGTTGTGCGACCGCCGATTCCACACCACCAAGATCCCGTACACCGTCCGCACCGCCTGTCTGTTCGATTACGCGACGGTGCAGATCCAATACCTCAGCGAGCGTCAGGTATCGCATCAGCGAAGTCGCCGATAGAGTTCGCGGTTCTTCTCCAGCACAAACTGCGCCGCACGACTAAAATCGTCATCCGGCCGAGACAGAAGATCGTTAACGGCGGCCTTCGCGAGCTCGCCAGGATCAACGCCGAGCTCGCGTGCACGCTCTTCCAGCCGCCGGGACTGTTCGTCGTCAAGGTGAAGGGATATGGACATGTAGACACTCGCCTTGCCAGCCGTCCAAAATGCCGACCACCGCCCGGAACAAACCGGAGATACGGTAAGCAACACGATTGTGACACACCAGCGCAGAAGTGAACCCGCTGAACCCCGGGGCCGGGGCGTGAAATGGCCCGATCAGACCAGCAATCCGTCGGTCCGCAATGTCTGCCCGGAACGGGAGTCTTGCCACGCCTGCACAACGTTCGTTTGTTGCCGCACGCGAAAAGGCCCATTCTACCCACTTTGCCCCGCCACTCTACATCGACCTCCATATGCCTCTGCCGGGTTACGTAGGATCTGTTCGTAATTCGGTGGATAGACAGTTCAAGATGAACGCACGGAGTCCCATTTGCGGTGGCCATTTATTGTTTGAGACCCGATCACGCGTTCCTATTTGTATTACGCAGTACGTTCTGGCAAGCATCCAGCTTCGCGGCATACCCGCCATCCACACCGTACTCGCTCATCTGAGTTTTCAGCCCAATCAAACACATTAACGCGTACGCCAGTAGGTTCATCGACAAGTGCGGAGGCCACATACGGTTCCGCATCAACCCACTTCATAGTCGATTGGCGCTCCTGCAACGCGGCCCCGAGGACGGCACCAAACTGGCTGCACAATCTTACGTCATCGTTATCTTTATCAGTTGGATCGGATTCTTGTCGATGACAACTTTCTGAATAGCCGAGCGGTCGTGGTACTTGTCAAATGCTGTAATCAATTGATCTAAGGATACATCCGCTGCAATTCCAAGCATTTCTGGCCAGTCCTGCTTCGCGGTGCGCATGAAATCCGAGATCCGCGCGGATACGACGTGCTGGGCTTCGTCGGAGAGAGCCTGCAGTTTGGACACGGGATTCCCGGGAGTGGCTACTTTTTCTATGTCGGCGCACGGTAATGAAGGGGCTGCGGCCCATTGGTCCCGTCGAGTAGAATGGCGCGAAATACCTTTTGTAAAGCTCGTTGCAGTCGGGGAGCACCTCAACCTCCTTCTCCGGCTTGCGACCGCCTGCTGAATCGGGTCCTCGCGCAATGGACGGAGAACGATGGCAACAAGAGAGCGGCAAGCGCAGTTGCACACCGTGAGTATGATCCCACAGCGTATCTTTTTTCAATTCCCAATCGGCACGATGTCACTGTGCAGTCTGGCTAATCTTGATTGACTCCCAATCGGCAGGTCAGATTTCCTTTCTTTGCCGACGTCGCAACACGCATCTCTCGACCGAGGCCTGTACCCCTTTTCCCTCAAGATTGGCCAGTTCGCTCAGTACCGTGACGATGCCACGTTGGGCATCTGTGGCGTCAGCATCATGAAGCCGATCGCAAGACAGCGTCGGAGTTCCCAACACCGTCGCTCGGTTTCTCCTCGTTTGCCGTCGCCGCACCGGACGTGCCGGGTGCCTCTTGCTGTGCCCGAGCGGGAGTCAGCCCCAGTGAGACGATTCCACACGCAAGGAGCAACAGGCCCTATGCACGACAGGCTTGTATTTACGTTGGGATTTGCGATCATCTCGAATTCTCCTCCTCAAGGAACGAGATTCTCCGGATGTTACGGCCACGGTCGGATGAAGCGGATTGCTCGATGTGGCGAAATCGACCACCGCAAGCAGCGTTTCGGCATAGGGCAAGTAGTTCAGAAGATCAAACATCGGTGTCGCTTCAGTCCCTGATGTTTTCAATGACTCTCTTGATCGCGGCGCGGTCGTTTCGACTAGCTTCGCCTGTTCGACCAGCGACATCAGCATTGGCGTGACCGAGCCGCCGAAATGGCTTTCCGCCAACTGTTTCAATTGGCCCCCCACAAACTCTTGCCGTGTGACTTGAGCACAGAATTGATGAGCGAAATCGCTCTTGTTCACCGTGACGTACCCCTTCTCCATCAGTCGATCGAGGAAGCTCTTAACGCCCGCATGGAGTGAATGCTCATGCTTGCCGTAAATGGCCAACACAATCTCCCGCACAGTCACGCCATGTTCGTGACTCCACAGTACCTCCATGACAGATAACTTGGCGTCCGTAATGCCGTTCAAGGGCCTTGGCACGAAAAACACTCCTCGATTTTCTGATATATAGAACCAGCGCCGCAGGCCAGCGCACCAACTCTCTCATGCACTACGCCTGAGATTATATAATGCACCTTGCATGAGAGCCAAATCGCAATCCCTGCCGCGGCTACTGTCGGCATGCAGCATTCGACTTCTTCGCGGTAAATCGCATCGGTTGCTAGTTGCTTTCGCCGGGACCGCCCACGGCTCCCATTTGTGCTCGTTACCGCCCGGCCACCCAACATCGACCGGCGAATACCTCTGCGGAGTTAGGCTTGGTCAATTCGTTTAACGGTGGTATTCTGCCGAGTCCCAGGAACCTCTGCCTCTACCGTGGTATTGACTGGGTGGGCGAGAACCGGTCGGCTTGTCAAGGCGTTCGAAGAAACCGCCGCCAAGCCGACGAGTTGATGAGAACGTTTACGCTCTATTGGAGGCGCAGAGGGAACTGACGGACGAACCAACACCAGCGACGTCGCGCCGACGTTCCTACGTGTCTAAGATCTTGATGACGACCGCTGTGATGTCATCCCTTTGTGGTTCGTTTTGGGTAAAGTCACGTGCCGCACAAAACAGCGTTTCAACGATCTGAGCGGCGGACATTTCTCGGCTTTCGCCACGACTTCGAGTGCACGTTCCAGACCGAACATCCTGTGGTCGGGGCTCTCTGCTTCTTCAATACCATCGGTCAGCAGCACGAGAATATCACCCGGTGCAAAGGTTATTGTCGGGCCGCAAGGCACAATTGTGTGCGATTCAAAGCCCAGCGGAATGCTGGTCGATTCGAGTACCTTAATTGCGCCATCCGCGCAGACAAGGTATCCCTGGTGACCGGCAGCGGCGTAAATCAAAGAGCGGTCCTTGACATCCAGGCGGCAAAGAAGAAGTGTTACAAAGTGCTCCAGAATGGCTCGACGCAAACAGCCGATTCGTCTGCGTGAGAAGTTCACCAGGATCAGCATAGAAATTCGGCCAGTGCGCGCAGGTAGGCTTGCGTTTGAGCCATTAACAACGCCGGTCCCAGCCCGTGGCCGCTGACATCCGCGACGAGGACACCGACGGATGTCTGCCCTACAGCCATGAAGTCAAAGAAGTCTCCACTCACGAACTCGGCGGGATGTACTGCGCCGGCGATATCGAATCCTGGTACGTGGGGCGGCTCGGGCGGAAACAGACTCTCTTGTACCTTTCGCGCAGCGTGGATGGACGCCCGATCGGCAGCGGCTATCTTTTCCTCGGTAATGTCCTGACCGTCACCGACATAGTGGGTCGTTTCACCGTGCGCATTCTTGACACACGTGATGGTCAGACGCTGTAGATACTCGTGACCATCTTTGCGCCTGTTCCAGATTTCTCCTTCCCAGTATCCTGCGGCGCGAATGGCCTCCCACATCGCACGGTAGAAATGTTCATCGTGTCGTCCTGACCGGAGGATGCGAGGAGTCTTGCCAATGACATCACCCGGCGTGTAGCCGGTCAATTTCGTGAAACTCCGATTGACGCGAAGTATCCTGCCATTCTGATCGGTGATCATGATGCTATCGTGTGTATGAAAGGCCACTGCGGAAAGACGCAAGTCTTCTTCGGCTGCCCTCAACTCTTGATTGGTGTTGGTCAATTCGTTCGTCTGTTCAGCAACGCGACATTCCAGCAATTTGTTCATCTCATGGATTGCCCGCTGCGTGTGCTCGTGCTCAATGGCCAAGGCAGCTAATTGAGCTGCGATT
Source organism: uncultured Planctomycetota bacterium (assembly GCA_963700515.1). Classification (GTDB taxonomy): domain Bacteria; phylum Planctomycetota; class Planctomycetia; order Pirellulales; family Pirellulaceae; genus JAJRVM01. The sequence goes on along the minus strand of CAVOXY010000033.1, from coordinate 74,214 downwards.
TCGATCGCATCAAGTTCCACCAGCGCCGGCTCGCCAGGCTCACGATAATACATCGCAAACGTGCCGAGCACCTGGCCCGCGACAGAAAGAACCGGCTCAGACCAGCAAGCCCTGAGCTGCGCTTGCTCGGTGAGCTGGCGAAATTCCATCCAATTCGGATGGTGTGCCACGTCGCTCACGATTACGCGTTGACCCAAGAAGGCCGCCGCGCCACACGAACCGACCGTCGGGCCGATCGGGAGACCGTCTATGGCCGCGTTGTAGAAGTCCGGCAGGCTCGGAGCGGCACCGAGACGGAGGCAGTTCGTTTCGTGGTCGAGCAGCAGTATCGAGCAGAGCATCCCCGGCAAGAGACCTTCGATCGCGCGCACAAGATCGCCGAGCGTATCCTGCAGACTCGCGTCACAAGCAATACTCTCGAGGAGCCGACGCCGGCCGCGCTCAGACAGTTCCAGTTTCTTTCGGACGCTGATATCGACGATGGCACCCCGAATCACGTCGCGACCGCACCACCACACTCTTGTCAGGCCAATTTCACAGGGGATCCGCTCCCCGCGCGCATTGCGGTGCCACCATTCGAACACGGGATCGCCGCCGCTCAGGGCTTGCGCAATCTTCTCGTTGGCACGCGTCGACGAGGAACCGTCGGGCTGATAGGGAGGGCTCAATTCAGCTGGGCCCATTTCCAACAGCGTGGTACGCGGGAAGCCAAATAACTGTACGGCCACCGGATTGGCTTCAATGAATCGCCCGGTTTCAATGTCGAGTAGGACGATCGCTACGGGAGAGTAGGTGATGAATGTCTGGAGACTGTGCTGCGTTTCGCGAGACGCCTGCTGCTCGTCCGCACAGGCTGCTTCGAGAGCTGCCACTCGGACACGCAACGCTTCGAGCTCCGCCGACTCTGTCGCGCTTCGCGTGTATGGCATGGTCATAATTAAGTGAGTCTGGCATAACCCGCAAGCCTCGCATAACTCGGACGCCGCCGTCTGGTCTTCCAGACCGTGAGACCTACCACCGCCATCGGATCACGTTGCCTGCTGACAATTCACGTCATTCGGCGCTCTCCACTTCCAAACAGGACTGATCGATTTCGAGACAAACATCGATTTGCAGCCTAACCTGTGCACGCCCAGATGTAGGCGGTGCAGTGAGCGTTCCGGAGAACCCAGCTGAGCATGCCATGGCGAATCCGAACGGGCTGACCGATCGAGAACGACCTACAGACTTCCGCTGACACCTCGGATGCCAACTCCGCCGCTTTCATGATTCACTCCCGTCCGAGGAACTGTCGCCACATTGCACCAAACGCATCGGGAACACCTGAATCAGAAGCAGCCCACCACAGAGCATGATTCCTGGCGAACCAGCCCAATCTCGACTACCTGAAAACGTGGGCAGGCACAAAAAAAGCCGACGTGGCCAAGCACACTTAGGTGTTCGACCAAGTCGGCTTACTCTCTAGCGAGCCCCCGGCAACAGCCGAGCTGCTCTCCATTCAGTCATCCGATGATGTTCACAAGTATTTCTAGTGCCCGGAGAAGTGAAGTCAATTCGATTTCTCATCCACGCTTCAGAAACCGCAAATCAGTGGCGTCGGGCAGAGTATTTGCAGCCACGGTAGAAGCCAGGTCTTTGCCCGGTGCGGCGCAACCACCAGCCGATCGGCCGGGGAATTGTGCTGTCGCCGAAACCGAACTCTCCGAGGCTTGGCTTATTGCAGGAACTCCCAGTCAACCAAATCTCGTCCTGTCAAACCTTCGTTTACCGGTGACGCGCCACCGGCTTCATTCTGCCTCTTCCGCCCGGCCACTCCACATTGGTCTTCGTATGCCTCTGCCGGGTTAGGCCGCGTCTGTTCGTAATACGATGATATTCTTGGCAAGTTCCAATAACTGCATCTACTTCCACGAGTTGATGCGAGATCGGGCACGATGTAACACGTCGAACTCACGGTGTAGTCGACTAGAGCGACAGCTCCCAGGTGAGGCGTCCTTCGTTGATTCCCACTATGCCGTAGCCTCTACCTGCTGCCGTGATGAATAGCACCCTCTGGCCTTCCTGGACACGAGCGAGAAGCTCCGCTTCGGTAATGTCGAGTGGCTCCATGAAGTCCACGTCAGTCGTCGGCAGAGAAAGCATGAGCACGGAGTTCGGATACTGCTTTAGTTTCCCCTTGCGTGGTCCCGACTCTCCGGTCCCAAATCCAATGGCTCCCAGTAACGCCATCAAATACGATCGCCCGTCCGTACGCTGATGAGGGTAGCGGTGGAAGACGTCCCGACTCCATTCAGGGAGCCCTTTCGCGAATCTCATGTTCTTTTCGCTGTTCCAAGGTTGCGATAAATCGAGTTCCGCAAGATACTCTGTTGCGATCTCCACTTCCGAGGGAATCAAAGTCCGCCCGATACGTAGGCCCACCCAACAAAGATCATCGCCGTCACGATCACAGCAGTGACGATTCTTTTGGCGTTTCGACGGCCGCTCATGTGCGTAATTCCTGGCCCCATTCCACCACGACAGCCGCTTAACTGCTACGCAGCGACTCTCCGAGAGGTTGAAAGTCACTTGGGTTCGCGGGCCCGCCGACGTCCCTATTGTAGCCGTTGGTGCCCCGGCACCGCCCATCACCTTCCCGATGCCTCTGCGGGGGCATGCGCCCTGGTGAGCAGCAATCAGTCCAATAATGCAGATTTCAGAAAACGTACGGCTTGACAACAACACCCGGGGCCGGAACATCCGCGTGTACCGGCGGAGGCATGCAACATGCCTCGGGCTAGCCCTATCCCTGTCGAGTGAACTCATAGCGGCGGTATTCGCTCCACTCGCTTCGGCCAAGCCGATTGTGGGCTCGTACGCGCCACCGCCCTTTCGGCGATCCAATAATTGTGTGATGCGGTACATTGCAGATTTCTAATGGCACAGCCACGTAATCCGCCACTTCTTCCGATCCTGGCACTACGTCCGACAATCCGACTTCATAGCGAATCGGATAAACTCCTGACGAAGGCTCCCAACGAAGATCTAGCAATGGTGGGTAGTGACTCCAACTCGAACCGTCCGGTGGAACCAGTAGTCGCGGAACCGTGGGCACGCCATCCTTCGAGAATCGGCCTCCAAACGGATCACGTATCTCAAACACTCTGTCACTGTCGGGTTCGAAGTCAATGGAGAACACAAACGTGTCCGCCGGCAGTGAAGGATCAGCGAATTCCAGATGTCCATATTTCCAGCTATATATGACGACAACAGTGTCATCGCTACCAATGAGATCGCGAGCGTACCGGCTGCCACAATTGTCCTCCCGATACAGCGGCTCGCCGAGCAGGTCCCGCACATCGTCCCGATGCATGCCCCTTCTGATTTGCTGCCACTTCACGTAATCAGGTTGAATGAACTGGGTCCTATTCTCACGTGCGGCCAGCGGCTCTTCGGTTTGTGTGCACCAAGTATGAGCGAAAGGCCAGCGGCGGTGTCGTCGCGTTGCCGCTACAGCCCTACTTGCGGTGAGGCCGGTCGTGCCGAGCAGAGTAAAGACCGACAGAAATGTGCGGCGTGTTGGCATGACATTGTCCTCCATAACATGATGGCAGGCTACCTGCGTGGTGAGTGTCATTCTCGGCGGGCGATTGGCACGCGATTCTACCCGGTTCTGTGTGGTCGCGCAACAACGACCGCCGAGTCACTCTGCGAAGCTCACGCCGGGTCAGTTCGACAATGGGTGGTATTTTGACGAGTCCCAGAAACCTCAGGATCCGACGAGCTGATGAGTCAATCCCTCGCTGCGACAGCAACCGATCTCTCAGGTGTCGTTCCCACACTTCCCTTCTTGCTCTGCTTGTGGCCCATTTCCCTGTTCCTGACCGAGTCCCGGCCATCGCGTCAAGCCGCCGCGCTGGCCGACCGAAAGCGACTGCGGCTGGCCTCGCGCGTCGTCAGGCGGCACGCACGCCAGACGCGGTTGCGTTGCGGCCTCGGCACAACGCCGGCGTGATGGTTGCTGCTGGGCTCGGCCGCTCACCGGCGTGGAGCCGGTCGGTGGTAGCTGGTCAGTTGTGGTCCCCCTGGGATATACCCAGGGGAAACCAGACTCAAAGTGAAGCGGGAAGTGAGATGTACGGAAGTCGTAGCTGAGACCGCCGTAGCTGAGACCGCCAAGGGCTCAGCGGCAGCGGCGACAGATGTTCCATCGCCACTAGTGTGAAGGACAAGAAGACTGGGGTGACAAAAAGACAAGTCGGCACAGGAGATCTTTTTGTCATCCGATTTTTTTGTCCTTCATCTGCCCCGTCCAAGGACTCTGCCACCATCTCGAGAATATTCGAGATACCTCCCTTTCTTGCATGGCTCGAACGCTCCCACGGCAAAAACGGGGAGCCTCCCCTTTTTTCTGGCAGGGGTGCTAGAATAGGCAGATGATGGCTGCTGATCCCTTTTCGCATGAGCCGCAATTCTGGCAGTTGCGGACCACCCGGTTATTGTTGCGGCGTAGGCCGTTGTTGATGGGCATTGTCAACGTCACGCCGGACAGCTTCTCGGATGGTGGGCACTTTCTGGAGGTCGAACGGGCGGTGCAGCGGGCCCTGGAGCTGGTGGGCCAGGGTGCCGACATTCTGGATATCGGCGGCGAGAGCACTCGTCCGTACGCCACCGCGGTTGACCTCGACGAGGAGCTGCGGCGTGTCATTCCAGTGCTGCAGGCCGTCTGTCGGCAGACTGACGTACCGGTTTCGATCGACACGTCGAAGGCCGTTGTTGCGCGGGCGGCGTTGGATTGCGGAGCTCAGATCATTAATGACGTGACAGGTTTGGCGGGAGACGGTGCCATGTTGCCGCTAGCTGTGGAGAGTCAGGCGGCGGTGTGCGTCATGCACATGCAGGGAACTCCCGCGACCATGCAGGACCATCCCCACTACGACGACGTGGTGGCAGAGATTTGGCAGTATTTACGGGTGCGGCGCGAGGCTCTGTATGGTGCGGGAATTGCCCCCGAGCGGATCTGTTTGGATCCGGGTCTCGGTTTTGGCAAGACACACCAGCAGAATCTCACCCTGTTGGCACATTGCCATCGCTTCCGGGATCTGGGCTGTCCCGTGCTGGTCGGCCACTCTCGCAAAGGCTTCATCGCTCACGTGCTGGGGGACAAGGAGGCCGATCGCTTGCCGGGGACGATTGGCACCGCTTTGTCGCTGAGCATTACAGGGAGTCCACATATTGCGGGTCCATGACGTGGGTCCCGTGCGGCAGGCGCTGCAGTTGTTTGCTGCGTCGGGAGGGTATGGCGAGCGACCGCCATTGACTTGAGATAGCGATTTCAGGATACTCCTGCCGGGTTCTATCGACCGTTGCGCACAGACCGCGTGGAGTGGTGGGGCGTGCACGGGCCGGCGGGATCCCTAGTTCGTCCTGGCGGCGCGGCTGTGCACACCGCGTGACTGTCCGAGGGCTGGCGAGCGGTAGGTGGCGGCATCGCATCGGTATGGCCGGCCTGATCCGCCACTCGTCTTCCTGAGGGGGTAAGACGAGAACTAGTCGAAATTTGAATCATGTTCTAGCGACCAACGGGAGCGGGTTGAGCGAGTTTCGGGGTAGCCTGCAAATGGTTTGAGGTCCTGCCTCGTGAGGCTCGTTGACGGTATGAATACATCCAACACCCTGCACGAATACTGCATCGATGTCGCCCGTCGCGCGGCGGCGGTGACTGGTTCGCTGGCGGTCCTAGGCGGCGCGGTGAAGAACCAGTGGCTCAGGCAATCGGCGGAGGCCTTGCTGGCACAGACCTCGGAGATTCTTCGCGCCAACCAATTGGATATCGATGCGGCGTCGAGTTTTGGCCTGACGGCGGCTCAAATCGATCGGTTGAAGCTGACAGCAGAGCGTATCGCGGCAATCGGACGCGGGCTGTGCGACATTGCGGCATTACCTGATCCGATTGGTGAGACGATCGAATCGACGGTGAGGCCGAATGGGCTGGAGGTGGCGAAGCTGCGTGTGCCGTTGGGAGTAGTGTTTTTCATTTACGAATCGCGACCGAATGTGACGGCCGATGCGGCAGCGATTTGCCTCAAGAGCGGCAACGCGGTGATTCTGCGGGGAGGCAAGGAGGCTGCCCATTCGAGCCAGGCCATTGTGGACGTGTTGCGAAATACCGCGATTGAGCTGGAGGTTCCCGCCGATGCGATCCAACTCGTGGCGACGACCGATCGTGAGGCGGTAGGCCATTTTCTGCGGTTGCCCGAGTACATCAATGTGGCGATTCCGCGGGGAGGGGAGGGCTTGATTCGGCGCGTGGCGGCCGAGGCCAAGATGCCGGTCATCAAGCATTACGACGGGAACTGTCACGTCTATGTCGATCAGTCGGCTGACCTGGAGATGGCGGTGTCGATCACCGAGAACGCCAAGTGTCAGCGGATGGGTGTCTGCAATGCGTGTGAGTCATTGCTGGTGCACGCGGGAATCGCGGCCGAGTTCTTGCCGCGTGTGGACCAGGTGCTGCTGCCATACGGGGTCGAAATCCGAGGAGATGCCGCCACGTGCCAGCTGATTCCTCGAGCCGTCGGGGCGACCGAAAAGGATTACTACACCGAGTACCTGGGCCCCATCATTTCGGTCAAGGTCGTCCACTCACTGGCCGAGGCCATCAGCCACATCAACCGGTATGGTTCGCACCATACGGATGCGATCGTCACGCGCGACCTATTGGCCGGCCGCCAATTCGCGGCGGCTGTCGACAGTGCCGCGGTGATCATCAACGCCAGTACCCGGTTCAACGACGGAGGAGAATTCGGGCTGGGTGCTGAGATCGGCATCAGTACGGACAAGTTTCACGCGCGGGGTCCCTGCGGACTGAAGGAACTGACAAGCTACAAGTATGTCGTCTACGGTAACGGCCAGGTGCGAGGGTGAGGGAGCGAGAACGTGAGGAGCAGTGCCGACCGCCGACTGGTGGCCGACGGGAAGCGACGGAGCCGCCGCTTTCTGGTGGTATTCCCGCGGTCGCCTGACGTGGGCGACCGGCGGAAAGGCCCGGCGGCGGGCAGGGGAATTTCGTGGCGTGGACCGAGACGGGTCTGCCATGCATGGCTGCGTGTCCCACCTTTGTCGATGGAGCGACCGATGACTGACGAAGTCCTCAGCCAGGCAGAGGTCGAGAGTCTCCTGAATGCGATGGAGACCAAGGCACCGGCCGTGTCGGCCAAGGCGTCGCAACCGATTGCGGGACGTGCCATTCGTTCCCGCGAAAAGATCACTCCGTACGATTTCAAGCGTCCGGAGCGGGTGGGCAAAGAGCAGATGCGCGCTCTGCAGTCGTTGCACGAAGGGTTTGGCCGCAATTTTGGCGCTGCTCTGTCGGCTTTGTTGCGGAGCATCGTGGAGGTCAAATTGACGAGCGTCGATCAGTTGACCTACAGCGAGTTCGTCTTCAGTCTGGAAAACCCGACCTGTTTCAATCTGTTGACGGCCAAGCCGCTCGAAGGAAACGTCATCCTTGACATCAACCCATCGATTCTCTACCCGATCATTAATCGACTTTTGGGAGGTGGTAAGGAGACGGGGCCCGTTGCCCGTCGAGCGCTGACAGAGATCGAACTGCGGCTGGTGGGAAGAATTACCGGCCTGTTTCTGCACGACCTGAAGCGTGCCTGGGCGAACATCTTGCCATTGGAATTCGAAGTGGAACGAGTGGAAAGCAATCCGCAGCTGGTGCAGATTGTTCCACCGAACGAAGTCGTCGTGTTGATCAGCTTCGAACTGACGCTGGGCGACGTGCGAGGCATGATGAATCTCTGTATTCCCTTCAATGCCATTGAACGCATCGGCAACAAGCTGGCCACCAACAACTGGGTGAGTTACGCACGCGCTGCCCCGACCCAAGATTCGATCGAGAGAGTCAGCCAGCGGCTGAACGGGTCGCTGGTCGAGATGGTGGCGACGTTGGCCAGTTCCCGCATTACCACGGCGGATCTACTTTCGCTGCGCGTGGGTGATATCGTGACCACCGAAAAGGACGTTCGCTCGCCGCTGGATGTATCGGTGGAGGGTGTGGTCAAGTTCCGTGCTTCCCCTGGCGCCATCAAGGGACAGAAGGCCGTACAGATTGAGGGGCCCGTGGACACGGACTAGGGTGTCGCACGGCCCACACGCGTGGTCCCCTTCAGCACGACCGTCCGCCGGCCACGGCTTGCCCGATGGCCGTTGGGCGCTCGGCGGTGGCCAGCGGTGGCAGAGCCTCTTCCAGCACTCCGCGGGCCCGCCGCCAGATACTCACCCCTTCCGCCACGATCCAGATCTGGATGCTCAGCACGATGATGCCGATTCCCAGCAAGAGGAAATTCCCCTCCGCCCACCAGCCGTATTGCGGATGAAACATCTTCCAGGAGAGTCCCCACACCGGCAGAATCAACATAATCACCGTCGGGCCGACCAGGAACCAGACCGGTTTGTTGCGCCGCCACAAATAGAAGAGCGTGACCAGGAAAGCGAGCCCGGCGAGCATCTGGTTTGTGGCGCCGAAGAGGGGCCAGAGAATCAGGCCTCCCGTGCCGTAGGGATCTCCCGCTTTGGCCGGCAGCATAGCCAGTGCTCCACCCAGTGTCACCGCCAGCGCCGTGGCGGCATACTTGTTGGTCAGCGGTTGTATGCGCAGCGTGCCGGCGAGTTCCTGGATCACGTACCGCTGCAACCGAGTGGCGGTGTCGAGGGTGGTGGCGGCGAAGCAGGCCACCAGTACGGCGATCACAGCGATGCCCAGCTTCAGCGGGATGCCAATCGATGTCATGAAGTTGGCCCCCCCTTCCACGAAGGCGCCGACCGTTTCTTTTAGCCGGTAGTCCGACCAATGCATGTTCGGCTTGTAATGCTGCTTCCAAGCGGCATAAGTGATGCTGCTATCGGTCTCCACCGCGACGTACTCACCGACGGCGTTCTTCTGGTATTTCCCCATCCCCACTCCGGCGCAACAAGCCAGGATGACGACCACCGCCAAGGCTCCTTCCAACAGCATCGCTCCGTATCCCACATACTGAGCATCCGTTTCGCAGGCCACCTGCTTGCTGCTGGTGCCGCTGCTGACCAGGCAGTGGAATCCACTGACCGCGCCGCAGGCGATGGTGATGAACAGGAAGGGAAAAATCGGCTCGGCTCCGATCGGCAACGACTCCTGAGTGGCGATGATCGGGGCGCTCGTCAGCATGCTCGACTGCCCGGTGAGGCCTGCCACCAAGATTCCCAACACCAGCAGCAGCAGGGCGATCACCAGCTGATGGCTGTTGATGAAGTCGCGCGGTTGCAGCAGCATCCAGACGGGCAACACCGAGGCGAAGAAGCAGTAGATCATCAGCAAGGCCGTCCACGTGACGATGGCGCTCTTGTCAGGCAGAGCAATCGGCAAGTAGTAGGCCCCCACGATCACTGCCAGGTACAACACGGTGACTCCGACCAGCGAGGGGAGCAGCAGGGTGCCGCCCCAGCGATAGACCCAGAAACCGATCAACACGGCCAGCGGCATCGCCACCCACACGGACAATACGCTCTCTGGGTAGAGTCGGAAGATGGTGGCGATAACGAGTCCGAAAATGGCGAGCACCACGGTCAGCGAGAAGAACAGAATCAGCAGGAAGAGGAGACGAGCGCGTGGGGCGATCAGGCGGCCGGCGACTTCCCCGACCGTCTGTCCCCGGTTCCGCAGCGACACCACCAGGGCCCCGAAATCGTGCACCGCGCCGATGAAAATGCAGCCGATCATGACCCACAGCAGGGCCGGGAGCCAGCCCCACAGGACCGCGATCGCCGGCCCGACAATCGGACCGGTCCCCGCAATGCTGGTAAAGTGGTGTCCGAAGATGACCTCTTTCCGAGTGGGGACGAAATCCACATCGTCCCGCAGTTGTCGACTGGGGACGGGCGCAGCGGGATCGAGCCGAAAGATTTTGCGGGCCAACCACCGGCCGTACGTGTGATACGCGACGAAGAAGCCGAGAAACGCGGCCAATGCGATGAGCAGTGTGCTCATAGTCCCTTGTCCTGACCTCTGAGTGAAATTAACGTCAGCCGGTACCCGGCGCCGGAAGACTCTTTATAATCTGAAAGACACGTTTCGCAACTTAGACGGTGGGTGAAGTTGCCAAGGCGATTCCCGGCAGGGAAACACGAGGCAGGCCCGCTGGATAACCTTCTCAAGATAGACCTGATGGAAAGGACGTCAACACGTGGCCGAAAAAGTTGTCATCATCGGAAGTGGTCCGGCAGGTTGGTCCGCGGCCATCTATGCATCCCGGGCCAACCTGAACCCACTGTTGTTCGAAGGGGCGATTACCGAAGAGAATCGAGTCAGTGGGACGTTGCCCCTGGGGCAATTGTCGCTGACGACCGAGGTGGAGAATTATGCCGGGTTTCCCGCCGGGCGGCTGGATGGATTCCTGCAAACCGCGCTGGCCGAACAGCGACTCGCGGGCCTGCCGCCGGTCGGCGAAGAGAGTCATGCCGTCACGGGACCAGAGCTGATGGAGTTGATGCGGCAGCAGGCGACGAATTTCGGCACGCGGATCATCACGGATGACATCGTCGATGTCGATTTGACCGCTCGCCCGTACAAGGTGATTACGAGCGAAGGGAAAGTTGTCGAAACCGCCACGCTGATCGTGGCTACCGGGGCGCGGGCCAACTACCTGGGATTGCCGTCGGAGGAGGCGTTCAAGAATCGTGGTGTCAGCGCCTGTGCCGTGTGCGACGGCGCTCTGCCCCGCTTCCGCAACCAGCCGCTGGTCGTGGTTGGCGGAGGCGATTCCGCGATCGAGGAGGCCTCGTATCTCACCAAGTACGCCTCCGTCGTGCACCTGGTCCACCGGCGGGACGAACTGCGGGCTTCCCAGATCATGCGGCAGCGTGCTTTCGATAACAAGAAGATCGACATCGTGTGGAGTCACGTATTGGACGAAGTGCTCGGCAATGAAGAGGAAGGTGTGACGTCCGTGCGGCTCAAGAGTACGAAGGACGATTCGCTGCGGGAGCTGGCGAGCCGCGGCGTGTTCCTGTCGATTGGCCATACACCCAACACCGGTTTCCTGCAGGGCAAGCTGGAGATGACCAGCAAGGGCTATATCAAATGGCAGCAAGCGTTCCGCACCATTACGAGCGTGGAGGGGGTGTTCGCCGCCGGTGATGTGGCAGACGACTACTATCGGCAGGCCATCACCTCGGCCGGCACGGGCTGCATGGCTGCGTTGGATGCCGAACGGTATCTGGCGGAACATGGCGAGTGAACGGAGGAGCCGCGGCGGACGTGACGCGCACGGACGCCGCCGAGGTGCGGGGAGTAGGGCGTGGACCGTAGGGTGGGTGCTTCTGAAACGGAAGATGCAACGACGATGGAAAACATAACTGTTGTGCGAGCGATCCAGGGAGGAGATGTCGGGCAACGCGTACGCGTCAATGCGTGGGTGCGCACCCGCCGCGACTCGAAAGCGGGCTTCAGCTTCTTGGAACTCAATGACGGCTCTTGCATGTCCAATCTGCAGGTGATCGCGGATCAGCAGCTGGCCAACTACGAGGCAGAGATCAAGCGGTTGACTTCGGGCTGCAGCGTGACGGTGGAAGGCGAACTGAAGGATTCGGCGGGGAAGGAGCAGGCGACAGAGTTGCATGCCGAGCAGGTTGTGGTGCACGGTTGGGCCGATCCGGAGGAATATCCGCTGCAAAAGAAGCGGCATTCTTTCGAGAAGTTGCGCGAATGGGCTCATCTGCGGCCCCGCACGAATACGTTTGGCGCCGTGGCACGAGTCAGAAACCAGGTATCGATGTCGATCCATTCTTTCTTCCAGGAAGAGGGCTTCCTCTACGTCCACACGCCGGTGATCACGGCCAGCGATTGTGAAGGAGCCGGAGAACTGTTTCGCGTGACGACCACTGAATCTGGAAGATCTGCCACGCAAAGATGGCGCCATCGACTACACGCGCGATTTCTTCGAACGCCCCAGTTTCTTGACGGTGAGCGGGCAGCTGGAGGCCGAAATCTACGCCACGGCCTTGGGAAAAGTCTATACGTTCGGCCCCACCTTTCGAGCCGAAAACTCCAATACCTCCCGACACCTGGCTGAGTTCTGGATGATCGAACCGGAGATGGCGTTTTTCGATCTGTTCGACAACATGGACCTGGCCGAACGATTCCTCAAACGGATCATTCACGACGTGTTGGAGCATTGCCTGGAGGATATGACGTTCTTCAATCAACGGATCGATTCCACCGTGATTGAAACGCTGCAGAAGATCATCAAGAGCGGATTCGTTCGTCTGACCTACACCGAGGCGGTCGAGATGCTCGAGCAGAGTGGAGTCGCGTTCGAATATCCGGTGTCATGGGGGAGTGACCTGCAGTCGGAGCACGAGCGGTACTTGACCGAGAAGAAGTTTGACGGGCCGGTGATCCTGTACGATTACCCAGCCAAGATCAAGCCGTTTTACATGCGCGTGAACGAGGGCCAACGGACCGTGCGGGCGATGGATGTCCTGGTGCCGAAAGTGGGTGAAATCATCGGCGGGAGCCAGCGCGAGGAGCGGTTGGACGTGCTCACGGCCCGCATGCTGGAGCAGGGCTTGGACCCGCAGAATTACTGGTGGTACCTCGACTTGCGACGCTACGGCACCGTCCCGCATGCGGGCTTCGGCTTAGGCCTGGAACGCATCGTTCAGTTCATCACCGGGATGGCCAACATTCGCGACGTGATTCCCTTCCCACGCTCCCCCGGCAACGCCGAGTTCTAGCCCGGCGGGGATTTCGTGGCGTCTGCCCTTGCTTGACGACCCTCGCGACCGTTGCGCATCTCGCGGCTGCGCTGTCTAAGGCGATGGCAAGCGAACATGTCCCGTGGGATAGGCTGCCAGCCCCACGGGGAAGATTAATCCGGCCGATCACCTACGCCCCGTAGGTGTGGACGATGATGTCGTTGCCGCGCGTCATGATGATCTTGACGCGGAAGCCGCAGCACCAGGAGTACTCGGTGATGGTGCGGCCAAACAGGCCTCGGCGCGTGGTCATGCAGGGAGCATCCGTGCAGCAACCGGGCACGCAGACCGGTACTTCTATCGGGCAGCACGTGCAGGGATCCTGCACGTGCAGAATCGTCTGAATCGGTTCCGCGCAGCAATCACAACAGACGCCGCGACGCACGTGATGCGGGCGATAGGAGATACAGTATTGCGGTGCGCAACAGGCAACACTTGCCGCCTCGACCACCTGTGCCGCCGCGGGTGCCGCCTCCTCCAAATCGGCCGGTGCCGCCGGCTGAGCGGCTGGGGTGGGATCCTCCTGCTGAGTGCGGAATAATCTCGCCTGGACGCTCCCCGCCAGCCCCAAAAAGGCGATCAACACTGCCATTGCCGCGGTGAGTTTTGCGTTCTTGTTCATGATCGAATTTCCCCCTACTGCGTCTGGAACTTCTCGTTCAAATTCCCGCTCGCCAGCGGACGGTCACCCAAAAGTCTACGTCATCTCCTCAGTTTGACTAGACCCTCTATTGTGGGGGTGATAAACCGCTCTGGCGCTCATGGGATGGATGGCCTGGGAACGCGCTGTGTGCTGCAGGCGGGCAGTTAGCGGAATTAGATGGGGTAAACGGGTCGCAAACGGGGTTCGCCTGTTTGCCCCACCCTCGGATCTGACCTAGAGTTCTCATGGCAGCCACTCTTTCCCTTCATTTGGGTCGCCGTGCGGTCGCATTTCAGACTGGCGAAAAGACTTCAACAAGACTGCGACTGGGACTGTGTCTTTGATATCAGCATCTGAACCACCGATTTTAGCCTGGGAAACCCTCCAGGGCACGACGACGGAACTCCGTAGCGGGTGCCTTGCGCTCGAGCAGTCGTTGCAGGAGATTTTCCATGAAGTGGAGCAGATGCAATTGGAGCTGGTAGACCGGTTGCAGGAGGTGGAGCAGGAACGTCTGCGGCTGGACCGTTGCCAGGAACAGCTAGGGCAACAGAGCGACGACGCGGAGCAACTGGATGCCGAGTTGGCGAAGAGGGACGCCGAGCTGGCGAAGAGGGACGCCGAGTTGGCGAAGACGCGAAACGAGCTGCGTCGCGTACGTGAAGAGCTGGAGCAGCAGCGTCGGCAAACGGCGGAGACTGCCGCAGCGAGCGAAGCAGGTTTGCGGGCCGAGCTGACTTCGTTACAGGAACTGCTGCCATCGTTGCGGGCCGAGTTAGACGTCGTGCGGACACAGCGTGATGCGTTGCAGGCGCGGGCCGAGATGGGGGACGCTGAGCGAGCTCGCCTGGCGGAGGTCGAGGCAGCATTAGCGGACACGCAGCGGCAATTGCAGGCGGAGAAGGCGGCCGCATTGTCGTTGCCTGAGAGTGCCCCGGGGGGCAACTCCCTGACGGTCAGTGTCGAGCAATTTTCGGCTTTGGAGCAGGAACGCATCGCATTGGAAACGGAATTGGAGTTAGTGCGCAACCGAGCTGCGGAATTAAACGAAACGGTGTCGCTGCAACAGCGGGAAATCGCCGAACAGAACTCGGAACTCGGTGGCGAATTGCAGCAGTTGCGGCGACTGATGGAGAAGCAGGCGGAATTGATTGCGGATCGCGGCAGCGACGCGGATCGCCCCTCCCGATCGGATCACGAGCCACCGCCGGAGCCGGCGCCGCCGAGCGACCCGGTCGTTAATTCGGTGATGGCTCAGTTCGCCAAACTCCAGAAAGACGTGGCTCAACGGCGTCGGCGCAAGTAGACGCAGTGGGCCACGCAGTGGGCCACGCGGCGTGCAGGAAGCTCAGTGGTGGGAGAATGGATCACAGCAGACCGAGAGTGACTGAGGAAGATGGGTTACGGTGCCATGAAAAAGACATTGCGACGCATGGGCGCATGGTGGTTGGCGATTGTCATGGTGGTGGTTGCCCTAGGGGGAAGCATCGTCACGGGCAACTGGTGGTTTATCCTGTTGGCGGTGGTGGTTGTGACCCTTCTTTCGCTGAGAGGTCTGGTCACCCGTCGCCGGGCAGTACGGGAGGCAGTCCCAGCGAAGCCGGCGCCGCAGCCTGAACGGGAACAGCGCCCCAAGCCTGTACCGCTGGCGGTCCCAGCTTATGACGTCAACGATCCGGCCTACCTGGCTCAACGCATGCTCGATCAACAGCGTTATGCGTTGTTGCTGCGTCCGCAGATTGCTGCCAATTTGAAGACGGAACAGCTGCATGCTGCCATGCGAGCGCTGGACGAATCGATGGGGATCGTACCCGAAGGAGATGTGTTGCTGCAGTCTTGGCGCAGCCACAATCATGCCGACGACGGGAATGGGCCACGCGAGCGGTTGGTGCACGTGGAGGCGGTGTATCTGGATCGGCACCCGGTGACCAATCTGCAATTTCAACAGTTTGTGGATGATGGCGGCTACGAGAACATGTCCCTTTGGGACACGACCATTTGGCCGGCCGTGTTGGATTTTGTCGATCGCACGGGACACCCCGGTCCGCGTTTCTGGGAGGAAGGACATTTCCCAGAGGGCCTGGAAGACCACCCGGTGATTGGCGTCAGTTGGTACGAGGGCGCGGCGTATGCACGCTGGTCCGGAAAGCGTTTACCCTCCGATCCGGAATGGGTGAAAGCGGGCTGTTGGCCAGTCTTGACGCAGGGAACGCGCCCGATGCAACGGCGTTTTCCCTGGGGGGACACGATGGATCGGGAAATCGCGAATCTGTGGGGGAGTGGTGTGGCGGCTACCGTGTCCGTCTACGAACTGGGGCGTGGCGTGAGTGTCGGTGGCATCTATCATCTGATCGGTAACGTGTGGGAATGGACGACCAGCAATTTTGGCGTCTGGGATACGACGGCGCGGCGTCTCGAGACCTCGACGCCGATGAAGAGTATTCGCGGAGGCGCCTTCGATACGTATTTCGAAACACAGGCGATGTGCCAATTTCAAAGTGGCGATAGCCCGATCAGCCGAAAACACAATATCGGTTTTCGCTGTGCACTGGCCATGTGCGACGTGATCTCCACGGAGATTGAAAACGTGGCTGATGGTGACGAAGCACTGGTTCCCTGCGGTGCGGAAGCAGAGGAGGAACTTCTATGAGTGGCAAGGGTGTATTACCCATGGACTCCTATCGCCTGGCGCAGTATTCGGTCCAGGTTCCCTGCTTCATTTGCGAAGGAGGAAACAGCTTCGATGCGGAAGTCTGCCGCCATTGCCAGGCGCCGATGGCGTTGGCACATCAGGCCAACCTGCGAAAGATTCCGCCACAGCTGGTCGCTACCATCGGCTCGGCCGATGCTGGCAAGACCGTCTACCTGGGCATGCTGACCGACATGCTGTCGCGAGGCAACGACGATCTTCAATTGCTGGCCCGCGGGGCATTTTCGGTGTCCTTGCAACAGATGACCGTGTCGGCGCTGGCGAACTGCGAGTTCCCCGACAAGACGCCGAACGAACCGGAACGCTGGAACTGGATTCACTGCCAGGTCCGCTCCTCGCGGAAACGCAATCCGACCGAGTTGATCATGCCGGACCTGTCCGGAGAAGCCATTCTGGAAGAGGTCGATCATCCCCACGCCTATCCGGTGATCCGGGCCTTCCTCTCCAAATGCTGCGGCGTACTGATTCTGGTCGATGCCGTGCGACTGATGGAAGGAGAGAAAGATCAGGATTTCTTCGCGATGAAGATGCTGAGTTACCTGTGTGAGATGGATGACGATCCAAAGAAGGGCTGGCCGACGCGTCCGATCAGTCTCATCTTTACCAAGGCGGACCAATGCGAGACCTGTTTTGATGACCCGAGCGAATTTGCTCGGAAGCATTCACCCGGTCTGTGGCAGCATTGCCAGCAGCGGTTCAAACGTTCGCGCTACTTCGCATCCGGGGTGGCGGGGGCGTGCGGATTCCAGATGGAATTGGGTGGCGTGCGCCACGTGCCGTTGCGTGTGGAGCCGCGAGGAATTATTGAACCATTTCGTTGGCTGGTTGAGGAAATCGGTCAATAGGTTGGTGGCAAGTCAAGCGACGCGGGTAAACGGCTGGAGGGGGCGAAGTGCTCGTTCAACAAGCGATATTCACGTCGGTACGCAGTGGCCGTAACGAAGGCTATCAGTTGGCGGCCTGCAGCCCAGGCGTGTCCACGGCCGAAGCGCGTGAACTGGCACAATGGGGCCCCAGCCACGACTCGCTGTATGGGCAGCTGTCGATTGCCGAGAGCGTGAATTGCCATCGCCTGTCCAACGGATCGTTCTGCGTGGGGAAAACGGTGCTGGCGGGCCGCGAATACAGCGGCCGCGGCGGCGAACGTGTCTACACGCAGATGTTTCTGATCCCGCCAGAGCTCATGCAGCGTTTCGCCAACAGCCCGTTTCCGATTGTCGATGCGCTCGTGGGCGGCGGCCACTTCACGGTCTGGAAGGAACTGCCGCCGCAACTCGACCCGATCTCACTCCTCGGACGCGCCTCGCCCGCTAATGCCGCCAACCTGGAGTATGTGGTGCGCAAAATCGGTCCGCACAAACTGGCTACTCTGGTCGGCGCCGCACTCAATACAACTGCGCTCGGTGTCAGTGCCCCCCTCCCCGGCAGACGCCTGTTCACCGCGCTGCTCGATCTGCTGCCACCCCCCTATCGACTCGATTTCTCTCTCACCACCGGTCTTCGCGTTTCTGCGTCCCGCCCCTATCGCCTGTCGATTCTGCCCGATGATCGCGAAGAACATCGGCGAGCCATCCGGCAGGTACATCTTACCACCCTGGATCTGGCCTCCGATGTCTCGGCGAAATTCGTCCCCCAAGCCGGCTGGCCGCTGTTGGTGCATCAACTGCTCCGCAGTCAGCAGTATTCCGCTCTGGTCAGCATCGCACAACTCACCGCGCAGACCACGGAACACAATGCCGATTTGCTGGCCGAGCAAGTGCGGGAGAATCTGGAGAAGCACGCCGATCAACCGGCTGTTCTCACTTCGTTTCCAGCATGAGATCGCGAAACTGCTCAAACAAGTACCGGCTGTCGTGCGGTCCGGCGGATGCTTCCGGATGATACTGCACGCTGAAGGCCCGCGCGGTTTCGATGACGCAGGCCGGCGATCGTCTGATCATTCAAGTTGCGGTGAGTGACTCGTAAATGCGCGGGAAACGTTTCGTCTTCGACCGCAAACCCATGGTTCTGCGCCGTGATCTCGACACGTCCCGTTTCCAGATTCAAGATCGGCTGATTGGCGCCGCGGTGGCCAAACTTCAGCTTGAACGTCTTGGCGCCGCAGGCCAGCGCCAGCAGCTGATGTCCCAGACAGATGCCAAAAATCGGTACCTTGCCCATCAATTCGGCGATCGTCCGGATCGCATACTCCACCGGTTCGGGATCGCCCGGTCCGTTGGAGAGAAACACGCCGTCGGGTTCTGAGCGCCAGAATCTCCTGAGCCGTGGCGGTACCCGGCAGGATGGTCACGTGGCAGCCGAGATCGAACAAGATGGCGGGCAATATTCCATTTCATGCCGAAGTCCAACGCCACCACATGCAATTCGGTGCGGTGGCTTGGCCGGCTGCCGCTGGCCCGGCAGGCGAGCCCAGTGGCTGAGTCCCTGCTGCCAAGCACGTGGCGCGGTCCGGAATCACCTCGCGGACCAGGTCACGCCCGACCAACCCCGGGCTCGACTGCGCCTTCTCCACGAGACTGGCATCATCCAGATCGACCGACGAGAGGACGCCCTTCATGGCCCCCTGAGTGCGAATGCGTCGCACCAGGGCGCGCGTGTCGATGCCGGCCAATCCGACTATCTGATGCTTGACCAGATAGTCATGCAAGGTGCCGGTGGCGCGGAAGTTGCTGCGCCACACGACTGTTCTCGCGCACGATGAAACCGGCCAGATGCGGGCGGCTACTCTCAACGTCCTCGTCATTGACGCCATAGTTGCCAATCTGCGTGTAGGTCATCGTGACAATCTGACCGCGATAACTCGGATCGGTCAGAATCTCCTGGTAGCCGGTCATGGAAGTGTTGAAGACAACTTCTCCGTCCACTTCACCCTGGGCACCGAAAGATGTGCCTGTCAATACCGTTCCGTCCTCTAAGGCAAGCTTTGCTGGTTGGGTCATCATCACTTGTCGCACAGGCAAATTCGAAGGTGTGGTTCGTCCGAGACAGACGAGTGATCTAAAGTATTGCTGAGCGATTGTCCCGATACCCAAAATACGGCTGTGGGTCTCCGGACGCTGGAGTCGCATCCAAAATCCGGGCAGCCTTAAATTGGAGGGCTCTTGTTGCGGCGAACAAGAGCCCTCTTTTGTTGTTTCAGGGGGTAATTTACTCGGCCAGCCCCCCCTCCGCTACCGTCTCGAAGGTAATCTTGTCGAAAATGTCCGGTTCGCGTCAGGGAACCGGGGCTGTCATGCCGAGCGGTTCGCTGAGCGCGTCTAGTTTGGCGAAATTATAGTGAAGAAGCTGGAGAGCTGATAGGACCCACTGCTCATCGCATGCTCCGCCGTCACGGCAGGCGTGCTGTGCTCAGGGAGCCGCATGGTCCGCGACGGCTTCTTTTGGGCTGCGTGCTGAGCGGGATCGCCCTGCAGGCAGCGGCCGATCTGCCGCACGGCTTGCCGCAGTCGATTTTCGTTCTCCACCAGCGCCATCCGCACGTAGCCCTCTCCGGCTGGGCCCGAAACCACTTCCCGGACTGACGGCGACGTCCGCTTCTTCGAGCAGCATCATGCCGAAGTCCATGGTGCTCATTGCCTTGCACCAAGGCTGCGGGACCTTGGCCCAGACGAACATGCCGGCCTTGGGTGGCTCGACCGTCCAGCCGATGCGTCGCAGACCGTCGACCAGCACGTCGCGCCGGCTTTGGTACTTCTGCGACTGCGCTTCGACCGCCGCTTCCGTGTGCCGCAAGGCGACGATGGCCGCGATCTGAATCGCCTGGAACATCCCGTAGTCGTAGTAGCCCTTGATCACACCCAGACCCTGAATCATCTCGGCGTTGCCGCAACAGTAGCCGACCCGCCAGCCGGCCATGTTGTACCCCTTGCTCATCGTCGTGAATTCCACACCCACATCGATCGCCCCCGGGGCGGCCAGGAAACTGGGCGGACGATAGCCGTCGAAAGCCACGTCGGCGTAGGCAAAGTCGCTGATCACCATGAAACCGTATCGTTTCGCCAGGCGGACCACTTCCACGAAGAACTCGGGCTCCACCGTCACCGTCGACGGGTTGTGCGGATAATTCAGGATAAGCAGTTTGGGGCGAGGATAGAGGTGTTGACACGTGTAGGAGATGTTGGTCAAGAATTTCTCGCTATCGCGAACCTCCAGCGCAATCACGTTGCCCGCTGCCAACGCCACGGCATACATGTGGACGGGAAAATAGGGAGCCGGAATGATGGCCGTGTCACCGGCCCCCATCAGAGCCAGGCACATGTGGCTGAACCCCTCCTTGGAGCCCAGACAGACCATCACCTCCCGCTCCGGATCCAGACGGACTCCGAAGCGAGTCAGGTACTTGCTGGCCATCTCGCGCCGCAGGTTCAAGATGCCGTTCGACTTGCTGTAGCCATGGTTTCGCGGATCGCGGGCCGCCTCGGCCAGCTTGCTGATCACACGTGGCTCGGGGGGGTCGGACGGGTTGCCCATCCCCAGGTCGATGACATCGTTGCCCTGCCGTCGCTTCTGGTAAAGCAGATTGTTGATGCGGCCAAACATGTACGGAGGGAGCCGACTGACGCGCGACGCCAATCGTACCGTAAACGGACGCGACGATTCTTCGGCGGGAGACTGGTTTTCTTCGTTCATCGATACGGCTCTGGGAAATGGGGCTCTGGGTAAAAACAAGAATATGACTCGTTCTCGGCTCGACAAGAGCCGTCACGTGCGGTCGGTCCGCGATGACGGTCGGCGGGCATCGTAACCGACGGATAACGAGCGGCGGGAAACTAGGCCTCAATGATCATAGGCTGCGACAGGGGATCGATAAAAGCGGGTAGACACCTCGAGGGCCTCCATTGCCTCGGAGTAGCAACCCAACTTCAGATGCGTTCAGCCCAGCCGAGCAACGGCCGCCGTATTGTCCGGCTTCAGCCGGAGCACCGCGGAAAAGCCGTCGAAGAAACCTGCTCTGAGGACAATAACCCTGTGGCAGGGCAACTCCTGGCGGCCACGACGCGGCGCAGAGCGTCTTCTCGGCTACCTCCGGTCACGCATCCACGCCACGTAACTGCGCCGCATGGGCATCCAGGTTCTCCAGCGATCCACCTCCACGGATCGGAGAACACATTTCGTAACTTGCGATGCCGTCAAATCCGCCGTCCGTCAATCCGCGGAAAAAAGCTTCGTAGTCAATGAATCCGTCGCCAAACCGCACCGCGCCACCAGATCGGGTTCCACCTTGGCATAGTTCACCAGATCAGATTGGTACCGGAAGCGGGGAAACTTCACGTAGTCGGCATTCGTCGTGATAGCGACTTTTCCCGCTGCTTTTCTGGCGGCTTGATAGAGATCCTCACCACGCAAAGCAGGAGACCAGGCGTCAAACCCGAGCATGCAGTTGGGCCGATTCACGTCATTGAGCAACTCCAGCAGCGCGTCGGTATGGACCCCGATATCGTGATGGTTCTGCACGGCCAACGTGACGCCATGAGGCGCCGCTCGGTCACACATCTCGCGCAGCGCTGTGACGACCGCTTGCCAAATCTGGTGCGGCGCGTGGCCCGCCACTTCGTACGCCGTGAACACCCGCACAAGGGAGCAATCGAGGGCCGCGGCGATGCGAGAGAGTGACTCGACGTAGGCAATTTGAAGTTCCAGATAGGGAATTTCGGCAGCCGTCGTGGGTGACAAATCGGTGTAACCGGCGATAACCCCGCACGTCACGGCGTGGGCTGCCAGCTCGCTGCGAATCAAGGCTATGTGATTTTCGTGCGTGTCCAACGGCGATAGGTGTGGCCGCTTGCCAGCCAACATCACCGTGTCGTATCCCAAGGCCAGCGGCGCGAGCAATGAAGGCGGGAAGAGCCAGCGATGCCTGGCCCCAATACCCCGCGTAGCTGACCGAAAACAGACCAAGCTTCATGAGGACTTCTCCCCGAGTATTCGAAAGTGACGCTGAATTCGTCGCGTCCGCATGGCCCGCGATGCCGCGCTGATTCACGTCGCCCCACCGCATGTCGGTGCCGTACCATCACTATATCATGTCTGAAACCACCAGGCACGTGACCGGTGCGTGAGCTCACGATGGCGAACGTAATCGGATGCCTGACTCGGTCTGCCCAGGAAATGCTCGAAGCTGACGGGAGGCCAACCGTCCACCACGGCGCAGGCTGACGCCCCCCGTTCACCACACCCGTCAACGACTCGCGCAAAAGAAACGGCCGCTGACACGCGTGGGGCGTGCAACGGCCGTTCGTCAGGCCATTATCCTTGGTGAGGCAGATTCGCTCGGTACGTCTCTACCTGCGCGGTTGGTTGGCGGCGACCGGACGCGCGGTGGTACGCTCGCCCGTGTTGGGATTGGCGGCGGATTGAAAACTGCCGGTCAGGAGGTTCTCGATCTCGGCCGCTTTTTGCAGGCGTTCGAATTCAATCGACATGGCCAGTCGCAGTTTCTTCTCGCGAATGTCTTTCACCAGTTCCTGGCGGACTTCGTTGTCCAACGAGCCGACAACGGGGGTCGTGAAGCCGGTACAACGCAAGATGATGTAATTCTCGTCCGAGGCAATGATGCCGGACAGTTCGCCCGGTTTCAGGGCGAACGCCTCTTTCTCCAATTCGGGTCGACCGCCGTGCTGCCGGATCGGTGGTATCCGTCCATAATTCTCGCGCGAGACAGAGTCGACCGAGTATTGGTGCGCCAGCTCGCCAAAGAACTGGTCCGTGGGATTGTCACGCGCCATCTCCCAGACTTTCTGTGCCTGCCGCTGATTGTTCATGACGATGGCCAGTGCTTCCACGCGGGGACCGTAGTTGGAGACAAATCCTTTTTGGATGTCGTCGTCCGTCACCTGCACGTGGTTGTCCACCAGTTTCTTCAGAGCCACCGTCGGCCAGACCGCATCACGCACATACAATTCCACCGTGGCTCCCTCTTCCTTGGTGACTTCGCCGAGCCACTTTTCGATGTCGGGTGTGCCATCCGGTTTGAGGAAACCGTAAGCGTCCGCGGCGCGCGCGATTTCCTGGTCGAGGTCCTGTTCCGCCACTTGCTGGCTCTTGCGCTTGAGAGCCTGCAGTAGAATCTTGCGGTTGATTTCCCCGTCCAACACGTCGCGGCCGTGACGCTCAATGCACTCTTCAGCGAGTTGTTGTACGGAGATCTTCTGGTCGTTAATCGTGGCAGCCACGCCAGGCATCTGCTTCTGTAGTTCGGGGTCGTTCATCACGTTGACCACCCGGGCGTCCTGCTGCAGCTGCTGGAACAAGGACGCGGCTGCACCACGCAGCTTCTGCTCCTGGACGCGGTCGCGGATGCGGTCTTCAGCATCCTGGCGGAAACGCTCGGCAATGTACGTTCCCTCCAATTGTTTTTCGCACTTTAAGATCACATACTGGTTCGCGACCTGAATGACCGGTGATATCTCGCCCTCCTGCAGCCCAAATGCCACACGCTCAATGTTCTCGTCCCCCACGTTCTTGCGGATCGGGGGAATCAGACCGTTTACGCTGGCACTCTGATCTTCGGAATGCTTTTTCGCCAGATCGCCGAAATTCTCCGGATTGGCCGCCGCAGCCGCCCGTAGTTGCTCGGCACTCTCGCGCGAACTCACGGTGATCGCGCGCACCTTGACCCGCGGCCCGTATTCGACCTCCCAGGCCTTCTTCATTTCGTCAGGAGTGACGACTAATTCCTTGGCCGCCAAGGCGCGGAGGGCCAACGTCGGCCAGATGATTTCCCGCCGATATTGTTCCGGCGCGATGTCGCGTTCTTCATGCAACATGGTCAGCCAACGGCTCGGTGACAATCCGAACTTGCCGGCCAGACGATTGATCTCCGCTTCCACATCTTGATCGGTGATCTGGATGCCCTTCGCCTGGCAGGCCTGCCAGATCAAGTGCTTGTTGACAACACTCTCCAGCACCTCGGCGCCATAACGCCGCAGGCACTCCTCGGCCAACTCCTGGCGGGAGATCTGTTCGCCATTCACCGTGGCGACCAGCTTCGGCGTCTGCGGGGCGGGAGCGACGCTCTGTGGAGTCTGGGTGGTGGCAGCTGAGGTGCGATGGGCCGGTGCCACTCCGTTCAGCACAGGGGCCTCGGCTTTCGCGTCCTGAGCTCCTGAAAAGGGGCGTAGCGCCAAGCATACGCCGACAACCACAACGACACTGATCGCAACGGTGATGCGACCTTTCCAGTGCGACTTACGCGGCGCCTTGCCGCGGGCTTCCTTGCGAACCATGTCGGTTCCTCCCTTCACCTGGCTGTTCGGGTCACGACCGGCTTCTCGGGGCCGGCTTTCGATGGGTTCACACGGCGCGGGCTGCCGCGGTAACCGTTTTTGGGTGGGGGAGTATAGAACCATTCACGATTTCGGGTCAAGGCAGGAAATCGGGCGGGAAAACGGGGAGCCTCCCCGTTTTTGCGGTAAGCTGGGCAGAATGGGATGGGCGACGGGGTCGCGATAGACGGCGGAAAACGGACTACTTCGCACCTGCCGTGCGATGTTTCTTGAACAGCAAGTGCTGGAATCGTGCGATCGGCAAAATCAAGGTTCCGATACTGGCTCTGCGCTGGAAACGATCCTGCCCGGAGTTTCGCAGTGGCCAGTGGGTCCGCGAACCGAAGGACAGGGAAATCGAGCAGCTACTGGCTCTGCCGGAGAAGCAGAAGTGGATCCGCCGCAACTTGAGTTCTCGGTTCCGGTTCTTGATGAACCCTGTCCGCGCCACCGACGGATGCTGCCGCGGCGCGGCCGAGCCAAAATCTGAGGCGTTCGAGCGGTTCAGGTGGAAGGTATTGCGAAATCTCTCGAGATGGTGCCAGAGACCCTGGACGGGGCAGATGAAGGACAAAAAATCGGATGACAAAAAGATCTCCTGTGCCGACTTATTTTTTTGCCACCCACTCTTCTTGTCCTTCACGCGAACGGCGATGGTACATCTGTCGCCGGTGCCGCTGAGCCCTTGGCGGTCTCAGCTACGACTGAGCCCTTGGCGGTCTCAGCTAGGACTGAGCCCTTGGCGGTCTCAGCTACGACTGAGCCCTTGGCGGTCTCAGCTACGACTGAGCCCTTGGCGGTCTCAGCTAGGACTGAGCCCTTGGCGGTCTCAGCTAGGACTGAGCCCTTGGCGGTCTCAGCTACGACTGAGCCCTTGGCGGTCTCAGCTACGACTGAGCCCTTGGCGGTCTCAGCTAGGACTGAGCCCTTGGCGGTCTCAGCTAGGACTGAGCCCTGGGCGGTCTCAGCTAGGACTGAGCCCTGGGCGGTCTCAGCTACGACTGAGCCCTGGGCGGTCTCAGCTACGACTGAGCCCTGGGCGGTCTCAGCTACGACTGAGCCCTTGGCGGTCTCAGCTAGGACTGAGCCCTGGGCGGTCTCAGCTAGGACTGAGCCCTTGGCGGTCTCAGCTACGACTGAGCCTTTGGCGGTCTCAGCTACGACTGAGCCCTGGGCGGTCTCAGCTACGACTGAGCCTTTGGCGGTCTCAGCTACGACTGCCGTACATCTCACTTCCCGCTTCACTTCGAGTCTGGTTTCCCCCGGGGTATATCCCTCGAGGTTCCTGGGACAATTGCCTGTTATCAATAACTAGCTATCAACAAGTTGGTGGGTATTGGCCGAACCCAAGTTGAATATGATGTGTCTCCACGAATATGACACTTCAATACCGAACGCGAGACAAGTCGGACGACCGTAGGTGGAATCAACGTGTCCGCCTATCCGACACGCTCTTAGTGGACGTTGTCGATTGGTGGTGTCGCGTGGACCGTGAATTTCCGTTTGACTCCACCGTTGCATCTTTGCTGTTCCTATTCTCGCCCCGCTGCGAACCCTTCTCGACGCCTGAAAAAGGATTGCGCGAAAGACTTTTCGCTGTCGTGGGCGCGCCTTCAGTTGAATACGCAATGACGTGGCCAACACACGACAAGACTCGACAATCCGATTTGCTTGGATCGCTGAAAGGTACTCTGCAGCACGCCGTCGACCGATGGAATAATGGTCTGCTGACGGATCTGCCAGTCGCTCTCGTGAATCAGCGCATTGTCGACGAGATCATCGATCACAAATACGTGACTTTCCACCACCATCAAACGACGCGACGTGATGGAGGAGGCTTTCACGGGCACTAGGTAGAGCCGGCAGAATAAGCAAGCAACCAGAGATCTCCCCGACGAGGGACAACGTCGAGTCGAACCGGGCAGGGATGGCGATCAGATTCACGTCCTCGTGCCGCGGAACGTTACTTGGAGATACGATAGAGGTGGGATTTCGTGCGGAGCAACAGCGAGTTGTCGACGATGGCCGGGGAGGCCATGCAGCCGTCATCGAGTTGATTGGTGGCGACCAGCTGGAACTCGCGTCCCGGCTTCATGACGCTGGTAACGCCTTCCTCATTCATGAAATACATGTAGCCGTCTCCGAAAACCGGTGAGGCGGAGAAATTTCCCCCCAGTCGTTTCTGCCAAACGCGTTGGCCGGTCAGCGCTTCCAGGCACGTGGCGGCGCCTCCGTCCTGGACGACGTAGAGCAAGTCATCGATCAGCAGATGCGACGGTTTCGAGCCGATACTGCGATCCTCCTGCCAGACGATATTTGTCTCGGTGATGTCGCCCCGACCCTGTGGGCGAACCGCATACAGCTGAGCCTTGCTGAATCCGCTGTTGATGAACAACAGGCCGTGGCCGAACAGGGGACGAGCCGTGGCCGAATGATTCGGATAACGGATCCGCCAGATTTCTTCGCCGGAGCGGGGGTTGTAGGCGATGGCGGCCCGCGCGGCTGGACTGATGAGCTGCAACTGGCCATCGACGTCGATAATCGTGGGCGTGCAGAAAGCCTTCTTGAAATCGCCATCGTCCGTCTGGTAATCGATATCGCGATCGACCTTCCACCTGGTGCGGCCCGTCTGCTTATCCAGCGCCACGACGTATTGGTAATCGTAGCCGTCAAAGTGCACGATCAGCAAGTCTTCGAACAGAATGGGAGATGACCCCGGGCCTCGCCAGTGGTTGCAGGGGAAATCGCGGCGTTGCCACACGACCTGGCCGCTGTGCGTGTCGAGACATGCCGTTCCATAGCTGCCAAAGTGCACGTAGACACGTCCCTCCTCGATGACGGGAGTGGGTGACGCATGACTGTTCGTGAGATGGATCTCTTGCGGCTCCGCGACATCGAACAACTTGATGTCACGCAAGATCTTTCCGGTGGGGAAATCGATGCAGAGTACATACAGTTCGTGACCGTCTTCGGTCGCCGTGGTCAGCCAGATTTGCTGGCCCCAGACAACGGGTGAAGACCAGCCGCGGCCGTGAATCGGTGTCTTCCACGCGATGTGCTCGGTTTCGCTCCAGGTCGTCGGCAGGTCCGTGGCCTCCGCGTGCCCGTCGCCATGAGGTCCGCGAAACTGCGGCCAGTTTTCTCCCGCCGCAAAGGTCGGCGTTACCAGCAGCAGAGCGACACAGGCAAAGTGTGTGGTCGTTGTCATCGAAGGCAGTATCCCAAGAGTTGGCACGCGTATGAAAGGCTTGGAGGGCGGGTCACTGGCAAAGCCAGGTTGAGGGGTCAGGTCTTGCGTTGACTTCCGGAACTGGCGTGGTCCTCGTGTTCGTCACGACCCTGCTTCAGCAAAGGACGGACCTGGCAGGCCCATGCCACTCGACCGAGTAAACGGAAGTAGAGAAAAGCGGCAAAGGCCCAGGTGATTCCCAATCGCAAACAACAACAGGTAGTTGTTTGCGAGCGTCAGCAGGGTGAGGGTGATGGCGACACCCAGCGCGAGAAAGAACGTGATGATGTAAAACGTGGTCCACAACAGAGTCTCACTGCGCAGGGAGTCCACAATCGGTTTGGAGACCGGGGTTGTCCAGGAAGCCGATTCCAGTATGGACAACAGTGCGATGGGAAAGAAGGCGAACCAGCTGATTCCCACAAAAATCCAGCTCGTCCCGACGGACATTCCGGCCGCTGTGGTCACCCAGAACACGATCATTCCGGGGAGTCCGCTGAAAAAGACAGCCATCCCCACCGAAAAGGATTCCACGGCCCATTCGGCCGGATTACTTTCAGGCCACTGGCTCACCCGATCATGGCCGTCCGTGGTCTCTTGAAGAATCGTCAGGCAGTTGGCCGCAAGGAGGGTCAACGCAAGAAGCTCCGTGACCAACGTGGCGATCGAACCGCCCACCGCCAAAAACTGCATCATCGCGTTGCCGCGTGACACATTGATAGTCGCCTGCAACAGGCTGAGGGCTCCCCCCAACAACAGGCCAGAGACGATGAGTCGGGCGATGAGGACCGGATCAGGAAGGTAATTGAACAGCCCGGTCCAGAGCGGAGCGGCCGGCAGATCGGCCTCCTCTTTCTCGCGTTGATCGCGCTCGCGGTGAGCGCGAATCAGCGATTCTTCTCCCATGGTCTTGGGCGCGACGCCGTCGGCCGCTGGCTTGTAGACGTCGAGTTCCACCGGCGCGGCAAGCACGAAGTCATCGTCCTTGTAGTCGGCGTCCACCACGTCATTAACGCGTCGTGGTCTTGGGCCGAGCGGGCTTGATGACCATTGGCGAGAAGCAATCCGGGCAAGTTCGCTGCTGGCCGACATCCTCCTGTGTGACGTAGATCAGCGTATCGCAAACCGGACACTTGGCGGTGAACTCGCCGCCCGGCTGAGGGCGTTTCGCGGCGGCGGAGGGGGGGGAACTGGCGGTGGCGTCGCATGCCCGCCGGCCGGGGGAGGCATCTTCTTGCTCGTCGAGCAGTTCCGCGAGCTGTTTCGAGACGGATCGATGACGTGGCAACTCCACCGGCTCGCTCAATTTCAAATCGTCGTCGTCCTCCTTGTCACTGCCGGCCACTGGGGGAGCCACCGGACCCGGCGGGCCAGCAGCGGCTGCCGTGGTCGTACTGGGCTGGGGTGGAGCGGCAGAAGGTTTGCGAGGCGGCGGTGAGAGATCGGGCACCGCGACCGACTCGAGGCAGTCGGGGCAGACCATCAGCTGGCCGACCTGCTCCTTGGTCGCATACATCCGCGTACCGCACAGGGGGCAGATCAGCGGAATGTTGGCGATACCGCGGCGTGGCGTGGCGGAAGCCTCCGACGCGTCGGCGGCGGCTCCCGTGCCCCCGTCGGTTCGCCGGCCGGGAACACCCGGCACTTTCGCCAACTTGCCGCATTTCGGACACGCATGCCGCTGACCCGCATCTGCCGCTTTGGCCGTCAGCTGGGTCTGACACTGCGGGCAGAGATAGGAAACCGACGAATCGCCAGGAGATGTCATCTCGGCGGCCTCATGATTGCGGGTGCGACGGCGATCACGCCGTTCGCCACGAGCCGATGATCTTCGAACACGCTCCACGCTCCACGTTGCCATACGGCTCACGTCGGGCGGAGTTCTCGGCTGTTGCTGCCCGGCGTATTCGCCCCACCTGATGCACGTATCTCCGCCGCCCCTGTGCCACCTGGGCAGCACATCCACCTCGGCAGCGAGTCCACGGAACCATTTCCTGCGGGAGCAAGAGGGCGGGCGCATCTTGCTGGAGCCGACACTACTCCATGACATCCGCTTCGCGTTTCTTGGCCGATTCTCCCGCCTGTGCTTCGTACTTCTTCGTGGCTTCTTGGATTTCCTCTTTCATGCCGTCCCGCTCGTCCTCGCTCATCTCCTTGGCCTTCTCCGCCAGATCGAGCGCCTTGTTCGCGTCGCGGCGAATGTTGCGAATCGCCACCTTGGCCTCTTCCGTCAGGTCTTTGATCCGCGCCACCATTTTCTTCCGCTGCTCGTTGGAAAGCGGGGGCACGTTGATGCGAATCAAACGCCCGTCGTTCTGGGGATTGAAACCCAGGTCGCTCGCAATAATCGCCTTCTCGATATCCTTAATTGTATTCGGATCGTAGGGGCGAATCACGATCTGAGTCGGTTCGGGCGAACCGACCGTCGCCAACTGCTTGATGGGAGTGGCGGCTCCGTACACTTCCACTCGCAGGGAATCAACCAGGCCGGGGTTGGCCCGCCCGGTGCGGATCCCGGCCAAGCTTTGCTTTAAAACCTGGACGGCTTTTTCCATCCGCGCTTCGGCATCAAATACGATTTCATCCGCTGACATGGCATCCACCCAAAATTGCAGCAACGTCGAATCCCAAAACGACCAAGCGTCGTGAAGTCCCACCCACCCGGACGCGTCGGCGGTGCACCGGTTGTGCAAGGCAGCCAGAGCGCGTGACAGCCGGCCCGCATGGCAGTCGGCGACACATGGAAGCATACAACCTGGCAAGCGCCCACGACGAGCCAATAGTCTATCCCACGCGAGCGGGGTCGCCAACCAACGCGCCATCAAACTGGCGATCGTCGCGGCAGGGAGGAGTCGGCCCGCGACGGCCACGCATCCCACGGCACATCGCTCCTGGCACATCGCTCCTCGGCTGGCCGTGACGGTCGAACAGCCCCGAGTCAGGCGAACGGATCAACTTGGCGGGCTGGACGGAGGGGTAGGCCCCACTATGGTACCCACTTTCTCGCCCCGCACTGCCCGCTGAATATTGCCATCCTTCCGGTAATTGAAGACGAGGATCGGCATGGACCGCTCCATGCAATGAGCGATGGCGGTGCTGTCCATGAACCGCAGGTTCTGTTCACGCACGGTGTTGTAGTCGAGCTGTTGGTAGAGGACGGCGTGCGGGTTCTTCTCCGGATCGTCGCTAAAAACGCCGTCCACACGCGTGGCTTTCAGCAGGATGTTCGCTTCCAGCTCCAGGGCACGGAGAGCGGCGGCGGTGTCGGTGGTGACGAATGGCCCCCCCGTCCCGGCGGCCAGGATCACGATCCGCTTTTTCCGCAAGTGGGATCGAGCGCGGCGGCGAATGTACGGTTCCGCCACGCCGTCCATCCGAATGGCGGTCATCAACCGTGTCTCGCTGCCAAACGATTCCAGCGCATCCTGCAGGGCCAGCCCGTTGATGACGGTGGCGAGCATTCCCATGTAATGAGCCGTGGCTTCATGGATACCGGCATTGCGATCGATAAAATGCGCTCCGCGCAGGATATTACCGCCGCCGATCACCACGGCCATTTCGCAGCCCATTTCCTGAGCCTGGTGGATTTGGCGAGCGATGTGGACGACCTCCTCCATCGAGATGCCACGTTCGCCGGGATGAGTGAAACTCTCTCCCGACAGCTTCAAGACGACCCGCCGATAATAAGTGGTCTTTTCCGATGGTTCCACTTCAGTCATGAGTCAACACTCCTTGCCTGCCGCGGAGAATTTCGCCGCGGCCAAGTCCGAGCTAGCAGGAAAAAAAAGCCCCGTTGTGCAACGGGGCGAGTAGGTCTTGGGGAGACTATTCTTTACCCAGTTCCCAGTGGACGAAGCGACTGATCTTCATGCCGTTCTGGTCGGCGTACTTGCCGACCGTCAACTTATCGTCTTTCACAAACGGCTGCTCACACAAGACGCGTTCGGCATAGAAATTGCGCAGACGGCCTTCCACCATCTTGTCGACGATGTTCGCTGGCTTGCCTTCGTTGAGAGCGGCTTCGCGCAGAATCTCACGCTCCTTGTCGATCTCGGCAGGATCGAGGTCGGCCACATTCAAGGCCTCGGGTCGCATGGCGGCGATATGCATGCTGACGTCCTTGGCAAGCTCGTCGGAGCCCCCTTCGACGGCCACGAGCACGCCCGCCACCGTCTTGGCATTGTGGCTGTAGCCACCACACGGGCTCTCAATGCGGATCATGCGTCCCACATTGAAGACCTCGCGAATCCGATTGAACAGGTCCGCTTTCTGCTGGCTGAGCGTCGTGCCTTTCTTACTCGGCGAAGGCTGCGCCAACAGCTCGTCGACGGTCGCGGCACCCGGTCCCACGGCCAGTTGCGTGGCCAGATCATTGGCCAACTGAATGAATTCCTCGTTTTGTGTTACCGGAGCGCTTTCGCACTTCAGCTCGACCATGGCACCGACGGGCTTGTCCAGTCCACAGAAGAGGCCGAAACGGCCGAAATCGGTGTCGCGTCCGGCGACGTTTGAGCTCCAGTTTCTCGCCGGCTTTGCGGAGCGTCTCGATGGCCTTTTCCTGGTCCCCATCGGCCTCGGTCAACGCCCGCTTGCAGTCCATGAGGGGCAAGCCGGTACGTTCGCGAAATGCCTTCACGGCGGCTGCCGTAATCTCACCCATGATTCGTTCTCCTAGGTGGTGTCGCTTTACAAAGATTGTTTCTTGTTCATTTTGCCTGGGCAAGCCTCGGTTGCCTGCGCGCGCACCGGCAGCGGTCAGGCACCTCTTCCGTGGCCGATGTTCCGTGCCGGTTGCCAGTTGTGTCGGCCGTGTGACGTGTCGGCTGCCCACTTGGCTGGCGTTCCGCCGACATTTCACGGGCATACGATTTGTGTGTGGACAGGCCATGCTGCCGAGTCTCCGGGCGGGGCGTGGCGAGGTGCCTGATGGTGGCACGACTCGCTACCTGTGCGCGGCGTCTGGGAGCGGGCCCGCTACCGAAACCGAGTCGCCTCCGGTCACGAGATGCCCCACGAATCAGTTGCTCGGTGCGTCGCCCGCCGCCGGATCACGATCCTCACTTGCTGAGTCTGGGCGACCACTCTCGCCGACTTCTTGCTTGGACTCCATCGCTGACCGCGTCTTGCCAGCCAGCACGGCGTCTGCCAAGGTCTTGATCACCAACTCGATCGACCGAATTCCGTCGTCGTTCCCGGGGATCGGCAAGTCGACCAGATCCGGATCACAATCCGTATCGATCAAGGCGATCGTCGTGATCCCCAGGCGGCGTGCCTCTCGAACGGCGTTCTTTTCTTTCCGGGGATCGACCACGACGACGCACTCGGGCATCCGGTTCATGGTGCGCAAGCCGTTTAGATTGCGATACATCTTGCGATATTCGCGAGCCAGTGCCGATTGCATTTTCTTGGAGTATTCCGACAGTCGATCGCCCGCACGCAGTTCTTCCAACTCTTCGAGTCGTCCGAGCCGACTGCGCACAGTGCGGAAATTGGTCAGCGCGCCACCTAACCAGCGCTCGGCGACAAAGGGCATGCTGCAACGCAACGACTCGCGCTCGACCGCGCCGGCCGCTTGCCGCTTGGTTCCCACGAACAACACCAGACTGCCGCCGCCGGCGACCTGGGTGAGGTATTTCTGAGCACGCAGCAATCCACGCAGCGTCTCACGAATGTCGATGATGTGAATCTGGTTCTTGCGAGCATAGATATAGGGTGCCATCTTGGGATTCCACAAGCTGGCACGATGCCCGAAATGCACTCCGGCGGACACTAAATCTTGGACGAGCGATTCCGACACAGAGAATCTCCTGCTGGTTGGTGAACTTGCCGGGCATGGCTGGGGGGCCGCTTATCGACGGATGGTCGCGCACCAAGTGTCGCGCACCTCCCCCGGCCACAGGTCAGACTACCTTCGCCGCTACAAGCTCCATGAAATGCGGGGAACAGACCGAGCGGTCTGTTACCCGTGGCGAGCGAAGACCGCGACAAACCCTGTAATCTAGCAGTGCTACGCGAGGGGGTCAATCCGCGTTCACGTCACCCGCGGGGTGCGGGGTGCGGAAATGCGGAGACACGCGCGGCGGCAAGCGGTTGGGCGAACCGCCCGGGTGGTAACGCCGGGGAAGGAACGTCCCGAAGACGACCCGAAGAGACCCGGTCTGTTGGGGAAAGTTGTCGGTCGAGAACGAGTTGGGTGGTGCTCACTTCCACTTCGTCCCGGCGGTTACCCTTGGCGGTCGGCGGGGCATCCAACTCGATACCCAGCGTCGGATGGGCCAAGTCTGGCCGACCTGGTCCCACAGGTGCGCCAGGCGATTACAGGGGGAGCCCGGTGCCAACAAGGCGATCGAGGGTGACATGAGGGGGGGCGCGTCGCACTTTCGGTCACACCGCTCCCAAAACCGCAACGGCGGCACTTACGAGATGAGCTGTAAGTGCCGCACTGGTGATGATTTCCGAAACTACCCGGCAAGGACTCGAACCTTGAATGAGGGAACCAAAATCCCTAGTGTTACCATTACACCACCGGGTAACGCGACGATTCGCGGCGTACGCGCTCAGTATTTTAGGAGGCAGTATTTTAGGACCTTGCGTCTCGACTCACAACGGCGAATGTCAATTGCTCCAATTCAATGGCCAAATCGACACCCGCAACCGCTACTGGCTCTGGCAGCGTAAGCGTGACCGGCGCAAAATTCAAGATCCCTACGATGCCGGCTGAAGTCAACTGCAGAGCCACCTGTTCCGCCGCCGCCGCGGGGACGGCCAAGATCGCCAGGCGGATACCTTGCCGGGAGATGACCTCCGCCAAGCGGTCGAGGGAGTAGATTTCCAACGACTCGATCCGCCGCCCCACGAGCTGCGGGTTGCTGTCGAACGCCGCTTCGATGCGAAATCCTTGCCGCGCAAACCCACGGTATCGCAACAAGGCGTGGCCAAGATTGCCAACCCCCACCAAAGCCACCGCCCACGAATGACTGGTCCCGAGTATGCGACGAATCTGTTCCACCAATTCACTGCAGCGATAGCCGATGCCGGGGTAGCCAAACTGGCCGAAATAGGCCAAGTCCTTCCGCACCTGCGCGTCGGTCACTCCCAGTCGCTTGCCAAGTTGACTGGAGTTGGTCGTTTCCTGACCATTGTGCAGCAAGTGCTGTAATTCGCGCGAATAAAGACTCAGACGCGCCACAACGGCCTTTGGCACCGGAGTCTCGCTGGCACTACCCTGGGCGTCCGGAGAAGTGCCTTTGTCCGGTGGATCGTTGGGTGTTGCTGTCATGGACACCACCTGTTGTTCTCGCTGCCAGGCTCACCTGCCAGGTCGC
The DNA here is from genome assembly GCA_963700515.1 of uncultured Planctomycetota bacterium. GTDB lineage: Bacteria > Planctomycetota > Planctomycetia > Pirellulales > Pirellulaceae > JAJRVM01. The sequence continues at coordinate 39,263 of CAVOXY010000033.1, read as the reverse complement.
CCTACTGTTTCTCGCACACCCGCTGCCCCCCACTCACCACTGTATCCGCGTCGCGCAGCGGCCACAAGAATAGGGCGAACGAGCGTGCGGTTGAAGTGCGGTGACGTCGCCTTCCGGGCGCGACCAGATCCGACGCTCTCTGCCAAGCAATACTCCGGCCCACGGGGCATCGTCAGTCCGTCACGAAGTGGTCGATCCGCAGTGTCACGGCCCACGTTGTGGGGGATTCAGGCTCGGGCCCGGACGGCTGCCACGCCGAAGCCGTCGCGTCCCATCGCGCTGACAGCGCCGCTGCCCACTCAGTGCCTGTTTCGGGTCGCGTATTGCCCAACCCCGCATCAGCAACCATCCCCCTCGCTTGCCTACCTCCTGATTAGCTCAGTGGGTTTGTTTATTCTTCCCAAACACTACAGTCGCTGCGACTATACCCAGCCATGCTTGTTGGACAAATCGTGCGGTCACTATAGACCTCCTGTCCGAATCAATATACGTATCCAAGCGGTATACCCTGAATTTGTCGTCCTATCTAGCTCATCCAGTTCAAGCAGACAACCTAGATTGACGATGAACAGGGATAATCGGCCATTGTAGTGCCAAGTTGGGTCGTGCGCGGAGAGTAGGAGTATCCGGCGATCAATTTGGACTGAGATGATTGGCGACTGCAGAGGGATTGGATTGGCCGCGAGATTCGAGGCGAATGTGTGTTCGCCTAACCAGACTACACTTCCTTGTTGAAGAGTCAGCGTAGGAGGAGAACGGAAGATGAGAGCTCTATTGAGTGTGCCGATCTGCGCAGTGCTGCTGGCTGCCGCATCGGTTAACACTGCCTGGGCCGCCTATTGTGGGGCGGTCAGCTACCGCAACGCCGGCTGTTGCGACCGCGTAGATTACTGCGATGCGAAGCAGCAATGCTACACGGTCATGAAAACATGCCGCAAGACGGTGTACGAGCAGCAGCAGTACACCTGCTACAAGACGGTCTACGAGACGGTCTGCGAGGACAAGACGGTCAACTGCGTCAAATATGTCCCCGAGACACGTTATCGTGACTGCGTGTATACCGTGTGCAAGCCGGTATACGAAACGAAGTACCGGACCTGCAACTACACGGTGTGCAAGCCGGTCTGGGAAACCAAGACGAAGGACATTTGCTACACGGTGTGCAAGCCGGTCTGGGAAACCAAGACCAAGGACATTTGCTACACGGTGTGCAAGCCAGTCTGGGAAACCAAGACCAAGCAGATTTGCTACACGGTGTGCAAGCCGGTCTGGGAAACCAAGACGAAGGACATTTGCTACACGGTCTGCAAGCCGGTCTGGGAAACCAAGACGAAGGACATTTGCTACACGGTGTGCAAGCCAGTCTGGGAAACCAAGACCAAGCAGATCCACTACACGGTCTGCAAGCCGGTCTGGGAAACCAAGACGAAGGACATTTGCTACACGGTGTGCAAGCCGGTCTGGGAAACCAAGACCAAGGACATTTGCTACACGGTCTGCAAGCCGGTCTGGGAAACCAAGACGAAGGACATTTGCTACACGGTGTGCAAGCCGGTCTGGGAAACCAAGACCAAGCAGATTTGCTACACGGTGTGCAAGCCGGTCTGGGAAACCAAGACGAAGGACATTTGCTACACGGTCTGCAAGCCGGTCTGGGAAACCAAGACGAAGGACATTTGCTACACGGTGTGCAAGCCGGTCTGGGAAACCAAGACGAAGGACATTTGCTACACGGTCTGCAAGCCGGTCTGGGAAACCAAGACGAAGGACATTTGCTACACGGTGTGCAAGCCGGTCTGGGAAACCAAGACGAAGGACATTTGCTACACGGTCTGCAAGCCGGTCTGGGAAACCAAGACGAAGGACATTTGCTACACGGTGTGCAAGCCGGTCTGGGAAACCAAGACGAAGGACATTTGCTACACGGTCTGCAAGCCGGTCTGGGAAACCAAGACCAAGGACATCTGCTACACGGTGTGCAAGCCGGTCTGGGAAACCAAGACCAAGACCATTTGCTATAACGTCTGCAAGCCGGTATACGAGACTCGCGAGAAGGAAGTGTGCTACACGGTCTGCAAGCCCGTCCATTACACGAAGACGGTCAAGGTCTGTGGCGGCCGCTGGGAAACGCAAGTTACCGAATGCCCCGGTCCGGTCGTGAAGAAGATCGTACAAGAGCCAGGTTGCTGGACGTGGGATCCTTGCTGCTGCCGTTGCGTGTACACGCCCGGCGAATGCAAGGTAGTGGAAGTTCAGTGCCCGCCGCGCAAAGTGTGCAAAAAGGTCTGGGTACCTGAAGTTTGTGAGAAGACGATCAACTGCGTTCGCTACGAACGTGAAGTCTGCAAGAAGATCGTTCCTTACAAAGTCTGCCGGATGGTCACCGAGCAGTGCCAGAAAGAGTGCACCTACAAAGTCTGCCGCATGGTTCCCGAACAGCGCGTGAAGACCTGCACGTATAAGGTCTGCCGCATGGTGAAGGAAAACTGCGTCAAGACGTGCACGTACAAGGTCTGCCGCATGGTTCCCGAGCAGTGCGTGAAGACCTGCACGTACAAGGTCTGCCGCATGGTTCCCGAACAGCGCGTGAAGACCTGCACGTACAAGGTCTGCCGCATGGTTCCCGAGCAGTGCGTGAAGACCTGCACGTATAAGGTCTGCCGCATGGTGAAGGAAAACTGCGTGAAGACCTGCACGTACAAGGTGTGCCGCATGGTTCCGGAACAACGGGTCAAGACCTGCACGTATAAGGTCTGCCGGATGGTTCCCGAGCAGTGCGTGAAGACCTGCACGTACAAAGTCTGCCGCATGGTGAAGGAAGACTGCGTGAAGGAATGCACCTACAAGGTGTGCCGTATGGTTCCGGAACAGCGCGTGAAGACCTGCACGTATAAGGTCTGCCGTATGGTTCCCGAGCAGTGCGTAAAGACCTGCACGTACAAAGTCTGCCGCATGGTCCCCGAGCAGCGCGTGAAGACCTGCACCTACAAGGTCTGCCACATGGTGAAAGAGGACTGCGTGAAGGAATGCACGTACAAGGTCTGCCGGATGGTTCCCGAGCAGTGCGTGAAGACCTGCACGTACAAAGTCTGCCGCATGGTGAAGGAAAACTGCGTCAAGACCTGCACCTACAAGGTCTGCCGCATGGTTCCCGAGCAGTGCGTGAAGGAATGCACGTACAAAGTCTGCCGGATGGTTCCTGAGCAGCGCGTGAAGACCTGCACGTATAAGGTCTGCCGCATGGTTCCCGAGCAGTGCGTGAAGACCTGCACGTATAAGGTCTGCCACATCGAGAAGGAATGCCACACCAAGCAGATTCCTTACACGGTGTGCCGCTACGAGCGGGAACAGCACTGCAAGCGCGTTGCCTACACCGTCTGCAAGCCGGTGTGCTACACGAAGACCATCCAGGTCAAGCGTTGCGTGCCCAAGAAGGTTGCCTACACGGCGACCCGTTGTGTACCGCGAGTGGTTTGCGAGCAGGTTCCGGTGTGCGTTTGCTGCCCACCCCCTTGCTGCTGCAAGACCCGTTGCCGCTGCCGTAAGGATTGCTGCAACTGAACTGACGGATCTTCCTCTCCCCGGAAGAAGAACTAGTCTGGTAATCTCACGGCGGCTCGTGTCCCTATGCACGAGCCGCCGTTTTTCATGCGCTTGGCCAACGCAACCCCCGCGATGGATGACCTGGGTTTTTCACGAACAGGAAAGGTGGGATGGGTAGCTTGTGATCCGGCACCTTGTTCAATCGATCAGCTCGTCCTGCCGTGCGGCCGCACCGGCGCTGGGCTCGGCTGGTCTGTCGTGGCGGCGCACCAGGTAGAGCAGCGCCAGGAAATCGTAGACGGCGTGTGCGGTGATGGGGGCCAACAGATTGCCGGTGGCGGCGAACAACGTTCCCAGCAAGATCCCCATGGCCGCGGCCAATAATGCGTAGGCCAGGCAGAGCCAGTGACAGACGCCAAACAGCAGCGAGGCGCAGGTGATCGCCACCCACATCCCCCAGGGCGGCGCGATCCAGTCGGCCACCGCCGCTTGCACGTACCCGCGAAACAGCAACTCCTCACCAATACCGGCCGCCAGCGAGATGAGCAGCAAGTCTCCCAGGCTGGCACCGCGAAACAAGGGGACGACTTGTTCGCGCACGATCCGCTGAAGTTCGTGGAACATTCCCACTGGTCGGCGATCCATCAGCACAACCCCGGCAAACAGCGGCACCGCCAGGGCAGCACCCATCAACAGCGAGGCGACCGTGCCGGTCCCCGCAGGATCGGTCAACGTCCGTGCCGGCCAGGGACCTGTCAGCCAACCCAACAGCAAGGCCAGGATTCCGAGCGACAACTCAAACGCGACTGCCAGCAGCGTGAAGCGTCGTGAGCCAACCGCATCATGATGATCCATCAGTAGTCTATCCTCGTCGGCAGCGACTGTTGCGTAGTGCCTTTTGGGTGGCGGGCAGGTTTGCGCTCCGAGGAACGCTCGGCAGATCGTGCGGGCCTTTCCACAACCGTTCCGGTAATTGTGTTAAGGCAATCCGCCGCGGGAGTCAATTGGCGGTCCAAGCCAGCCAGCTCTCCCTCGCCTGGCATGGACAGCCGGCTTGGGTCGTGTGGAGTCGACAAAATCTGGAGCTTCAGCCACAATCGTGTCGAGTTTGATCGCAGGCCGATAGAAAGCCAGAAAACGTCCCTTTGGGTACGCTTTTTTCCCCTTCCCCGCCGCTGCACGCGATGTAACGCCAGGGGGAGAGACTCGCCCTTCATTGACGCATCGACAAGGCGTTGCTAGAGTTGCGGGTTTATTCTGCAGCGCTGAGAGAGCCTGTAGCTGGATCATTCAGGAGGCGTTAACGCGAAGGAAGCCGCATACCCCGGCCAGGGGCCGATCACGTTGCAGACTGCCCCGAGGCACGGACGCAGCCGAGGCATCCGCCGTGGCGATTGGCGCGCTGACAGAGGTCAGCGTGCCCCCCCAGCCGGTCCGTGCTCTGACTGCCGGCGGATCGAATCGAGGAGCGTTCGTGGCGCACTGGGCCGTCGCGAGCACTGGGCCGAGCCTTCGACGAGGAGCATGCTGGATGGGGGCGTCTGGCACGCTGCGTTTGATGTTCCTGCCTGCTAGTTCAGCGTGCATGAACGTTCCGGCCGACGCGCCGGGTGGTCTTTCTGCGATCGGAATACGGAGCGGAACCCGCTCGTTGCTCTACACACTCACACACTCCCTACCCTGGAAGGTACATGAACATGGCCAAGACCAAAATGACCTACTATTTCGGCAAAACTCGCACCGATGGCGACGGCAAGCAGCAGACAGTTGCTCGGTGGCAAGGGCGCCAACCTGGCTGAAATGACCGGAATCGGATTGCCGGTGCCGCCTGGTTTTACGATCACGACCGAGTGTTGCGCGGCCTACTACAAGGAGGGGAAGAAACTGCCCCCCGGTTTAATGGATCAGGTAGCGAGCGAAATCAAGACGTTGGAGAAGGAGCTCGGCAAGAAGTTCGGTGACGACAAGAACCCGCTGCTGGTCTCGGTCCGCAGTGGTGCGGCGGCCTCCATGCCGGGCATGATGAACACGATTTTGAACCTGGGGCTGAACGACAAGTCGGTCGAAGGGCAGGCGGCCGCGACCGGCAACGTGCGGTTTGCCTACGACTCGTATCGTCGCTTGATCAACATGTTTGGCGACGTCGTGATGGGAGTGGATCACGAGCATTTCGAGGAGGCTTTCGCCAAGATCAAGGCCAAGTACCAGGTGCAACTCGATACCGACGTACCGGCCGACGGTTTGAAAGAACTCTGTGACGCCTATAAGAAGGTCTTCAAGAAGCATTGCGGCAAAGATTTTCCACAGGTTCCCGTGCAGCAGTTGCAGCTGGCGATCGAAGCCGTGTTTGCCAGTTGGAACACGGCGCGGGCCGTGCGTTACCGCGAGGTCGAGAACATTCGTGGCCTGCTGGGAACGGCGCGTCAATGTCCAGTCCATGGTTTACGGCAACATGGGCGACGATTCGGGCACCGGGGTCGGTTTCACGCGCAATCCATCGACGGGCGAGAATAAGTTTTTTGGCGAGTTTTTGGTCAACGCACAAGGTGAAGACGTGGTGGCCGGTATCCGCACGCCTCAGCCGGTGGCTGAAATGTCCAAGTGGAATCGTGAAGTTTACGAGCAGTTGCTCGAAATCAAGACGGTACTTGAGAATCACTACCGCGACATGCAGGACATCGAATTCACCATCGAGCGTGGCGAGTTGTTTATGCTGCAGACGCGGACGGGCAAACGTACGGGTGCGGCCGCGGTGAAGATCGCCTGCGACATGGTGGATGAGAAGCTGGTGGAGGAGAAGGTCGCCGTGCAGCGCATTCCCGCCAACGACCTGACGCAGTTGTTGCTGCCCAGCTTCGACCCGAAAGCCAAGGCCAAGGCCACGGTGCTGGCCACGGGCCTGCCCGCGTCGCCAGGCGCCGCTGTGGGCAAGTTGGCTTTTACTGCCGAAGAGGCCGTGGCGCGCACGGCTGCCGGCGAAAGCGTCTTGTTGGTCCGCAAGGAAACCAGCCCGGAAGACGTCGATGGGATGCACAGCGCCGCGGGGATCTTGACCAGCACCGGCGGCATGACCAGCCATGCGGCCGTGGTCGCTCGCGGATGGGGCCGCTGCTGTGTGGCCGGTGCCGGTGAGGTTCAGATCAATGAGAAGGCCCGCAAAATCACGGTGGCCGGCAAGACATTTACGTACAACGACGTGATTTCCCTCGACGGATCGACCGGGCAGGTCATGGCCGGTGAGGTAGCCACCATGTCTCCCAAGCTGTCGGGCGACTTCGCGAAGGTGATGAAGTGGGCCGACACACACCGCAAGTTGAAGATCCGCACCAACGCCGACACGCCCGAAGATGCTCGCCGGGCACGCGAATTTGGTGCGGAAGGGATTGGACTCTGCCGGACGGAGCACATGTTCTTCCAGGAAGATCGGATCGCTGCCATGCGGGAGATGATCCTGGCCGAAACGCCCGAGGCGCGGAAAGCCGCTCTGGCGAAATTGCTCCCCTACCAGCGGAAAGACTTCGTCGGCATCTTCACGGCCATGAAAGGACTGCCCGTGACCGTGCGACTGCTCGACCCGCCGCTGCACGAATTCCTGCCCCACGACGCCAAGAACCAAGCGGAGATGGCGGAGCGCTTGGGCGTGAAGGCGGCGGCGGTCAAAGCCCGCGTTTCGCAGCTGCATGAAGCCAACCCGATGCTCGGTCATCGCGGTTGCCGCTTGAGCGTGACCTATCCGGAAATCCTCGAGATGCAGGTGCAGGCCATCGTGGAAGCCGCTATCGCTTGCCGGTCGAAGCAGGTCGATGCGCAGGCCGAGATCATGATCCCGCTGGTGGGAACCGCGGCCGAACTGAAACTGTTGCGCGAATTGGCGGCTCAGACGATCGAACGGGTGAAGACCGCCAAGAAGTTCACCGGCAAACTCGACATCCTGATCGGGACCATGATCGAGATCCCGCGGGCAGCGCTGACGGCAGACAAGGTGGCTGAGCACGCCGATTTCTTCAGCTTCGGCACCAACGACCTGACGCAGATGACATTCGGTTTCAGCCGCGACGATATCAACTCCTTCCTGCCCGATTATCTGAAACAGGAAATCCTGCTGGTCGATCCCTTCCAGTCGCTCGACACGGAGGGCGTCGGCCAGTTGGTCGAGATGGGGGTCACCAAGGGGCGTGCCACCAAACCGCAATTGAAGGTCGGGATTTGCGGAGAGCACGGTGGAGATCCGGCGTCGATCGCCTTCTGCCACAAGGTCGGATTGAACTACGTCAGTTGCTCACCCTTCCGTGTGCCCATCGCGCGTCTGGCTGCCGCTCAAGCCGCGCTGAAAGCCGCCGAGAAATAACCGCGAGCGTGTGCCGGCGCGATCTTGTCGCAATAGCTTGTATTCGTGAACCGCATCGGGTTTTCCCGATGCGGTTTCGCGTTCGGCTCTCTGCCTGCTCGTGTGCGTCGGCCACGCCTTCGTGGGGGCGCCTGGAACCACTCCAACCACGCGCGACAGGAGTGGCTCGTCCTTCGCCGCTCCGCCGTAGCTGTGCGCAGAACAGTTCTGGGATCCGTCAAACGGACTGAAGTCCGTTCTACGTAGGTGAAAGGAGCCGCCTTATCCGACTCGTCGCAGTGAGCCGTGTTCGGGATCGGCGATGGCATCGGGCAACGGCAGCATGGCTTCGGGGGGCGTCCGGCGTTCGAGCGTGAATCCGCGTTTGCCGCCCAGGAAGAACGTGTGGAATGCGGCTGCTGGCCCCGCGGGGAACTCCTCGCTTAACCTCTCGAGCACTTCCCGCCAAGTAAGTCCCTGCCGATAGATCAACCGATACGCCGCCTTCAACTGGTGGATCTCGGCGGTCGTGAAGCCGCGCCGTCTGAGACCGATAAGATTCAGCCCCACCACGCGAGTTGTCTGGCCGTCGACGGTCACGTACGGCGGTATGTCCTTGGTGACATGGGACTGGCCACCCACCATGGCGTGCGCGCCGATGCGGCAGAATTGATGGACTCCGACCGCTCCTGACAGATAAGCATAGTCCGCCATGGACACGTGTCCGGCCAGCATGACATTGTTCGCCAGAATGGTGTGACTGCCGATCTGGCAATCGTGCGCCACGTGAGCATTTACCATGATCAGATTGTCGTCGCCGACCGTCGTGGAAACGGTCTCGGACATGGCACAGTGAATCGTGACGTTTTCCCGAATCGTATTGTCGTTGCCGATAATGAGACCGCCCGGTTCGTGCTGTGCCAGGTGTTGCGGTCGGCCGCCGAGAATCGCGCCGTCTTCGATGATATTGCGGGCCCCCAACGTCGTTTTCCCCTTGATGACCACATGACTGGCCAATTGGCAGCGGTCTCCCAAGACCGTTGTGCCTTCAATCACGCAGAAGGGGCCAACGGACACGTGTTGGCCAAGGGTTGCTTTGGGGTCGATTACCGCAGTTGGATGTATTTGCGTCACCAGAACACTCGTCTATGCATGAGATGGAAGACCAGGGGATAGCGGGCCGGCGTTGCTGGCCTGCCGCGAAGGTAGCCCCGCGTCTTTGTTGCCCCGAGTGTCGTGGTCCGCCCGGCGGCCGCCTCGGATTATGTCTTTTATCGGTTGTAACGAATGTATGGATCAATAGGAATTTTCTGCGCATTAAGGGGCCGCGGGCCCCGTCAGAGTGCGTGGTAGCTGAAGCCGCCGAGGCTTCAGCGGCGGCTCCTTCGGTGAAACCACTTCACTGAGCCCTGGCGGGCTCCGCTACGGCGTGGTAGCTTCCGTCCGGATTCCGGTGTGCCGGCGGCCGCTTTCTGAGTTCTTGGGCGACCCGGCGCTTTGGTCGGCAACCTTGTCACACCCGCCGGTGTGCGGCACCCTTAACGCACGAGGGGTCGGCGGTGTACCATGAGGGCGGAAAGGCTGGTGCCGCGCACCATCGCCACCTTTTCCATACACAGCCGCACCGTCGGGGGGGCTGTCAATGAGGCGGTAGACACCGCCAATGTAGCTCGGGATCCCGCGTGCGAGCAGGGGCGGGATAGGATCCCGTCCTACGAGCATCCGCGCTCGGCGTGCACGTGTTATCAACTGGGACCTTACAGACTCTGGCCTCGATACACAGGCATGAACATAGGGAGCGACCAACGACATGGCAGACCTTACGGCAATGTACAATGACGCGGATCGGCTCAAGGACGAAGGGAAATACGACGAAGCGATTGAAAAGCTCACCGCGCTACTGGCCGAGGAAGAGAACTATCCGCTCGCTCACCTGGCACTTGCCGTGTTGTACGGTCGAGTCGGCAAGCACGAGGAGGCCGTGAACCACGGCCGCCGCGCGTGTGAGCTGGAGCCGGACGAGCCATTCAATTTCACAGCGATGAGTGTGACGTACCAGCGCGCGTTTGCCGGAACGCAAAACCAGGATTACATTCGTCTGGCGGAGGATGCGATGGCGAAAGCGAACGCCTTGCAGTATCGCCAACCTCGGGGCTGAAAGACGCTCGTCCGGTGACGGCTGGAAGACCGGCTATTGAGTCATCGCTTCCCAGGCTCCGATCAACAGACTGGCAGCGCGATCGACGTCTTCCTCCGACGTATACCATCCCAGGCTCAATCGCACGGTTCCCTGGGCGGTGGCAGGGTGGAGCCCGATGGCGCTCAAGGTGTCGGACAGCGACGTGCCGCTGCTATGGCAGGCGGCGCCGGTCGAGGCACAGACCTCGGGTACTCGCGCGAGCAGTTCGGCTCCGTTCACGTTGGGGAAATTGATGCTCAACGTATTGGGCAGCCGCGCTCCGCGTGCTCCATTAAGCGTGAGGGTTGATCCGATCCCTTCCCTCAGCTGTTCGTACAAGCGATCGCGCAGCAGAATCATGCGAGCGCTGTTGAGTTCCAGTTCCCGTGCTGCGAGCAGTGCCGCGGCCCCCAACGCCACGATGAACGGAACATTCTCTGTGCCGGGCCGCAGTCCTTTCTCGTGTCCAGCGCCGTGTAGCAACGGTGCCAAGTCGACCGTCTGGCGGACAAACAGCGCTCCGATGCCCTTCGGCGCATAAATCTTGTGGCCGGCGATCGTCAGCAGATCGACTTCCAGTTCATCCACCTTGACACGTAGTTTGCCCAGCGATTGCGCCGCATCCGTGTGGACCAGCACGCCGTACTCATGACAGATCGCGGCGATCTCGCGCAGTGGCTGTACCGACCCGATTTCATTGTTCGCATGCATGATGCTGACCAAGCGGGTATCGGGCCGGATGGCCTTGCGGATTTCTTCCGGATCGACGGTCCCGTTTTTGTCGCAGCCAACCACTGTCAGTGCGTACCCCAGATTGCAGAGGTACTCGGCCGGTTGGGAGACGGCAGGATGCTCGATCGCAGAAATGATCAAGTGCCCGTCGGCGGATGGTCCATCGAGCAGAAGCGTCCCTTTCAAGGCCTGGTTGTTGCTTTCCGTGCCGCCGGACGTGAAGACGATCTCCTCGCGGTCAGCGCCAATCAGCGCCGCGACATGGCTCCGCGCATCCTCGATCGCTTCCCGGCAGACGCGACCCACATGGTGATTGCTCGAGGGATTGCCAAAGTACTCGCCGAGGAACGGCTTCATGGCCTCGCGCGCCTTGGGAGCAATGGGAGTTGTCGCATTGTAGTCGAGATAGATTTGTCGCATCGATCAATTCCGTTGTGTTCTGTACGCGAGTCGCCGGCGACGCTCAACCGCCCCGGACGCCGAGACGGCGACCATCATAGGCGGCTTGCGTCACCTGTTCCACCCAACCACGATGATCCACATACCACGCCACTGTCTCCCGCAGACCGACAGCGAATTCAACGCGTGGATTCCAATGCAGGTCCTGGCCGGCCTTCTCGGTGCTGATTGCGTACCGCCTGTCATGACCGGGGCGGTCCTCCACGAAGCGAATCTGCGACGTATACGAAGTCTTGTCCTGTTTCGGTTGCAGCACGTCCAATTCGCGACAGATCGCTTGCACCACGTCGATATTCGACCGTTCGCAATGGCCGCCAAACAGATAGACTTCACCAGGCCGGCCAAGGGCCAATGCCGCGTGAAGTCCTCGCGTGTGATCGACCACATGAAGCCAATCGCGGACCTGCCGGCCGTCGCCGTAGACCGGCAAGGTATGTCCCTCGAGAGCACGGCGGACCATCAGAGGGATGAGCTTCTCCGGGAACTGGTAGGGACCGTAGTTGTTGGAGGAGTTGGTGATAATGACCGGCAAGCCATAGGTGTGATAAAAGGCCTGCGCAAAATGGTCGGCGGCCGCTTTCGATGCGGCATACGGAGACCGTGGTGCATAGGGCGAATTGTGCGTGAAGACCCCCTCCGGTCCCAGGGCCCCAAAAACCTCATCGGTCGACACCTGCAGCATGCGAAAGCACGCCTGTTCGGTCGAGGGCAGCGCCAGCCAGTAGTCCAGACAAGCTTCCAGCAGCCGGCACGTTCCCACCACGTTGGTCTCGACGAAGGCACCGGGGGTGTCAATCGATCGATCCACATGCGATTCGGCGGCAAAGTTGATGACCCACTGCGGGGCATGTGTCTGGAGCAGGTGGTCGACTAACGTCTTGTCGGCAACGTCACCGTGTTGAAACCACAAGTGGGGGTTGTCCCGCACGGGGGCCAGGTTCTCGAGGCTGCCGGCATAGGTCAGCTTGTCCAGCACGACCACGTCCATCGTGCTGCTTTCCAACAATTGGCGGACAAAGCAGCTGCCAATAAAACCGGCTCCCCCGGTAACGAGTACAGTAGTCAAGATGCCACCTTATGCCAGAAAAGAAACAGCAAAGCGCGACCTGCGGGAACTGGAATGTCAGCCTGGTCACCGGCCGCGTTCCTTCGGTAGTCCGCGGAAGCCTCCGAACCTGAGAGCACGATTCGATTCCCGCCATTGCCATTGTACCTGCTCGTGACGCCGCCCGTAGCTGAGCCCGCCCGTAGCTGAGCCCGCCCCGTAGCTGAGCCCGCCCAGGGCTCAGCGAAGCGGTTTCACGTAATGTGCTTCCGCTGAAGCCTCGGCGGCTTCAGCTACGCCCGTCCGCACCCGTCTGAAGCCTGGGCGGCTTCAGCTACGCGCAGTGCCATCCTAAGTCCTGACAGAATCGTTATAAACCGCTTGATGCAAACAACCTGAGCAACCGATATAAACCGTATGACTGGAGTTGCGCCGGACCGCCAGTTGTCAGGAAAGTTGCCGTAGTCCACCACGCTGATCCCCCGCCACACCCCTCCCGCCGGGCCGAATCTGGAGCTGCGTGGTAGCGGCAGGTCCGTCGGGCGATGCAGCGCCGATTGGCGATCGCCGAACACGTCCAACCTCGTTTTCGGATGCCAGGGAAGCGGAGTGAAATGCTCCCGCCGTTCCCGCGACTGTAAGAGGGACGAACACCGACAGAGCCACTCAGCAGAGCACTGTGTCGTCCAGGCACTGTTCGGGAAGGCCGGTCAGTAGGATGAACTCGAGCCAGGATACCTGCGCCGGAGACTATTTCCATTTACTGTTGCTTTCCTCGGGAAATAGGATGCCGCATGACCATCCGCATACTACCATCACTGCTCGTTGTACTTGGCCTCGCTCTGATCCACGAGCTACCCCCACTGAGTGCCCAGCAATCGTCGGCGGTCCCGCAGTGGCTCGGTGCACCGACGGCCACGATCTCTGACTGGCCGCCGCAGGGCGCGGGTCAGGCGGTGGTGTACACGCTGCAAGATGACGGGGAGGCGGCGGACACTCTGCCGGAACTGCCCGAAACGGTGGTTCGTGGACGGCCTGATCCGTTTCCGGCCAATGCCTTGCAGGGCGATACGGTGGTCACCCCCACGCGATCGGAAGCCCCGGCCAGTCAGGTGGGGAGTTCGTTTTCGGTAGTGACTCAGCAGCAGATACGGGAATCGGGTCGCACGAACGTAGGAGAAGTCCTGCGCGACGTGGTCGGTGTGGATGTCGTCCGTCAGGGTGGACCAGGTGGACTGCAGTCGGTCTTCATACGAGGCACCAATTCTCAGCACACCAAGGTGCTGTTGGATGGAGCTCCTATCAATGATCCCAGCAACGCCACGCGAGGATTCGATTTCTCGACGCTAGATGTCGAGAACATCGAACGGATCGAAGTGTTACGCGGCCCGCAGAGCCTGCTTTATGGTAGCGATGCGATCGGCGGTGTCATCAACATCATCACACGGCGAGGCGAAGGTCCCCTGACGCTCCGCGCCACGGGACGCGGCGGGACCTTTGGCACGTCGCGGGAGACGCTGTCGCTGAGCGGCGGCAATGACCAGGCCTACTACTCGTTTGGCGGAGCTTTTTCGGATACGGCCGGTGTCTCACAGGCGGCACGCCGGCTCGGCTACACGGAACGCGATGGGTATAGCAACGGAACGCTCTCGGGTCGCTTCGGCTGGACACCCTGCGAAGCGCTGAACGTCGACTACGTATTCCGCTGGGCCGATGTCGAAGCGGAAGTGGATGATTACGACTTTTTCACCGCCCTGCCGGTGGACAACTTGATTCGCAAGAACCTGTCCCGCACGTTCTACAATCGAGTCCAAGTCCAGTCACTCCTGTTGGACGGCGCCCTGGAGCAAACGGTCGGTTTCAATCTGACCCAATATAACCGTGACGACACGAATCCCGAGCCATTTGTCCCGACCGAGTACCGTGGCGAGACACGGCGAGTCGACTGGCAGGCGAATCTGTTGTTGATGGAGCGCAACACCTTCTCGGTCGGCGCGGGATACCTGCAAGAAGATGCGGAGACCACTTACAATCCGGCCGCTTCTCAAAACAACGGCGGTCTGTTCCTGATGGATCAGTTCAGCGTGTCGGACATCTGGTTCGTCACAGTCGGCACGCGGTGGGATGATTGGAATACCGCCGGCACCGCCAACACTTATCGTTGGACGAATCTGCTTCGCGTCGGGAATACGGGGGCAGCCGTGCACGGTAGTATCGGAACGGGATTTCGAGCGCCTGCCTTGGCCGAAAACCTCTTTGCCTTCGGCAACCCCGATCTTCGTCCGGAACGAAGCAAAGGCTGGGATATCGGTGTGCGGCAGGAGGCCTTCCAGGGACACCTGGTCGTCGACTGCACCTATTTCCGCAATGATTTGACCGACCTGATCGTCTTTGACTTCAATACATTTCGCCTGGAGAACGTCGGCCAGGCACGCACGACCGGCATCGAATTGTCAGCCCAGTGGCAAGCGGACAACGGTTACCGCATCCGAGCCGAATACACCTACTTGGACCCCACCAACCTCGATACGAAAACGCAGTTGCTCCGCCGCCCGGGCAACAAGGCGAGCCTGCAAATCGGCCGCCGCGCATTTCGCAATCGCGGACGAGTGGATGCGGAGCTACTGTTTGTCGGCCAACGACTCGATACGCGCGATGTGACGTTGCATGACTACTACCTTGTCAACCTCACCAGCACCTATGATCTTTCCGATCACTGGGCACTCTTCCTGCGCGGTGCCAATCTGCTTGACGAGCGCTATGAAGAAGTCAACGGTTACGGCACCGAAGGTATCGCCTGCTACGGCGGCCTCAATTTCACCTGGTAAATAGGACGCTTGGGTGCCACGGTCGAGGGTGAGCGGGGGTTTGCTGCAACACTGGCTCCGCTCGCGGTCAGGGTCTCTTGTCGTTGGCCAATTATTTGACGCTCGCTCAGGAAAGTGGCACCCTGGCACGAAATACCCAAGCACGAAATACCCAAGCACGAAGGACCGAATAGGTGGTAGGGTGTGACAAGCTCGCCGGAGTTCGTATCACCTCGTCCGCAATCGTCACGGCGAGCGCCGGCACACCAGAACCCGGTCAGATGTCTGGGAAGTGGTGAGCGGGGGTTTGCTTCAACACTGGCTCCGCTCGCGGTCAGGGTTTCTCGTCGTTGGCCAATTGTTTGACGCTCGCTCAGCAAGTGGCACCCTGGCGTGCCATTAATTCTGCGGTGGAATAAACCGGATAGGAACAATCAGTTCGCGGACGGTCGGGTGGCTGGTCGAGGAGGATTCGAAACGCCACTGCCGAACGGCCTGCAGCGCTGCTTCATCCAACGCAACGACTCCGCTGGACGAATAGATGGTGGCGTCGGTAACACGCCCACCGGGTCCCAGTTGAATCCGGATTCTCACGCGTCCGCCAACCCTGTCCCGATACTGCTGCGCGGGGTATTCCGGTTCCGGACTGAAGACCTGCTGCGGTAGCGCTTCCGATTCCGCTCCATGGCTTTCCTGGGCCGCGCTACTGGCGACCGACGTGATGGTTTGGACCGCGGCCCCGTGTCCTCGTTTGGGGACCTGCGCGCTCCGCGGGGTCTCGAGCAGTTCCCGTTCGACTTCCGGGTTCTCCATCTGTCGATCAGGCAGCGGTGCGTGGTCGTGGAAGGAGTCCGCCACCGTCTCAGGGAGTTCTGCTGCGCTGCGTTGGGCCAGCAGTGGCCGCGTGTTATCCGTACGCCGAACGGGTGTGTCGAGCGCATCTGGAGGAGTTGGCGTTTCCGGGAGACTCGTCAGCTGAGGCTGCAAGACGATCGGCCGATTGTCCTGTTCGGCACGTTCGCTGAACGTCGCTTCGAGCACGATCGCTTGCGATGCGGCTTGAGGACGGGAGCGGACACCGGACTGCGGTGGCATCCATTCGGGCAGATCGGCGCTGAGCAGCCAGGTGGCGCAGAGTAGATAGAGCGAGTACCCACTGACGGCGAGCACGTGCGTCGCCAAACTGGCTCCGAGGCCCTGCCCCAGATAGCTGGGCGTGGCTTGGGCGCGGGACGCCAGGTGCTCGACCATCGATGGAACAGAATCGCTCGGCCGCAACATGCTCAGGTTATCTTCCCAACGCGAGTTTGAGTGACTACTCCGGGCCTTGATCCATTCGGGCCCCGACAGTCCCGCCTCGATCATTCTGGGGGGCCACTTGAGATCACCTACTTTATCGCACTAAGTACCGTTATCCCAGCCCCTTTGCGGCCCCTTGGCAGCGATTCGCCACCCGCTCTGCCGGCCACCGTCCATTTTCACTGGAAATCCGCCGCCCAATATGGCACAATCGCGGCGTGCCCAGCTGATCTTCCGACTCGTCAACCATTCTGGAATCCTTCTGTTCGTTCGTTCCACGGTTATTGGGAGCGCGATCCTGGGCACACGCAAACGGTCTGGTTTCACGTTGGTCGAGATGTTGGTGGTGATCGCCACGCGCAAGAATCCAATGGACCTGCGGTCGACCCGCTCCTCAATGGTGTGAGCGTGTGGCCGCAGTCGCCGGTCCCGCCGTTGATGAAGATCAATGGTGAACTTCGCTCCTATGCCGAAGGAACTCGTGCATTTGCTGAGATCGCTCGTCCTTCCTCGCGTCATCCAATTCTTTGGGAGCACTCACGCCCCTTCATTTCTGTGTTATGCTGGTTTCGCCGACCGGGACCCGAATTCGCCGCCGGAGCCTTAGTCCAGGCGAAGACGTCGTCCCGACGAAATTTCCGGATGGCATTGCGGCGTTGCCACGTGCTTGAAAGCGCGATGCGCCAAAACCAACCTCCCGCTGTTGACGAGGCCAGGCCATGAAGAACTACTGCGTAATACTGTTGCTGTTGGTGTCGTGCAGTGTGACGAGCGCCTTCCAGGGCGAATCGCTGGTTCAGAGTTTCCACAATCCTCCCCCGGAGGCTCGTCCGTGGGTCTACTGGTTCATCATGGACGGCAATCTCAGTCGCGAGGGAATTACGGCGGATCTGGAAGCCATGGACGCGGCGGGCATCGGTGGTGTCATCATCATGGAAGTGAGCGTGGGGATCCCACGTGGTGACGTCGAATTCATGAGCGAATCATGGTGCGCGCTGTTCAAGCACGCCGTCGAAGAGGCGGAGCGATTGGGGCTGCAAATCACGCTCAACGCCGGGCCGGGTTGGACGGGCAGTGGCGGTCCTTGGGTCGACGTTCAGCAGTCGATGCAGCATCTGGTGGCCAGCAGCGTGATGGTGACCGGTCCGTCCCAGTTCGATGCGGTATTGGCACGCCCTGCGCCGCGTGAACCCTATTTCGGCAGCGCCGGATTGCCAGCTTGGTTACTGCAGGCGCGCGAAGATTTTTACGCCGATGTGGCGGTCCTGGCAGTTCCGACAACCAGCGACGACGCGCGTCTGCCGGACTTGGACGAAAAGGCTCTGTACGTGCGCGAACCGTATTCTTCGAAGCCGGGCGTGAAACCCTACCTACCGGCTCACGCATCGTATGCCGACTTACCACCTGGCTCGGTCATCCCCTTGCGGGACACGGTTGATCTGACTGACCGGCTGCAAGCCGACGGCCGGTTGATGTGGGACGTTCCGGCAGGTTCATGGACCGTCTTGCGGTTCGGGCGTCGCACGACCGGCGCCAACACCCGTCCCGCACCGTTGCCAGGATTGGGATTTGAATGTGACAAGTTCGATGGCGAGGCACTCGACGCACATTACGACGCGTATGTCGGCAAGTTGCTGCGGACCGTTGGCTCGCGGAGCGTCGATCGCACCAGCGGCTGGACGATGCTGCATATCGACAGTTGGGAGATGGGGGCCCAGAATTGGACAGCGCGATTTCGTGAACAGTTCCGGCAGCGACGCCACTATGATCCGCTACCGTATCTTCCTGTCATGACCGGTCGCGTTGTGGAAAGCGTGGAAGTTTCCGAGCGGTTCTTGTGGGATCTGCGCTGGACCGCCCAGCAATTGGTCCTGGAACAGCACGCGCGCCACTTGAAGGAACTGGGCCGACGCGACGGATTCGGTTTGTCGATCGAACCTTACGACATGAATCCCACTGCGGACATGGCGTTGGGGAGCGTGGCGGACGTGCCGATGTGTGAGTTCTGGTCAGAAGGATTCGGCTTTGATACGCGGTTCAGTTGTTTTGAAGCAACTTCGATCGCCCATACCCTGGGGCGACCGATTGTGGCAGCGGAGTCGTTCACCGCGACAGACGCCGAGGCGTGGCAGTTGTATCCCGCGGCGATGAAGAATCAGGGCGACTGGGCTCTCTGTACGGGCATTAATCGGCTGGTGTTTCATCGCTTTGCCCATCAGCCGTGGCTGGACCGCCGTCCCGGCATGACGATGGGGCCCTACGGAGTGCATTGGGATCGCACGCAAACCTGGTGGCCATTGGCCTCGGCCTATCATCAGTATCTAGCACGCTGCCAATACCTGTTGCGTCAAGGAACGACGGTGGCCGACATCTGCTACCTGACAGCGGAAGGTGCGCCGCACGTGTTCCGCCCGCCCCCATCGGCCCTGCAAGGTGATTGGGGTGATCGGCGTGGTTTCAATTTCGACGGCTGTACGCCGGAAACACTGGTGGCGGATGCACGAGTGGAGGGAGGCCGTATTGTGCTGCGGGGCGGCGCAGCGTACCGCGTGTTGGTGCTGCCGCTGGGCGAGACCATGACCCCGGCATTGCTGAGCAAGATCACACAACTGGTGGAGTCGGGAGCGACGGTCGTCGGTTCACCACCGCTCAAGTCGCCCAGTCTGGTCGACTATCCGCAATGTGACGAGCAGGTCCAGGAGTTGGCGGCAGCGTTATGGGGCACGACATCCGACGGGGGAGAGGTGGTACGGCGTAAAGTGGGGCAGGGTGAGATCGTTTGGGGAGGGGACTTGCACCGCGCCACACGAGATCGGAGCTTGCCGGCACCGATCGAACAGGCACGCTGGATCTGGTACCCCGGCGGTAATCCAGCCGTGTCGCTGCCACCGTGTACCCGCTACTTTCGCCAGGTGGTGGATTTGAAGTCCGACCAGCAAGTACGGTCGGCCCGCATACAAATCACTGCCGACAATAGCTTTGAAGTCTGGCTCAATGGCCGACGAGTAGGCAGCGGAGATAATTTCCACTTGGCTCCCTATTTCGACGTCAGTACCGGGCTCCAGCCAGGCCAAAACGTACTGGCCGTGGCGGCCACGAACGGCGGGGACAATCCGAATCCCGCCGGTCTTATCGCGGCGCTCGAAGTCGAATATCAAGATGGCAGCCGGCACTGCTTTCCATCGGATCGTCAGTGGCAGGCCGCCAAAGACGTTTCGCCAGGCTGGCAGCAGCCATCTGGCGGCACGGATGAGTGGGTGGCGGCACTCGAACTGGGAGCCAGCGACATGGCGCCCTGGCAGCTGCGGGAGCAGGACGAAGTCTGCCCGCCGCTCTATCCGGAATATGGGGCCACCGCGGCCTTGCTGAGCGACCGAGGGATGCGGCCCGATTTCGAGTCGGATGGCGCGGTGCGCTATACGCATCGTCGAACCGATACGGCAGATATCTACTTCGTTGCCAACACGACGGCCGAGCGCGTGGCGGCGAAGTGCCTGCTGCGAGTCGATTCGGGGCGGCCGGAACTGTGGGATCCGGTCACCGGCGACATACGTGATCTGCCGGAGTTCGAGCACCAGGATGGCCGCACCGCTCTGCCGCTCTGTTTCGAGCCGTATCAGAGCTACTTTGTGCTGTTCCGCCGGTCGCCTGCTCACGAGAGGCCCGCGACGCCTGGCCGAAAGAACTTCCGCGATGCGACGTTTCCCACCACACTCTCTGGACCCTGGCAAGTCGCATTCGATGCCCCGGCGGGCACGACGACCGATGCCCCGCCGCTGGTCGTGAAATTCTCCGAGCTGAAGGATTGGACTCGCTGCGAGCAACCGGCGGTGCGATACTACTCGGGCATCGCCACATACCGCACCGAGTTTGATGTGCCACCAGCGCTCGATCCCGCGCGCGACACGATTCTATTGGAGTTGGGGGAGGTCCATTGCCTGGCCCGCGTACGGCTCAATGGACAGGATCTGGGGACCGTGTGGTGTGCGCCGTGGAACGTCGAGGTGACACGTGCCCTGCTGGCCAAGGGGAATCGATTGGAGATCGAGGTGGCCAACTTGTGGCCGAATCGATTGATCGGGGATGCGGGTCTGCCGGCCCAGCAACGCGTGGCTTGGACGACGTGGAATCCCTATCGGAAAGACTCTCCCTTGCTCCCCTCCGGCCTGCTCGGCCCCGTGCGACTTGGCAAGTACATAGAGAGGTGACGATGAGATTGTTTGATCCGATCAAGCCGGCCAGGCGGCCCCGTATCGGGCTGTACGCCGTCGGCCACGCGCATTACTGGGAACAGTTCGACGGTTTGCTCGATCGACTACTGGGCTACGGCCGGTTCATCGAGCAGCGGATCGCTGAATGGGGCGAGGTGCGAAACGTCGGCATGATTGACAGTGATGCGGCTGCGCGGCATGCCGCGCAGCAGTTCCAGGCAGCGAACGTCGATTTGATTTTCTGCCACGCCGCCACCTATGCGATGAGCGCCTCGCACGTGCACATTGCCCAACACTGTCGGCGCCCGGTGGTCGTGCTGAACCTGCAGCCGACTGCCGCGATGAACTACGACCAGACGAACACCGGCGAGTGGTTGGTTCATTGCGTGGGCTGCTGCGTGCCGGAAATCGCTAATGCGCTGAATCGGAGTGGTATCGATTTTCACGTGGTGAGCGGCCTGTTGGGACTGGCCGAGACGCCCGCCATCTCGCTGGCCAATGAGAACACGGCGCAACACCCCGAAGCGGTTGCTGCCTGGCAGGAGATCGAGCAATGGGTCAAGGCGGCGGGGGCGGCACGCACGCTGCGCGAGGGGCGGATGGGCTTTCTGGGGCACACGTACCCCGGCATGCTCGACATGTACAGCGATTTCACCATGATCACGGCGCAGACCGGCATGCATGTCGAAGTGCTCGAAATGTGTGACCTGGCTCAAATCGCCCAGTCGGTGAGCGAGGCAGAGAAAAACGCCAAGCTGGATCAGGTGCGAGAGATGTTTGTGATCAGCGAAGACTCGCCGGCCGATCCCTTGGCACGCCGGCCGCGCCCGGAGCAGCTCGACGTCGCCTGCCGCGTAGCCGTGGCTCAAGAGAAACTGGTGCGGGAATTCGACCTCGATGCGCTGACGTACTACTATCGCGGCCGAGACGGAAACCCGTACCAACAGTTGCAGGAAGCGTTTATCCTCGGCCATTCCCTGCTCACGGCACAGGGAGTGCCGTGCAGTGGCGAGGGGGACATGAAGACCGCGATCGCCATGAAAGTCAGTGATATCCTGGAGGTGGGGGGAAGCTACAGCGAGATCGTGGCGGCCGACTACGACCGCGGCACGATCATCCTGGGGCACGATGGCCCGTTCCATATCGCCATTGCCGGCGGCCAGCCGATCTTGCGCGGAATGGGACTCTATCACGGCAAATGGGGAACAGGTGTATCTGTCGAGGCGACCGTCCGCAAAGGGCCCGTGACACTGTTGAATGTCACCCAGACCGGTGACGGCCGCCTGCGCACCATTGTAAACCACGGCGAAGCCATGGAGGCGCCGATTCTGAAGATCGGCAACACCATGACGCACGTTCGATTTGCCCTGGGGCCCACGCCCTTCATGAACCAGTGGTTTTCCTTGGCGCCGACGCACCACTGCGCTCTGAGCGTCGGGCACAATGCGGCTGTCCTGCGGAAGGTGGCCGTACTGATGCGCTGGCCCTGCGAAAGTGTCTGTCTCTAATTGGAGAAAAAAACACGATGCTGTGGAGCATTCCCGCCTGATTTCGTACTAATAGATAATGCGGAGCAACGCTGGAGCCGCGAGGCCGCCAGAAATCGTGAGAATGGTCCGGACGGCTCGGCTGGGTGTCTCTCGTGGATGCCGCCATTGAGCACCAGCTCGCAGGTTTGAGAGAATTCTGTGCCTGCGGCGGAAGACTCCGTCGGTGGATGTGAAAGCGGCAGCGGATGCGGTAAACTTAACAGCGGGTGTAAACTCGGTAAGCAGGGGTGTCGGTTACCCAGCAAATAGGGCGTCTGTGGGTTCCCCATTGATGTGCGTCGCGTCTGTCCAAGGGGCTGCCAAATCGCGGCAAGTTCCGAAACGAACGAAAGTTACAGCGAAATCTGCTGGACTTAATATGCTATTTGTGTGAAAATAAGAGCAACTCAAGTCAGACGTCTCGTCTACGGTTTTCCGGAATTCCGGGGAGAGCAATCATGGTTCGCAAACGACACACCGGGTTCACACTGGTCGAGATGTTGGTAGTCATTGCCATCATCGGTATTCTCGTGGGTCTCTTACTGCCTGCTGTGCAGATGGCCCGTGAAGCGGCTCGGCGCACCGCCTGCACCAATAATCTCAGGCAGTTGGCGGTGGCGGCGACGAATTTCGAAAGCCGCAAGAATCAGTATCCGGGGTATCAGCAGTTGCTACTGCCCCAGGCGGCGGCGGCGATCAGCAATAGCAGTGCCTACAACAAGCCGGCCAGTTGGGCTGTTATGCTGCTGCCTGATCTGGAACACTCGGACATATTTGAGCGTTGGACATCGGCTCAGGTGCCGCTGAACAACCCTACGCTCGCTCAGCCGCTGGAGGTCATGGTCTGCGGCAGCCGTCCCACCACGGAAACCGGCACACCGGTGATGTCGTATGTCGCCAATGCGGGGTTCTGCCCACGAGCCGATGTGGACCCGTCTCCCTTTAGCGATACTGACTCGTCACCGTACCAGTCATCTTCGTTCAGGGCGGCTCAAACGTCCGCTAACGGCATCTTCATGGACAGGATCACGTATCCGAATATCAAGGTGGGGGCCTCCGAGCTGCGCGATGGTTCCTCCAATACGTTGCTGTTCAGTGAGAACGTGGCGGCCAGCTACTGGACATCGGTCGGATCGCCAAACATAGCTGACGGTCCCGTTGTGGCAATTCCTCCTACTTGGACTGCTATGCCGCTGTCGGCCGGCTATAGTCGATTTGGGGCGACGTTTGTCTGGTGCTACGCGACAGAGTCGGGTGTCGTCGACGCCTCGCCACCGTTTGGCGCCGCTCCTCAGATGCCACCAACGCCCGAAATGAACATCAACGGCGAGTTCATGGTCGCCGGGATTGGCTCCGGCCCCACACACGCGAACACCGCACGACCTTCCTCCTTCCACGCCAATGGCGTCAATGCGGCCTTTGCCGATGGGAGTGTCAAGTTTCTGAGCAGCGAACTGCCGTACTACGTCTACCAACAGTTGATGACACCGCATGGAACGCAGTCGTTCATGCCGGCTCGTATCAACTACGTCCTGAACGATCGGGACTACAAATAGTGGTTCGTTTTCGAACCAGTTGCTCCAACCTGGCTCCTCTTGCAGGAGCCAGGTTTTTTTATGCCCTGGGAATTCCAAGTCATGCTATGACTCCTCCCGGGCTGAGGTCACCGCTACGGTGTGTGGGGCGGAATGCAGCGCTGTGGCAACATGCCCCGGTTGTCTAACCCGTGGGATAGGCTCCCAGCCTGTCATGTTCGTGGCGGAACGACAGGGCTGGAAACCTATCCCACGGGACATTCTCACTCGCCAATCGTCTAGGAGAAACCTGGACTGTTGAGAAGTCTGCTCAGGGCCGTTGTTGTGCCGTGTGCGGTGGCGACCTTTTGTTCCCTCCGTCGGCCTTGTACCGGCGAAGGATCGACGGGCCGACTCCTTCACGCCCTCCACCTTTCCGGCTTCCGTCGGGTTTATCCCGGCGGAGCCACAACTGGTCGGCGACCGCCAGGCCCTCCGCCTTTCCGGCTTCCGTCGGGTTTATCCCGGCGGAGCCACAACTGGTCGGCTACCGCCAGGCCCTCCACCTTTCCGGCTTCCGTCGGGTTTATCCCGGCGGGGCCACAACTGGTCGGCTACCGCCAGGCCCTCCACCTTTCCGGCTTCCGTCGGGTTTATCCCGGCGGAGCCACAACTGGTCCGCGACCGCCAGGCCCTCCACCTTTCCGGCTTCCGTCGGGTTTATCCCGGCGGGGCCACAACTGGTCGGCTACCGCCAGGCCCTCCACCTTTCCGGCTTCCGTCGGGTTTATCCCGGCGGGGCCACAACTGGTCGGCTACCGCCAGGCCCTCCGCCTTCCAGGCTTCCGTCGGGTTTATCCCGGCGGAGCCACAACTGGTCCGCTACCGCCAGGCCATGACACACTGTCGGTCGAGTCCCCAACGTGCCATCACGCCGGCACGACTTCGAGACTGATTCAAACCGCGGCCTGTTTCGGCCTCGGTGGGACGCCGCTCTGCCCTGGGACACTCGCCTCGGCCAGCACAATTCGCATCGCATTTCGAGTAGCCGGCCAGTCCTCAGTCCGCCGGAATGAACCCGACGGGGCTGGAGCAGCAAGCGGATTGAAAAGGGGGCCGTGCCTGGCTGCAACAAGGGGAGTCTTCATCGCGTCCGAGAGAAACTGCTCTTTCTATCGCAACTGGCACAACGATTGCATCAAGACGATTCGTGGCGGCGTTGGCCGTCCTGCACGGGCGAATCCAGCTCACGCTGTCGCGTGGCGCGGTGAGACAGCATCAGGTTCTTTCGCGGAAAGGAAACCGACGATGATCACGGCAGCAAAGGCACTACGCACGTCCCGGGATTCACCGCCGACAGGCCTTTCGGATGAAGCGTTGTTGCTGGGGTACGCGGACACGTTGGAGGCCGAGTTGTTCGAGGAACTCATGAAACGCTACGCAGGTGAGTTGTACGACTACTTGAAACGCTACAGTGGCGATGGAGAGTTGGCTGATGATGCGTTGCAAGGAACGTGGTTGCAGCTGCACTTGAAATGCGACACGTTTCAGGAGGGACGCGCCTTGCGCCCTTGGCTCTACACGATCGCTGTCCATCAAGTGATTGACGCCATGCGGAGTCAGCGGCGACACCGCATGCTGAGCATTGACCAGGATTATGGCGACCTGGCGACAGAATGCGTGCGGCTGAGCGACTGTTTGCCAAGCTTAGTGGAGTCCTCGGCGGACATTGTCGAGCGGCAGGAGGCGGCGATGGGGGTAAGGCAGGCGGTCACCCGACTACCGGCCCACCAGCGCGAACTTGTCAGGCTCATCTTTTTTGACGGGTTCAAGTACCACGAAGCGGCGGCGGAATTGGCGATCCCCGAGGGGACGGCCAAGAGTCGGATGCATGCGGCATTCAAGAACTTGCAGCCCGATCTGAGGTCCCTGACGCCTAAATCGACCCACCAGCGGCACCGCCGCAAAAAGTAGTGAGTGAGCTGAAACGGGTGGCACGCTCATCTTGAGTGCCACGGACCAACCATGCTGAGCCGTGCCATCGCCGGCGCAAGCGGGATGTTGACTTAGTTGTAGGACAGGCTTCCAGCCTGTCACTTGGGAAAGTTATGTGGAGTCGCCGCTTGAAACGGGGCGATCGTGACACGGTGAGGAGACGCTCGAAGGGCGCAACCGGTAGTCAGCACAACGGACGGCTGTCGCAGGCCATCCTCGGCACGGGTAGAAGAACAAGCAATTCCGACGGAGCATTGAGCGAGCCGTCGGTGGAATCTCGCAGAAGAGGCTGGATCCATGATTCAACCCAACAGACGTCACGCGCACGGCATGTCTCGCGGCGGGAACGCGGCAGGCAGCGGTTCGTCGCGACATCCGCGCAGCGAGCCATTGCGCCAGTCGCACGACTCACTACGGTTTGACGGCTCCGACCAGGATACGGTCTTCCCATACATGCGTGACCTGTCCCGTCGGCGGTTGCTGTCGCGGAGCGAAGAAGTCTCCCTGGCGCGCGATATGGCCGAGGCCCGCCGTCATTGGCTGGCCGAGAGTCTGGCCAGCGATTATGTGATGCGCCAGGTGGTTGTTGAACTCAGACGCGTGATGGATCATCAGCGCCGCATTGACCGTACGCTCGAAGTGTCGGCAGCCAACTCGTTAGCCAAGCAGCAGCTTGCCGCCGCGGTGACCCTGAACGTACCGACGATGGAGCACCTACTGGCCACCAATCGGCAGGACTTCCTCGTGGCGGCTTCCCGTCACGCCGCCTCCCGTGCGCGGAGGAGTGCCTGGCAGCGCATCGGCCGTCGACGCCAGAAGGGTGTTCGATTAGCCCAGGAGCTCTGCGTGCGAGCCAGCCTCTTGCGACCGTCGGTCGAGGCACTGTCGGAGATCGCCCGTGGCATGCCACAGCTGAAGTCGGCAATTCAGCAGGCGGACGAGCAGGGAGCCGTGTGCGAGGCTGCCACGTGCCGCCGCCAACTGCACCAGTTGATGCGACGTACCGGCGAGAGTTGTTGCACCTTGACTGGCCGAGTCACACGATTGAAGCTCTGGCAGGCTCGCTATGACGGCGCCCAACAGCAGCTATGCGAAGGTAACCTCCGGCTGGTGGTCTCGATCGCCAAACGCTATGCCAAGCGTGGCGTCGGCTTCTCGGATCTGATCCAGGAAGGGAATGCCGGCCTCCTGCGCGCCACCGAGAAATTCGACCATCGTCGTGGGTTCAAGTTCTCGACGTACGCCACGTGGTGGATTCGGCAGGCGATCACGCGTGCCATTTCAGACAACAGCCGCATGGTGCGGCTACCAGCGAATTATCAGCCGAGCCTGCGGAAGTTCGAGACCGCCACGGCACAACTGGCCCAGCAACTTGCCAAGCGGCCCACACTGGATGAAATTGCTCAACATCTGGAAGTATCGCTACGTGATGTCGATCGCTGGCAGACTTTCCTGCGTGCCCCCCAGTCACTCGATGAACCGCAAGGGCTCGACGACTGCAACCTGGCGGACATCTTGCATGATCCCGCCGCGGACAACCAGGCGGACGCGGCCGTACGGGACGCGCTACGAGCCCGGCTCACCACCGCCATGAGATTGCTGACCCAGCGTGAACGCGATGTACTGCGTTGGCGCTACGGATTGGTGGATGGTCAGAGCCGATCGTTGGCGGAATTGGGGGCGGTCTTTTCGGTCAGCCGGGAGCGGATTCGTCAGATCGAGAAGATCGCATTGACGAAGATTCGACAGAGCCAGCACTCCCGCCCGTTGGCTTCGTTTGTGGATTGAAGTGGAGCTCGACTGGGTGTGCCCCGATTGGCGGATCGTGATCTAGAGTGTTCGTCAATGACATGTGCGCACTGTCCGGCGCATCTCTGTGAAGTTGACTACTGGATAGGGGAACGATTGCGCGGAATGCGGAGTGCGGAATGAAGAATGGCGGGGGCCGAACATCCGGCCGGGGCGATCGGTAACCTCGGAAATGCTGATTCCGCATTCCGCACTCCCGATTGGTTCTCGAGCCAGCGTGCAGTCTGCTCAGCCCGGTGTCACGCATGCCTCGTCGGCCATCCACGCTCACGCATCTTCCGGCACGCCTTGGGCCAGCACTTGGTTGATCTGTTCGACGAGTTGAGTGAGCTGGGTGATCATGGCGGGGACGTTATCGAACGATCCTTCTTTTGCCAGGAGTTCCAACTTCCAGGCCAATTCCGCGGCCTCCACGGCCCCGAAGAAGCGGAGTGAGCTTTTGAGTGTATGACTCGCACGTTGCAGGCCACTGGCGTCTTGCTGCGGCATGGCAAGTTGCATTTGAGCCAGCAATTTGGGAGCCTCTTCGAGGTGTGCTTCGACCACCGATTGGAGCGTTTCGCGGTCGCCGTTCACCGCGACCAAGGCATCGGCCCAATCAACAGTCGCCGTTGCGGCAGGGGCCATGGGGGGGGCCGGGCCCGGTTCGCCTGCCAAGCGGTGAGTAATGGCCCCACGGCTCAGTGCGGTTGTCATCGCCTCCAACAACTGATTGGCGCAGTGGTTTCGAGACATATTCGTCCATGCCTGCCTCCAGGCAACGTTCACGGTCACCTTTCATGGCATGCGCGGTCATGGCGACGATGGGAACATGGCGGCCGCTCTCTTCTTCATGGCGGCGAATTTGGACAGTCGCTTCAATGCCATCCATGCCGGGCATCTGCACGTCCATCAGGACAATATCAATCGGCTCGGCGAGATACGTCTCCACCGCATCCTGGCCGTTTGTCACGATCGTCACGCGATGACCGAGCCTGCGGAGCAATTCACGGACAAGTTTCTGATTGACCAGCCCGTCTTCCGCCACCAAGACGTATAGCGGGGGGAGATGCCTGGTCGGCACCGTGCTGGCAAACTCTTCACTCCGGTCAATGTTCTCTCCACCTAATGCCGCTTCCAGGTATCGCAACAGGCGTGACTGGCGGACCGGCTTCAGCAGGTGGACGGCGATCCCCAGCGACTTGGCCCGCTCGGCGTCCTCTGGCTTCATGCCCGAAGTCAGCATTAGGACGATCGTATCCTGCAAGGCCGGCTGAGCACGCAGTGACGCGACCAACTCAAATCCATCCATTTCCGGCATGTGGTGGTCGGTCAGCAGCACGGGGTAGGGGTCGGAATCACGGCCCGCCTGTTCGAGCAGTTGCAGCGCTTCACGCGAGCTGCTGACCGAGATCGGCAGCATGCCCCAGGATTCGAGCATCTCGTGAAGGATCCGCAAGTTGGTGTGGTTATCGTCGACGATCAAAACGCGGGTGTTCCGCAGCCGGTCGAGCGACACGGGTGGGGGCTCCGGTGACCGTGCGAGCTTCCAGCCGAATTCCGCCGTGAAGAAGAACGCGGTGCCAGTCCCTTCCTCGCTTTCGACCCAGATTTCCCCGTTCATGCGCTGTACGAGATACGCCGAGATGGTGAGTCCGAGTCCCGTGCCACCGAACTTGCGCGTCGTGGAGGCATCGGCCTGGGTGAAGGCATCAAAAATAGCTTGCTGTTTGTCCTGGGGGATACCGATACCGGTGTCGGAGACTTCCACCAACAGCTGCACTTTGTCGTCCCGCAACTGCTGAACTCGGACGCGGACCACCACCTCACCCTGGTGCGTGAACTTGATCGAGTTACCGACCAGGTTGGTGATAATTTGCCGAAAACGGGCCGGGTCTCCGATCAGGCACGACGGGACGTCCGAGGCCACGTCGTAGGCGAGCTCCAGTCCCTTCTCGTGGGCCCGCAAAGCGAGGGTGTGAAGGGTGTGATCGAGCGTGTCGTGTAACTGGAATTCCGTTACTTCCAATTCGAGCTTGCCCGCTTCGATCTTGGAAAAGTCGAGAATATCATTGACGATCAGCAGCAGCGCTTCGGCCGACTGTGCCACCGTTTCCAGATAATCGCGCTGTTCCGCGGTCAGATCGGTATCGAGCGCCAACTCCGTCATGCCGATGATGCCGTTGAGTGGCGTGCGGATTTCATGGCTCATGTTGGCCACGAATTCACTCTTGGCCCGATTGGCCGCGTCAGCCGCCTCCTTGGCTTCCACCAAGGCCAATTCCGCTCTGGCGGCGTTGAGTGATGTCACGTGAGATGCCGAAAGTTCCGACGATTTCCCCCTTCTCATTGCGCAGCGGCATCTTCGTCGAGGCGACCCAGGTGATGTGCCCGTCCGGCCACGTCTCCTGCTCTTCCAACTCGAGGATCGGTTCCCCCGATTGCATGAGGGCCTCTTCATCCCTCGCGCCTGCTCGGCATGGGGCTGAGTAAAAAAGTCCTTGTCCGTCCGGTCGATTGCCTCCGCCGGATTGCTCAGTCCAAATCGCTGCGCCATGGCCCGGCCAATGCGGATGAACCGACTCTGCCGATCCTTGAAGTAAATGTTGTCCGGTAGCGTTTCCAATAACGTGAGCAGCAGGAATCGCTCCTGATCCAGGGCCCGTTCGGTGGCCCGCCTCACCTCCGCTTCATGAGTCAATTTCCGGTTCGCGACGATCAGCTGTGCCGCCCGCCGCTCGACCCGTTGTTCCAGCGTGGTATAGGACTGCTGCAGTTCCTCCGCCATGCGATTCAACGACTGCGCCAGCACGCCGATTTCGTTGTGGCGATCGATCGGGCATCGCTCATATAGCTGACCGCGCGCCAGATTCGTGGAGAACCGCACCAATTGCATGAGCGGGCGGGTGATCCGAAATGTGAAGACGTACGCGAGGAGGATACCCGCCAGCAAAGTGCCAGCTGCTAATCCGAACAACATCGTCGCCAGGGGGGTCAGTGGCTCATACGCCTCGCTGTAGTCGATTTTTGCCGCCAGCCCCCAGCCGCCGAATTCGAGTGGCACGCAGGCGGCCAGCACGTCCTGGCCGCGACGATCGACGCTCGGTCCGTAATCCATCTTCCCGGCCACCGCCGTATCAAGATAGGGGAAGTGGGTGATGTCTCGATCGTTCAATTGTGCGTCCTGCAGCGGGTTCATCAGCTGCAGTTGACCATCGATCACGCGGCCAACGACGAATTCACCGGTCAGTCCCAATCCGCTGCGGTCCGTCAGCAAACTCATCAGAGGCCCCGCATCGGCTTCGATCAGGGCGACAAACAGCCGCTGGGCCCGCGTCGCCACCGGAGCGGCAATCTGGACACGGTATTGGTCGCGATGGTTCCAGGGAACGCCTACCACGAACTGGTGGCGGTCGGTATTGAATTCCGGCGTGTCTCGCATCGGAACCTGGTGGACGGCCCCTCCGGAATCGACCACCACATTGGCTTCCAAATCGACCAGGCGAATGGCCAGCAAGCGTCCGGCATCGCGCACGTGATGCGTACTGTCAGGTTCGGTAATGCGGCGCATATCCTCCAGCACAGCCCGCGATTGACTTTGAAAATCCTCTTCGCTCATCAGCCCGTCGCTGTACAGATCGAGCATGGCCAGCAACTGCGTATTGCTGCTGATCATGCGCGTCCGCTCCTGCTGGCGCCCGACATAGGCCAACAGGGCACTTCTTCGTTCCAACGCTTTCTGATGCAGGCGAAGCTGGATCTGCTCGGTGAGCATCATGCGAGCGAATCCGTAGCCGGCCACGGTCAGGCCACCCCCGGTTAACAGGATCATCACCGCCACGAAGGCGGTTTGGCGCGTAAACAGCGAGGAGTAACGCGGTACTGTGAAATCGGCTGCTGCCGATTCCAATGACGGTTGCTCGCTCATGCCCAGCCGCCTTTCACACAAGGGAACGCCTACCTACCCGTTTGTTTATGGTCCTGAGTGCCAGGTATCCCTAGAGTCCATGATGGAGCCACTCGACGGCGGTTCCCTTCCCTGTATCGGCCCCACTCAGCTGCGGCCACCGGGCCCCCATTGCAGCGTCGGATCCGATTCTCTGGAGAGGTCGGATCACAGCTTTCGAGCGTCCGACGTGGGGGGCGCGACCCCTCTCACGAACCGGTGTGGATGGAACCCGCCAGGCTCACCGAGCTTTCACGCCTCTAATTGTATCCGAGCAAGTGACGGCCACAACGTCGCACCCGGTTAATTGCCGCCCGCTTGGCCAAGTGAACGTGGAGGAATTTGGAGGAATTGGCATGCTGCTCGAAGGAGGCGGGCGTGTCCCGGCGGTGCCCGCATAATCCGCGGAATCGCGCGGACCGGCAGAACCGTTAAAGTCAAATACTCTTTGACGTCGATGTACGACTTGGTGTGTGGCCAATGCCACCGGACAGTGACGTCTCCATATATGGGCGGGTAAGAATGACACGCAGGCTGCAATTGCGAGCACTTCAAGTGCGGGCTGCAGCATGCTCTTGCTGGTAGCAATGCTGGCCCTGGTCGGCTGCAACCGCACGCTCTACCGCCGACAGGCCGACCGCGAGGCGAACTACCTGGTGCGCGAGAAATCGGTTGGTACTCCCTGGCAGGTTCCCGATACTTTTACGATCCAGCCAGACCCTCGGTCTCGCTTCTTTGATCCAACCGACCCCGATTTTCCGACCTTGCCGCCCGCCGGACCGCAGTTGTACCAATACCAGCTACCCTCGTTTGACCTTCCTGGGACGAGGCCGCCTGAGCCGCTGCCACCGACTACGCCCCAGGCGACGCCCGACACACTCCGTCCTGCGCCGGAACTCCCTTCACCGCCACCGCTGCCGGGGCAAGCGCGGTGGGGGGATCCGAGCGGGAACGTGACGCGGGGCGGGGCAGGTCCACTTCAGCTAGTATCCTTTCAGCAGGAGCCCGTTGTACCTTCGTCCGCTCCTCGCGATCCGTTCCTGGAGTATGTGGCCACGTTGGGGAACCAGACGACCAGTGTCAAGGAACTCGATCCGCAGCCAGTGGGGCAGGGGTATTGGAGGGACTTGCCGGACAACTGCCTGGCCCGCATGCTGGAGTTCGCCAGTGTGCGCACCGAGTACGAGGACACGTTCCAAAAGCCTCCGGCACAGGAACTGCTGGACAGCGCTCCACGCGTGGGCCTGCGGGAGCTGTTTG
The DNA here is from genome assembly GCA_963700515.1 of uncultured Planctomycetota bacterium. Classification (GTDB taxonomy): domain Bacteria; phylum Planctomycetota; class Planctomycetia; order Pirellulales; family Pirellulaceae; genus JAJRVM01. Next base: position 6,629 of record CAVOXY010000033.1, on the reverse strand, counting down.
ACTTGGCCTTGATCAACAGCCGCGACTATCAACGTCAGAAGGAAATCCTCTACCAGCTGGCACTCGATGTGTCCTTGGAACGCTATGCCTATGCCACGAAATTCAGCGTTCGCGGCGGGACGGTGGACACGACCTACACCCACTCGCGATCCGGTGGTACGACCGTCAATTCACTGGTCGTCCCCAGTACCATTGCGGGCAACAAGTTGCTGGCCACTGGCGGGACACTGGTCGGTCAATTCGCCAATGACGTGCTACTGACATTCAATGGTCCTAACGGGTTTGCCGCCGATGTCAGTTCTGAATTACTACTGCAGATCACGCAAAGCGTATTTCAGCGCGACATTCTGCTCGAACCGCTGATCCAGTCGGAACGCAATCTCGTGTATGGCGCTCGGGACTTTGCTCGCTACCGCAAGCAGTTCTTCCTCGATGTGGCATCCGAGTACTACGGGATTCTAAGTAGTTACCGACAGATCGAGATTATTGCCCAGAACTATTTTGCTCAGGTTCGCAACCTGCAACAAGCGCTGAAGGAAGTTGAATCGGAGATTTCATCCGCCCCTAACATCATCTTTTTGAATCAATATGAGAGTTCCGTCTTGGAACGTCGCAGTGGTTTGATTTCGGCCTGCAATGGGCTGGAGCAGTCTCTTGACGACATGAAGATCGCGATCGGTCTTCCGACCGAGACATTGATCAACATCAACCTGAATGAACTCGATCAGCTGACACTGCGTGATATGGTGGAAGTGAGCCGCGAGCAGGCTTCACGCTGGTTGTCCCGGCTCAAGTCTCTGCGTGATGCTGCCACGGAAGCGAATCACGCCGATATCCTGACCGCCGACTATTCGCTGGCCGAGCGACTGGTCAAATGGCTGTGGGAGCGGGGCCGAATCACGAAGAACCCGATCGATCCGCGCGAGGTGTTCACGCAGCGTGCCATCTTCCTCTTGGATGCGGCCCGCATCGATTCGTTGATGGAACGGAAGATCCTGCAGGAAACGCAGAAGGCCGATCCCCCCAAACAGCGAATCCTGGTCTTCCAGCGCCAAGTCGAAGTCATTGAAAGTGAGCTCATGCTCATCCGTCGCCAGCTCGACTACGCCGATGCCCGATACATCCGTGACGATTTCCTGAATCAGGCCAAAGCCAAGAGCCGCTATTTCCAGCAGAAGTTTGAAGAAGTGTTGACCAGTCTCGACAAGGCACTCGAAAGCAATCCAGACGATCAGGTGATCATCGATCTGATCGACCAGGCCACCGGTCTGCTGGCCGAGTCGGAGACGCTCTCGCAAGATCTGGATGACTTGCTGTTCGGGCAGGTGATCCAAACGGTGGATCTGCAGAACACGCTGGTTCGGACGGACGAGCTGGTGAAGTTGACGGATCGCGTATTCCAGGAGGTGGGGCAGGGACTGCCACCGATTGATATCAGTGTGGACGAAGCAATGGTCACGGCGCTCGTCCAACGACTCGATCTGATGAACCAGCGAGTGACTTTGGCGGACGATTGGCGCGATGTCAAGATTGCCGCGGATGAACTGCGCAGCAACCTGAGCTTGACTGCCAGTCAGAGCCTCCGCACGGATCACAACCGCCCCTTCGACTTCTCGACGGACAATGCCACCACGCGTTTGGGCTTGTCCTGGGACTTGCCGTTGAATCGCAAGCGGGAACGCAATTCGTACCGGCGCACCTTAATCAACTACAATGTTGGCCTCCGCGGCCTGATGCAATTCGAGGATGGTGTCAAGAGAAATATCCGCTCGGAAATCCGCAACCTCGCTCAGGCCCGAGTGCAGTATCCGATCTTTGTGGCCAGTGCGGCCTTGGCCGAGGAGCAGGTCCTGAGCACGCGTCTACAGCTGTTGCTCGGTATGCAGGGCGTACGTGCTTCCGACCTGTTGGACGCGTACAATCAATCGCGTATAGCGCTGGGAGCGATGGTCGATTCGCGGATCGGGTACATTCTCGAGCGAGCTCGCTTTGCGCTGGAATTGGAAGTCATGATGCTCGATGACACGGGGTTCTGGCCGGCGATCAACGATCCCACATATCAACCGGAACCGAACGGCGCCTATCCGTGGAATGCCGGTTGTGCCTACGGCGACTACCCATCGTACCTGAAGGTTTCTCACGAGTACCGCCGGATGCTTGGGTACCCGCCACCAGGCGCCCGTCCGGATTCTCTGCAGCCGGCGGACCGACCGCGGTTGGAGGAAGCCAAACCGGCGGAGGATGGTGAGCAGGCTCCCGCGCCGGCCGAGACGCCTGAGGGCTAGTGCCAGGTGCGACTGGCTCGGCCCCATATTGTCCGGGGAACGATCCTCACACAATCCTCACGCGGCCGGTGGCGCAACCCAAGTAGGCCGTGGCTGCCTGCGCTCCCTAATACTCGATTTTCATGCGTGTTGGGAACGAATCGGGAATGCGGAATGCGGAGTGCGCAATGCGGAATGCAGGATGCCGATCACTCCGTCAGTAACTCCAGGTCACCAAAGTGCTGCGGACTCCCCATTCCGCACTCCCCATTCCGCACTCCCCATTCCCCATTCCCCATTCCCCATTCCGCACTCCGCATTCCGCATTCCGCATTCGCTCCTCCATCCAGTAGTAGGCTTCATAAGGATGCGCCACGGTGCCACATTCCTGTGCGTGCTGTGCGTGCTGTGCGTGCCGTGCGTGCCTGCGTGCTGGGTTTCCCGTCAAGAACTGGCTAAGCCAGAAACCTCCAACGAGCAATTGGCACGTTGACAAAGCCCTTGTGACTTGGCGAAGTCGTACCATTCCCGACCGAGCGGGCGTGCCTGAGGCTGCGGCGAAAGCTCTAGCGCCGCGCATCGCCAATACTACAGAAGGCCCCCACGCCCAGTGTCAAAGCGCCGACAAAGAGTGCCCCAATCACGCCGCGCCGAATCCAAATGCGCCGCTCCAGGTCACGTTCCAAGACCTCTTCGATACGCTTCGTCGCCCGTCACGCGGGCCCGATGCAGTTGGACGTTGGGCTCGGGAGCATCGGTGGCCAGCAGAGCAAAAGCCGTGACCAACATGGCCAGACAGAGGATGAGGCAGATTGGAGATAGGAAACGTTGCATTCCCAGCGACTCGCTATTCGTGACGCAGAGCTTCGATGGGGTCCATCATGGCGGCGCGGCGAGCCGGGTACATCCCGAACATGATTCCCGTGGCGACCGAAATACCGAAAGCCAATAACACGGCCCACCAGCTGAGGACCGTTTCAATCTCGGACATCGTCGTCACAATCAACGGAATGGCGATCCCCACGACAATTCCCAGCAGGCCACCGGTCGAGGAGAGCACGGTTGTCTCCACCAGAAACTGCGACGTGATGTCTCGTCGACGAGCGCCGAGCGCGCGGCGAATGCCGATCTCCCGCGTCCGTTCCGTCACCGTGGCCAACATGATGTTCATGATCCCGATGCCGCCGACCAACAGCGAGATGCCGGCGATCGAGCCGAGCACCAGGTTCCAGATCCGCTTTTCCTGCTCGGCTTGACGCAGCAATTCCAGCGGCACCTGAACCTCGAAGTCGTTGCCGCGGCGTGGGATTTCTCCAGCAGGACGCGGGCCATGGCCGCCGTCTGGCTGACCAGTCTCTCGTCTGCCACCGTCAAGCGTGATTTCGCTCAACTGCGTTCGCTCGAACTCCATCGATCCGGCTCGGACAATCATCTGCAGTTCGCCGAATCGACGCTGCGCGGCGGTAAGCGGAATATAGATGTCGTTGTTGTAGTTGGCCTGATTCGCCCCACCCGGCTGCTCGACTCCCGCTCGACTGCTGATCCAGCACGCCTATCACCGTGTAGGCGGTGGAGCCCAGCAAGAGATTCTTCCCGAGCGGGTCTTCGATAACCGAACAGCCGTTGCGCCGCTCCCGCAGCCAGCACGCAGACATTGGCGGTGATCTTCAAGTCGGTATCGGTGAGAAAACGACCGCGACGCAGCTTCAGGCTCTTGACCTGAAGAATCTGCGGAGTAGTGCCGAGAATGCGCGCATTCGAGATCCTGCGGCGGCCATGTTGAGCGTCCTTGCGCAAGAGTGAAATGGGAAGTGAACGCACCACGGTCGGGATCGTGTCGCGCAACCGCTCAAAATCGCGATACTTCAAGCCGTATTCCAGTACGCGACTCGTCTGCTGCTGCGACGCGCCGCTGCTCGTGCTTTCGCCGTCATTGTCCGGTTCCGGCTTGACGCTGCGAATGATCACGTTGGTGGCGCCCAACTCGCGAATCTGTTCGACCGCTTTGCGTTTCGAGCCTTCTCCAATGGCCAACATGGCAATCACAGATCCCACGCCGAGGATCGTACCGAGCATGGTGAGAAAGCTGCGCAGCTTGTGCAGCAGCAAGTTGCGGACGCCAAGTTGGAGAGTGATCCACCACATGCGTTGGATTGGCTGACCCTATCTGCGGGACCTGGGAAAATAGCCGCTTGTTCGGCCAGAACAGTAGCCGGTGGCGAAACGGACGGCACCACCAAATCACGTTCGGTTACTCCTGCTGCTTGCGCTCCTGCTGCTTCTGATTCCCGGGCGGTTGGGGGAATTCGTCGCGGCTGATGACGCCATCCTTGTTCTTGTCCAGTTGGTCAAACATGCTCTGCATGCGTTCGGGCAGCTCCTCTTTCGACACCTGGCCATCGCTGTTCTTGTCGAAATTGGCGAAGCTGAAACCGCTCGGACCGCCCCCTCCCGGACCCCGCTTACCCGGACCCATTTGCCCGGGTTCCTGCTTGCCGGGTTCCTGCTTGCCAGATTCAGGGGCGATGCGGGCTCCTGGATCGGGCTTTTCCGCCGACATGTCCTCCTGCTCCCCGGCAGCTTCGCCCCCGGATGGCTCCTCACCCTCTGCTGCCTTGGCCGCATCCTTGTCTTTTCTTCGTTGGGCGGCCGTCTCTTCGTCCACCAGACTCATCGGGTTGAGCACAACCACATCGTTTTCCACCAAGCCGTCTTGAATCTCGACAAACTTGTCGTTCGTCTTGCCGAGCTTGACCGCCCGCTTCTCCACTTTGCCTTGACTGCGGACGTAACACCAGTTCTCGCTGCCGCGCTGAACGATCGCCTGAATCGGTACGCTCAGTACGTCCTTCATCTGCTCCACGTCAATTTCCACCACGGCGGTCATGCCGGGCTTGAGCTGCGCGACTCCTTCGTCGATGGTGACAATGGTCTTGTAGACCTTGGTGTCGGATGCCAGCCAGCCGCCCTGATCGGGCAAGACGGCGACCGACTTCACGCTCCCTTGGTAGCTGCGGTCGGAAAATGCGTCGACCCGAATCACCGCCTTCAGGCCGTTGCGAACCTGGTCCAAAACGGATTCGTGTACCGCCGTATTAACCTGCATGCTGGTCAGATTCGGCAGCGTCAGAATCTCCTGCCGTTCACGTACAAACGCTCCTTCTTCGATCACCGCTCCTCGGTTGTAACGCCCTTCGCCCATCGCGTAGGCGACCATGCCGTCTTGCGGAGCATAGATCTTGCATTTCTCCAATTGCTTCGTATAGCGGTCGAATCGCTCCTTCTCCTTGTCGTACGCTCGATTAGCGCTGTCCCGTGCCGCCTCCGCCTGAGCCAATTCGGATTCGTTGTTACGTTCGACTTGCATCAGACTGCGGCAAGCGGTGTCGTACTCTCCCTTGCGGGTTAACTTCTCCATTTCATACTCGTACTTCTGCAATTGCCTGGCGCGAGCCAATTGGCTGGCCAGGCTCGAATTGGCTTTCAACAGCGCCAAGCGGGCGGCGGCCAAGTCCCCCTTGCTCTTGTAACCAAGCTTGTACAACTGCTCGAACGCTTCACGATCCGAATCAGAAATCAACTGCTGAGCACGCGCTGTCTGAATCTCCATCTCAATATTCTGCAGCTGAATCTGGAAGGTTCCCCCCGTCTCGTCCTCATACGATTCCTTGTTCAGTTCGGCAAGCTTTACCTTCAACTTGGCTTCCGCCAGGTTCGTCTCGTTTTGCGTTTGTTGGTTGTCGTACTTCGAATTCGCTTGTATCTTCTCCGCTTCAGCACGTTGCAGCGACAAGAACTGACTGTCCAACCGTTCCTTCAAAGGTGCCGCATCCAACTCCACCAACAAATCCCCCTTCTTGACGGAACTGCCGTTGGGAACGATGAACAGGATCTGAGTGCCGGTCTGCCCGGAACGATCGCCCCCAAAATTCTCCACTTCGCAAATGATCTGCTCCGTCTGCTGGCTCTCTAAGTTCCCCCGCTCGGTCACCGTGATCGGCAGCGCACCCCGTTTGACCGTGAAGTAGACCAGTTCATTCGATGCCTGCGTGGAGTTGCTCAGCAACATCTTCACGCCGATCGGCAGCAGGACAACGGCGGCAAGCACGATCACCGGGAGCACCCAGCGGCGACGCCGCACGGCCCAATTGGGTGGAACCGGGTCCGGCGAGGACGGGTTGTGCGAAGGATATTTCGTGTGGACGGTGTCGCTGCTCGGTCGAGATTGCGTGACGCTCATTGCTTCAATTGCTCCCATGGCCCGCCGAAACCCGCTCGGCTCCGACACAACTTCCATCCTATTCACAAAATCGTGTCCCAGCCAAGTGCCATCCGGGCACACGCGCGGCAGGAATAGGTCTTGAG
>CAVOXY010000032.1:0-292927 GCA_963700515.1 uncultured Planctomycetota bacterium | reverse complement strand
ACCAACACCGCGGCCATGGCCTGCAGTGCTTCGGTGATCGGGCCGTTGGGAGCCGTCATGGCGGCGGGTGTCTTGTCGAGCGGGGCGCAGACGGCAGCCAGGTCATGGGGGACGTAGCCGAGCGACGTAATGTGCCGTTGCAGGAAACGATGCGTCGACTGTTCAATTCGGCGAAATACATCATCCGCCTCCGCCTTGTCGGCAGCTTTGTTGACGATCAGGCGCACGGCTTCCGGCGCCGCGCCACATCCCAACGCCGTCTTGATCGTGGCGTAGCAGTCCATCACGGATACGCTGTCGGGAGTCGTGACCAGCACGACTTCATCGGCGGCGAGCCAGAAGCGGTGCACGGTATCCGCCGCAGCGCTCCCCACGTCCATCAAGACAATGTCAGCGTGGCGTCCGAGCGATTGGATCTGTTTCACCAGTCGGTGTTGCGCGTGCTGGCTGAAGGGGATCTCGTGGTCGGGCGCCCAGACACCCGGTACCACCAGGATGCCACCCGGGCCGCGCTCGAGCACCTCGTGAATGTCGCGCCGCGCGAGAGAATGTCTCCCACGTGTCCCCGTTCCGGCAACTTACAGAGTGGCGCAATATCGGCTCGGTAGAGATCGGCGTCGACCAACACCACGCGTAATCCCTGGTCGACCAAGGCGATCGCGATGTGAATGGCGAGCGTGCTGACCCCGACGCCTCCCTTACCTCCCGAGAAGACCACTAACCGCGGGCATGTGCCCGCCATCCGTGTCCTGTCCCGAGCGGCTTGAGAGACGAGATTTCTCAGTTCGGCAGCTTGATCTATCATGTTCGATTCGCCAATTCTGTTTCTGCCCGATGCCTCGATTTCCTAAGGTTGCTGTTCCCAGCCGAGCATGGCACGCGTCAATCGGCGCCGATCCGCTGGCTCGATGTCGTCCGGCACATTCTGGCCATTCGTGACGTAGCTCAACGGTAACCGGCAACTGCGCAGCAGTGGGATCACATTTCCCAAGCCCGTCGCTTCGTCCAGTTTGGTGAGCAACAGAGAAGTGACACCAACATCGGCAAATTGCTTCGCCGTCTTCTTCAAATTCTCCACGCTGTTGACGCTGCTCAGCACCAGATGGACCTCATCGGCCTCCGCCTCCGCCAGCATGTTCTTGAGTTCCTGGATCTTGACTTCGTCCCGCGGACTGCGGCCGGCCGTGTCCATCAAGATCAAGTCCAGGTCTGCCAGTCGTTCCACGGCCCGCCGCATTTCGCGCGGTGTGGAAACGACTTCCATCGGCAGATCAATGATGTCCGCGTAAGTGCGCAACTGTTCGACCGCGGCAATGCGGTACGTGTCGACGGTAATCAGACCGACACGTCGACGGTCCCGCAAATGGAAATTGCCCGCCAGCTTGGCAATGGTCGTCGTCTTGCCCACACCGGTCGGCCCGACGAGTGCCACCAGGCGACGACTGCCAGGCGTCACGCGGATCGGTCCTGTCACGTTGATTTCTTCTTCAATCAGGCGAGCCAGCCGCGCGCGCAGCAGAACCGCGTCCTCCAGATCTCCGCTGGCGGAGCCCTGTCGTACCCGGTCCACCAGTTCCCGCGCCAACTCCTCGCTCAACTCGGCATCGATCAGGTCGGTAAAGAGCACAAATAACGACTCAGGAAGCTCGTGGCTGCGCGACTGACCTTGCCTGCGGCAGAGGTCTTCCACCAGGGACTGCAAGCTGTTGAGCTGGCATTTCAGGTCGTCGCGAAACTTGGCGCGATAGTCGTGTTCGTCGGCTGGCGGAATGCGGGCGGGAACCGCTGCCGGCAAGACCGGTCGGAGTGGTTCAGCCAGCGCGTCGTCCGGCACCAGACGATCGATCGGATCGGCAAAGCGGCTGGGCACATTGACAGTTGCCGACGCCGTGACTTCGACCTGACGGTGGCCCATCAAGCGACTCAGTAGCCCGCCTCGCAATTCCCTCGTATGCAGTACCGCTGCGTGGGAGCCGAGATCGGAGCGTATCAGTTGCAGGGCATCTTGCAGCGAGCGGGCGCGATACGTCTTGACTTCCATGGCGTTTCCTTCCAACACGAGTGATTCCAATTCATGTCCGGTCTGGGCTGTCCGGTCTGGGCTGGAGACCTACGCTCCACGGCGGTGTACTGGCGGCCGCTTAACGCGTGTCGCCGATCGCATCCGTAATGATTCCAATGGCTTCAATCCTGGTGTCGCGAGTGATTTCGTTGTAGCTCAAAACATGCAGGTGCGGCAGGTTGGAGGCGGTCAGTTGTCTCAGGCCGGGACGAATCTGCGGACTGACGAGAATCACCGGATGATGATGCTGCCGCGTCAGTTTTTCCACACCATCGGCGATGAGGGCACACGTTGTCTCCACTGCTTGCGGTGACATGCGGACGAACAATCCACGCTCGTTGTGCTCGATGCCGGCCGCAATCCGATCTTCCAAGGCCGGATCGAGCGTGACGACAAACAGCCGGTTTTCGTCGTCGCAATAACGTGAACAGAGAGTCCGTGCCAACCGGTTGCGCACGTATTCTGTCAGCCAGATGGGATCCTTGGTGCGTTGCGCGTAGTCGCCGAGTGTCTCGAGCACGACGCCGAGTTGTCGGACCGGCACCTCTTCACGCAACAACAGCTGAAGGATCTGCTGCACCTCCCCTAACTTCATCACACCCGGGATCAATTCTTCCACCACGGCCGGCGAGGCCTTGCGTAGTTCGTCCACCAGGTGCTTCATCGCGTCGCGCGTGAGCAACTCGTCGGCGTTCCGACGCACCACTTCCTGGAGATGGGTGGCGAGCACGGCGGCCGGATCGACCGGCGTGTATCCCAGCATCTCCGCTCGATCGCGGAGTCCATGCTCGATCCACACCGCCGGCTGTTGAAAGGCCGGATCACGCGTCTCCTCACCCGGCAGCGGGCCACTGGTCGTGCCCGAGTCCATGGCTAACAGCCGGTCGGGATAGACCACCCCTTCCGCCACGGGATTGTTCGCGATCTTGATGCGGTACTGGTTCTCGGCCAGACGCATGTTGTCGCGAATGCGAACCTTGGGCAAGACAATCCCAATATCGCTCGCCACCGCCTGACGCACACCCGTAATGCGTGGCAACAAGTCACCACCACGGCTCGGATCGGCTAACCGGATGAGCCCGATACCGATCTCGATTTCCATCGGGTCGACCGTCAAGTAGTCCTCAATCCGCTCCTCTGACTTGCGCGCCGCCACGGCGTCCGCCTCGGCCGCCACATTCGCCTGCGCCGCCAACCGCCGCTTCTGCTTCGCCAGCATGGTCGCTAACACGAAACAACCCGAGCCGAGCGTTAGTAAGGGGATCCGCGGTAGACTGGTGAACATCAGGATACCGAGGAATCCGCCAGCTACAGCCAAGGCCTGGGGTCGCGAAAATAGCTGCTGAATGAAGTCGCCCGGCATGTTCGACTTCTGCGTGCTACGCGTCACCAACAAGCCGGCGGCCAAAGAGATGAGGAACGCCGGGATCTGGCTCACCAGACCGTCACCAATCGTCAGTTTCGTGAACAACTCGGCAGCATCGGCAATCCCCATCTGGGCTTCGAAGACACCAATCACCAGCCCGCCGACAATGTTGATCATCGTAATGATGATGCCGGCAATCGCGTCCCCTCGCACGAACTTGCTGGCACCATCCATCGCTCCGTAAAAATCCGCCTGCTGCGTGATCTCACTGCGGCGACGCTGCGCTTCCTTCTCGTCAATCGCCCCGGCGTTCAAGTCCGCGTCAATGGCCATCTGCCGCCCCGGCATGCCATCCAAGGCGAAACGAGCGGCCACCTCGCTGATCCGGGTTGCCCCCTTCGTGATCACCACGAACTGAATCACAATGATGATGACGAAGATGATCAGGCCGACAACAACCTTATCACCGGCTACGAACTGGCCAAAACTCTGGATCACGTCTCCGGCTGCGGCCAGCTGATCCGTCTGAGCACGTGTCAGAATCAGCCGCGTGGAAGCGACGTTTAACACCAACCGACCTAAGGTCGTGGCCAGTAGCAGCGAAGGGAAAATGCTGAACTCAAGCGGGGTCTTGACGTAGATGGTCGTCAACAACACGATGACCGCGATCGTGATGTTGGCAGACAACAGGACATCCAACAGAAACAATGGCATGGGGACCAAAATCACCAGCACACTGGAGATGATCCCAATCGGCAGGATGAGGTCTTGCCATCTAGAAAGTCGTGACATCGCAGTACGTACGCGGAGATTGTGGCCAGGCGCGCCTGTTAGCGTTCGATAAGATTCAAAATGTGCTGCCAGCTCCTAGCTGCAGAAGAGGGGCGGAGAGTACCGAAATGGATCACCATTGTCCAGATCTGTTTGGGAAGTGCTTGCGCGGTCGTGGCGCTGCCAACAGCGGCCAGACCGGTGCCGCCGAAGAGGGCGTTTTCACCCCCTCACTTCCGCCACACCCCATCGGCAACTCCCTGGCCCCCGCTGTCAACGCAGATCACACCAGACAGCGCGTCGACGTCAAAATGGGGTATCTTCCGCCCGCCGTCGCGTGCGGTTTGTTTGCTCCCGCAGGGGCGCCGCCACGGAGGCCTTGATCGAAAGAACGCCAGAGCATTTCCGGCAGCCTGAGCGCACGCCAACGCCAGTTGCCGGCGTCCTGCTGAGCTTGGGTGGCAGTCCATTGTCGGACCCCTGGCATCCGGTTTGCTGACACCACCGTGTGACTGCGCGCGATGACGCACGTGCGAGCACAACCACCAATGACCAATGACCAATGACCAATGACAAACTAGCAGACAGCCGGCCGTTCGACGCCGGTGAAATAGTCTTCGAGTTGCCGAAACGAGAAGTTCTCGCGTTTGACTTCCAAGAAGTCGCTGTATCGCCGCTCGAACGCAGCCACCACATGCGGGTCGAAGTGTTTTCCGGATGCGTTGACGATGGCCCACCGGGCCTCATCTGCTGCCTGCTCATCCTTGTACACACGGCGAGAGGTCATGGCATCGAAGACGTCGGCGACGGCCACAATGCGGGCGGGCAGTGGGATTTCGAGTCCGGCCAGACCGTCGGGATAGCCGGTGCCATCGAACCATTCGTGGTGCCAATGAGCGATGTCGGCGGCCATCAGCAGAAACTCGCCGTAAATGGACTGCCGAGCAGCGGCCCGCAGGGCTTCGGCGCCGATGCCCGTGTGCTGCTTCATGATTTCGAATAGCATTTTGCAGGCGCGATTTTGGCGAGAAATCGGATTGCTTCCGGCAATTCTTGGGGGGTGTCCGGTCATGCCGGAGCGTCTTGCGGCCAACCAGCGGGCTGCTCGTTGAGCGGTCGATGGGTTTCTTTTGGGGGAATAGCCGTGCCGGTAATGCGGATTTCCACCAGATCCCTGCCACAGATTTCCCTCTGTCGCACGGCGTGGCACGATTTTTCAGTGGGGACCGCTCCCCCGCCCACCGAGCGTGCCGGGAACGCCTGCAATTGTAGCCAGGCGGCAGGCGCAAGACGGCCACCAGGGCGATTTCTCGACTTCCTGGCGGCGGCAGCGGGATGCTCCCCGTGTCGATCCAGCCGCGAGATGTTACAACCAGGAGCAGATGGAAACTTCTGCTATTGGATCATGCTATGCCTTCTTTGCCGGAAACAGGCGATTCGGTCGCCGTTCGCCAGGGCCCCGCCAAGCCTCAGAAACTGCATCCCTACCCCATCTGGTCGCCCCGCTTCTGGCACGGCATGCGGTTTGGCGACTGGCTGGGACTCTTGCTGGAGAACCGCTTTCGCATCCATCCGATGCGGTGGGGGATGGTGTTTCTCATTTCCCTGATTACGCCGTTCAATACCGTCATGTCGCGGGTCCAGCGATGGGTCTACGGTCGGCGGATTGATGCGACACGACTCGAGCACCCGCCGTTGTTCATCATCGGGCATTGGCGCAGCGGCACGACGTTCTTGCACGAACTAATGGTCCTCGACGAGCGTTTCACCTATGCCACGACCTATCAGTGTTTTGCCCCGTACCACTTCCTGTTGACGGAGTGGTTGATTGCCCGCTACTTGGGGTTCCTGCTCCCGCGCAAACGGCCGATGGATAACATGTTAGCTGGTTGGCAGCGGCCCCAGGAGGACGAATTCGCGCTGTTGACGATGGGAGAGCGCACGCCGTACCGGCGGATGGCCTTTCCCAACCGTGCCGCGGTCGATCTCGAATACTTGAATATGGCGGGGATCCCACCGCAGAAACTTCAACGTTGGGGTGCATCTCTGATCGACTTTGTGCGTACCATTACTTTCCGCTATCCCCGACGCGTGATCCTCAAGTCGCCAACGCACACCGGGCGGGTGAAATTGCTATCCGAGTTATTTCCGGGAGCTCAGTTTATCCATATTACCCGTCATCCCTATACCCTGTTCCCTTCCACACGACGACTGTGGCAGTCGTTGGACGGCGTACAAGGTTGCCAACTCCCACGCGATCAGCACCTGGATGAATATGTCTTTGAGGCCTTTCAACGCATGTATGATGGGCTGGAGTCGCAACGTTGCGAACTCGACGCCTCTCAAATCATCGATATTCGCTACGAGGACCTCGTGGCCGACCCGGTGGGCGTTGTGCAGCGCGTCTATGAGCAGCTGGAGCTGGATGATTTCGCGCTGGTGCGGGACAAGATCGAGGCGCATGTCGCCAGTCAGAAAGACTACCAGACAAACCGGCACGAACTGGAACCTGCCTTGCGCCAGCAGATTCAGCACCGCTGGGCTAGCTACTTTCAACGCTACGGCTACTCGGACGAGGACTGATCCGACAACGAGTGCCGCACGATCTTCCAGATGATGATTCGATCGACGACAAGCGAGGCGTTTCCCGTCCAGAGTACGCGAGACTCGTATGCGCCGCCCGGCTGAGGATGATCAAACATCAGTGCCACGGACTGATATTCTCCCAAGGGCAACTCACTTGCCGCCAACATGCGCGATGCCAAGCTGACGGTTCCGCCGGCCTTGCAGATGTCAATTTGCGCTACATTGCCTGCCGCGTCGCATGTGCGCTTGATTCTGAATATCGCCAGATAACGACCTGCCTCCAATCCAGCATACGGGCCATATACCAAGTAACCAGGCTTGGCAATTCCCTTTTTTGCCTCCCAAGAGATCGACCCATCGGGATTGACAACCTCTTCACCGGTCATATGGGCGAGTGCATCACCGCCGAAATCGCTGACGAACTGCAAGTTGTCATTTTGCGGGATGACGCCGAGGATCTCTCGAGCGGGCACACGTCTCACATCCATCACCGATTGCCTCAAGCCAAACGGCCCGCGGGCGTCGACCGTGACCCTGTCGGAGATCGCCTTTCCGGATATCGTGACTTCCACCTCCGTGCCGGTCTCCAGCGTTGTCTTTGCCGGAGTGAGCGACGCTTCTTGCAACCCCGTTACCGTGAAAGTGGCCTGCATCGGTTGGGGAGTGACATTCACAATCGTATAGCGAACATTACATCTGTAGCCTTCAATAAATGCTGACGCATCTGGGAGGCGGGGCACCACTTGCGCGTCGGATACCAACATTTCATTGTGCTGTTTGAAGAGATCGAAGAATGTATAAAGATCAACAACTTCAAACGGCTCTTCCGGATGCTGTTTCGCAAACAACTCGAGCGATGCTTTCACCTGTGTTGGCGACACCCATACGCAGCGGAAGTAATAGAAACCAGGTTCGTTCTGCCGGCGACCCTTAACCGCCTTGTAGATCTCACCGGCGGTGTACTCGGGAGAATTGGGGTCGGCGCCGAGCAACTGTACTATCGGCATCCCTTTCCAAACGTGGGGTCGAGGGGGCTTTCCAGTGCCTCCATGCATGTCCGCGACGATAGTCGCGTACCCATCCGGCGAGAACTTGGCGAACGCGTCCTTCACGTCATCTCTCGGCTGATCCCAATCGAGAACCATGCCGGATATCGTCATGTCCGTCTGCTGGTAGAAGTGCTTGTTGTGTTCAATAAACAGCGGCAGATATCTCGGCTCGACCCGGTTCGGATTCATATATCCCGCGGCACTGGCGTCAGCCACGAAGTTGTCTTGGGGCGTGGCGGTCTCGTAGTAGTAAGAAATCAAATCCGGGTATGTTTCCATCAGGTTAGGATTGATTCCCCAGGCCAGCGGGAGTTCGCCCCTTGCCGCATCATTCCAATGGTTGGGGAAGAAGTGATAGAGCGGAAACGCTGAATCATAATCCGCCATCAGTATGGCGAGATAGGATTTGTTCTCCAGCGTGCGTTTTACGGACGGCCTCGATTGCTTCAACTGCTTCCGTGGTGCATGACAGTGGAATGACTGGTTGTAACAGAATTCCGTGGCCGTATTCTGATAACAGTTGTAAGGCGAAATCAGATAGACGGTTTCCCATTCTGTCGGCACAGGATCATGTGTGCTCGGATGTCCTGGCATGTTGGAGTACTTCTGAAAGTTGAAGAACCCGGCGACTTCCGTCATCTGCTTGCCCGCCGACTGGTTCAGTGTCGCGGCAATAAGCGTTGGTATGTGGCCAGGTCCGTTCCCATGGGTTGGTTCGGGTCGTCGCCGGGAAGCTCATCACCCCAGGGTGACAGGTCGTAGATGAAGGCCCGGTTCTTCACTGCCCAGTCACGGAGTATCAGGTAGGCGATCTGTCCGGCTTGGCGATCGTAGAAAGCGTCCGTATACAAACATAAGAAATGCGGCGAACATCTCCCTTCGGTCGATGTATTCCCGGATGGCCCACCGGTAGGCATCGTTCTTCTTGCTGCCGGTCTCCTTTCCGGTAAACATCCCACGCAGGTCTTTGATGACAGGCAGATTCCACTTCCGCAGGTATTTCTCTGCCATGTCGGGACTGAAGACCACGGCATCTTCGACACCGGCGATTGTCGTGGCGACGTTGATCGTGGCAGGTACTTCCGTATCCCAGATAACCGCCCCCTTCAGTTTGTCGGCCGCGAGCCGATACACGGCATCCAAGTCCGTGATCGCTTTCTTCTCACGGCCGTTCAGCCATCTGCCATCCTTGAGACATGATGTCCAGCCAGTATTCAGGTCTGCCGTAGCCTGGTTAGTGATATACAGGATCGGATTATCTCGATTGATGATTCCCTGCATTGACGCCAAAGCAGCGACTTCGTCATAGTCCTCGGCGCTGGTGGGCTGCTTCGTCATATTGTAGGTATAGAACAGCGTGTTACCTTCCCCTGGCACTACGCTGCCGCAGTTCGCCGGGGTAAGTGGCAAGGCGTGTAACGCGATGATCAATCCGAGCAATCGGGAGATGCGATTTGACATGCGTTTTCCATTGTCAGTGCTTGGGTCGGTGGCGAAGAAGTACATGCAGCATACGATGGGCAGAACTTGCAGGCAATCAGACGAGTACGACCTGGATGAGGTCTGGAAAAGGAGTTCGGGAGGTAGGCGAGCAGCTCGGCTAGACCCAACAGGGCCTGGCGGATCGTCTCGACGTTAGTACCCGCTATGTCAACATAGGGGAGAACGACAAGTTGCACGCGAGAAACTAACTTATTCGATGAGGGAAGTCACCTTCGAAGCCTCGAATCTCATTCGAAGGAATCGGTCGATTGTTGACTTGTCCCAGGAGGCAACGGCTTTCTCTCGAGGGGGAGCCGAATAAAGCGAAAGCCCGCGGCGCGGAGGAGAAGAAAGCTGCCAAGAACCGTAATACACTGTGACAGATTAAGCAGGAGAAACGCGATCAACGTCTCGGCCGCGTGGTTGCCGGGTGGGCCGAGGAGCAGGCACAGCACAGCAAACTCGGAGATGGTCAGCAAGGCGCAGTAGACTATCCAGGCAACAGCCAGCGGGAACATCAGGGCGATGGGGGCGAACGAGCCCCAGATGCAGGGGACCGTGATTAACAGATTGCAGAGGATGACAGCACCGAGGATTGTCCCAAGCTCGTCGTCCACATGCAGTCCCCCATGGTCCTCTGTGGGCAAGATCACACGCGCTGCACCCAACACCAAGGACAGGAGGAACATGCCCAGCAAGAGATGCCGCAGGTTGAATTGGCGTCGCTGAATGTTTTCCGACATTTCGCCGCCAGACCAGTTTCCAGCGAAACACCTGACCAGCGATCCACAAGGGAATCTGCGCCACCACAATGCCCACCACAAGCACGATTCCGAGGAGCACCGTTTCGCCCATGTCGAGGTCTGAATGACGCGATAGTACGCCCAACGAGTCGAGCAGTCCCTGAAGACGGTGTCCCAAGATCAGACTGTACCACATCAGAACACCAAGCAGCATCGACCAAGGGAGTCGAAATAACACATTCCCTGGAGCGAGCGCTGCCCATGCTGCAATGAGGTTCACTTGGCCAATGCAGATCCCGGCAAAAACTCCCGCGAGCGACCCGACGTGATAGTTGAAAAACAATGGCGTGACTAGATTGGCCGACAGCAACAGACATATCAAGGCCCCGATGAGTGCCCCTCGCAGGTGCCGTTGGGAGTGCTTCGAGCGAATATCTCTTCGTCGGTACTGCAGTGCAAACTGTCGAGAATGGATGCCGCACTCGGAAGTCCCTCGCGAATGGCGAATGCTGGGAATTCTTCGATATTTGAAACAGATGCTACCCCAGCTTGCTGGGTCACACTTGTCTCGTATACCCGATCGCCGGTGGTCACCCTTTCTCGGTGCTCGAAATCTGTCGCAACATACCTTGCTTTGCTGAGGCGCTCGGACGGCCTCATTTTAACAGGAATCCCCACCGCACCCGGCAGCATCCGTTGTCTTCTCCGCCCCTCCGCCGGGTCATGGGGCTGGTGTCGGCAGGAAACGGTCGATTGATCGTACACCAGACGTTAACTGGTGTGCCGGCGCTCGCTTGTTCGGTCATCATTGAGCTAACGTGGTATCAGGCAAGCTTGGCACATCTACCGCTGCTCGACCCGTGGCCGCGATTTGAGCAGGAGCAGGTGTCTGCTCTTTCACTCTTTCATGCACGGCAAGTCGCTGGGCGATGCGACGGTTCGGGTCGCGATTTCCTGGCCGCGATTCAGTTTGTGGGCAAAGCCGACTCGGTTAGTCAATAAGGTTGTCGACGATGCCGCCCGAGCGAACGAAAAAAGACCGGCAAGCACTCGCTCACCGGTCCTCGACGTTTCAAGTTGAGTTGGGCAACTATGCCCGCTTACGTCGTCGCCAAGCAATGATGCCGCCGATCAAACCGACGAGGGACCACATGGCGATGGTGGAGGGTTCGGGGACGACGTCCAAAGCGTGAATTCGTATCCGATCGATAACAAAAATATCATCGGCAGCGTTCTTTTTTAGCAGTAATCCAAAGCCCGTGATCTGGCCTGACGGGAGAGCTGAACCGCCACCCAACCCAGGGGCCGTAAACGGCGTCGTATCATCGGCCGGAGCCCCGGTCCATTCAATGAAGCTCCGATTGTCAATAATGAAATCAGCGCTGACGTAATTGTCCCAAATGGAACCCAGACTGTCCATGACATACCAGGACGATCCATCGAGCTGGTAAGCTATACGGTAGCCTTCTTCCGTTCCCACGTCGGGATTTACCTCTTTGTGAGACACACCAGTTCGCAGGCCGATGTAATCTGAAGTGTTGAAGGTAAACTCAGTTGTGTAGACCCAGCCGACGTTCGTAGTCCCCAAGCCTGCTCTGACTGCCCTCTCGCTATTGTCAATAGAGTCACCCCGAAACCCGATATAGCAAGGGCCACTATTGAGATTTGTCCAACTAGCTCCGGAACTGTCGACGCCCTTCCAACCGACGTCTGCAAGGGAGACGTAGCCAGTAGGATTCGGATCCGACATTACTTCAAATCCTTCATCATAAATGTCCAGGTCAGCCCGTGCCTGACCAGACAATATTATCAGGATTATCAGGACCAGCGACGCGACGATGGCAAATGTCGGTTTCAAGGCTCGCTGCATGTCTCATTCTCCGGGTGCGTTCATTTTGTCGAGCAATATCCAACTCTGCTCTCAAAACCCCGCCGAAATTGAAATGCAACAATCCGCCCGAGAGTTTCTTCGTAATTAGCCCTACAGGGGGGCGATTGCCGCGGGTCGCTCGACGAAAATGCCCACAAGTGTTATCTACGCTGCTCGTCGGGATCCTCGGCGCTGAACCGGAGCGGAGACGTTCTCACATGAACACGTAACGGGAATCTTGTGCCAAAATATTGCCCGCCGCGCAGAATTCTGAAGATAGCTGTACGGGCCGGTTTTTGAGACTCGCTACAAATGCCGTGAATGTGCTGATCCCCACGGCATGTTGATCTGCGCCCTGTACGTGGATTGGAATCCGATCAAAGCAGGCGAGGCCGCTTCGCCTCGCACCGCTCGCTATACGTCGGCCTACCAGCGGATCCTGGCACAAGAGCAGCGTCCCAACAGCCGGGAGCGAGCCGATGGGTGGCTGGGAGAACTGACGCTGCGCGAGGAGCCACTCCAGGACGAGACGATCGCGTTCTCCTCACGTTGGGGCCGTCGCGCATCCGATCTGGGGCTGTTGGAGATTTCGCTGGAGAATTACCTGCGACTACTGCAGTGGACCGCTCGTCAACTGCGCAGCGGCCAACGCAGCACGGTTCCCAAGGACGTGGAAACGCTGCTGGATTATCTGGAGGTGAACGAGGAGGCCTGGCTCGATACGCTGCAGCGTTACGACAGCGTCTTCTGCCACGCCGTCGGCACTCCCGCGGCCTTGGAGGAAGTCGCTCAGCGGATGGGCCGCAGTTGCCTGAAGGGTGCCTCAGCCAGCCGGCGGCTGTTTGCCTGACGCCATCCTCCCTCGCGTGACTCGGATCGCTTGACGATCGGCAATTTTGTTACTCGCCCCACATACGGCGATCGACCTGCGCCGCCAGGCGCCAGCTGGCCGTGGACGCCGCGCCGGCCTCGTCTTGTACCCGTTCTTCTTCGCCAGTTCGAAGCTATCGCTACCCGTTTCCCTTGCCAGCGTCACTATCCGCCGCTCGCGAACCGCCGCCGCGATTCCAAAAGGAGCAGGGTGTCTGCTTCCGTTCTCTTCGACGAGTTCGGGCAACTCGCGGACCAGATGCGCGAGTTGCCTTTGGAGTCGGTGTTACGGGCACGCCACGCGGTGCGAGATCGCCGCGACAAACGCAAATCGCACACGGACCGAGGCCCCCTCTCGATTACGGGGGCGCGGTTCAGGAACTGGCAGCAGGGCGTCGGTGGTGGCGGAGCGATCGATCTGGCGCTGCATCTTGGTGAGCGTGACTTCCGTGCAGCCGTGCTCTGGCTGGCGCGGAACGTGGCTGGCATCGTCACCACCGACCATCTTCACACTCTCCGGTCCTCGTCGACGCCAGCCGGGGCGAAGCGTGCACTCCAGCTACCGGTCCGCAACGACGGCAAGTTGTCTCGCGTGATCGGTTATCTCGCTGACGAACGCCGCCTGCCAGCCACTCTGGTAAACGCACTCATTGACAAGGGGCGACTCTACGCGGACGAACGTGGCAACGCGGTTCTTCTGATGCTGGCGGGCAAGCCTCATCGTGTGGTCGGAGCGGAACTTCGTGGCACTGGCGCAAGGCTGGCGTGGCATGGCGCCGGGGTCGACCAAGGATGCAGGCCTTTTCTGGATCGGCGACGCAGCATCGAAACGCATTGTTCTCTGTGAATCGGCGATCGACGCGATCAGCTGTCACGCCTTGGACCGCGAGCGAATCGGTATCTCCACGGCGGGCGTCCGGAACAATCCAAGCTGGCTGCCAGCCCTCATCGCTCGAAGCTACACGATTGCTTAGGGCTTCGACGCGGACCAAGCTGGCGACGACGCGGCAAAGGCGATGATGACTCGCTATCCCCTCATTCAGCGACTACGTCCATCGGCCAAGGATTGGAACGACGTCCTCATCGCCAACAACCCTCGCCCAAACACTACCCAAAACCACCCCTCGCCTTCCCAACCCCTCTCGAAACCAAAGGGGCACGCTATCTGAGCACAGGCGGGTCACGTTACCTGAGCCCCATAGCCCCCTGGAATTCCAGTTTCCACTCCTGGGCCCAGTAGGTGTTTTGGAGTTTGGACACCACCACATCACCAGCAGCGATATTCGATAAGGCTTCCAAGGCGCTTTGCACCACCGCGGCCGAGGCGTTATAGGTGATGGGCGACGTGGTCTGGCCATTGTATGTTAAAGTGAAGGTGCCGCCGGAGATGTAGGTGCTGGTGAAGCCCACGCGCTGCACTTCATCTTGCGTGCCGCCCTCGGCGGTCGTCTCGATGCTCAGCTCCGGGCCCGGATCGGCACCGCTCCGCCACTCTTCGCTTGTCATCTCGTCCAACTGATCGTAACCGAATCGCAGCACCCGCCCATTGCGATCCCGCACCCTGAAAACATTCCCGGCCAAGACAATATGGAGGCAGACTCCGTTTTCCCGCAAAACGACTTACGGCGTGTTTGCAGGTCAGAAGGTACGTTATGTCATGTGAACAGGCAGGCAGCCCTGTAGCGGGGTCGTGGGTTGTGTCAAAAACCTCGGGGCTCCCACGAGTTGATGGCACTTTGATTTATGAGATGAGTTTTTGGGACAGTCGCCCACAAGTCGTTATTGAGTTTAAGGTTCCGGCCGGAGTACACTAACAAGGGAAGGATTAAGGCGGTCAGTGCGTCGCACCTCCGCAACTATGGTTTCGGAGGACGGTTCAAGAAACAAGAGGTCTTTCGCAATAACCGTGGTGACGGATTCAGTTGCTCCGAAACGCATAACAAAACCATGACCACGGCATTTCTCGTCCCGAGATCGCTGCTCCTATGCATGATGATCCTGGCCCAGGGGTGTCCAGATCGCAAAATAACCCAGTCGTCGCCCAGGCCCGCCGACGAAACCAGTGTCGTTGTTCATAGGGTAAGAATCGAGGGAGAGATTATTAGTCTTCCACGTTTGGACTGGTTGGGGTACGAACTCTTGTCCGATTTTCCTGATCTGCGTAGTCATTTCGATAGCCAATCAAATGAAATGCAACTGCTGGCAGCACCTTCAGACGCAGAGAAGGTCATAGCACGCCGCAAGGAGTTGGCAGCGACCGGGCCACGATGGCTTAAGACTCTTCCGCTCGACGGACTTGATGCAACAGCAACGTTGACGGATTTGAAGACCCAATTCCCAGGGGTCCGGCTGACCGTTGCTGTGAAAGAAACAAAAGTCATCGTCCTGGCCAACCGCGATCAGCTCGCCAAGATCGAGGCTAGAGTTGACTGGCTAAAGGAGAAGGCTGTAAGCAAATGACAGCTGTCGCTGAAACCCTTTCGAGAACTCACCGTTTGGTGAAAGAAGGCCACGGTAACGTAGCCACAGAGGAGACGAACAAATGCGATGCCGAAATGTTGTTGCTCTGTTGCTTTTCGTAACATTCACCGCTGGACTTACATTATCCAACACATTGGTGGCGCAGAACCAGGACGCCGTCGGTTCTGATAGGCTCGCATCGCTGAAACAAGAGTACATCAAGACCATGCGTTCGCGAGTTGACGCCGTCGAGTCACGGTACAAGGTCGGCACATCATCACTGCCTGATGTCGTCTCCGCACGCATCGACCTAATTAACGCGGAGCTCGAATTTGCCACGACGCGAGACGAGCGTGTCGAAATACTGAAGCGAAAAGTGGAGAGCCTCCGGGAGAAGGAACATTATGTCAAGCAGGGACAAGAACGCGGCCTGCAAGGTTTCAGCCCAGAAGCTGCGCTCCTGGCAACGGCAGAACGGTTGCGAGCCGAGATCGCTCTTGTGAGTGAACAAGACAGGGAGGGCTAAATCGGCAAACCGGTGGTCCCAGCACCATCCTTATGCTCCCGAATAATCACCCTTTCTCAGATTGAAAATCTGGGAGGCTATGCACGTACCCTGTTGCCGTGTGCAATTTCCGTAAGGAGGATGTCATGTCCCTTATGATTCGATTGCTGCTTGTGATCTTCGCCTGCATGGTATTCACGCGCGGTGCGTCAGCCGGGGAATTCACGCTCGAATGTGAATGGGTTGTGCTCGATTTGTCTGATTCACCACACCTCATCCCGCAGGTCGTCGAACGCAAGAAGATTAGCGACCCAGGCGACACTCATGGACATTGGGCGTTGACCATGGTTCCGCATGCCAATGTCGACTGGGTCAATCGTGTTCGGCAGAGCATTGCCAAGGAAGTTAGCTTGACTTGCCGTCACAACCTGACTTCGGACAAACCGATTTCCGAGCAGATAGACCTCGACAGGTACGTTGTCAGTGTCTCTGCCACACTTGGCGCGGCCGATGGGAGCGAAGCGTACCCTGTCGATTTGGGATTGTGCCACTGCCCGAAAATATCGCCCCCCAAAGACCCAGCGAAGTTGAGTATGAAACGCGTCCTCATGACTCCCGGAGAACCCAAGATGTTCACCTTCTCGTTCTCTCGACTTGAGACCGATGAAGATGGGAACGTCACGGACTACCGAGTAGAATGCTGGATCGTGACTTTGAATCGCAAGTCAGACGATGCTGATTAGAACAGATTCGAATCAAATATCGACAGTATTCCGAACAGACTTGGCCTAACCCGCCAGAGGCATCCGTAGGTCGCTGTTGGGCGGCCGGATGGGGCAGGCTACAATGAGGCCGTAGGTGATTGCCGAGAAACGAACTATAAATGGTGCCCCAATGGCAGCCTCACGGTAGTTGGGGCGAAGACGAAGTGATCCATCGCAAATGCTACGTGTCAAGTTCAGCTTGCAGAGCCCTGTTATTGGTGTTCATAGTGCTGGCGTTTGCCTTCGCATGGGTCTCATACACGGCCCAATCCAATAGGGCACAGCGGCATGCTATTGAACGAATATGGCGTTTGGGTGGCCATGTCGTATTTGAGGGTGAACGGGACTGGGTGAGACCGTTATCTGAGGCAGAGTGGTCATCCGAGTTGAATAGAAACTGGATACACGACTCATTTGTGACGCGAACACCTACGCAGGTTCTTTTCGCAAACGCGGTAGGTTATCCAACTGATGTGTCGGATGACGATGTCGATGAGTTGATTGATGTACTCCGAAAGCTACCAACGATACAAAGCGTCAGGCTGGACGCCACGACGATAACAGAAAACGGCGTGAGAAAGCTACAAGCGGAGTTACCCGGTGTGTACATTTGGAAACCAGAGCTGTAGTTCCCGCGAAACGACCGCTAAACGAATAGTGGGCACATGATCCGTCAAGCGGAGTACGGTGATGATTCAACTCGTCCTGACTCTTGTTGTGGTTCTCCCGCTATGTTGGTTCGCGTCCGAGTTCCAGTCGCGCCTTTGGCTGCGGTTGACCTTTGGCTGCGCATCGATACTGCTTTCGTTCGCGGTCGCGTGGGCGGTTGGCTCGCTCGACCGACTAAGGTCGAACGCCACATATGGCGCGGCAACGAAGGACCTTATTCAGAATACAATTGTTCAACTCGAAGCGGGGAACACGGATCGTGTCCTCACACAACTCCGACGCCTTCGTAGCCAGTTCCATCCGACCTATGAGACGCGCGCAAACTACGATACTCTCGTGAGTAGCTACGTTCAGCAAGTCAGCGACGACCCCATCGTGCATAGTCCCGGCAGTCCAGGATGGGAGGACCCCTGATTTGCAGCACTGGGGATGAATCAGAAACAGACGGTTAAACGGGAACTAACAGTATTTTGATGCGTCCCCTCGTAGGTGACTGAATGAAACCAAGATTTCATTTCGCTGGCTTTTTATTCGCAGTGCTCACCGTCGGATGCTCGGAGGTGCCTACGCCAGAAGATCAAGGTGCTGATGCCGGACAACGTAATAGGGAACAGCCTGTGCTCGATCTCGCAGAATCCCCCAAACAGGTCAACGACATTCCGGCGGGGCGTTATAGCATGTGGTGGTCCTCTTCCGAGGGCGAGTCTTTTGCCAGTTCGGCGTCATTCTCCCACATCGACCGGGCTTTCAAGTCGGCAGATGGTGTTGAAACAAGGCTACTCGGAAGGCTGTTGTCGAGCCTGGATGCCATAGATCCACACGTGGATCGCATGAGTTACCCCGATGACACAGTGACCATATTCTTGACTGGGCCTCGAGAAGCACCAATTGTGTTGACGGTTTCCCAGGAAAAGGGCGTCCGTTTTCACTTTCACGAAGCATCGTGGAAGTCTGGCGATCGCGACGAATTCCTGTACCAATATGCGGACTACGTTGAGTCTATTCGGCGGGAAGTCGAGATACGAGATGCAGCCTTGGATCCCGACTGGGAACCGCGTGCGATAGATTGGTGGAATTTGGCGAGGGAGTCCGTTGCTGCAAACGACGAGGTTGAGTCCCTCGGCACGTTGATAATTGAAGAACAGGGTAAATGAGGTTCTTGGCGAACTTGCGCTGAAGGGAAGCTGAGAAGAACGTCCGCTTGTTCCATTCGGTATTTCCCGAAAAACCACCGATAAACGAATAGCCTCGGCCTAACTCCGCAGAGGCATTCGGCAGTCGATGTTGGGAGGCCGGGCGGTGGCCGTTAGACAAAACCGCCCGCGCGTCAACGATAAAGGAACGGCTGTCATGAAGAACCGATTTCGCTCCGAAGACGATGGATGGTCAACGGAAGGACGGAAGATCACAGACCTGGACACGCTCGAATCGATTCGCCGTGTGATGGAGAACGAGGGGCCAATCATCCTTGAACATTGGTTTTACCGTGGTTCCTGTGCGCCGGATCGCTTCGTCTTCGATGACTACGACGAACTGATGGCATACCTGAACGAACACTCGTTTGCAGGTGACGCGATTCACATATGGAGCTTCGCGTCCGTATGCACAGACGAACGCGAACTGGCATCCGGCAAGTGCCCGGATGAGAACGGCCTCATTCCCCAACGTGGCCCGTATTGAGTGCGCGAACTTCTGGCCGAACCAAAGCCAGGTCTCGTCGCAGCGGGTTGGATGGCAGCGGAAGACAATCGACGCCCATGCAATGAGAATCAGGAACACATACCTTTAGTGGATGCTCCACAATACCACCGATTGCTGCTCGCCGGGCGCATTGCTTCCCCAGAGGCTTCCGACGGTTGAGGTTGGAGGGCCGGGCGGAGGCGGGTAGAATCAGCGTGTCGGGAGCGTCCGATCAATCGAAGGAAATATGGAGTAGATTGGCCCAACACCACGTGTGGGCCACATTGAGAAACTAGTGCGTCGACCTTGCCCGCGAGCTTAAAGTCGATAGCGGTGAACTCGCGAGGGCCGCCGTTACCGATCTCCTCTCTTGCCCGGATGACGATTTCAGTCATGCGGTGAGGATTTTGCTGTAGGAGAACCGCGAACTTCATGGGGCACTTGGCTGGTTCAATGTCGCGATCGCCTGAGCTTGGAAATGCCATGTATGCCGTTCTGCGAGGTGCCGCGTTATTGTCGCTCGTGGTAATGTGGACCGCCTTGTCCGCGCTCAACCCTGCCGGAACGCCATTCTCACATCGCTCAACTATCGCCAACTTGTGGCCCTACCTGTGGTTTGGTCTGTACAGCGCGCTGCCGTGCGTCTTTGCCCTGTGGATCGCGCTGGGAAGGCAGGCTTGGACAGTACGATTGCCCTTAGCCATAGTCGTGGCGGCATCTCTTGGACTGATCGCAACCTGGGGCCAGCATGATGCCAATCGAAGAGATGACGTCGATTTTCTTCTCATCATTGTGTCCGTCGCTTGCCTCGACGCGTTGATGCTTGGGCTACTAAGACTGAGATACGGCTGGGTAATCGGCATCGGGGATAATTCCAGGACGTCTTCTCATCAGCTCCAATTTACTATTCTCAACTTGTTTCTATGGACGACGTTAGCTGCACTTCTCGTGGCACTGGCGAATCAAGTACTGACTGATTGGAGCCGGGTTACCCAATTCTTAATTTCGACGAGATGGCTTGGAGCGATACTGGGAGTGTTTCTTCTGTCGTTATTGACTCTTCCACTTGTGATTTCCGCTACGGGATTGATTCTCGCGGACTGGCCACGACGACGGTTCGGCACTTGGTTCAGCGTCGCCGTCGTCCTGCTCTCGCTGGCACCGTCTCTTTTAATCTTCTGCGCCCTCCTGAATTCGAGGGGACGCATCACGGTCACTGATGCGGCGATGGCGGCAATGACGCTGTTGCTAGTTGTAATGGGCTTCCTGGCCATGCTGGCTTGCAGTCTGTTGGTGGCCCGACTTTGTGGGTTCCGCATGAGCCGAACGCAATGCACCATCACTACAGAGCCTCCAGACAGGATGC
The DNA here is from genome assembly GCA_963700515.1 of uncultured Planctomycetota bacterium. Classification (GTDB taxonomy): domain Bacteria; phylum Planctomycetota; class Planctomycetia; order Pirellulales; family Pirellulaceae; genus JAJRVM01. Next base: position 272,684 of record CAVOXY010000032.1, on the reverse strand, counting down.
GGCCTTTCCTTTCCGACGTCCCTCCGGGACCAGCAACCTAAGGATCACATCCTGTAGACGATTCGCGAGAACCCACCGTTTGCCGCTGACCCAGCCCCATGACCCGGTAGAGGGGCCGAGGCGTCGATGGATGCTGCGGGGACTCGAGTGGAGTAGAATGAGGGCGTTGTGTCAGAATAAGATTTGGTGTTGGTAGGCGTGGCCCTGCCCACCGGCAGTGCCCCCAGAGCGACGTTCAACAACTCATCTCTGCGAGGGTTTGTGAATCGCGGCGAGAATCGAACCCTTTCGCGGGAAATGAACAGTGACTAGGAGATCATGTTGGGCACCTGTATGAGCGCCTACGTCGAGATAGATTACGGAGATCTCGTGCCGCCGTTCTCTGACCCAATCACGGTCTATAGTCTTACCGAAGGATCGTTCGTGTTGGGTAGCCGATTGGTGAACACGGGAATACGCCCACTGGCAATCCTCATCATCGGGCCGCTTGCTGCGGGGATTGCGGTGGGAGTTCCATTTCATTGCTTCGGAGACGGGCCGTCGCAGACTCTCGCGGCTGCCTTGTTTGGCGCGGCTATGATGCTACCCCTCTTCGCAGGCGTCGCTTGGGCCGTATCCCCAACAAACTGCCCTACAGACATAGCGCGCGTGTTTCGACGGATCAGTCGACTTAGCCAAGTGCTACGCGCCGTGACAATTATTGGACTCTTGTTCATTTTTGGGTGCAAACTCCTTGATTTGGACCAACTGCTTGTTCCCGTCGGTGGTTGGCTCCTTGTCGCCACAGCCCCTGCGGTGCTATTGAGTATCTGGGGTGTGATCGTCGTAGACGAATGGCGAAAACGGTTACGCGACCTCGCGCCGTAAATAGACCCAGTGATGAGACAGCCCCCAGCCAGGGAGAAAAGGGAAATGTTCCGTGGTCCGCGTCTGAAACGCACGCTCCGCGTCAGCCTTCGCACGGTGTTCGTGCTGACGACCATACTCTGCATCTGGCTTGGGTACAAAGTCCACCAAGTCAAACAGCAGAAGGCGGCGGTTGCGTGGGTCGAGGAGCACGGCGGGTCTGTACGATACGATTACCAGCCGAGTTTCTTTGAACACCCTCATGCAGCATATATCGTAAGCGGAACACCACCCGGCCCGAAATGGCTCCACGACCTGATCGGGGTGGACTATTTCATCAAATCGACAGATGCTTCGTTGTATGACAAAGACCTGGAGGATGTATCACCGATAGTTGACCTGCCCGGGCTAAAGAGGCTAGGCGTCAGAAGTGAACAGGTCAGGGATTTGTCTCCGTTGGCGAAACTGCAGGAGCTGAAATACTTGGACCTGTACTGCCCCGAAGCGCACGACCTATCTCCGTTGGGAGAGCTGAAGAAACTGGAATTCCTTTTCCTCCCGACGTACACGACCGACGAAGAAATCGCCAAGCTGCAAAAGATGTTACCAGATTGCCAGATTCTCCCGTGGCTTGAATTGGAGTAGACCGCCAACCAGTCAAGACCGGACCATCACCGTATTCCGAACAGACGCGGCCTAACCCGGCAGAGGCATGCCAAGGTCGATGTTGGGCGGCCGGGCGATATGATTTCCAGATCTGAGTGAGATTGTTTGTACCAGTTAACAAAGGGAAAGGTTTCCGGTTCACAATGCAGCTTGTGCTACTGGAGACTATCTAACGTGCCTGGTTCACTCGAAGATAATCGAATCGTCATCGCGGGCGGCAGCGGCTTCCTTGGCATTTCGCTGGCCCATCACCTCGCTGAACGCGGTTTTTCGATTGTCATTCTCTCCCGTAGCGTTCCCAAGGTGTCCGGGCCATGGCGACATCGGTCGTGGGACGGACGGACACTCGGAGAATGGCGCGACGAGTTGGACCGGGCGGCGGGAATAGTGAACCTCGCCGGTCGAAGTGTGGACTGCATCAAGACACCGGATCATCAGGATGAGATCTTGCGGTCGCGAGTTGAGCCCACCCGTGTGCTGGGTGAGGCGCTGCGCAGCATTGATTCGCCGCCTCCCACCTGGGTACAGATGAGTACCGCGCATATCTACGGAGATCCGCCGACAACTATTTGCACCGAAGACTCTGCCCTTGGTTACGGCCTGGCTCCCTTTGTGGGCCGAGCGTGGGAAGAAGCCTTTCATGCCAGCGTGTTGCCCTCGCAGCGGGGCGTTCTTCTGCGAACTAGTTTCGTCCTCGGGCATGATCGCGGGGCGGGTGGCGGCGCACTCACGACGCTGGGATGGTTGGCTCGGATGGGCCTCGGCGGCAAAGTCGGCCAGGGAACTCAGGGGATGAGTTGGATTCATGAAGTGGATATGAATCGATTATTTGAGCGTGGACTTACCGACCCGACCATGCAGGGCGTCTATATTGCTTCCGCGCCGCATCCAATATCTCAGGTGGAGTTCATGCGTGAACTGCGACGCGCCATCCGTATGCCAATAGGCCTTCCGGCATTCGCATGGATGGTGCGAATCGGTGCGCGATTTTTCTTGCGCACCGATCCTGAACTGGCACTGTATGGTCGCTACGTCATCTCCCGGCGGCTCGAAGATGAGGGATTCAAGTTTCAACTGCCGACGCTTCGCGAAGCCCTGCAAGAGTGGCTGCATCACCCCAGGGATAATTAGTATGCATCAAGCCTGGCAGCGGCTCTTGAGCGGTAAGTTGCAGTGTGTTGCGATACATTCCATTATTAGACCGTATTGTGGTCAAGCTGGGACTATCCGATTCACCAGGAGGGACCTCGAGCGAGCCGCATGAGGCTACGAACGAACGAACAAACTCCGTACAATGTAGAGGTCGAGGGTAGCTCCCTCAACTTGGTTCCGCTGAGCTTCGCCGGTTCCTACCTTTCGGCGGAGCCGGCGGAACCGGCGGAACCGAACTCGAAAGGTAGGAACTCATGGCGAAGCACGATCAATTCTTACGGGAGCTCGCCGAGCGACTCGAGAACGGGACTAACGGACCTCGACCGGTATTACAGCAGCCTATCCTTCTTCGACGCCGATGGGATGCGGTTTCATTTGCCGGCATATTTGGTCGCCGACCTCGAATGCAGATTGCAGACGGCCGACGTCCTGTTCCATTTGGTCTATATGGCGCACGGCGCGGCATCGCGATTCGACACGTTGTCTCCTGCCCAGCGCGAAGCCGTGCGCGATTTCCTGCTGCTGCGACTGTCCGACCCCCATCGGGGGTTTGAACGCCCGATGATCGAGGCGGCCCTGCGCGATTATTGGACTGCTCACACGGAGTCGTGAGTTCCTGGGGCGGGGGCCGCCGAACAAGGCGTTGAACGCGAGCGGGCGATCACGCCGGTCTTGAAATCAATGTCCAACGCGCCCGCCGCGTTAACGCAATCGTTCGGCCTGAAGGAGGCTCGGTCGAGGCGCCGGCCAATCCGGCAGAAACCGGACGCCTCGGTACGTCTCGACCGTATCCCACCCGGTTGGCGAGATGTCTCCGGGCGCGGTACACTACCGATTGGACGAGTTGGCTGGCGACAGTCACAGGAGAGGGAATAGGGGTAACCGATGAAAACGCACGTTCTTAGAGGGTCGAAGCAGGAGATTGCTGATCGCCTTATCCGGATGCGCGGCGAGGTCTTTGAGGCCATCGTGTTCGAGGATGAGGCGGCACCGGCAGGGCCAGATGCGGCGGCACGCGAGCCCGAAGATATCTTTGCCGAAATGGCGCCGTTCATGGTTGATGTCCAGAATGTGGACGACTCGCGTGAAGCGATTTACACGCGGATGGAAGGCGAATGATACTCCTCGACACCAATCTGCTCACGCGGATGACGCGGTCGCACGAGCCGCAGTCGGGCGTAGCGCGCGCGGCGATTCAGACGCTGCTGCGACGGCGAGAGCGGCTGATCGTGGTACCTCAGAGCCTGTACGAATTTTGGGCTGTGGCCACTCGTCCGTCCGGCCCACCCCCTGCTGGTCGAAACGGCTTGGGGATGACTGCGGTGCAGGCCGGACACTGGCTGCGGTTCTTTCGGCGCCGTTTCACACTGCTTCCCGACCGCGAGGAACTAAGCACGCTTTGGCAAGAGCTGGTTGAGAGGCACGTTGTGATGGGGATTCGAGCCCATGACGTCCGCCTCGTGGCGGCGATGCAAAGTTATGGAATCACTCGGCTGCTTACGTTCAACACCTCGGATTTCTGCCACCTTGGCGTTGTGATTCTGGATCCAGCAGCCGTTTGAGGCCGAACCATCGATTGCAACCGAGCGGCAGATCGGGTCGATCCTGATGGCGGGCCTTTTTGGCCGCCGCGTGATCCGTGCCGTTCGGTCCCATAAAACCACCGATTTATCGGATTGAGACTAGCGAATGACGGCGAATCCATACGATTCACCCAGTGATGCCTCCAATGACGCTGTAGCGTCACCGCCTGACTCTGCAGGGGCCTCGTCGTTCTCTCTCATGGCAAAAGTCGCTCTTTGCGTTCTTGGGATCGTAATGTTTGCAACTAATCCGTTGCGCGACTTCTGGTTCTACAAGGACATCGCAGGTCACGAGGGATTTGGAACAACAACTGATTCATACGTCATTGGAGTCGGTGGGCAGTTGATGGCGACAGTTTTCTTCTTCCCCGTTGCAACGTTCCTGATCATTTTCGGCATCGGTTGCTCCACTAGATTTGTCATAATCCCACGAGTTGATAGATTCACTTGGAGTTGGGGGCTCATCGCGTCGTTCACGGGTATTGCGATGCTGCTTGTCGAGTCAGAGTACGTGATGTACGGCCTTCAGCACATTCATCACTTGGACACCGTGCTGATCTCGTTGGCGTATATCGCGTACATTTACGTTTGGTGGTGTTGTTCGATGTCGCACGGAACTGGTCGCACAAGAGCGTGATAGCATCGTCATGCGTCAACAATACCACCGTTTGCTGCCGACCCAGCCCAGTGACCCGGCAGAGGGGCCGAGGAGGCGATGGATGCTGCGGGGAATCGGGTGGACTAGAATGAGGGCGTTGTGTCAGAATAGGATTTGGTGTTGGGAGGCATGGTCCTGGCCCCCGGGCAGTGGCCCCAGGGCGAAGTTCAACAACTCATCTCCGCGTGGGTTTTTGAATTGCGGCGAGAATCGAAGGTTATTAGTTATTAGTTGCCCTGCGGTCGTTTCGTTCTTAGTTCTTAGCAGGCGTTAGGCATCGTGACGCATTCCACCACACTTTTTGCTTTGCTTGCGACCTCCGTCTACGTTGGATGCGGCACGGACAAGCCACAGAATCCAGGTTCCGCCGCGGCATCGCCACAGGCAACAGTTGCTGTACGTGATACTCACGCCACTTCACCACGGATTGAGAGCCAACGTACACCTAAGGGAACTCAACCTTCCGACGACGAGATTGTGCAGCAAGATGTACGAGAGTTTCTCGACGCCGTTTACAGAGCCGACGTTGATACCGTCTACAGATATACTCACCCAAAGATAATCGATATGATGGGCGGAGAAACAACGGCGAAATCAGCCCTGAAGACTCTCCTATCGCAATTCCAATCGCACAATATGAAATTGGAATCTATTGCCTTCCCAGATCCTCCAGTGTTTTTGGAAACCGATGACAATCGTTTTGTCATTTTGCGAACCAAGAACATTATTTCTGTGAACGAGCATCGAATCGAGAGCCTGCAATTCCAATTCGGCGTTCAAAGAAAAGGGACGGCTACCTGGAAATACGTCGATGGCTCAGAACTTGACAATCAGAAAGTTCGCTCGTTATTCCCTGACTTTCCACCCGACTACAAGTAGCCGGAGGTTTCTCGCAGGGTACTGTGATGACAGGAGAATGAGTCCGCCAGGGCGGGTCCGGCGGGACTTGATGTGGAGCATCGTTGGCGACCACCGCGCGATACTCATCGCTATGGGCGTCCCAGAAAACGACCGGTTTTGAAACTAAAGTGCGAGGGCAGTCATTATGTCAGACAAGAGGCCCGAGTGACATGCCCCAGGTGACGAGCCTTTTCGGAAACACGAGGAAAGGAAGCGGAGCATTGCGGTTTGGCTTCATGGCATTTCTGGCTGGCATAGGTGTTTTCGCTGTGGCCATGGCAGTAGCAAACCGACTGGCACGACCAACCATCGTCCATACCGGTGAGCCACTGGATTTGGCCATTGTGGGTGAAGGGTATTTCATGTTGCAGGACTGGCAGGCAGGTGAGGTCGCCTACACGCGGTATGGTGCGTTCGAGGTCGCAACTGATAGTACCCTCATGCTGCGTGGAACTGATTACGCGCTCGAACACACAATTCCCGTTCCCTTTGACGGGCTTGCTCATGTGGTGGTTTTGCCAAACGGCGACGTGAAAGGGCGTTGTCACGATGATACTGGTGTAATGGACTATGGAGGCATCTGCATTTATACCTTCGGCAGACCAGATCGTTTGAAACGTATCAGCCTGTCACTGTACGAACGTACGGACGAGTCCGGAACGCCTATGGCTGACGTGCCCGGCCAACCTGGTTTCGGCCTCATTGCCGCCGGATGGCTTGAACAACCAAGCCTAATTGACGAGAAACGCCTGTTTTGGTTCGCTTGGTCGCTCATCGCCATCGTGCTACTGCTGGTGTTAGTGCAAATGACAAGAGTGTTACGTGACATGCGCGGGCTTGCAGACGCTGCTGAGCATCAGGGCGTGCCCGACCAATGACGGGCAGAGCTTGTGACTTTGTTTCAATAATCGACCCTTTGTTGCTCGCGGGACGCATGCCCCCGTAGAGGCATCGGGATGCTCGTGGACGCACCGTGACGGAAGTCGGTATCCTGGAGGCGTCGGCGGTTGCTGAGAATCGAACGGTTTCTTCGAAGGATGCTTGACCGTGAACCTTCGCTGTGCATCCGGTCTTCCAGCACCGAGTTGACCAACCAACGCTTCCATATGACGCAGTCTCGACGCATCGATGTTCCCCGCCTTGTTGCCGTCATGGCATGGAGCATGATTGCGTCGGCACTGGCATGGGGCAATCTGTCGCCGTCGGGCGGTGGCGGCCTACGAGCAGGCTGGCTTACTGCAGACGAAGACTGGTACCTGGACCACTATGGTTGGCCAGCTCAGTATCGGCTGCGGTGGACCACCGTTACGACGTATGGGATGATTTACCAAGGGAAACGAATCGGTCCACAAAGTACCAGCGTCAGGGACATGTGGCGCGTCAGTGGGTTGATGGTTGACTCCGCTGCCGCACTGTTGATGTTGACCAGCACCGCACTGGTTTTGAAAAAGTGGTTACGCGGTGCGCGTCTGACGCAGTTGAGCCTGACTACTGTGATGATCGTAATTGCAGTCATCGCCACCCTGATGACTTTGTACAGGGCTCGTGATGACCTGAGTGCCATGATGCCCGAGTGGCCTCCCGCGAGGCATTTATGGGCGATTCCCATGTACCTGAAGGCACCGTTCTCCATTGGTCTTGGCTGCGTTGCGTTTGTTGTCATATCGTCAGGAGTCATCGCAATCGGCCGCCTGCTACACATCTGGCAGCAGCGGCGGTGGTGCGACAAATCCGTCGCGGAATCGAGCATTGCCGATCCGAACGTGGAGAACACATTGGGCTCACGCACGGTTCAACCAGCTGCCCGCCCGGCTTCCGGCAGTCATGACAACTCCGTGAAGAGTCGCATAAACTCGTCGGAGCCACCTTAGTTGTTCGGTTTTCTTAGCATACCACCGATAAACGAATTGACCGGGCCTAACTCTGTAGAGGCATCCGCCGGTCGATATGGAGCGGCTGGGCGAGAAACGGTTAAGATGGGGTTGTTGGAAGCCTGCGGAAATCGAACGAAATGTGAGACTCGAACCGGATGGCTAACGCCGAGCTTACAGTGCCGTTGCCAAGGCGTTCCGATCAATCAGGATTGTCGCAGGTGACCGAATGAATAGAAAGCACCGCTTGGTGACGCAGGTGGTTTGGAAATCCGTGACGTGTGCCTCAGTCATCGTAGCGCTGCTTGTAGTAGGTTGTTTGCAGACTCAAGAGCCAGCTATCTCGATCCAGGTGTCCGCTACGGGCATGCCGCAACGTCTGCAGCCGCTTAAGCTGAAGACCTTGTACGAGGTAAAGGAGCGAATCAAGCAGGATGGCGGTGGAGCAGATCTTGTTGTGTGCGACCTGACTTTCGAGTTCACAAACACTTTGCCCGTCCCCGTTCGGATCGCGTTTCCACCCGTTGGTGTGTTTTCTGGTGGGCAGGTGCCCTTCGCCAAAGCCGACGATCTCGATACTCCCACGTTCGCCCGAACAAACGAGATAGTCGAATTGAAACCGAAAGAGACGCGGACATATGTTTCGACGAGTAACGCCATTGCCTGCCTTCCATGTGAGTACGAGTGGGTGTTCGGAAAGCCGTCTCATGGTCCGCTCCCGGAGAATCTCTTTGTCGGCTCCGTCAATTCCGTTCTTGAACCAAAGCTCAGCCATGATCGCGAACAAAGCGAAGCGGCTGACGTGCTACAACCTGCGAAGTGAAAGTCAGGTCGGGCCTTCGGGCCCCCGTTGACTGGCGTTATGATAGCAACCGTCCTGCCAACTCAGACGTTTCCTGAGTCGTGCAACATTCGACCGTATTCCGAACAGACCCAGCCTAACGCGGCAGAGGCATGCGAAGGCCGATGTGAGTGGCCGTGCTGGATCGGTTGCAAGAAAGGAGTCCAATTGTTCAGACTGATATTGACTACAGCCGTGCTGCTCAGCATAGGTGTATGCGCAGTCATACCCCTCGCCCATGCGCAAATGAGTGAAGCAAAAATCAAGATCCAGGTTGAGAACATAGGCCGCTCTGTCGTGCTGATAGGGCGACTCAGAAAACCGTTGGGCGAGAAAATGACGGTGCGCGGACGTTGGGCTCTTCCGTCAGGAGTCCCGAAAGACAATTCTCCTCGGTTTACTGTGTTCGAGGTGAATGGAAAGGCTCTTGCACAGCCGGTGGAGTTCAATATCGAACAGCTGACTGCATATACGACAGAGCACAGAGATGCCCTCCCGGATTATGATCATCGCAAATCGTTGGACCGACAAGTGTGGTCAATGTTTGCGTACGAAACAGGTCGAGTCGCATTCAAGCCGAACGAAGAACTGGAGAAGTTTCCAGTTTTTCCGGTCGAGCAGGCGGCGTATTACGCGAGCGCGTTTACGTCCGAATTGGTCGCGGTGGTCACGTCGTTTCACGGAGAGATCAAACACAGATAGACAGGTTTCCGACAAGCGTCTTCAAACCACCGATTGCTGCTCGCCGGGGCGCATACTTCCGCTGAGGCATCCGGAAGTCGATGTATGGTGGCGGGGCAGAAGCCGGTAGAATCGCGCGGTGAACGTGCTCCGAGAATCGAAGGATTGGTGACAGCGAACTGTTATGGAAGAACCTGTTCTGTGTGAATAGGTTGAGCTGAATTCTCGCACAGGCTAGTGCAAGGCTCCTGCCGTATGCGAAGCGAAATATTCCTGCTTCTGGCAACGTGCTTGATTTTGGTCAGCGGGTGCTCAGAATCGCATCAAGACGAGTCGACCGGGGAAATCATCGCAAGTCCCGAGGCACCGATTTTCAGTGATATTCCGTGTGATGCGAACGTCGAGCGGTTGATCGACGATCTTTGTGACCTTGATATGATTGCCGTCGGTTTGCATCCAACTGCTTCCGCAACTGCGTTTCTAGCAGCTGACGATGACGCCCGGTTCTCTGGCGGTGTCTTGGGGTCACAAGCACCGACGGCCAATCCAGCCATGTCCCGAATCGTCCAGCTCGGAGTTGATGCGATACCAACGCTCATTTCCCATCTGGGTGACAAGCGTCCAACAAAGCTCACAGTGGGGGATCAGTTCCCAATCACTACACGCTGGTTTGACGACGAATACGATCCTCGTGACCGAAATGAACAGAAAGACTCGAAACCAAGCAATTTCCTGAATAATATGTTGGAAAGAGGGTTTTCCGGTAAGTACGTGGTGAAGATTGGAGATGTATGCTTCGTGTTGATTGGTCAGATTGTGAATCGCAATCTGCTGGCGGTGCGATACCAACCATCTGGATGCATGGTTGTCAACTCGCCCATCGAATCGCCTGACCTTATCGTTAACATCAGACGCGATTGGTGCAACCTTACGAAACAACAGCATATGGAATCGCTGATGTCTGACCGCGACCACGCGAATGGTGCTTGGGACGGAAAGCCCGCACTCGTCAGGATTCGATACTACTATCCAGATGCACTTGCGACAATTGAAAGTGAGCCACTCAAGAAGAAAATCGCCGACATCGACGCCGCCGAAGGCAAGTAACTGTGCCACAGGAGAATACACCGGTGAAAGGACGACCCTTGAGAGAGCAGTAGCTGCCTCGCGGACGGATTGTGTCATCAACTCATCAGCGAGCGCAGTTGATGGGTGTCGTCAACAATCCACCGTTTGTTGCCGATACAGCCCCACGGTTCACTGCACAGCGACCTCCAACGATAGGAGCATCTGACGTGCTCTGGCCAATTATCCTGCCATTGAAGATCACGTTCTGGCTGTGCGCTGGAATAGTGGCAGTAGCCACGGCGAGTGCGCCACTACTCAAATGGAAGCGGACGAAGACGCTCCTGATTTCGACGATTATTGTCGTCCTGGCGTTCGTTCCCACCTGTGCAGCAGTCAAATCCGTTGTGGACACGCATCGCTTTGGTGTGTTTGACATTCCAGACTTCGCCAACGTCGATGATGTCCGAGTGGAACGCTACCTGCCTCCAGCCGCCCGAAGGATCACCCTCGACAAAACGCCGATGGGATATCGCGCGAGATTCACTATCACCCAAGCTGAACTCGACGAATGGCTCGACGGCGTATGGGCACAGTTCGGCCAAGACTCGATCATCCGTCGGCGTGACAAGAATCTGGAGCAGAAGGTCGGTCGCGAGTTCACCGGGGCGATCTTTGAAGGGCTCGAGTGGAAGATTCCCGATGAATCTGACGGAATACGACGGACCCGTCGCGAGTAACGGAGCAGGATTCACGATTTGGTATGATGCGAAAACGCAGACGGCGTTTCAGCGAGCAGGCTACTGGTGAGACCACCACGTTTCGATTTAGTGGTCAGCGGGGCGGCGGTCCCAAGCATGGACCCACTTATGAGACGAAGTTCATCACCGCATCATCACGATTTGGAGGAGTACAGTTGAGTCACCGTTACGTTCTTGTATGCATACTCGTGTCGATGATGGCGTGGAACCTGTTGCTTGCGTCTGCAACGTGTGCCAAGGCGCCCTGCGCGGAACAGGCAAGAGACGCCTCCACAACAGACCGGATGGCACGAGCCGTATCGGCGATCGAGAAGATCGGCGGTCGGGTGAGCAAGAACTCAGTTGGTTCCGTGGTTGGAGTTGATCTGCGGGCCACGCACGTCACTGACGGCGAACTGGAGCCCCTCAAAGACCTACCTGACCTCCAAGCACTGTCAGCAGAGGAAACACGGATCACTGGTGCAGGACTGGCTAACCTCCAGCGACTGGTGCGATTGAAAACGCTGTATCTAAGTCAAACCGAAGTCTCCGATGATGCGCTGCGACTTCTTGAGCCGATGACCCAACTGACGGATCTCCAACTGTCCGGCACAAAGGTAACTGGTGCTGGCATGGTGTTTCTGAGAAAGCTGGACAACCTGGAATTGTTGGATCTCTCCAATACTCGTACCACGGATTCCGGGATCGAACAACTTAAAGGGCTTACCAAGCTCAAATCCCTATTATTGGCGAACACCTCGATTACCAACAGTGGACTAAGACACCTCGCACACTTGGCCCGGTTGCAAGTACTAACGCTTGACAAGGCGTGTGTCACCGATGCTGGTGTGGAACATCTTAAGGGATTGACTCAACTGGAGATTCTAAGTCTGGAGGGTACTGCGGTCACGGGCAATGGATTTCAGCATTTCAACGGATTGACGCAACTGCAGGCGCTGGTTTTATCCGACTCAAAGGTCACGGACGTGGGACTGGAACACCTCAGGGGATTGACACAACTTGAAGAGTTGGGCCTGGCTGACACAGATATCTCCGATGCCGGACTTGTGCACCTCAAGAGGCTGCCGCAGCTGAGAGGGCTGGACTTGAGAGCGTCGCGAGTTACTGATGCCGGACTGAAACACCTCAGACAATTGACGCAGTTACGAGAGCTGGATCTGGGGAATACTCAGGTCACCGACACAGGTGTCCGCGATTGTCAAAAGGCAGCACCGCAACTCGAAATATACCGGGGCTTGCCAAAGACAGAGCTACAAATTGAGATTGACTGATAGTTCCCGTTGATGGTGCAACGCGGCCAGTGCATCAATGACGTCGTTACGCAGTGTGCCAAGAAACCACCCTGTGTTGCTCGCTCAAACATGGGCTCGGTAGACGAGCTCTAGACGAAACTCGCTGGCGACGTTGATGAGAATGGAACGATAAGGACGGCCGGGACTGAGAGGGCGAAGAGCTGGGGACGGTAGTCCCGGTAGCGCCGCAAGCGCCCCTGTCTCCAACCAGCAGTGGTTCGGAGGTAGAATAGTCCCGAGTATCGACCGATTGATGCACGGTGTTTGCCTGCCTCGGCGGAGGCGTCAGCAACAAGACGTTGAGCGGTTGTGTTGGGTCGGGTTAGAAATCGGGGCGTTGGCACTGACCAACACACGAAAGACATCGTCGTTTTGTGTGTCAAGTGGCGGAAATTGTCGCCAGCTGTCGAGAACTCCAATCCTACGAATCACCTGTTACGCCTGCAATTAGCGCACCGATGGACTGAAGACAATGAACACGAGCAGATTGGATTTCGTTGCGCTGACTATCGCTGCGTTACTTGCATGGACTGGCTGCCAGCCAGCGCCCAAGAAGAGTGCAGACCGAAAGCAAGCTACGCCCCAGGTACAGAGGAAAGCAGGTAGCGCGAAATTCGTGACCAACAAGGATGAGAATTCCATCCCGGTTCGGCTACTGGCGTCGGACGCAGTTCAGAAGGACCTCGGCCTGACGGCAGATCAGATGCGGAAGATCAAGGAGGTTGTCCAATTCTCCAAGGAGCAATTGCGGGAACTCGCCGCCACCTGGCAGGACATCTCTCCGGGCCGAGCGGCACAAATGTCGCAAGCCCGGTCGCAGGAGTTAGCGGCACGGGCATGGCCGCCGCGACCAAGGCTAAGGAATTGCAGGCGACTGTCGTCGGATCGCTGACGCCAAGCGAGGCAGCAGCGGAAATCGCTTGCACGTGTTCGCGAGCTCGGCGGCGTGGTCGTTTACGACCACCAGTACAACTACGTCTCAACGAAGCCAATTATTCAAAGCGACGCGAGGCCTCCAGGCCCGCGTTGGCTGCGTGATTTAATTGGTGTTGATTACTTCATGTCGCCACATTTCGTGTACCTGCAGACCACCAACGTCACCGATAAAGAAGTCGGTGAACTCCAGGACGCATTGCCGGACTGTAAGATCGTGCGATGACTGAGTTTCAAATAATGACCGATTCTTGACGTTGATTTGGCTGGTCGTCAGAATGGTCTCGGCGTGTCGTTGAGACCAGCCTGAGGCAGTGAAACCATAGTCTTCTGACGGCGGCCCCGTTACCGCCGCCATTTGTGCCACGCGTGCCTGGAATTCACAAATGCGAACTCGATCAAGCGCGACCATCGCACTCGTCTCAGTTGTGCTACGGATGCGGGATCGCCTTCGGCTGCCTCTGGTCTCAGGCAACCTGGGGAGGGCCATGGAAATGGGACCCTCGAAAGGCCTTCGCGCTGATCACGCTTGGCATCGGGACGGTGTGGTACACCAGCAGTAAGGTGAATCACATTGGTGACTCGATTCATCAGGCGATCTGCGAAGCGTTCATTGCCTCGCTAGCATTTTGGATGATCGTGTTAATGTACATTCTCGGGGCCATATATGGCCCCGGGCTGCATTCTTATGGATACCCATCGCACGTACCCACGGCCATAACATGCGTGCTGGCAGTGAATCTGCTCCTTCTGTATGCTTCATACCTCTGGGAAAGGTGGCGACGGAACGTGCCGTCAACGTACGACGCGACGTAATTTTTCCCACGTGGCAATACCACACATCAGCTCCGAGCTCTCATCAGTTCCTGCCTAATCTCACCCACAACTTCGACCGTTTGCTGCTCGCATGCCCCCATGACCCGCTAGAGGGGCCGAGAACTCGATGGATGCTGTGGGGACTCAGGTGGACGAGAATGAGGGCGTTGTGTCAGAATAGGATTTGGTGTTGGGAGGCGTGGCCCTGCCCCCCGGCAGTGCCGCCAGGGCGACGTTCAACAACTCATCTCTGCGTGGGTTTGTGAATTGCGGCGAGAATGGAACCAATTGCGGCACTGCGGGATTCGCCACGCAGAAATGCCATTCTGGCCCCGCGCCAATAGAGTTCGGTGGCAAAGCCGCTGTTCGGCCACTGCCGCTTCCTGTCAATGGCTGTTCCGCTGGTAGAAACAGTCACATTACGCTCCGCTTGCTTTGTTTGAGGGGGTGACAACCCCGTTGATGGTTGTCTGGTCGAAGGAAACGACACAATGGGGTCATTTCGGCGACGTTTGACCGTTCTCGGATCAACTGTCGCCATCCTCGTCGTCGCCTCATGCTTGGGCTACGTGCTTGTTGCTCGCGTCCGGTTAACTCGAGAACGCCATTACCCCTCACCCCCGACCCCTCTCCCCCGGCAACCGGGGGAGAGGGGAGAAAGAAGTGAAGAGGGGAGAGCGAAGTTGCCAGCGGGTCTCATCAAACCACCGTTTCTCAGATTGAAAATCTGGGAGGCTATGCACGTACCCTGATGCCGTGTGCAATTTTCGTAAGGAGGATTTCATGTCCCTTATGATTCGATTGCTGCTTGTGATCTTCGCCTGCATGGTATTCACGCGCGGTGCGTCAGCCGGGGAATTCACGCTCGAATGTGAATGGGTTGTGCTCGATTTGTCTGATTCACCACACCTCATCCCGCAGGTCGTCGAACGCAAGAAGATTAGCGACCCAGGCGACACTCATGGACATTGGGCGTTGACCATGGTTCCGCATGCCAATGTCGACTGGGTCAATCGTGTTCGGCAGAGCATTGCCAAGGAAGTTAGCTTGACTTGCCGTCACAACCTGACTTGGGACAAACCGATTTCCGAGCAGATAGACCTCGACAGGTACGTTGTCAGTGCCTCTGCCACACTTGGCGCGGCGGATAGAAGCGGAGCGTACCCTGTCGATTTGGGATTGTGCCACTGCTTGAAAATATCGCCCCCCAAAGACCCTGCGAAGTGAAGTTGAGTATGAAACGCGTCCTCATGACTCCCGGAGAACCCAAGATGTTCACCTTCTCGTTCTCTCGACTTGAGACCGATGAAGATGGGAACGTCAAGGACTACCGAGTAGAATGCTGGATCGTGACTTTGAATCGCAAGTCAGACGATGCTGATTAGAACAGATTCGAATCAAATATCGACAGTATTCCGAACAGACTTGGCCTAACCCGGTAGTGTCGACACCAGCAATCCCAGATGGTCGTGCTTTCTCCATTGCGACTCGTGTGGTCAAAATATTGGGCCGATTTCCAAGTCGTGCGTTCAACACGAGGCCTTTCATCACCCGCTGCCATTCGCGACCAAATATCAAGTGCGTGATGCCAGTTCTTATCGAGATCTTCGGTACGATTCGGCCTGATTTGACCAGGTGCGTTGCGAGCTAGATTTGGTCGTTGCCCAGGTCGCCACCATCCGTTGTGCTGACCGTAGCCCCAAATCGCTTTGCCGTCCTCTACGTACCATCCATTCTGCACAGACAAGCCGCTCGCTGACCCGTCGTCGTTCGATATGATGGACGTCGCCAGGATGCGTAGCGCCCAATCGCCCGGCCCCGGAGCGGTGAACCGCTGCTTGCCACCCCTGGTATTCACGGCTGGTTGAAAATGGCCGTCGCAGCTGTTGGCAGGATTCCACCATGAAGCGGCATAGGTCGTGTTCGTCGCCAACTCCACCTCAATCGTTCCGCCGTGTGGTAAGTAGAACGCATAGACAATCCCCGGCTCTGCCAAACAGAACGCCTGACCTGAAGTCACCAGCGAGTTGTTCGGTTCCATCTTCCAGAACGGCAATGACTCCATGAACGTGCGCGTACCACCCAGTTCGGTCCAGACCTTATCCCATGTCGACAGTGGTCGATCATAGGGCGAGAGCACATGGGCCTCCCACACGCCGCCTCCCATATAGGCGCTCCACCAAGCACGACGGTCTTCTTCGGGGCGTCCCTCGTCGAAGCCAATCATCAGCATTCGCCGATTTCTCGCTGGGCACTCTTCAATCCAGTCGATTGCCAGCTTGTTATGTGACAGTGGATCGGGCGCCTTGGTGCCAGGGTCCCCTGTCTGAATCGAAGTGAAGCTCAGCTGAGGAGCGTCCACATATTCATCTGCGGGTGTGTTGACGTTGTGCATGCCGCGAGGATGGTTGAATGGATCAACATCGCGAAGTTGTTGAGCAAGGTGAAGTGCTTCGGCAAGCCGGTAATTCTCGTTTTGTTCTTCTCCGATATTAAAAATCAGGACGGGTAGGTAGCCGAAACGAGCTACCAATTCGCGGTAGTAGCGCGCGTGATCGTAGCCCTTCCAGGCACTGTCATCCTCCAGAATCAGGTAGGGTACAACGCCCTTCGTTTGCATGTGCTCAAACAGCTGCCGCCATTGCTCGAGTTTCGACACGTTGAATCGCGAGTCAGGGCCGCCGTACTGTTTGGCCTCTTGTGGCGAGTCCCCGAGCCAGGGCCAAACGTCGTTGTCATCGCCACCAATATTGTGGGCCATCATATACATCGAGTTGATTCCGCGCGATGCCAGATAGTCAATGGCAGCCTTGCGTTTCTCGAGTGTGTCGAAGTTGCTGGCTTTGCCGAGGAAATTCTCCGGATCGTCACAGCCGGCCTTCAACCAGTACGGCCCATCGCGAAACTTCAGGTAGCGGATGCGATTCTGCGGCGTGCTGATGGATTCCAGGCGGCCCCATTTCCAGAAGCCTTGCTGATCGGGAGGGGGCTCGGTTACCTCGAAATGCCCCGAATGCCCGTCGAGTTCCTGGCACGAACTGCTCGTCTGGAAACTCCACTCTCCCACGCTGTCTGCGGAAAATCGCACTTTCCACACGTTGCCATCCGGCCCCCCGTGACCATTGCCGTCAAAGAAGCCTGGCACAACGGTCTTTTCTCCGTCCGGACCAGTGAAAGTAACGTCCAGCAGGATCGCAAAAGGGTTCGGCTGGCCGCCGCTCGCACAGTCTGGACCGCGAAACTCCAACTCAACCTTCGACCATTTTGCGAATGGTCCCACCGAGGATGGTTGCTGTTGCTCCTGTTGCTGTTGACCAGCCACATGGGCAGTGGCTTGGTTCGCAGTAACAGAGTCGGCCAGCAACGTGGTCTTGTCCAGGCCTGTTCCGCCCCAGTCGCCGCGAGCGGCGACAACCAGCTGCCAGCTTGGCACAATCAGCATCACCTCTTTTCCCCAATGCCCGTTGGCTTGGAAGGCATCGCGAGGAAGATGGGGCATGAGCAGGCCGTTTTCGTGCCCAGGCAGTTCGGAGTTGAACCACCAGTTGAAGCCGTACACGCCCGGACCGAGATCCGACTGATCGCTGCCGCCACCGTGATCCTGAATGCCTCTGCCGCCATGCGATCCAATATTCAGGTAGTCGCTCCCCGCCGTTTGTGATCGAGGCAGGTCCTGTGGCACATCAGGCGCCAGGTGGTTGTCGAAGAATTCTCGTTTCAGTATCTGCTGGTTGTTCCACCTGCCGCGTTGGAGCCAGAACCAGCCGATGCGGGCAAAATCCCGAGCACTTGCGTCCAGTCCCAACCCGCCTCGACTGCCGAACAGCCCACCGTCCTGAAAGCCGAGTGCCGCTAGTCGCTCGACGGCGATGGTGTTGAGCGGCGTGTGGTCGAAGACCTCTGTGAGTGTCTCTCCGTAGAGTGTGATTGCGTAGTCGTTATAGGCCCAGCGTCTACCCGGCGCTTCGCCACGCGCGTAGCCGCTCGTCATGTCGGCCAGATGCCGAAAGGCCATTGTACGGTCCTTTTCGGCGAGCTCCTTGCCTGGCCATCGCTTCCGTACCCATGGCCGCACCGGATCATCAACGCTGGCGAGTCGCCCCTCTTGCACGGCGAAGAAGAGCAAAGTGCTGATAACCGGCTTGGATGCCGACGCCCAGTCGCCCCGCTGGGAAATATCTCCCCAGCTTATCACCAGGTAGCCGTTGCGAACAACAACGCCGGTGCCGCCAACGGCGCTGGCAAATGCGTCAAGTTTCTCAGGATCGAGTCCGACCTGATGGGGTGTGCGAGTCTCCCACTCCGTTGCCGGAAAGAGAGTTGCGCGGATACTGGATCAGTAAGTGACTTCTGCGGTTCTGCCGCAACTCGTGCCTGGTTCATCCAGCAAGCCACGATCGTGATAGAAAAAGTCGCACACAGTGTTCGTCTGCCAAGCGTCATTACTCGTCGATCTCCGCGGCACTTTGGAGTAGGGAACGGCTTGCGTTGCCAATGAAAGTGCCCTCTTTTGTCGAATCTCGGGCCAAATCGCCCACCCGCTGCGATATTCGCTAAACCACGTCCCTTATCATATTACACCAGCCGAGCGGCGTATGGCCCGTGTCTGTCTCGCTTTACGAGAGAATGTTCCTGGTAAGATCATCGCGAAAGGACTGACGCCCGGGCGAGCCGAAGATGACTCACTCGTTCAAACTCAAACGCCCGTGAATCAATTTCCGGATTTCCTGCGCTATGCAGTCCAGCAGATCAAGTTGTTCTGCCCCACGCTCGGCAAAGGAAAGATCTCCGACGCGTTGGCCAGGGCGGGTATCCACAACGATCTCTCAGCGATAGCGGAGGGCCTGGGCAACAAGACGGCCGCCGCCAGATGGGAATCCAAACGTGATGCGGTTGTGCAGGAGATGATTCGCCGTGCGTCAGGTGGTTCAGTCGATCCAGAGTCAAGCCGGGAAGCCAATCCCGCAACGGGACGGAAGGGCTCGCAGTCGGAAGAACTGCGGAGTGTACGCCAGACGGAGAAAGTCGGTCGCAACGATTCATGTCCATGTGGTAGTGGAAAGAAGTACAAGAAGTGCTGCATGCGGAAACGCAGATGAGGCGGAGATACCGCGACCGAAGCCAGCAAATGACAACGGCGCAGCACCTCCCCGAACCGAACCCTTTGCGAACCACTATTCTGAGATCGCTTTTCGCAACTTACTGTGGGCACACACCGGTGCCAGAATGCATCGTGGGTACCCATCGACCAACGTTCACGTTCCGCGTGGAGGGGCCATCTTCGCAACCGTCTTGTTTACGCTGCCTGTCGTATCGATGCTCTTTTTCACCCCCGCTGTAGCGGCCCAGCGACTTTCACCAGCCCTGCGGTCATTTACCACTCCCCCTTTTTTTCGCAAAATGGAGACAATGGATTGCTGATCGCGCCGCCGAGCAGTCTTGACCACATCGGAGCAGAATATGAAATCTACCGACAGCTACTCACAGGTGATCGAAAAGACGACCGGCATGGTCCGCGACAAGGCCGTTCAGCGGATTGGCACAGAAGCACGGGCTCCACGTCCTGGACGTCACCTGGGAGGACACTGCCCGTTTCGATTTTTCGGCCGTCGGCCCCAACATCAGCGACATGACGATCCAGGTGCAGCATCAGATCCCGGGCCGCGAAGACTACGAGCTGAGCTGCATGCCGGTGATCCGCTACCCGAACTTCTCGGACATCAGCGGCGACATCTCCCCGGACGAGTTCTTCCTGCTGGTGGGCAACGAGAAGGGCCAGCCGCTGGAGAAGATCACGCTCCGCGAGCTGCTGGGCAACCTGCGGACCTACCTGCACGATCCCGATAGCTGGAAAGGCGATCGCACGTCGCTGCTGGCCGAGGATCGCGACAGTCACGTCCTGGTCAGTGCCCAAGCCTGCTTCCTGCCGATTCCCAAGGAAGGCATCGCAGAGTTCAACCCGGTGCTGTTCAACTACCAGTCCCGTGCCGGCGATCCGGCGGTGCTGACGATCCTGGCCACGCGAGAAGGCACGAGCATCACCGTCATCGACAATGTGCGCGACGGGTTCGAGGCGGGGCGAACGTGGGGGCAACGGCTGTTCTTCAACCAGAACGGCGAACGGGCCAGCCTGACCGGCCAGCGCAAGAGCGACTTCCTGGCCGAGCAGCAGGGGCAGCAGAAGGCAGCAGGGGCTGGCTGACGACGGAATGCCGACCGTGAAGGACTGAACATGGTGCTGCTGATCCAGGTGCCGCTGAAACAGAAGGAGCCGATGACGTACGACACGTTGGCAGAGTTGGATGACATGGACACGGGCATCATGTACTGCTGTGCGATGTCGGCACCAAGCGACGTCGAGGAAGCCGTCATCGGCCACGGCAAGGTCGAAGGACCGTTCACGGAGATCGACGGCCTGGAGATCGAACGTGACGATCGTTACCCGATCCGCGTCACGGTCCAGTTCTACAAGGCGACCAGCAACGGCGTGGTATCCGAGGAGGACATGGCGGACATCGCCGCGCAGATCAACAAGGTCTACAAGCAGGCGGACTACGTCGGCAGCCTGGTCGTGGAAGGCCGAACGGGTCGGCCTACGGAGTACGCAGGGATTGCATGTCGAGCCGCCGGACTGGTGGGACGTCTTCTGGCAGCGGCACTTTGAGAACACCGGCCAGAGTCGCGAGGAGGCGATGGAAATGCTCCGCAAGCTGCTCGGCGAAGATTGGGACAGAGCGACGCTGGAGCAGGCAGAGAAGGCTGTTACAGAGGCGAGTAAGAGCACCGAAAACTAGAACCACTTACCCACCCGAGGAGTTGGTCCACCACAAGGATCGATAGGCACATGATAAGAAAGACACTTGGCCGAACGGGTCTCGAAGTCACCCAACTCGGCTACGGCAGCATGGGACTTCGCGGCCCGCGGACCTGGGGCGTGCGCGTCGTCAGTGAAGAAGATGCCGACCGTTTCCTGAACTCGGTGCTCGATGCCGGCATCAATTTCATCGACACCGCGCCCGACTACGGAATCAGCGAGGAGCGGATCGGCCGGTACATCAGTTCGCGGCGAAGCGAGTTCTACCTGGCGACCAAGTGCGGCTGTGCCTACACCCAACACGAAGACCACCTGGAGATTGACCACGTCTGGACAGAAGGAGGTGATCCAGCGAAACATCGAGACCAGCCTCCAGCGTCTGCGGACCGATTACGTGGATGTCCTGCAATTCCACGGGGGCGACGCCGAAACGCTCCAGCGCGAAGGGCTGATCGAGTTGCTGATGGGCTTTCGCGATCAAGGCATCATCCGGTTCATCGGCGTTTCCAGTTCCCTGCCGCACCTTCCCGGCCTGATCGACCTCGGCGTGTTCGACACGTTCCAGATCCCCTACTCCTGCCTGGCTCCGGAACATCACGATTGGATCACGAGAGCCGCAGAAACCGGGGCGGGCATCATCATCCGCGGCGGCATCGCTCACGGCGGCCCCGAAGCCGAGATCCAGCGACCGGCGCTCAACGACATCTGGACGCGAGCGAAACTCGACGAAGTTCTTCCCGAGGGCATGAAGCGTGCCGAGCTGATCTTGCGGTACACGCTCTCCCACCCGCACTGCCACACCACCATCGTCGGCACCTGCAACCCGGAGCATCTGGCTGAGAACCTCGCCGCCGCGGCGAGCGGCCCATTGCCTTCGGACCTGTACGAGGAGATCCGGTCTCGTGTTGCGGCGTTGGACGAATGACCTCTTGCGGCAGATAAGTCGGAGTGATCGTGCGACGAAAAGTCAACCTCTCTGTACCGTTTCTGTTGTTGCTTTTCAATGGTGGATTCGTTTTCGGCCAGCCCCACACCAAAGTTGCGCGAATCGCTCGCCCATGAGCGTGAAAACGGGTCGGGGTGACCCTCCTCTCTTATTGAAGCATCACATCGCCTTCCGCCAGGTGGCAGGCGAGATCACCCTGGTTATTTGCGCCGAACACATCCTGCAGTTCGTGGTCGTGCATGTGACAAGCCTTGCAGAACTACGAAGCGGTTTACCACTCCCTCCCCCCTGCCTGCACCGTCGACGTGGTTGGAAAAACCCTCCTTCGTTGGCCGAGCAATACGTTGGCCTTGGGATAGAAGACCACAACTCTGGCGTTGATCGTAAGTCGTTTTTCGACACCGGCGGCGGGTCGATACGGCCTCGGTAGGCCACCGCCGGGATGGCATCCTTCTCGCTCGGCCGTCGCACATGGTCGCGTCACAACCCAGGGCGGCGTTTGTCGCTACGCGACCGCACTTGCCGCTGGGCTGGCATAGCGCGCCCCTTTCAGGGGCTTGCTTCGCTGCCAACCGGTCACTGAGGGCTCGTCCTTACGCTGCAGTTTCTGCTCTGCTGGCGGCGTAGTACCCTGTTCAGAATCAAGAGATATCTTGGTCATCCGATATTGCTGCCCTCATTCACCCCTTCCAAGGATTTCTTGCACTGATGTAGCGAAGTTGGCAGTTCCGCCGCAGCGGCATGCTATGCGGCGCGCTGGCCCGGGAGTGTCTTGCCTTGCAGTTGGTAGACGTAGCGCAGGATTTCTGCCACGGCCGCATACTGTTCGGTCGGAATCGGTTTGTTGACATCGACGTGCTTGTAGAGCGTTTGGGCCAGTGGTTTGCGTTCGACGATCGGGATGTTGTTATCCAAGGCCAGGCGGCGGATGCGTTGGGCCAGGACCCCTGCCCCTTTGGCCACGACGATCGGCGCCGCCATGGTTGCCGGGTCGTATTGGATGGCAATGGCCAGCTCCGTGGGGTTGGTCACCACGACGTCGGCCATCGGGACCGAGTTCTGCAGGCGATTCATCACCAACTGTCGTTGTACTTGGCGACGGCGAGCTGCCATGTGGGGATCACCTTGCAGCATTTTCATTTCTTCCCGAATCTCCTGCGTCGTCATCCGCAGATCCTGCTCGAACTTCCACTTCTGAAAGCCGTAGTCGAAGATGGCCAGGATGAGCAAGGCGATGCCGATTTTGAGGCACGTACCGAGCAGGATTTCGAAGAGCAGGCTACCGATCTCCCGCACCTCGCGTGTGCCGATGTTCAGAATGACGTTGCGGTAGTCTTGCAGGCACCAGCACGCCACCGCCAGCACGACAGCGATTTTGAACAAGCCGAATCCCAGCCGGACGACGCCGCTGAGCGAGAGGATCCGCTGAAAGCCCTTGAAGGGGTTGACGCGACTGAAGTCGGGAAGCAGTTTCTGGGGCAAGAACAGTGGCCCGACCTGAATCAGGTGCACGATAATCGCCAGCAGCAGCAACAGGCCAAAGATGGGCAGCAAGGCATTGGCCAGGCCGGCCACAGTCGAATTCCACTGATAGGTCATGAACTGCGCGTCAGCCTGCAACCAGGCGTCGCCTCCCAGCTGTCGGCGAGCCAGCAGGCCGAGGAACCGCATCACAGCCTGCCCCAAATACATCAGAATCAGGATGGCGCCGACCAGCAGCAAGGCGGATGAGAGATCCTGACTGCGCGCCACCTGCCCGTCCTCGCGCGCCTTCTGGCGGCGATGCGGTGTCGCTTCCTGTGTCTTGTCGCCGAATTGCTCAGGCATGGCACCTTCCGACGGTGTCGCTTCAGCCGATCTCGCTTCCGCGGATGTCCCGGTCCGTTACGGCGGTGATATGCCGAAGACCGGGCGAATCATATCGATGGCGAGCAGGCTCTGATCTTCAAACAAACGGGCGAGGACGCCCAACGACAACAGCATGGCCGAGAGCATGATGATCGAGTTTACGCTGAAGCCGACCGCCAACACATTCAGCTGCGGGAGCGTGCGGCTGATCAGCCCCATGATGACGATCGTCAACATCAGGGCCACCATCATCGGCGCGGCGATCTGCAAGCCCAGCGTGAAGCTGTAAGTGGTGATTTCGGTCAGCGCATCGAGCCAGGGGAGCGTGAAATGAGTTTGTCCCGGTGGCATCTGCTGGAACGTCTGGAAGAAGGCATCGAGCGTGTATTGCAGTCCGCCGGTGATGATGAAGATCGACAGCATCAACAGGTGTAGAAAGTGGGAGAAAACGGGCACGTTGCCGTCATAGTCTGGACTGGCAACGTCGGCCAGGCTCATTCCCGTCATCTGACCCATCACCTGCCCAGCCAGCTCCAGGCCGGCCATGTAGATCATGATGGCCAGGCCCAGCGAAAGTCCCAGGATGAATTCGCAAACCAACAGGATCACCAGGTGGATCAGATTGCCGGGACTCGCAATCGGTGTGTACCAGAGAAGCGGCGAGATGATCAGCGCGATGCCGATCGCCAGGAATGCTCGGACCCGGCCCGGGATGGAATTTGAACCCCACACCGGCGCCACAATCACCAGGCCGCTGACACGTGTCAGTACCAACATGAATACGAGGAGCTGGTTGGTGTAGATGCTGAGCAGAAACTCGGTCATGCCTTACACTCGCTTCGCCTGCGAATTTCTACCTGGCAAAGTACCTGACGCGGCCTGCGGCCGCAGCCGCGAACATGCACGCAGGGAACAGACTCACTCTCAACCACCCAACAAGGTCTGCGGGATATTCGTGATCAGGTTCTCCGAATAGACCACCATCCGCTGGACCAGCCAGGGAAGACACATCATCAGCACGAGCACCATCATGACGATCTTGGGGACAAAGGATATCGTCTGATCCTGAATCTGGGTGAGAGCCTGGATGAGGCCAATCAAAAGTCCCACCACGACTCCGACCACCAGGATGGGTGCTCCAATAATCATGGCGGTCGACAACGCCTCTCGTGCCAGGTCAACGGCCGCTTGGCTTTCCATAAATCGCGCTCGACTTTCTGCTCTTGAGGCACTCAGTACAGCGGGCCAAAACTCTCCAGCAACATGCCGACTACCAGACGCCATCCGTCGACCAGTACGAAGAGCATCAATTTGAAGGGGAGCGAGATCATGACGGGGGGCAACATTAACATGCCCATCGAGATGGTGACGCTGGCCACCACAATGTCGAGGATGAGGAAGGGAAGATAAATCTGGAAGCCGATCAAGAACGCGATTTTCAGTTCGCTCAACATATAGGCGGGCAGCAGCACCTGCAAAGGGACGTCATCAAATGTCTTTGGCGCAGACGTATCGGGAGGGAGGTAGCGATAGAAAAGATGGACGTCATCCGTGTTGCCAGCAGCTTCGATCTGCCGCGCCATGAATCGCTTGATGGGAAGGGCACCCGCTTGCCAGGCTTCTTGCATCGTCATGTCGCTGTGCGGATCGGTGTATGGCTCGATGGCGTGGTCGTAAACGTCCTTCCAGACCGGCGTCATGATCAACAAGGTCATGAAAATAGCGAGCGACGTGATGACCTGGCTGGGGGGCAGTTGCTGGGTCCCCAGCGCCTGGCGCAACAGTCCCAGCACGACGATGATGCGCACGAAGCTGGTGGTCATCAGGAGAATGGCGGGAGCCAGGCTCAAGACGGTCAACACCAGCACGACCTGCAGGGCCGAGCTGAGTCCTTCGGGACTGGTCCACTGCTGCGGGCCATCCTGCAACAAGATTCTGCACCGGCCCGGGGACCGCTTGCGAACGCTCCTGGGCCCAGCCGATCGTCGGCGCGGCAAAGAGCAGCAGCAACGCCGCGATGGCTACGAGAAGCGGCCAGGCCCGCCGCCACGAGGGCGCAGTCGCTCGCCCCATGCTGGGCCCGCTCGCTCGCAGCGGCCGGGAGGAACGTGCCGGGTTGGGCCGGGGACGGGTCATAACATATCTCGCAGAGACCACAGGGCTCACCTGTCACGGGGCTGACCGGAAACGGCAAATGGGGGATCGTCCGACGTGGCCCGCGCAGCTCGACCACGAGTGGCCTGCGACGTGCCCAACTGGTGGAGGACCTGACGAAACGTGCCGGCAATGCTTCCTGGTTGGCTTTCCCGGCACAGGCCGACGAGATGATTCACCTCGTCGGTGTCCGTAATCTCGGTCAACGTCGCGGCGTTATCGTGCGTGACCGAAACCAGCATCAGTCGCTTGCCGAGCCGGATGAGTTGCAGATTGTGGCGGCTCGCCAAAGGAGATCGTCCCAATACTTCCAGCACCTCTGTCGGTAGCGCAGCGGAGGCTTTCGGGAAGGCCCGCCGCGCCAGCCAAACGACAAAAAAGAACAGCCCCAGCACAATTGCCAGACTGCTCAACACGACGCTCGTGATGTTGCCGTGAGTGGTGGAAACCTGGCGGGGCGGTTGTCGCTTGTCACTAGGAGCAGACTGCTTGGCAGGGGGAATCGGGATGGCCGTGCCCCACGCGGCATGGGCTGCTCGCTCCGGGGTCTGTTCCGTTCGTTTGACGAGCCACAGGGGTAGCCGCGCTGCTTCTTCGCCGCGGGGTGTGGCAGTGAGGGCCAGCGCGGCGTCGCGCTGGGAGGAGTCGGCCGAGAGGTATTGCGGGTCGCTTCGCCGGTCCAGTGGCGGGTCACTCAGGAGTATCATCGCCCCGCACGGATGTGCTGCGAGCCAGGCAGCTCAGCAGTACGACGGCGATCAGTGATAACGCGATCCGCGGCATCCTTGCCATTCCTTTTCGCTTTGGCTCAAGCTGATTCGCCCAGCCTGCCGATCATGATGCGGGATGGTGCACGCTCGGCCATGAGCGGCGTCCAACTCGTCAGCGAGCTTCGACGACCATCCGCCGCCCGCATCAATCTAGTTCATCTCCCGATATCAACTCCGCGATCCGAACACAGAAATTGTCGTTGAGCACCAGGACTTCACCCCGCGCGACCAGCCGGCCATTGATGAACACGTCGACCGGATCACCCGCCAGTTTGTCCAACGGGACGACCGAGCCTTTGCGCAACTGGAGGATATCTTCCAGGTACATGTGCGTCCGGCCCAACTCGATCCGCATATCCAGTTCCACATCGCGGAGCAACTCGAGCGAAGCTCGCTCCGTCGTGGCGGACACGCCGCTCAGCGGCTTCAGATTGAAGGGGGACAGGCCCGCCACGTGGTTCTCAATCGGTTGATCGACCGACCGGATCGCCTCTTCCGCCTGGTTGAGCAGCAGCTGCAGATCCCCATCCATGTCGGACGACATACGCGCGACCCGTGGTCGGGTGCGCGGCCGGGGCGGGGGACCAATTTCCACCGTCGGCTGTTCGGCGGAGCGCGACGGCGGGAGGCGACTGCAGCGGGAGATGCTGGGGAAGCGGCGTCTCCGGCCGAGGCCTGACGCAGCAACTCCTCAATTTCGTTCTGGCCCAGGTTGTCCGTGCCGTCTGTCATGGGGTTGCGCTTCACAAAGACGGTCGGGGGCCGTGAAGCGGCCGCTACAGTTCGACGAACGTGTAGTCGGCAAACACGACCGACCGCAACAAGGGTTTGCCAAACAAGGCGTTACTTTTCTCTAAAAATCGCCGTTTGATCAACCCCAACCCGGCATCTTCCAGGTCCTTTATTTCGCAATTGCGGATTTCCTCGATGACTTGACTGCGGAAACGGTTCAAATTCCGCTGAAAAACCTGGTTGAACTCGTCCTGATCGCTTTCCGCCACCGTACCCCACAAATGGAAATCGGTGCGAAACGTCGCCTCGGTCGGCAGGTGGTGATTGGTAACGGTGAACGCCCCCAGGTCTACCTCAGCTGTCAGGACTTCCTTTCCTTCCTGGTTTCCCGATTTTAAATCAGGGTCATTCTGAGCTTGCTTGGCGACCTGTTCGACACGGGCCGCGACTTCATCGGCGCTGGGGAGCCAGAAGTAGGCGAACAAGCATTCTGAAGCGACCACGGCACCCATGAAGACCGCGATCAAGAGTCGGCCGAGCTTGGAGCCGGCGGGTTTCGGTGCGGGAGTCGGTTGTTCGTTGTCTGCCATGGCATCAATTCCTCGATTGTGTTCGTCGCGGTTGTTTGCGAGACAAGCGACACATCAGGGAGATTGCCTTTCCGTGAATCGTCTCTCTTGTTCCTCCTTGGTTCCCATCAGGTCGCTGACGGTTTCATCCAACATGAACACCTCAACCCGCGGGTTTTCACGTTGGGCCAGGGGATCGGAGCCCATGTGCATCGGCTCATAGGGCCCGGCGACCGAGATGCGGATGCGGCGGGGATCGATCCCTTTCTGCTGAGTCAGGTACTGAAAGGTATTCCAGCAGCGGTCGTAGGCCAATTCCCAGTGGCTCTTGTAAGGGGAATCAGCTGGGAGTGGTTTCTGCGAAGTATGCCCGCGGACTTCGATCTTCTGTGGTTGTCCACCCAAGGGGGCCACGATCGCGTTCAGTTCGCGTCGCGCCTCATCGGTCAATTCGGCGGATGCTTCGTCAAAGAAGATGACGGTTCCGACATTGGTTTTTTCACCCGGGCGAATGATACGTACGCGTGGATGCTCTCCCACGGGTGCTTGAGTTTTGTCGCCCCCTTGCATCACGTTCATACGCCTGGCGCGTCCTT
Organism: uncultured Planctomycetota bacterium; assembly: GCA_963700515.1. Classification (GTDB taxonomy): domain Bacteria; phylum Planctomycetota; class Planctomycetia; order Pirellulales; family Pirellulaceae; genus JAJRVM01. The sequence goes on along the minus strand of CAVOXY010000032.1, from coordinate 244,190 downwards.
CATTGGCGACCTTGGCGATCATGGCATTACGGGGGTGCGACTGGCCCGGGGCGAAACTCTCCACGGCGCTATCGTAGCCGAACCGTTTTGTCATCGACTCGACCATGGCCTGATACTTCTGTTCTTCTTTAATTTCGCTCATCGAGACCAGCATGATGAAAAACGTCAACAGCAGCGACATCATGTCGCCGTAGGTGACAACCCATTCGGGGACGCCGCCCGAATCCTCTTCTTGTGCGAGTGCCATCGTCAGGCCGCCTCCTCACTCGGACGGAGTTTTGGCGGGAGGAACGTATTGAGTTTCTGTTCCACCACGCGTGGGTTCTCGCCCGACTGAATGGCCATGATTCCCCGCACGATGATCTCCAAGCTGAGCATTTCCTGCTTATTGATAAAGCCTAGCTTCTCGGCAAAGGGTATGCACACAACGTTGGCGACGATTGCGCCGTAGAGTGTGGTAATGAGGGCTACCGCCATGCCCGAGCCGATTTTGGAGGGGTCGGACATATCGCTGAGCATCATGATCAGGCCCATCAGAGTGCCGATCATGCCGTATGCCGGGGCGAATTTCCCCATTTGATCCATCAGCGATTTTCCGTCACGATGACGGGTGGCGACGGCATCCATTTCGGTGCGCATGATATCTTCGATGACTTCTGGACGCGTGCCGTCCACGGCCATCTGGATACCGAGTCGGATGAAGTTGTTCTCGACCGCACCCAAACGCGCTTCGAGTGCCAGCAGTCCGTCGCGGCGTGCCGTTTCCGCCAGGCTCACCAACTGTTCGATCAGGTCGGGCACGTGGGGTGTTTTGTTCAGGAACACCTTCTTGGTGACCATGGGGGCTGCCAAAAGGCTCTTCAACGGAAAACAAATCAATGTGGCGCCTGCCGATCCACCCAGCACGACGAGCACGGAGGGGATGTCGATAAAGGCACTAAACGGCGCACTGCCAATGGCGATCGAACCCACGATCAATGCCACGGCTAACATCAGTCCAATGAGACTCGCAATATCCATCGGTCCCTCGATCCAATCATGAATACGGCGTTGTCGCTGGCAGCGCCGCGGTGGACACACTTGGGCAGTTCAATTCGTTGTTGCTCGCTTCAGGTGTGCTCCTCGACACGCGGTGGGCCGCCGCGGGGGGCTCCCGTGGCGGCGGCACTGGGTATCAGGTGCTTGGCCTGCTGATACGACATAGCCCGCAACAACACTTCATCCATCGTTTCCGCTACAACCACGCGCTCGCCCGTGGTGAGCGTGATGAAGGTGTCGGGGCGTGCCTCGACGTACCGAATGAGCTCAGCATTCAGGATGAACAGCTCGCCGTCCAGGCGAGTCAGCTTGATCATGCCAGCCATCCTCTCGCTGCGCGGTCAGCGACCTGTGCGGTCGAGACCTCTGGAAAACATAGGACATAACCGACCCTCAGGAGTGGCGAAAACCGGTCCTTTACCTGCTTTTCCCGCCGGTTAACGTCCATGGTTTACTCCTTCCGGCGGGTGCCTTACCGCCGCAAATTCAGCAACTCGTCCAGCATTTGCTGGGACGTGGAAATCACCCGCGAGTTGGCCCGGTACTGGGTCGATGCCAGCAACAGGTCGATCAGGCTCTCGCCGGTATCGGTATTCGACAACTCCAGGGCTCCTGCGATGATGTCTCCCAGGCCGAGGGCGCCCGGATAGCCTTCCCTGGGGAGCCCCGAGTTCAAGCCGATGCCATACATGTTTTCCCCACGCTGCTCCAACCCGTTGGGATTGGTGAACTGGGCCAGTCGGATCTGCCCCAGCGTGTGGGTAATGCCATTGCTGAACACGCCCATGATCTCGCCACCGCCGCCGATGCTGTAACTGGTCAGCGTGCCAGCCGGCGAACCGTCCTGCCGCGAGGCAGCTATTTCACTCCGTGTCGAGGCGAATCCGGTTACCTCGGAAAAGTCCAGATTGAAGGTCAATGGGTTGAGCGAGGGGATGTCACTGCGGCCGATCGAAATCACGGGGTCGTTCGCCTCCACCAGGTTTCCTTCACCATCGAAGGAGATCAATCCCGTTCCGACGGCGATGGCACTGTCCAGGCCGGCGGGATCGTTGTCTCCCGAGTCGGCAAACCAGCGATAGGTGGAGGTTTCGCCGTCGCGTGATTGGAGCACGGTTGTCAAACGCACATTCAGCGGAATGCCGAGCGTGTCGTAGACGATAAAATTAGACGATGCGCTTTGACCGACTCCCTCCTGCACGCTGGAGAATCCCAGGTCCGGAGCCGTCGTTGTTCCATCGGCCCTGGTCAGCCGGAACCCCGACGGGGAAATACTCAGCGCATTTCCAGTACCGTTGTTGGAGACCATCCGGAGCCGGCCATCGGACGTTACGCTGCCGCCAGGCGACAGAGTACCCGTTTCGCCGGGAATGGAGTTGTCCGATGGAGGGATGGAATCTGGATCACCTGTTACCGGTTGCTGGATGCCGGAAGCCAATTCCAGGAATCGGAGATAATCGCCCACCGTGGTCGTGTCCGTGATCGTCAACGTCTTGGGGGTCAGCAAGCTGCCCCCTTTGCGCCCCGTATAGGTCAACTCCCCTTCCTCAAACAGGGGATCGTAATTGAGCCCATCGCGGCGCACGACGTCGATCAGCCGGGTGGCGTTAGTGATTTTCGGGCCATCCGCGTCCAACGCCTGATGAGTGGCGATCTCGGCGTCGCTCAAATGATCCGTATAGTCTGTCTCTCCCAAGCCAGGTTGGAGGCTTTCGACCAGGAAATATTGGTCTGAATTGGTCGCCAAGCTGCGGTAGATATTGATCGTATCGTACGCGGGAACACCGGCTCCGGTCGGAATAGCTGGCAAATCGTCGAGGTGAATCCGGCCATTTACCGCGGGAGGCGGCGAGATCAGTGCCGAAGGGCGACTCTCGGCAACGCCGCTCGATCCCGAATAGGTGATCACGTAGTTGTATACGCCATTGAGGCTGGACGTATCCAGCTCGGGCTGCGTGCTGATATCGTAGCTCGTATCCTGAAACGTAGCCTGGCCCTGCGCGGCTGTGCCGACCAGTTGATATGCGGGATTGGATGCTCCCGCCAGACGCCGATAGACGTTCACTTGGCCGTAGTCCGAACTGGCGGGCAGATTCGTCAGTGTGATGGCATTGCTGTCAGAGGTGACATTTACGGCGATCGGCAGATCGGATGGCATTGTTTCGGTGCCAAAGGTGTCGACGGAAGTGAACACGTATTCGTATTGCGTTCCCGCGCTGAAGCCTGCGCCCGTGTTGGAAGACGCTCCTCCCACGCCGCTTGTATCCGGGTTGGCAGCGGTCGCGGCAGTCATGCCGCTGGCGTCGGGGCGATCCGTTTGACCGTCTCCCAACACGCTGCTGTCAATCACTTCCGCTGTGGTAGCCACGTCGCCGGTGGGGGTGAGATTACCATTGAGATATACATTTTGCGTGGCCTCGGCGGCAGCGGCCGATCCCAAGGGGATGACCAGTGGCACCAGGGTTGTTTCCTGCAGTTCGTAGAATTCATCGATGCCGTAGCCCAACAGCCGGTTGCCCGTGGAGGACACCAGTTCGTTCGCCGAATTCGTGTTGAAGATGCCGTTGCGGGTGTACAGTTGCTCGTCCTGGAATCCTTCCACAATGAAGAAGCCGTTTCCCTGGATGGCGAGGTCCGACGGACTCGTACTGATCGAAATCGTACCCTGTGTGAAATCGGGCGTGATCGCCGCCACTTCCACACCCAATCCGATCTGACGCGGGTTGGTTCCTCCCGTGTTCTCCGTCGGCGGCGAACCCTGGCTGAGTGTTCTCAGGAATTGATTGGCGAAGATCACGTCGGAGGCCTTGAAGCCGACGGTCTGTGAGTTGGCGAGGTTGTTTCCCGACACGTCAATCTGTGTCTCCGCCGCGTGGAGACCGGTCAACGCGGTGGTCATCGCGGATGAAAGTCCCATCTGTTTCCCCTTCCATGGCACTTATATGAAACCGAAACCGCCGGGTGCTTCGGCTGGCAATCGAACGACGTATCTCCGGTCGGCCACGTGCTGACCGCGTTCTCCGCCCACTGCAATCGTAGCTGAACCCGCCAGGGTTCAGCCGCACGCTAATGCGTTCTGTCCAACACGCCGGTGGCCGCGACCAAGTAGCTCGGATCCTGCGCACGGACGGGATAGGTTCCGTCCACCAACATGCGTGCACCGTGGGTGCATGTTATCGACGAACACTCTCAACGGCGCGAGGACTCACGGTCGGTCACGGCGTGGCGACGGGGAGAATCTCTCGCACGTTCCGCAGGGCGACACTATCGTCGCCGATGTGGATGCGCACCGTGGCGGCCGTCCCGCTGTCCGCGGGGACGACCGTGACGCGATCCACCATGCCTTGCACATTCGAGCCCGCGTCGGTCAGGGCATTCACCTGCTTGCCGATGAGGGCACTAGCGGTAGTCAGGTTCTGTCCCACCAGCACGGCGTCCAGGGTCGTGGTCAGCTTGTCCGTAGCGCCGATCGACCGCATCTGACTGAGCTGCTGCATCATCTCGCTGTTCTGCATCGGATCGAGCGGATCCTGGTTCTGCAATTCAGCGATCATGAGCTTCAGAAATTGGTCGACGTTCACGTCCTGCAGACCATTGCCGTCTTGCTGCGAGGCTGCTGACGGAGTACTGCTGCTGACGGCTGAAACTGCGGTCATATCCATTTGTCCTTTGGCAATGTGCAGCGGACAATTGTCCGCTACGTGGCGGTAGCGATCCCCATTCCAGGAACAACGTTTCCATACACAACGTTTCCATACACAACGTCAGATCACAACGTTCAGATTTCCATGGTGAATGAACCTTCTGGTCTTGGTTGAACCTTCCACGTCACGCGTCGCATCTGGCGGCCTGTTACCCCCGCGGTGCGCGGACGATGTCTCGAACAGTTCACGAGAATTCTGGGATTGTTGTTGAGAGTCACTGGCATCGCGTTGTGACACGTCCACCTCAAAGTGTTCCACCCGCACGCCTTGTTCGGCGAGACGATCGCGCAGCTGCGGGAGATTGTCCAGCAATACGGCACGCGCCATATGTGTCTCGGTTTCGAGCCGAGCGGACAGGACTCCCTTGTGCATGCTGATTTCCATCTGCAGCGAGCCCAATTCCGGGGGACTCAATCGCAGGCGAATGGTACCGCCTCGTTGCGGTGCGGCTTCAATCGCTCGAGCCACACGCTGGATCAGCCTCGTTTGATCGATCCGGGGCCCTTCGGCGGTGCTTTCGGGGCGGGCGTGACCGCGCGCAAACAGGTGGTCTGGCACACGATCGGCCGGTGTGGTCGTGCGGGGCTGCGCCTGCGTGACGGTTTTGGAGTCGCCGGTCTCCACGCGTGTTCCCTCGTCTGCTACGGCGGCGGAGGGGAGTGGGCACCTCGGCAGTCGTCTCTGTGACGCCGGTCACTGTGGCCGCAACTCCCGGTCCGCCGGATGTCCTGTGTGGAGGTATCCGTTTGGACCGCATCTGCCGAGCGGTTTGCGGCCACCGCTTTTCCGCGTTCGACGTGCCCCGGTGACTTGCCGGGCGAGGGGTTCGTTCTTCGCCGACGTGGAACCGCGAGCGTTGCGCGTCTGCGGCCTGGCCGGGTGCGCGGATTCTCCCTGCAGGGCGGCTGACGCCAGCTTGGCCCGTTCGTTCTTGGCCCGCGTCGCCGCGAGTGGTTGCTGGTCCCCCGTCGCGGCATGGTCGCCCGCTGCCGGCGGCGTCTCTGCGGCCGCGTCGGCGAGTGTGGCAGTGTCGGTGGCATTGGCATCAGGGAGTTGCGGCGGTTCTGCGCCGAACGTTTCTTCATTATTGAGAACCGCGGCCTGTGGCTCTGCCTGAGCCACGGCGGTCTGCCGGTCCGGCAACGCTGCCTCGTTGTCAGCCGCTGCCGCGGGGGAAGCGTTACTGGTTGACGCGTCCGGCGGGTCCCCCGCTGCGGCGGATTCGATGGGTTCCGCCGTCTTGTCGTCGTCGGTCGCGTGGGAGCTGTCTGCGGGTTGCGGAGAGGGTTGCGGGGGTACACTCGCCGCCGTGGAAGGCTCCGCCTTGTGTCTCTCGTCCGTTTGCCTGGGCCTGCTGGTGTCTTCCTCTCGAGTCGTTTCGGCAGGGGGCGGCTGCGGGGGTGTCAGGTGTTCGGCAAACGAATTCTCCCCGTCGCTCCGTCCCACGGAGAGGCTGGCGAGACGCCAGGTATCCACGCTGTCTGGTGGTCGGTAATTGTCCAATATCGGAAGGTCCATGATGTGCTGCCAGTTTCTGTTGCGTGGGACTCTTACTTTGTCGGGCCGAATTGCTTGAGCTTGTCGCGTGCGTCCTCGATCTGCGAGACAATCGGCTCGCCCAGCCGAATGTTCTTGAGGATTTCGTACAACTTCTCCGCGTCGGCGCCCTGTTTGAATTCGGCGATGATCTTCTTGCGTTTATCGATGGCCATGTTCTTGAGAATGGAGACGACGTCATCCATGGCGTCGTCCTCGATCATCTTGAGAATCTGCTCCTTCGCCTGTGCGGGACGAATGGCTTCCATGGTGCGCTGTAGTTCCTTCATCGAGGTGGCTTGCTCTTCGTCCTCGAGTTCTTTCAGCTTGACGGCATAGGCTTTTTTCAGATCTTCAAAGCGAGTGGTCTCGATTTGCAGATGTGTTTCGATGGCCCCCAGCGACTCGATCCCTTTGGACACAGCCAGTTCCCTCAGGTCGAGATCGAGACTTTTCAGCAATTGCTGATCCATGTCTCGTGGCAGCCGACGGTTGCTCCATGTCAGGTGCCTTCATTTCCCTGATGAGCTCGCGTTGCATCGTCACCATGTCGACGCCGTGCAGAGACGCCAGGACGCGATAGAGTCGTTCCTCGTCCAACGCCCCTTTGAACCACATGGCCACGATGGCGGTGACCAGCGCGATCACCGTGGCGACGCAGAAGTAGCTGAACAGTCGCACCGAACAGTGAGAGAATCTTCTTCATGCGTTATCGCCTTTCCGCAGCACGCGTCTGCGTTGCAAGGCAATCTCATCCATTTGACGCATCTGAACCTTCTCCTCCGCCTGCTGGAATTCGCACGCGTGTCGTTCACGCAGTTTCTCCAGCATCCGCAAGCCACGATCGGCTTCCACCAACGCCTGACGACGTCGTTCGAGTTCGACCGCGATCTTCTGACGTTGTGCGGCCAGTTGCTGAAGTTGAGACGAGAGAATCAGTTCGTAGCGATGGACATTCAACAGGCTTTCCACTTCCACCCGGCCGGGTTCCGACTTGCTGCGCGCCAGCCGCTTGGTTTCCTCGATTTCCTGGCGTACCGCTTCCTGTCGCTCCTGCAAGATCTGGTCGGCGCGGTAGGCGTGTGCCAGATCCTCGCGGCAGCGATCGCGTTGTGCTTCGCGGAGCTTCATCAGCGGTTGCAGGCGAAAGGTGAAGTGAGTCATGATCGCGTGGTTCTTCCTCCTCTGCGATCGGCAGCAGACGCTAGGCTCGCGGCGGCATGCGGGGACCGACGTATCGGACGGTGGTTTGCTCGACTGGCGACAGCGGGCGGCCATCGCCACGAGCGTCGTGATGGCCGAGTCGGCATCTGCCGATTCCTGCATGAGCTGCCGCAGAAACTGATCGATTTCCGGTTTCATCGCGATGGCCGTGTCGACCTGCGGATTGCTTCCCGGGCGATAGGCGCCGATCGAGATCAGGTCTTCATGTTCGTGGTGGACGGCAATCAGTTCGCGGATCACTTGCGCGGCCTGCAAGTGCTCGGGCGAGGTCAGGTCGGGCATCAGGCGGCTGATGCTGTTGAGCAGGTCAATGGCCGGATAGTGCCCGCTGCCGGCCAGACGTCGCGACAGCACGATGTGGCCATCCAGCAGTCCGCGGACCGTGTCGCTGATCGGTTCGTTGGTATCGTCGCCTTCGACCAGCACGCTGTAGAAGCCGGTAATGCTGCCGTGGGCGGTGAGCCCGGCCCGTTCGACCAGTTTCGGGAGCAGGCCAAAGACGCGACGGCGGATAGCCGCGGGTCGTGGGAGGTTCGCCCGCCGCCAGGCCGATTTCACGCTGGGCCATGGCAAAGCGGGTGAGGGAGTCCATCATCAGCAAGCACGTGTCGGCCCTGGTCGCGAAAATACTCGGCCACGGCGGTGGCGGTGAGCGCCGCCTGCACGCGCACCAGCGCCGGTTCGTCGCTGGTGGCCACCACCACCACGCTGCGCGCCAGGCCGGCCGGGCCCAGATCCCGCTGCAGGAATTCGTTCACTTCGCGGCCTCGCTCGCCGATCAGTCCGATCACGTTGACGTCGGCCGAGGTGTTGCGGGCCATCATGCCCAGCGTCACGCTCTTGCCGACCCCCGACCCGGAGAAGATGCCGATGCGCTGCCCGCGACCGCACGGTGAGCATGGCATCGATGGCCCGGATGCCGGTCGCCAATCGGTTGCTGAATGCGCGGTCGCTCGACGGCGGCGGGCGGTTGGCGATCCAGTTTCGTGCGAGCCATCAGTCCCGGTGGCGGTCCGTGATCGAGCGGATTGCCATGCGCGTCGATCACGCGTCCCAGCAATCCCTCACCCACTCGGACATGTCGTGCCGTGCTGATCAAGCGGACTCGGTTGCCGCGACGCACGCCCGCCACGCTGCCAAACGGATAGATGATCGTCTTGTCGTCTCGAAAACCGATCACTTCGCCGCGCAGCGGACCGCCCGTCTGACGTTCGATCTCGACCATCGCGCCCACGGGTGCGGGGAAGCTGGCCACGGACGTGGCCAGGCCGTCCGTATGCACGACGCTCCCCACCAATTGAGTGGGCATGATCTGCGGTAACAGGTCTAGGAGGTCATTGGTCATTGGTCATTGGTCATTGGTCATTGGTTACTTGTTACTTGTTATTGGTCAGTCGATAACATGGGAGCCGGATGTGGGTGTCTGGCTAAAACCGGTTACTTCAGCAGTGGTTGCCTGTGACCACGGTGCTACTGATTCCGCATTCCGCATTCCGTATTGCGCATTCCCGATTCGTTTCCTCATACGCGTACCAAACAGACTATGTGAGTGCCGGTAGTCCACGGCCTGCACTATTCAGGCGAGTTAGTTCGCGAGTTCCTCTTCGATACGGGCCAGTTGGCTCGCCACCTGCTGATCGATATGTCCGTAATCTGTCAACACGCGGCAGCCGCCGGGCGTGATACTCGGTTCGGCGACAATGTCTGTGGGCGCCAGCTGTCCGAATTGCTCGCTGATCCGCTCCCGCTGTCTCGCCCAAGGCGTCATAGTCGTCTGGGTTGAGTTGCAGGGTGATCGTACTGGCTCCGCTGGCCAGTTCCAACGCCTCGCGGATCCACCGTTGCGGGATCTGGGGTTGGCGCGACAACTCGCCGCGTATGACGCGTTCGGCCACGGCTACCACCACGTGCACCATGTTCTGCTCCCACTGCCTGATCCATGCATCCCGCAACTGGGCCGCCGCCTCGATCGCCTGCTGGAGTGCCGGCGCGAGCGTCTGCCATCTGGCTTCAACATCGGCAAGTGCGGCCTTCTTGGAGGCGACTTCCGCCGCCTGCCGTCCCTGTTGCGCAGCCTGCTGCAAGCACCTTCCGGGCTTGCTGCTGCGCTTGCAGTACAATTTGCGCAGCTTGCTGCTTGACCGTATCGAGGTATTGTGAAGCGGTGAGGGACATGTCTTCCAGATTGAACTCGGTATGCTGCACGGCCGTCCCACTGCGAATCACTCGGCCAGCTTTGATCACGGTTGCCATAATCGATTTTCAATTGGAGTCAATAAGTGGTTAGTGTGCGTGTCATGCGGCGACGGCAAAGCGTGGTTGTCCGGGGAGGACGATTTGTCCTTCATCGATCAGTTGTTGGGCGATGTCGGCCAGTTGCTGCTGGGCACGTTGCACGTCATCCAGGCGGAGCGGGCCGATGTGCTGTATCTTGCGGTCCAACTGCGACGCTTCGCGACTCGGCAGTTGTGCCAGAATCTTCTGCACGAAGTCATGGCTGGCACCGGCCAATGCCAGGAGTGTCGTATTGGGGCTGGAGCGCCGCAGGATCTGCGCCAACGCCGCGTTGTCGAGGGTTTCCAGTTGCGGGAAACGCACGCTGGTTCTGCGTAGGGAGCGCTGTCGGTATTTGCGGACCTGCGAAGCGGCGTCGGCGGTGGATGCCACCGGGAACGCGGCGTCGGATGATGGGGCCGGTGCGCGCACACGGAGCTGGCGCACGAGGACCCGGTCATGTTGTGATAATTCCGCGACCAGACCCTGCCGCTGGTGAGGCGAGGCGTGCCGCAGAATGGCCTCCACGCTGGCCAACCCCGCTTCCGCAACCTGTTCCCGCTGCTCCACGATGCGCGAGTCGGGACTGCATTTCATGTTCCAGGTCGCGGATGATATCGGGATGAGGTGCGGTCAGACGGGCGATGCGCATCAGACGTTTCGCTCTGCCGTGCGGGAGGCAAGTGACTCAGCACCTCGGCGGCCCGTGCCGGTTCAAGATGAGCGACGACAATAGCGGTTGTCTGGGGATGTTCGCCCTCGAGCACTTGAGCCAGTTGGTCCGCGTCGACCGCGTCGAGAAAGGCGAAGGGACGTGCGGGGCGATCTTCGTCGTCGGCAGCGGTTTGAGCAACGGCTGAGCACGGTCGGTGGTGGATCGAATTTCCGCGCCAAATCCGGCATCGACTTCCACCCCCGTGGCCGGGGCGGAGCTTCCTTGGGGGCTTTGCTGTACAAACTGTGCCATCACCTGCTGTTGTTCGCTCGGGTGGATCTCCCCCAGGTCCATGACGGCGCTGCGGACCAGTGCCGCCTGCTCGGGAGACATTTCGTCCAGCAGCGCATCGGCGCTCGCCGTGTCCAAGCTGGCAATCAAAATCGCGGCTCGTCGCAGTGCTGTGTTCATCAGGCGGCTTCTCCAATCCAGGTGCGCAGATACGTTGGCCGCGGCGTCAGGATCATCCCGCACCATGGAGGTCAATTCCTCGCGCAACGAAGCTCCGGAGGTCGGGGTGCGGCGATGCAGCACGATGGGTGCCACTTCCGGTTCTTCCTCTTCCTCTTCGTGCGGGATGTGCGGCGTGACGGCCGCCAGGGCTGGTTCCGTTGCTGGCGTGGCCCCACGAATCATGCTCCGCAGAACCAGCAGGCTGGCCAAGCCGACAGCCAGCAGGCCGAGCGTTTGCCAATTGTCCGAGAACCAGGCCAGCGTCGAGGCGGCCATCGACGGTTCTTCCAGTGGCAGTTCGGGAAGGTCTCCGTAACTGCTGACTTCCACTTGGGGAAACGGGCTGTCACCGACGGGCATCGGCGGGAGTACGTGGACCACTTTGTCTTTGATCTGTTCGGTGATTTCCTTCTCGATGACCGATCCACGTCGGCCGTTGTGGCGTCCTTCGGCGTCCTCGTTTCGAGGGCCGCGGTCTTCTCCTCCCGCTGTTTCCAAACTTGTCGAAAATAGCTCCTGGGAAGTGAGACCGTGGCCGTCACCGTGGTCGGAACGAACGGGGCTTTCTTGCGGTTGGTTTGTTCGTGCCCGGTAATCGACCGCTGCTGTTCGCGGTTTTCGTCCGTGGAGGATTTCTGGCTCGGCGCCGTCGCGACTTCGCGCGACATTGCCGGCCACTTCGTTGGGAGCCGCACCGGGGCGGCCGCCTGGCGCCGGCCCGCTCTCGAGTGTCTTGCTATACGTCTCGGATTCCAAGGGGATGGACTGCGGGTCGACCGTGACCTTCGTCGATTCGTGCGCCATGTCGGGATCCATTTCGACATTCACGCCCACGACGACGCCCGGGTAGACCGACAGGCACTCGTAGATCTTGTTCTGATACGCTTGCTCGTACATCAACTTCGCTTCGGCATAGAGCTTGGACTCCTTGCCCAGGCCGTCCGCTTCGGGCAGGTACGTGCGCTGGCTGTTCAAGTCGGTCACCATGACGTCGTCGGGGCGGATACCCCACCAACCGGCGGCAGTGGCACGGATCACGTTCACGACAGCCGGATTGATCGGCCGGTTCCCTTTGCCGCTGGCCACCACCGTCGCTTTGCGCTGGACTTCGGCGCGGGAATCCACCGGTCTTGAACTCGGTGAACTTGGCGGTGGCTCGTTCGATGCCCGCCAGGGCGGAAATGACCTGGGAGAGCTTCTGTTGTTCCGCCTGACTGATACGGACGCGGGTGAGTTCCGAAGGTTCCAGGAAGCTGCGGGAGTTGTTCAGGGCCTCCTGCATCGCCGATTCAAAGTTCAGCGGCACGAAACTAGACTTGTCCAAGGCCTGCAGATACTGCGACTGCTTGCGCCCCGGGACACGTACCCGCCCCCCCACGAACTCGAAATCGTTCAGATTCGCTGCGCAAACGCCGCTGCTATTTCACTCAGTTCCGACTGGGAAAATTCCCGGCCATCATACAGGAACTTGTTGGCCGTGTGGGTCTGAAAGGCGAGCAGGTAGACCAGGCTGACGACGATCATGATCAACAGCATGCCGGCTGTGATCCGTGATCCGGGCGTCATGCCTTTGAACAGTTCGTTCAGCTGCCCGATTGCTTTGTTCAGAAAGTCCATCCGGGGTGCTCCGTCTCATGCATAAACTTCGGAGTGGTTGTGGTTGAGTCTGAAGCTGTCACGGGTCGACTCAGATCCGCATGTCCTTCAATTCCTGATAGGCTTGCAGCAGCTTGTTGCGAATCTGCAGCATCATACGAAAGGACATATCGGCTTTCTGGATCGAGGTCAGCACGGCGGCCGGGTCGACATCGTCGCCCGTCATGAGTTGCTGGACGGCCTGGTCCGCCTGGGACTGCATGGTGTTGACTTGGTCGATGCCCGAGAGCAACAGGTTTTTGAACGACGCATCGCCCTTGCCTGCCATGGCCGGCGATGCCGGTGGGGAGGGGGGAAGCGACACGGCCGGAATCGAAACGCCTTGGATCGGGTTCATCACGTTTGGCTCTCACACAAATCAAAAACACGTATCCGTATACTGGCTGCGAGGGAATCAAGTCATGCGACTCGGTGGCAAACGGGTCGGCTGGCCCATCAGCCGATAATTCGCAGCGATTGTTCATGCAAATTCTTGGTGATTTCCATGACTCCCAGGTTGGCTTCGTAGGCTCGCGTCGCCACCAGGGAGTCGACAAACTCACTCATCATGTCAATGTTGGGATAAGCGACATATCCTTTCCATTTGCCTTCCTTGATGGCCAACGGATGCTCCGGCTGGTACCGATAATTGGGTTCCACCGTTTCCGTGCGGACCTCACTGACCTTGACGCCGATTGCGCCGTCCTGGGTCTGCAGCGCTTCATCGGGCTGGAACACCACAAACCGCTCCTGATAGGGCTTGATTTCACCCTTCTCATTACGCACCGAAGACATGTTGGCCATATTACCGGCGATGGCGTTGAGCCGGATGCGCTGAGCGACCAGACCGCTGGTGCTGATGTCAAGTGCATTCAACATGAAGTTCATACTCCCAAGGCGTCCGAGCTGCCTGCGGCAAAGTGACAGCCTTCGCGGGCGGCTCGCTTCCTTCTCTTAGACTCGTGACGGATACAAGACAGGCGCAGGTTTCGGCGATGGTGCTAGACACGTTCACTGATGGCGGTTTGCAGCAGCCGAAATTGGCTACTCATAATCGACACGGACAGGTTGTGGAGGAATTGGTTTTTCGCAACTTCGGTGACTTGTTGTTCGATACCAACGTCGCTGCCATCCAGAAACTGGATGGACTTCATCGAATCGCGGACTTGACGCATGTCGTCCCCCGGCTGACTCTGTTTGAGGTCGCCAGGCGAGGCGACGTCACGGCGACCATCCCGCGCTGCGATGACGTCCTTTAAGCGTTCCTGGAAGGTCTCCACCGACAGGTCGCGAACGCGGTAATCGGGCGTGTCGGCGTTGGCGATATTCCCTGCCAGGACCTGGTGTCGGGCTTCGGTGAAGCTGACCACTTCCTGGAGCAGGGGGATGGTCGATTTGTTGAACAGGCTGGGAAGCATGGACTAACCCTCCACAATCGTTGAGTGGCTCCGGCCACGCGTCGGATGGCCAGTGGGCCCGCCGTGGTTATGGATTGGTAAGCAGCAAGTGGAAGCGTCGGCGGTGGTGGTGCCGCCGTACAAGCACGGCTTCTCGGTGTGTCGGGCTTATCCTGAGCAACTGGTGTGCCAAGTCTCGCATCGGCAGAGGATACGCGTGTCCGTCCTCCAGACTCAAACAGATGCCGCCACGTGATTTAGTGCGTTCTCGAAGTTTCACCATGTCGCGCTCCTCCTGCCGGGGCCTTTCCCGCCGGGAAAGGCTGTTCGGCAAACTGTGCGGGTTGGAACCGGCAAAAAATGCCGATTCACCTTGATTCCGTCTTGTGTACAGGTTCAAAATCCGAAGCACCAACAGCGAGATAAATCCGAGTGACAATCATTCATGACAATCATTCAACTGACAGAAACCTGATCATTCCAGTCATCCAAATCAGCAGACCGAGACGCTTTGACTGCGTCTTGGTTGCGGACCAAGCCTGCGTCAGGCAGCCTTGGCAAACGATTTAGCGCGTGGGCCGTAACCGTAGCCACGCAACTTGTTAGCCAGTGTGCGAATGCCGATGCCCAGTGCCTTGGCCGTCTTCGCACGATGTCCTTCGTAATGTTCCAGGGTGGCCTCGATGAGTCGGCGTTCCATTCCCTGCAGGCTCATACCGACCTCAATGCCGGAGGGCCGATCCTGCTGTGCGAAGGCCGCCGATCCGGGCATTTCGATCAGCCAGCAGCGCAATTGGTCGGCTGTGATCAGCTGCTGATTTCCGAGCACACTAGCCCGCGTAATGATATTCTCCAATTCACGCACATTGCCTGGCCAGCAGTGTTCGATCATCAGGTCCATGGCGCTGGGGTCCACCGGTGGCACGGGTTGTTCCAGACGCAGGGCGGCACGCTGCAGGAAATGCTCCACCAATTCGGGGATATCATCGCGTCGCTGGCGTAGTGGGGGGACGTGGATCGGGACGACGGCCAGGCGAAAATAGAGATCTTGCCGGAAGTTCCCTGCCAGCACTTCCTGATAGAGATCGCGATTCGTGGTGGCCAGCACCCGCACGTTGACGGTGCGGGTGACGCTGGATCCGACGCGTTCAAAAGTCTGTTCCTGCAAGACTCGCAACAGCTTAGCCTGCAGGGGCACTTCGATTTCGGTAATTTCATCCAGCAAGACGGTACCGTGATCGGCCAGTTCAAAGCGTCCGACGCGTGGCGCGTCGGCACCGGTGAATGCGCCCCGCTCGTGCCCGAACAGTTCACTTTCCATCAATTGGGGTGAGAGCGCGGGGCAGTTGAAACCGACCAGCGCGGCCGCGGCGCGCCGGCTCCCGAGGTGGATCTGTTGAGCGACGAGTTCTTTACCGGTTCCGCTTTCACCGGTGATCAGCACGGTCTCGTCGGTGGGGGCCACTTGTGCGATGCGCTGCCGCAGCGTTTGCATCGCCCGGCTCGATCCGATCATGTTGGCTGGGGCCGCCGACTCGCGCGGTTTCCCGGCGGCAGGTACCGCGGCGCGGGCGCTTTCGGCGTCTCCGTGACGCAGTGCTCGAGCGATCAGTTGTTCCAGTTGATCCACTCCAAAGGGCTTTTCAATATAGTCGAAGGCGCCGTGGCGCATGGCATCGACGGCCGAGGCGACGGTGGCATGAGCGGTGACCATGACGATCTGCGCGTCATGCGATCGCTGGGCCAACGCGCGGATGAACTCCAGCCCGTTCATGCCGGGCATCTTCAGATCGGTGACGATGACATCGGCCGACCAGCGATCGAGTTGCTTCAAGGCTTCGACGGCGCTGCTGCAACATCGCACTTCATGGCCGGCATGTCGCAACACATCGGCCATCGATTCGCGCGCGCTCGGATGGTCATCGACGACGAGCACATGTCCGGTAACGGGGACGACGTCCCTGTGGACGATCATGCTGCTGCCTCCATGTGGCGGAACGGCAGGCGAATGGTGAACGCGGCGCCACCCTGGGGGCAGTTGTTGGCGGAGACGTCGCCACCGTGGGCCGTGGCAATCCGTTCGACAATGGCCAGTCCTAATCCGGTGCCGCCACTCTTCGTGGTAAAGAAGGGTTCAAAGAGATGCGGTTGGCTGTCATCCACAAAACCGGGCCCGCTGTCCGCGATCTCCAGCTCGACGCCGTTTCGGCCGCTGGTGCCGATCACTGCCAGTTCGCCCCCCTGGGGCATCGCGTCGAGTGCGTTGAGAATGAGGTTCAGCGTCGCGCGCCGCAACATGTCGCGGTCGCCGCTGACGGAGAGTTGGGGCGGGATGTCCAGTTCGGCTTTGATGCCCTGGGCCTCGAACTGCGGGGCCAGGGCTTCGCACACTTCCTGCACCAGCGGCTGCAAACAAAATGTCTGCCAGGAAGGTGCCCGGTTGGCGGTAAATTGGAGCAGTTCGTTCACGATGGTCTCCAGTGCAGTGAATCCCGCCTCGATCTTGTCCAGGATCGCCAGCGTGGTGGCGGGTCCGTCCAGATGGCGGCGGAGCAGACTCAGGTACAGCGTTAACGGGACAAGGCTGTTGCGGACTTCGTGCGCGACATGGGAAGCCATCTGGCCGAGATCGGCCAGCCGGTTCTTGCGCGCCAGCTCCCGGTTCTTGATCTCCAGTTCATCGGTCAGCCGCCGCACTTCGCGCTGCAGTGTCTCGTGGGTCTGCTGCAGTCGATCGGTGGCGGCATGCCAGGCGTCGAGCACGGCCTGCAGGTCCAGGTCACCGTAAGGGTGTGTGGCTGCCGCGGGTCGTTCGGGTTTCGTAAGAGTATCGAGCATGGGTTTCTTCCGTGTTTCTGCTCCGACGTGCCAACAGACGGAGCGTTCTGTCGTGTGGCGTCGTCGTCACGTTTCCGAACTCAGATCAAGCATCGAACGGGACGGGATCGGCGCGTTGATGTAGGCCCGGGTCGCCTCGGCGGATGAATGGGCGCTTTGGATCCGCGCCACGGCATCGTCTCGGCGACGGGCCATCTCTGCTTCACTCTGTCTCTCCACCAACATGATTTCTCCCAGCAACGTCTCGCAGCGTTGGGCAACCTGCCGACACCGCTGGCGGTCCGCCGGACTGCGCCATGTGCGGGCATCGGGGTCTTGCTGGCGAAACGGTTCCAGCCGCTTCTGAATCTTCTGCAACTCCGCCAGCAACGTCTGCTTGGCGGAGAGCAAAGAAAGCAGTCGCTGGATCTCGCCGTCGGCAATCAAATCGGACTGGCGACGTGAAAGATCGCGCAATTGCTCAAGTATGGCGAGCTTCTTGCCGATCAATTCAGCGAGCAAATCAGTTTCGAACCGGTCATCCACGCCTATCAGTCCTTTAAAGTGTGACGTCGATCCAACCAGCCGGTGGACAGCGACCACTTGGGCCGATATCCGCCAGCGATCTGATACGGCCGCCCGCAGTGACGGCCCAGTGGCCGCCAGCATGACGCCGTGCGAATTCGTCGATCAGGTCTTCTTTACTCGTAGGATAGGCTTCCAGCCTGTCTTCTTCGTCTCTCTTCTTCGTCTCTTGTTCGTGACGCCGCGCCAGGCTGGAGGCCTATCCCACGGGACGTTTTCACTCGCCAACCGCCTCAGAGCTGGGAATGCCACGCGAGTACGTCTTTCCATTGCTCCTTCGTATATCTTGTCGTTTTCGTGAAGTCGGCGTCCGCGCGAATGCGGGACAAAACGGACTCTGCTTGCCGCAGCGTTCCCCGAGCTTCTTCCGGAGCGTTCAAACGGCGATAACAACTCGCCATCTGCATTAATGCTTCCAACGCTTCCGGCTCGTGTTGATAGCGATTGGTCGCGACCGCATAGGCCGTGATCGCCTCGTCATAGGCTGCCATGTCAAACATCGCGTCGGCGTAGGAGAAATAGGTGTTCCGCAACATCGCTTGCTCCACACCCGTCAGATCGCCTTGGTTCTGCTTCTTGACCAACAGATCCTGTAGTTCGTGATGTGTCGTGGCAGAGTCGCGCAGGTAACCGAGTATTTGCTGGTTCAACGTGTTGCGTCGCGACTGAGTCGGTTCGGTGCTCAACGATTCGGTCAGGATATCCGCGGAATGACGGTAGGCTTCGCCAATGAAGTACCTGGCTCGGAGAGCCTCCTGGAGAAAAATAACCTGCAGCGATTCCGGATCTCGTTCGTGCCGCTGAATCGCCTGTCCCAGAGTATCAATGGCCTGCTGAAACAGTCCGTGCGCCTCCAGTCGTTGTTGGAGACCCTCGTGCCGCTTGCTCGGATTACTGCTGCCGGTACTGGCCAGACGTCCTTCCGTTTCGTGCAACATCGCTTCGCGAAATAGTAATTTTCCAAGCTCGAACTGCGACTGCTTCCAAGGTATGCTCGTCGGCTCCAAGAGGGAATTGTCCAGGTTCTCGACGAGCAAGGCTTGAGCTTTGGCCAGTGGGGTTAGCTTCGGAGGCTGCTGGTCGTCCGACTCGTAAGACACCTGGTTGTCCGATTTCTCTGGCGAGTCGTCCAGTTCCCGATCGGTTAGTTCCTGATAAGCCTGGCTCAGCCAGAATCCGAGCTCGATAAACCTCAGGGTGTTTCGGGAAACTCTCGATACACTCGTTCAGTGCCTGAATGGCCTCGTGGAAGCGTCCCAGCGCCAAGTAGGCTTCGCCAAGCCCGACCAGGCCGTGTGGCGATTGCCTCTTCGGCACGTTGTTGAGAAACTCGCGCAGCAATTGAATTGCCATTTCGTAGTTCTGTCCCCGCAGGAAACAGTGACCGCTTTCCCACAAGTCGTCCGGGTATTCGCCGGTGGCAAAACGCGAGTTTGGCAAGTTGGCGGTATTGTTCGGCCGCCAGGCGGAATCGACGACGCGCTTCCGCTTGAGTCACTTCGGCCGTTCCGGCGTCCTGTGACGTGGCGGGTACGAGTAGATATTCGGCCCAGGCCTTCTGCGTCTGTGCCTTCGTTTGAGCGATCTGGTCCGGAGGAAAAACTCCCTCGAACGCATCCGCCATGGCCAACGCCGCAGGAAACTCTTTGTTATCCTGGAACAGTCTCTGGCCGGCGATCAGCCGCCCGCGCAGTTCGCTCAAGGATAACCATGGATTTTGGTAGGAGGAGGGGGATCCCACGTCGCCAATCGCTTTGAGCCACAAGTCCAAGGCCAAGTCGCCATGCCCCTCGTCTTGGGCGATCTCCGCCTCGGAGACCGTGGCCGCCAGCGCTTCCGGTGTGAGATAGTGCATGCGGCGGGCACTTTCAAATGCCTTGCTCGCCGCCCGCCGTGTCGCCCTGTTTCTGGTGGCAGATACCGAGCAAGTAACGTGAGTGCCGCGTCGCAGTCCCCAGCGAGTCTGTGCTCTGGGCCCGTTCCAGTGCCCCAATTGCCTGGCGGTACTTCTCCTTACCCGCCACGGTCCTGGCCGTCCTGCATCGCCGCGGCCGACCATCAGCGCGTCCCCTTCCTGCATGAGCAAGCGGGCCAGGATGATCAGCGCCTCGGAGTGAACCGGTGAGTCCTCTTCGATCTGGTCCAACGCCGCCTGGCAGCCGGCGGTATCGTGCAGGTCGAGCAGGATTTCGCTTTGCTGGAGATATGCTTCGTCGCGCTCGCCGCGACTCAGAGATGGATCCTTCAACCACAAACGATTGTAGGTCAACGACTTATTCAAGTCGGGTCGCGTATCGCGCAAGTATGCCGTGCTCAACAGACGATAGAGTTCATAATCCCCGTCCGGCTCCGCTTGGACGGCATCGAGCAATGGCCGCAAACTCTCCGCATAACTACCGCTATGAAACAGACTCGTGGCCAGCAGATAGCGTCCCTCTTTCTCACGACCCGGTGGGAGACCTCGATCACGTGCTTCTTCCAGATAGTGAGCCGCCAGGAGGTAGAGTGTTTGACGCTCGTCACCGGCACCTAACTTGCTGGCTTCGTGCGCCAACGTGGCCCCTTGGACAAACAGGGGATAGCCGAGCTGGGAATAGTCGTTGCCGAGTTTTTTCCGCAGGCGGTCTGCCAGGTCCTTGGCCTGCTCGTATTCTCCGGCGTCCAGCCGGTCCAAGGCCGCTTCGATGGTCGCCTCGCGATCGGCAAAGATGCCCTGCTTCACCGCGTAATAGGCAATCGAACTGCCGGAAGCCAGGATGATTCCGCCGCCGCAGAGGAGCACCACTGATAAGAGTGGGTTCTGTCGCGCAAGTGCTGCAGCATCCGCGCTGGGCTCGCAATCAGTCGCGCGACGAACGATTTCCGTTCGCCGTCCGCCTTCGGCGTTTCGGCTTTGTTTGCAGCAGACGACATGGCGTATTGACTTCCGTGTCAAAAGGCTCCCGTCCATGAGGGAGAATCGCGGCGAGTTTGTACTCCAAACATCCGCTGCCTGTCAATGTGGGTGCTGGACGAGGGTCGGATGCGTCGGATGCCGGCAGGGGTGGGTCGCGATCGCGTGGATGCATCGCCTTGCGTGCCCGGGTTCTAATTCACCCAGTCTCCCTCATTTCAGGGTGGACGGCAGCTGGCCTGTTCGAAACTCTCCGCCGGACGAGGTCACCAATCCACGGGACTGCCGTTTCCTCTCAGAGGAAAAACGACCACAATATGCGGCGGTGCCACGTTGGGGGGGCACCGGTATACTGTTCGGCAGGGACCCGGTCACGTTCCTCGTCTGCGGGCGACTCAGCTGCTCGACCAAGCGTGTGCGAAGACAGTGCTGCGAAAGACGGTGCTTGATACGGAGCGGAGCTCGATGGGTTTGGTCAAACGCTGGGCAACACCCGTGCAACCAACGAAGGCGGCTCAGCGCTGGCGGCGCGAGCAGTTTATACCCTTACGGAAGGCCGAACTCATTCGCCACTTGGCGGACGATGACGGTTTGACGCCGGAAGATCGTCCGCGGTTTCTGGATCTGTGCGCGCTGCTGGAAGCCACCTTTCACCAGCAGTTTCATCGACAGCTGGAGACGCTCAAGAACCTCTACGCACCGTTCAATCCGGATGGCATTACGTGGGAGCCGAAATCGACATCGGAGCGATGTACCGCCGCTGGTGTGCAGGCGGTGGTGGACGAAGTTGTCGAGTTGCTCGAGCGCGCCAACTACCTGCGTCTGAGTTCCGAAGATATCCAGCAAGCGGCGGCGGCGGCCAGTGACTGGGGTGTTCGGCTGCGGACGAACTTCGAACTCTTCGAGCACCTGGAGGTCTATGCACACGGAGACGTGATTGATCATCGTATTCGCCGCGGCTGGCGGCACGTTCTACCAGCCGGAAGAAGTCGATGTGCCGATTTATCAGCGACTGGTCGTCCTGTTTCGGGTGCGTGCCGACAAACGGGTGGACCACCAGACCGATCAGCGGTGCGTATACCTGAAACTGTTCAAGAACATCCCCAAGCACGACCTGGACATGTTGTTACCGGGATCCGATTTCCGCATGACGTTGCTCGACCGCGGGAAGATCCTGCTTCCCACCTTGTCGGGGATCGTCTTGGCGGGTGCGAAGATTGTGCAGGGAGCCGTCATGTTGGCCTTTGCCAGCGTGCACGGCATGTTGGCGTTTCTGGGATTCGTTGGTGGTACGATGGGATACGGTATCAAGTCATTTCTCGGTTATGTGCGGACCAAAGAGAAATACCGTTTGACGCTCACGCGAAGCCTCTACTATCAGAATTTGGACAACAACGCCGGCGTCCTTTTTCGACTGATTGACGAGGCCGAGGAGCAGGAATTCCGGGAAGCCGTGCTGGCGTATGCGTTTCTGCGTCGCCGGGCCGGCAAGGAGGGTTGGACCTCCGAGCACCTCGATACCGAGGTCGAGGCGTACCTCAGCGGACTGCTCGGTTTCGCCGTCGATTTTGAGGTCCACGACGCCCTGGCCAAGCTGCAGCGACTCGGTTGCATTGTCCAAACTGCCGAGGATCGCTGGACAGGCTGTCGCGCTGAAGGAGGCGCTCGTGCGGCTTGACCGATCTTGGGACGAACTCTTCTCGTTCTATCACCACGACGACAGATCGTCGGCCGCTCCACGTAAATGACCGGCTGGCAGCCTGTCCCACGGGTGAGACAAGCCTGGCCGATCGCCTAACGGCGGGATGGCGGTGGACGAGTCCGCGGACCTTGGCAGCTGCGACATCCGCGTGACGCAGGGGAGGATGTGGGCGATTAGTTGTCGTCGCCGTAATGGGGCGAAAGGTCTTCTACCTCCGAGGAAGTGACCCCTGTAACCTGCTCCATGATCCACACGTTCATGTCGTGCAGCATCTGGGTATTGAGTTCGTCGCCACAAGGATACTGTCGCAACGTCACATGCATGCCGGCGGAGTGGAACAGACGCAGTTCGTCACACGTCTTGTCGATCGGATAGATCAGCGACGAGCGTCCCTGTGCGATGAACAGTGGCAACCGCCGCGCTTCATCCAGATAGACCAACGGTGTGTTGCCGGTCGGGAAAGGTCCCCCCAGCGACAAGACGCCGGCAAAACGATCCGGGTACTTCAGGCCCAAGCGAAAGGCCATCGTACCACCGCCCTGATAGCCGGCCAGAAACACTCGATGGTTCGCCACGTGAAACTTCTCGTTCACGATGTCGAGGCACTCGAAGACCGATTGTTCGGCGGCAAAAACGTCCGCATCGCACTGCGTCCATTGAAAACCGGGTGCTTCCATGGTCCATGGCATGCGGAGCTCGCGGGCCGACCGAGACGTAGTTGCGCATGCTGACCAACGGCATGACACGCAACAACTGGCGCTCGTCATCACCCGGTCCGTGCAGCCAGATCGACCAGGGGATAGGCGTAATTCGGTTCGTAATGCAGCGGTGCAAAGAGCGTGTAGTGGAGTCCTCGACGATGTGCGGTGCTCAGGATCGATTGTTCAACGTGAAGCGGCTGATGGGCCACCGCGGCTGCGCGCGAAGCCTTCAGGTGAAATCGATTCATGGTACGTTTATGATTCGCGTGGTGGCACGTGATGAGGAAGCTCACGAGAGCATTTTTCGTTGAGCTGGCTGCTTCACGCGCTCAGCAATAGGTCGTATTACAATTCCGCAGATTCTAGCTGTCGTGGCACGCTGTAGCGACCAGTCGCAACGGTCTGGCGAACGACCACCGCCGCCTCGCACAGGGCAGGCGGCCTTGACCATCTCGTTGCACGAGTTCGCTGGTAATGGGCCACTGGTGACGGGTTGTAAATCAGAGCGACCCGCATGTCAATGTCACACCGCATCGTGGCGGCCACCGGTGATGCGGTGGTGGGATCAACACATGCTGTCACTCTCCCCCCATCAGATCGCCCATGGTGGCGACGAGCCCTTTCACGGCCATCCACGCTTTTCTGGAAATCCGCAGCTTCCTGCGCGTTCAATTCGAGTTCAATAATGCGTTCGACACCTTTGGCGCCGAGAATGACCGGCACACCGACGTAATAACCACCCACGCCATACTCCTGGTCGCAATAGGCGGAGCAGGGAATCAGACGTTTCTTGTCGTGCACGATGGCATCGACCATTTGAGCGGCCGCCGCTGCCGGTGCATAGTAGGCGCTGCCGGTCTTCAGCAAGTTCACGATCTCCGCACCACCCTGCCGTGTTCGCTGGATGATGTCGTTCAAACGCTTTTCATCCAGGAGGTGTGTGACAGGAATGCCCCCCACCGAAGTGAAACGAGGCATCGGCACCATGGTGTCCCCGTGTCCACCCATCAACAGTGCGCGAATATCTTCCACGCTCACGCCGAGTTCTTGCGCGAGAAACATGCGATAGCGCGCGGTATCGAGCACACCTGCTTGACCGACGACACGCTTCGCCGGAAAGCCGCTCACTTGATAGACTTGCTGGACCATGGCGTCCAGCGGGTTACTGATCACGATGATGATGGCATCGGGGCAGGTCTGGACGACTTGTTGCGCGACCGAGGTGACGATTTTGGCATTGGTGGCCAACAAGTCGTCGCGGCTCATGCCCGGCCGCCGCGGCAAACCGGCGGTGATCACGACCACGTCACTGCCTCGCGTCAGTTCGTAGCTGGTCGTCCCCACAATCTCCGCATCGGAACCGAGGATGGGGAGTGCCTGCATCAGGTCGAGAGCTTTGCCACGCGGCATATCGCCCGTGGCGGGGATATCGAGCAGTACGATATCACCCAGTTCCATGGCAGCACACCAATGGGCCGTCGTGGCACCCACATTTCCCGCACCGATAATCGAGATCTTCGCACGACCCATGTTCCGCACCTCCCTCATTGATTAGCTATCGCACCAAGCCACTATCACACTGGCCACTATCACGCCACTAGGGCCACTATCACACTGGGCCACAGCCGGGCGACTCCCAACTGCCTGCCGATCGAATATCGAATATGAGGCTCATTCGTGACAAGTCAAGTAGGGGCACCCAATTACGCACGACGCACCGATCGCGCGGATTCGTCACCAGAGCCGACAAGCTCAGTCGTCCTGCCGGTCAAGTTGCTGGAAATCGAGATGTTCATCTTGCCGGAAGCGAGATGGCAGCAAGACGCTGCGGTGACGGCGATCGGATCGACTCAGCAGCAAAACAGACCCCCAGATAGTGGCCAGCACGATCAGGAAGCCGAGCCCCACCAGCAGCCCCGTCGAGCGACTTGAGCGAACCGGCGGGGCCAGGGGCACGGGTTCGTGGAGCATCAGCATGGGGCTCAGCTGCCGCTGGCGCTCATCAAAGGACGCGACGTAGGGGTTCGGATAGGCCCACAACTTGAAAAAAAAGCCGGTGAGCCGAGCCTCCTCGCTGATTTTCTCCCGGCCCAGTAGTGGTTGCCAGAGCTGCGGAAGGGAAAGGCAGCAGCAGGTCAACGGAAAGGTATCGCGATACACGGGTCCCTTCCCCTCCCCTGCTGCACTGCGTATCTCCACGGTCGCCGGGCCCACCGGCACCAATACATCCAGCTGATAATAATGGTCGATGCCATATCGTTGCACGATGTCCGCTTCATCCAACACGACGCGCGTGATCCGCTGCACCGTCCCGCTGGTCGTCAGCAGGAGGCCGTGAGCCAGTTCCGGATGCTGCAGCAGCGTCCCCAACTGCAGCGGCGTCGCCAGCAGCGCCAATTCCGGCGGCGCCGCACGCTGTGCAGCTCGCAATAACGCGTAGAAACACTCACGTTCACTCGCCGCAATGGGCAGGCCGTTACGAGAGCGAACGCGTGTCAAAGAGCCCGACGTCCATACCGAGCTGGCTCAGCAGGACCGCACTCGGGCCGACGCCCAGCTGCAGATCAACGCGATCTGGCAACCAGGCGATGTTCGGCGCGGCAAACAAGAATTGAGGCTGGTCATCGCGATTCGTATCGAGTTTGATGAACATAGCCGGTCACGCGGCAACGCTCGTCCAGTTCCTGCAGGTTCTGCCAGGCCTCGGGAATCGTGCGCGTGCAAACAAGCACGCTGCGGACAGACTCGCTGACCGCACTCCGCACCCACTCGATACGCACCTGATAGTAGTGGTCGAAATCGAATAAGCCGGCCAGGCGGGGCCGCAGTGCCTGCCGTGTGATGCTCCGCGCACGTCCCTGCAGCAGAAAGAATTCACCGCGCTGCGCCGCCGACTCGGCAGATAACTTGTCCCAAGGAACTTGCCCGTGCAGCCAACGCTCGATGTCGCCCAGTTCGATCTGAGGCATGCGAAAGAGGATCTTGGCCAACGCTTCTTCGTCGACTGGCGAGATTGCCTGGCCGTCGACGAACGAGTGGAATTCGCTCGGTCCGATGTCGAGTAATTGCAGCAGTTGGCGAGGTTCCTGGAACGGATTGGCCAACAAACGAGGCCGATCGCCAACGGCGTTGTTTTGGGTCGCTGCTGCCGTCGGCCCTGGTTCCTGTTGGAGCTGCCGCACCGCAGGTGGTGGTGATGAGGGCGGAGCGTCTTGGGCCGTCGCGAATCGCGCCGCTGGCACAGCCGGCCAGCATCAGAGAGCCGGCGGTGAGAATGGCACAGCGCAACATCACAGTCGGGCGCGACCTCCACGGCATGCTGGACGCGCAGAATCCTTCTGTCGATTCTGTCTGGTGCACTAGCTGCCGGTAACTTCGCAACCGAAACTATCCTGACGCGTCACCACTGAGTCTCCCATTGCCTGGCGACTTCGACCCCAAATAGCCGTGCTTGATAGTGAGTCATTTCGCCACACCGTGATCCCGCTTCAGCGTGTCGCCCTACGTGCGCATGTCGTGTTTGTGGCTGCGGCATCGCTGCGCAGCAGCTGCGGCGGGATTCCGCATCCTGCATTGGGTTGCGGCCAACGGCCGCGTTAGGAAGTCCCTGTTCTACTGCTCATCGTCGTGCTGAGCCAGGTCACGTAGCGTATCGAGAGTGCTTCCCTGAACATGCGTCTGGTCAAACGAAGGCAGTTCTGTGGGTGGTGAGGGCATCACCGCCACTTCCGAACGTGACCAGCGACTGCTGCGATACACCCAGGCTGCAATACAGGTGCCAAGCAACGCCATGACGCAAGACCGCCAGGGAGACCGACCAGGGCGAGACGCGTGCCGCCTCTTCGCCGCCAACCATGTCCGGATGAGGTTCCCACCGCGTGATCCGTCCCAGAATCAGGGGGGACAAGTTCATGCCCCCCGCCGAGGAATGCAACCAACGCTTGAAGAAGAAACCGGTGACTTCTACATCTTCATCGAGCCGACTCCCCTTCTCCGAGGAACCCGCCCCACGAATCTCGGGAAAGCCGGGTGGAAGATCGACGCAGTACGTCACGATGGGAGAACCGGTGCCTTTGCCCGGCAGGATTCCCAACACGATGTAGCTGTCAATTCCCAACCGCTTCTCTTCGGAGACAACACGATATCCCCACCGCGCGGTGCCGGTGACCTTCACCAGTTGCCCGCGGAATTCTTTGGGTTGGGAAAAGAGCTGAACGAATGTGAGCGGACCGGCCGCCTGGGCCATGTCCTCGGGCGATAGGGCCCGCAACTTCTCCCAGCAACGATCCCAAGCCTCGGTCTCCGCCGATCGCAGTACCGTGTTATCTTCGATCCGCGACAGAGCCCGTTGATCGAACAGGCTCTGCAGGTCCGACAAAACGGCTGCCTGTTCGTTGGTCAGCGGTGGCGACTCGGCCACAGCCGCCAAGGTGGCGGACCGCTGCTCCCAGATTGCCTTCGATGCCTGAATGATTTCGCTACTCAATCGCTTCTGCGCGTCGGTGAGGAGTCCGTCGTCCTGAGCCACCCAGAGGAGGGCTCGCGTGTGGTAGTCTTTCCAGGTCTCCTGCAATCGCTGCATCAGTTGAGCCCACTCGGCTTGCTCCGTCGCCGTTGAGTGGCTGGTTGTGGCGCCGCTGCCAGAGCCCTTGGCGCAGCAACTCCTGCTGGGATTTGGCCAGCTGGCGCAACACATGGTCCCAGCCATCCAGTTGTGCGGTTTCCACGTTTTCCGCCCACGACTGCGCCCCTGCGCGTGGGCGTGCGGAGATCCGCGGAGAACTCGTCACCAGCGGCTCGATTGGAGATGGCTCCGCCACGCTCCGTCGTGGGGGACGCGTGTCGACGTCGGCCGGCGGCGCGTCCCTCTGGACGCCATCCCGTGCTATGCCAGCAGTCGATTCGCCGCCAGGCGTCGCGCTGGCCGTGTGCGACGCTTCTCCCTGTAGCTTCCACATCCACTGCCAGGTCTCCGGTTTGCGAGCGTGTGACATGAGGGCGAGCACGCCCACGAACAGAAATAACAGGACCAGGATCTTCATCTGTACGCCGCGCACGAAATAGTTCGGGGGAGGCTTGCGGCGAGGGTCCAGAATCGATCCTCGGTCATCACGTCCAAACCGCATCATGGGGTAGATTCCGGCCTTTCTCGTTATGGAGTGCCGATGGCAGCTTCATGGAGCCACGTTACGTAGAACGGACTTCAGTCCGTTTCACACAGCGAGAGAAGGACACTCGTCGCTCTTCGGTTACCCAATATCGTACCAGATGTTTAGTATGGCCTGCCTGGAGCAGTTGTCGCAATCCACGTCAGCCATGTCGCACGCTGCGGGTACCTGAAAGGGACAGGCGTCGGTGACCGCGTGCACGAGCAGTCGGCAGACAGATGGCCGTCCTGGAAGGCGAGCGAATTGCCGTGAACAACGGATAACGAGTGGTTAACGATGGAGCATGCACGGTGCCCGGTTTTTTTGCTTTGAAGGCGGCGGCTGGTCGGATGGTGGCCGAAAGCTGCGGTGGCATTTCGCTTGCCGCGCTATGCACACCGCGTGATGTCCGCGGCCGGCGCATCGGGCCGGATATTTGCTATATCGTCCGTAGTTGTTTTGGCCGAGCGCCACGTCTCCGAAGGTCGAGCGACGCCCGACCAATGGCGGATCGCCAGGGAGCCGTTGACTGATGGATCGTGACCGTCGCTCACCCGTTGTGCGATCCTTGGGAGGGGAGTCATACTGTTCATCTTTGCGGGGGGACCCTCTTGACCTAAGAGGGTTGGTTGGAGTTCCCGCGATTTGGTGGTAGCTTTTAGGTAGAGGTCTCAAGTGGGGGGCAGAGTCTCGGGTGAGGCGTCGCGTGGGGGGGCAACGCTGCCGGAAACCATGGCAGTGCCAGGGTTTGGAGGATCTACGGAAGTCCCCGTTCGGGGTCCAGAGGAGAGTGTCGACGGGCTGTACTGGGGCGTACTGGGCGCACCGGGGCTCCGCGCCGGTCATCTTGGTGATTCAGCCGTCGCACGCGTCCCCGTGCTTGGTGAACCTGACCACAAGCAGAGTTGGTTTAGAACGATTGCCAGGGAGAGGAAAGATCAACATGGTATCTGCGCGCTGGTCTGCCACGATGGCCCGGTGTTGGGCCGGTATGATGGTGGCCTTGACATGGTCCGGATCGGTCAGGGGTGAGGAGCCTGCGGATGCATTTCTGAATGCCCTGCGCGACAACGGCTATTACGATGTGGCGACCGTGTATCTGGACCGCCTGGACGGCAGTCCGCTGGTGTCCGCGCAGTTTCAGGCCGAATTGGCTTACCAGCGTGGGGTCACCTTAGTCCAGGCGGCGTCGGCGGCCCGTGATCGCAACTCGCGGGAGCGGATGCTCAACGAAGCGAAGGAGAGCCTGGAGAAGTTTCTTCAGGAGCAGCCAGAGCATCCCAAACGCGTGTTTGCTCGTCGGCAATTCAGCTCGTTGTTGCGGCAGTGGGCGGCGATCAAAGTTGAGCAGGCGAAGCGGACCAATGATGCGGCGATGACGCAGGAGGCGGCCAAGCTCTACGACGATGCCCACCAGGCGTTGACGCAAGCCACCAGCGAGCTACGTGATGCCCTCTCCAAGATGAAGAAGGAGGACGACGCGACCGCGGACAAGGAGGCCATCGAGTATCGGGATTCACTTCGCGGGGAGTACTTGCTGGCGTTGTTGCAGGGAGCCGAATCACTGGAGGAAAAGGCGGACACGGAGCCCGCGGACTCAGCCGCGCGCAAGACGCTGCTTGAGCAAGCGGCGACGAGCTACGAGGACATGTACAAGAAGTATCGCGAGGGAGGGTATCTGGCTGGCGCCCGGGCACGATTCTACCAAGCACGTTGCCTGGCGAAGCTGGGGGATTACGACCAGGCCCTGAAGTATTTGACGGATGATCTATTGAGCGAGACCGACACGCGTCCCGCGCCACGGCAGTTGAAGACGGAAAGTTTGTTGCTGGCGATGGACGCCTGGATGCAGGAATCGAAGAAGGACTATGCGAGTGTCATCAGCCAGGCGACCGCATGGCTCGACACGCAGCGCCCGGCGGAGGAGGAGAATCCCGACTGGATCTTGCTGCGACTGAAGCTGGCGCGTGCGCACAAGCTCTACGCAGACCAGTTAGCGGAGAAGGATCCGCGAGACGATCAGATCAAGGTGTCGCGCGAGGCGGCGCGGAAACTGGCCCGCGCCGTATCCCGCATGCCGAGCGACTACCAGGAAGAGGGTCGGATGCTCTTGGCGGAGATTCCGGGCGGGGTAGCGGCTGCGCGAATTGACGCCAGGGAGCCGGCCCAGACGTTTGAAGAAGCGCGGACGCGGGGGACGGACGCGATTTCGGAGATGCAGAGTGCCCAATATTTTCTCGACAACGTGCCGGAGCGGATCGAGCGCGAGACGGACGAGAAAGTGAAGGCTGAGCTGCAGCAACAGCTCCAGACGCAG
Organism: uncultured Planctomycetota bacterium; assembly: GCA_963700515.1. Lineage (GTDB taxonomy): Bacteria > Planctomycetota > Planctomycetia > Pirellulales > Pirellulaceae > JAJRVM01. The sequence goes on along the minus strand of CAVOXY010000032.1, from coordinate 214,052 downwards.
CAGGAAACGATGGTGCTGAAACGCCGCGAGGCGATGGATAATTTATTATTGGCGTTGAGTTTTGCCGCTGCGGACACCCCCGTGGAGGACCTGAGCCTGGTACGGCGACTGCTGGCCTACCTGTACTACGCGGAGGGAGAGTACTACGACGCCGTGGTGATCGGTGAGTTTACCGGACGTCGGTTTCCGGGGAGTGCCGGGTCGTGCCAGGCAGCTCAGACTGCGCTGGCCGCCTACTTGAAACTGTACGAGATCAGTTCGGCCGAGACCAAGGACTTTGAGACCGATCACATCGTGTCGCTGGCCAATTACATTGTCGACACTTGGTCCGGCACGCCCGAGGCGGCGGAGGCCGTCAACACTCTGATCCCCTTTCTGATTCGCCAGGGCAAGTTGGACAAGGCACGCGAATATGTGGAGAACATTCCGCCGAATTCCACCGAAAGAGGTTCGGCCGAACTGCGGATTGGTGAAGCGTTGTGGCGCGATTACTTATTCGGCATGAATCAGCTCCGCGAGTGGGAGAAGGCCGCACGCGAAGGGGACGCCGACGCGGCGGAACTCCATGCGAAGATCGCCGCGCGGAAGCCGCAACTGGCCGAGGTCAAGAAGACGGCCTTCGAAATTCTCGAATCGGGTGTGGCACGCATGAAGGAAGGGGGAGTGGTCAACGCGACCGTGCCGCGAGCAGTGCTGTCGTTGGCTCAGATCTATGTCGACAGTGACGAAGCGCCGAAAGCCCTTCAGTTGCTGGATGATCCCCAGATCGGCGTCTTGTCGATGGTCGCGCGCAACGATGCGGCCATCGATTCGCCCCGCCTGCGCGAACAGGCCTACAGTGTGGGCCTCAGTGCCATCGTGTCTGCTTTGTCGAAAGTCAAGAGCACCGACCAGCGCACCGGACTCATCCAGCGCAGCCGGGAGATGGTCCAGTCGCTCCGCAGCGAGGTGGGGGATTCGGCGGAGAGCCAGCAACGATTGGTGGACATTTTCTATCGCCTGGCCCGCGGACTGGAAACGCAGCTGAAGTTGCTCGACAAGCCCGAGGATCGCCGGGTCTTGTCGGAGGGGTTCAATACGTTTCTGGAGCAGGTCCGCGGCGAAGGGAAGGATCTACGGGTGCTGAACTGGGTGGCGGAGTCCTTTAGCAGTTTAGGTAATGGACTCTCGGATGACGCGAATTCAGCCGCGGCGGCTCACGCCTGCTTCGACAACGCTGCCCGGACGTATGATCAGATCCTGGAGAACTCCGAGGCGCTGGGGCTCACGCCGGAGTTGGCACGGCAGATGCGGTTTCGCAAAGCCCTCGCACTGCGCGAATGCAGCCGATACGAAGAGGCAGCGAAGATCCTCCTGGAGGTACTGGCACAAGACAATCGACGGTTGGAATACCAGATGGAAGCGGCCCGCACGTACCAGCTTTGGGGCGATCAACCTCAACAGGCGCTGAAGTACCTCGATGCGGTACGGGGGACGGGAGGCGAGAAGAACGCGGCCGAGCAGACTATTTGGGGATGGAGTCGCCTGGCCCAAATTACACAACGCAGCAAGCAATACCGCGATGCGTTTCACGAAGCTCGTTACGGCACGGCAGTCTGTCACTATAAGTTGTCGTTGCGTCTGCGACAGCCGGCCGATCGCGAAAAGTACTTGAAACTGGCCAAGAACGATATCGTCTTCACACAACGCATGTTCCCGAACATGGGGGGACAAGAATGGTACACCAAGTACGATGCGCTGTTGAAGAAGGTCCAACGCTCGCTGGGTGAGCGCGGTGACGGATTAGCCGATGCGTCGAAGTAATCATTCAGTCTGTGAGTCGGGCTGACATGGTGGGAAATAGAAGTTACACCGGGCGAAGCGAAGCGTTTCGATGAGCAGGCGCCTCGGACGGTGGACGTCAACTGGCGGCCGGCCGAGAAACGGGAACCATAACGGGAGAACGGTATGAACCAGAGGCGAATCGTGGGGGGGAGTGGACTGCTGGTCCTGCTGGCCCTGGCATCGGTCAGCTATGGGCAGCAGTTTGACACGGTGTTCGGAGATCGTGGCACGCCGACGTACGGTGAGATTACCGAAATCACGCGGACCCAGATCTCCATTACGACGAACAACGGCAAGAAACTGTTCCCGGTCAACGAGATTCAGAAGGTCTCCTTCAAAGGTGAGCCGCGGGAGCTGCGCAGTGCTCGCGAGGCGATTCTCAAAGGGCAGCTGGAAGCGGCCCGTTCCGATTTGGAGAAGATCAGCACGGCCGATATCTCCCGGACCGAGATCTTGCAGGATATTGAGTATCTACAAGGCGTACTGCGACGGGCGTTTGGCGCTGGTGGGGGGCGGTGACAAAGCGGCCGCGGTCCGAGCCATGCGGGCTTTCGAGTCGAATGCGGCCAACCAGAACTCCTACCATTACTTCGCCGCCATGGAACTGCTAGGTGATCTAGCCGTGGCTTTGTCGAGCTACGAGAACGGTATCCGCTACTACGGCAAGCTGGCCGAGGCACCCTGGCCCGACTACGCGATGCGGGCCATGGTCCTCCAGGCGAACGCCATGGTGGCCAGCAGCTTGTTTCCCGATGCGCTGCAGAAGTACGAGGAGGTTCTCGCCTCGAGTGTGGACGACGCGCGGGCCCGCGAACTGAAGTTGCGAGCGACGTTGGGCAAAGCCGTCTGCCTGGCGGAGACCGGACAAACACAGCCCGCCCTGGAGAGTGTGACGAAGATCATTGAAGAGAACGACTCGCGTGAAAAGCCTCAACTGTTCGCGCAGGCCTACAACGCTCTGGGGATCTGCTACCTCAAGGCGGGAAAATCGCAAGACGCCCTGTTAGCCTTCTTGCACGTCGACCTCCTGTTCAACCAGGATCCCGATGCGCATGCCGAAGCGCTGTACTATCTGAGTGATTTGTGGCGGACTGTGAACAAATCGGAACGGGCGATTCGAGCGCGAAGTATGCTGGAGAGCCGCTACTCGGGCAGCCCGTGGGCGAATCGAAAATAGCGGTTCTGCCGGCGGTAGGAGGGAGTAGAACGAAAGAAACGCTTTCCACTGGCACATGGTTTACGGCCAGGGACGCGACCGATTAGAATAACGTTGTATGGCGTGAGGCTCGGCCGATTCGTGGGAGATACAGGTCGGTTTGGCGAGCGGGATGTACTTCGCCTGCGTGGCGGGCCCCAAGCATACGATCGATGGCGATGTCCGTCAATTCGATGTGGGAGACAGTTATGCGGCAACGAGCCTGGTGTGGGTCCCGCTGGGCGACCCTTGGTTCGCTGGCGAGTGTGATCTTCGCGTGCGGCATGCTGGCCTGGACGAGTGTCGGGTCTCCCGCGGTCTCGTTCGGTCAAGAGGCGGAGAAGAAGGAGGCGGCGGCCGATGTCGTCGATCTCCCGGCCGATGTCGTGGATGTCCCGGCGGATCAGCCGGCCAAGCCGGAGGCGGCCCCGGCCAAGGCCGACGCGGCTCCGGCTGCGGCAGCCGGAGGAAACACGGAGGAGCGGAGCTACCTGTAGATCGGTCTGGAAGCGCTCGGCTGGTCAGTACGGACTGGTCTTCCTGGGGCTCTCCTTCACCCTCGTGGCCCTGCTCGTCATGAACCTGCTGACCGCCCGCCGCGACAATGTCTGTCCCGCCACGTTGGTCGACGGCTTCGAACATCATCTGGACGAGAAGCAGTACCAGGAAGCCTACGAGCTGGCCAAGAGCGACGAATCGTTCCTGGGCCAGGTCCTCTCGGCCGGCCTGGCCAAGCTCTCCTCCGGCTACCCCCAGGCGATCGAAGCCATGCAGGAGGTGGGCGAAGAAGAGAACATGAAGCTCGAGCACCGGCTGAGCTACATGGCGCTGATCGGCACGATCAGCCCGATGGTCGGCCTGTTCGGCACGGTGCAGGGTATGATCGCGTCGTTCCAGAGTGATTGCCGACGCGCACCGGCACGCCCCCACCGTCCGAGCTGGCCGAGGGTATCTCCACGGCGCTTGTTCACCACGCTGGTCGGTCTGGTCATCGCCATTCCGGCCATCGCCGCCTACAACATCCTCAAGAACCGCATTGCCCGCCTGGTGCTGGAAGTGGGCATCGTCAGCGAGGGACTGATGGCGCGCTTCGAGAACGTCGGACCCCGCAAGAAGTAACGGCTAGTCGCTCAGACGGAGATCGGCCATGCGTATGCGAAAGAGGGCGGAGAGCGAGATCCTGGAAGGCGATCTGACTCCGATGATCGACATGACCTTCCAGTTGATCGCCTTCTTCATGGTGCTGATCAACTTCTCGCAGACGGAAGCGGATCAGCGGATTCTGCTGCCCGAAAGCGTGTTGGCCAAGCCGCCCGATCGGCCGCTTCGAGTACCCGATCACGATCCAGTTGACGAAGGAAGGGAACGTGCGTCTACGGAGGGCAGGAGCTGGCGAACATGAATCGGCTGCGCCCCTACCTGGTCAATGAGCGGGCGATTCTCGAAGGGCGAGATCGTCGAGCTGTCCGACGCGACGATCATCATTCGCGCCGACCGCCAGGCGCAAGGCCGGCGTCGTGCAGAAATTGATCCAGGTGTGTCAGGAAGAAGAGTTTGAGAAGTTCGCGCTGCGCGCGAAGGAAGAAGTGGGACCCTAGCCGCTGCGGCGATTGTCGCTGGCGTGCACGTCGATTGGTTCGAGATAACGCTCATGAAGAATCCGTCACATCGGTACGCAACAGACGAGAAGATCGAACTGCAGATGACGCCGATGATCGACATCGTGTTTCAGCTGCTGGTCTTCTTCATCATGACCTTCAAGATCGTCGCCCAGGAAGGCGACTTCAACATCAAGATGCCGCTGGCCGCTCAGCAGGCGGGGCTGCCCGGACGAGAGTCCGATTCTGACGATGCACGTTCGGCTGCGGGCCGATGCCAACGGCAGACTGCTCTCCTCGGGTGGCATCGTGGTCAATGGCGACGTGGTCTTCAACACCATCGGACGAACTGCACAACTACGTGATCGGGATCGTCGGCGGCGATGAGCCGGCGGCGCGTGACGATGCGGAAGTCGGAGCTCGATTGCGACTACGGCTTGAACTACGAGCACGTGATCGAGGCGATCACGGCCGTCTCCGGCTACGTCGACCACTCGACGGGACAGGTGCAGCGACTGATCGAGAAGATCAAGTTCACGCCCCCGCCCGCACCGGTCCGGCAGTAGTCGTTCGCCCGTGCCGGCACCGCTTCAGGCTCGTGGGTGAAACTGCTGGTGCACTTTCTTCAGCCGCGTTTGATCGACATGGGTGTAGATCTGTGTGGTCGCGATGCTGGCATGTCCCAGCATCTCCTGGACCTGCCGCAGATCGGCTCCTCCGGCCAGGACGTGGGTGGCGAAACTGTGCCGCAGCGTGTGCGGGCTGATCGTCGGCGGCACCCCGGCACGGGCCGCGTACTTCTTGACCAGCTCCCAGATCGCCTCGCGCCGCAACCGGCGGCCGCGCCGGGAAAGCAACAGCCAGCGGAGGTGACTCCGTCGACCGAGCCGCCAACCGCGGACGCTCGTGCTCCAGATACTGCCCGATCGCCTGCCACCGCCTTGCTGGCCCACGGGGACCAGACGCTGCTTGTCTCCCTTGCCGTGGCACTTGCAGTACCGCTCGGTCCAAATGCACGTCGCGCATGCTTCAGGTGCGAAATCTCCGAAGCGCGACAGCCGGTGGCGTAAAGCAATTCCAGCAGTGCGCGGTCGCGACGCCAGAAAGAGATCGTCCTGGTTCGGGAGCCTGCCAGAAACCGAGTGACCGTCGCCGGAGACAGGACTTCCGGGAATCCGCTGCCAGAGCTTCTGGCTCCCCAGCAGTTCCGCCAGGTTGTCCCGCAGAATTCCTTCCAACTGCAGGTAACGAAAGTACATCCGCAACGCCACGATGTGACGTGCAATGCTCGACGGAGCCAACTTGAACGCATGCAGCCAGGCCACGAAGTCGGACAGGTCGGCAATCGTCAGATTCCGCAGGCTGCGTCCCTCCAACCAGTTGCTGGAACCGACGAATGTCGCGCCGGTAGGCCAACAAGGTGTTCTCCGACAGCCGGCACTCGCCAGAGAGATAGTCGATGAACGCCTCCGGATAGCGACCCTCCGGCGGTGCGGCCGGAGTCGGACGGGCTGAGAGTAGTCTGCGTTTGCGAGCGACCATATGGCATTGGTTCGGTGTCTGACCGGCTCTGCCTGCAGTCGAAAATCCGACCCGCCAGGGTGGGCTAGATCGCCGTTTGGCAAGAGAGTGTGTTGGTAACGGTCAGCGGGACTTTGCAGGGGTACCAGGCCCAAGACGGTCCACATCGATGCGCTCGGACGACACGCGAAAGATGCCCGCTGCTTGAGCTCACGGTTTTCCACTTGCCGCGGCACTGCCTTCTGACCGACCCCCCTGTCAGCTCGACAACTCTTACTCTGACTCTTACTCTTACTCATTCATGCCGGTAGAACCATCGTGACGCAGCACACGGACGGGATTTGTCATGCAGCAGATACTGATTGAGAAGCCTTACAAGTTCATCCCGCCTCATCGTGGGAAGTGGTGGGCGACCATCATTCGCGACTTGAATCTGCACGGATTCTGGTTGCGGCGGTCGGAGGGGGTGGTGGGCTACGAACTACGTGGGGCGGAGCACTTGAAAGAGTCGCTCAGGGCGCGGCACGGTATTCTGCTGACCCCTAACCATGCTCGTACGAGTGACCCGCTGGTCATGGGATGGCTGGCTCGCGAATTGCGTTGTCTCGTCTACGCGATGGCCAGTTGGCACCTGTTCGAACAGAGTCGTTTCATGCATTGGGCGATTCACAAGATGGGTGCCTTCAGCGTCTATCGCGAGGGAGTGGATCGGCAGGCCATCAATGTTGCCATCGAGATTCTGGAATCGGCCGAGCGTCCGTTGGTGATCTTTCCCGAAGGGGCCGTGTCACGCACGAACGATCGACTCCAGGCGCTGTTGGATGGCGTCGCCTTCATCGCCCGCACGGCGGCCAAGCGGCGCGCCAGGCGGATCACGGAGGGCAAGGTTGTCGTGCATCCGGTGGCCATCAAGTATCTGTTTGGCGGCGATTTCGACAGCACGGCCGATCCGGTTCTGACCGAAATCGAACAGCGGTTGAGTTGGCAGCCGCAACGGGACTTTGCCGACCGACCAGCGGATTGCCCGTGTGGGGCTGGCCTTGCTGAGTTTGAAAGAGCTGGAGTATTTCGGTCGCACATACTCCGACACGCTGGCGCAGCGGATGCAACGGTTGACGGACGGCTTGCTCGCACCGCTGGAAGAGGAGTGGTTTGGGAGTGTCTCGCAGGTAGCGGTCATACCTCGCATCAAAGCGCTGCGGATGAAGATCATGCCGGATATGGTCCAGGGACGCATCGACGCGGCGGAGCGAGCGCGCCGCTGGCGGCAACTCGCCGATATCTACCTGGCTCAGCAAATCAGCAACTATCCACCCGACTACCTCGATCACCTGACGATTGACCGCATGTTGGAGACGATCGAACGGTTTGAAGAGGATCTGACCGACAAAGCCCGCGTGCACGGGCAATTGCGGGCGGTGATCGAAGTGGGGCCGGCGATCGAAGTGAGCCCCCTGCGCGACCGCGGCGCGGACGTCGATCCGCTGATGCTCAAGATTGAATCGGCGTTGCAGGGAATGCTGGATCGCCTGGCACTGGAGTCCCGCGTCTATGTCGGCCCAGGTCGCGATGTTTCGGACGGGACTGCCGCCGTCGGTCTGATGGCGGGTGCCGAAACGAACGGTTACGCCGGTGGTATGCGTTGATCACTGCAGCAGCCATCAGCCGAAGCGGCATGGATCGGCACGGTCAAGTCCGATGTTGTGCGGCGTGACCTACGCTTTTGGAGCGTTTTGCCTAGCGGGCCAGCCGCGGCCCAGGGGGATCGAGTCGCTCACCGCGGCCGACATGCGCTGACGTACAGCCATACCGTCGGCGGTGCTGCCGACGGCGCCAGATCATCCGGACAGAGAAACAACCGACCGGCGGTTCGCCAGTGACTCCAGCGCGGGGAGGGCGAGCCGGCTGGGCAGGGAGGTCACATCGTGATACCAGTGGTATTCATTATTGGGATACTCAACCTCATGATGGGGTTTGCGCTGGCCATCTTATTGGAGCGGCAGCTGACGATTCCGGTGCCCACGTTGCGCGCCCACCGAGGGGCGAACTCGGATGAGGTCATTTACGAGATTCCGGCGGCGGCGGTCACTTTGGAGGAGGTGCGCGAGGAACTACCGGCTCGCTGGCTGGATATGTTGGAGAACTCGGGCTACGAGTTCAGCACGTTTGTGGAGGCTGCGGTCGAGGTTCTCAGGTTGGAGGTGGATGTCTACCGCGAGGACCTGCTCGACGTTGAGGATTCGGTGCGCGGTGCCATTGTCAAGAAGGACCCCGATGCGGTACGTGCTGCCTTGCAAGAGTTGGTTACCTTGAATGAAGGGTGGGTGGCGCGTCAGCATGAAGTGCTGACGGTGCTGGCCCAGAGACGCGACCAGCTGGGGGAATACGGTGTCATCGGTACTCGACTGGAAGGCATCTTGCTGGACCAGACTGCGCTGATTGAAAGCCGCTGCAAGTCGGTGTTGGGTCTGGATCTGAAGGGAGATGAACAGGCGTTCGATACGATCATTTCGGAGCTGGGAAACCTGGTCCGGATGGCGCACGAGTTGCGTGACGCGATACGCGAAGCCACGCTGATGATCATCTGCCACGAGGATCGACTCGAATCATCGGATCGGCGGCAGCATTTCGATGCCTTGACCGGCCTGCAGAACCGCATGGGGCTGGAATTGCTCTTCAGGAGTTGGTGGCGTGAGGACGTGCGGCGAGCACGGCCGGTGAGTGCCGCTTTGGTGGACATCGATCGCTTTGGTGAAGTCAATAATCGGCTCGGCACGCGCGTTGGCGACCGCTTCCTCCACGCGATAGCTCGCCTCCTGGGTCAATTGACGGCCAAGGAGAATGGACTGGATCGCGTGTTTCGTTACGGGGGTCAGAGTTTCTTCATCTTCTTTGGTGACACGGGACCCCGCAGTGCGGCCGCGAATGTCGAACGGATGCGCCAATCGATTGAAGCGACGAAATTCGAATACAATGGGGGACAGCATTCGTTGACGGTTCGTGTGGGGCTGACGCAAGTGCACCGCGATGATGACACAACTACCATCTTTACCCGGCTGCAAGAGCTGGCGGCCAACGCCAAACGCGCTGGGCGGAATCGTACTTGCCTGGAGGATGCGACGGGTAATGGCGTCGTTCAGCCGGAAGCGGCGCAGGTGAAGGGCCGCGTGGTCAAAGTGGAATAATCGCCTGGACCACGCGCGCATGTCCCGCCAGGTCGCGCACGGTCCTCCCCGGCGCGAAACGGCCGTCACGGTTCAGCAGTTCGTGCACGGCCTGTTCGATCATCGGGCTGATCTCGACCAGCAGCCAGCCACCCGGTTTAAGTCGCTCCGCAGCTTGCGGAATGAGTCGCTCGATCACATCCAAGCCGTCCTTGCCAGCGATCAAGGCCTGACGGGGTTCGTACTCCCTTACGTCGCGAGGCAACTCGAGATATTCCGCGTCGCTCACGTAGGGTGGATTGCTGACGACAAAATCGAACCAGACGTTACTGGGGATCGGCGTCAGCAGGTCTCCGCAGAGCAGTTGCACGCGTTCGAGCACTCCGTGGGAGCGGCAATTCTCGCGAGCCACCTCCACCGCCGCCGCACTGATATCGGTTGCCCAGATCCGCGCCTGGGGGATGTGCTTGCCGAAACAGGCGGCCAGGATTCCGCTGCCAGTCCCCACGTCAGCGATCGCTACCGACTCACGTGGCGGCGGCAGTGCCTTGACCAGATCGGTCACCGCCACGACCAGAAACTCGGTTTCGGGACGTGGGATCAAGACGTCTCGCGTCACCCGGAAGTCGAGTGAGTAGAATTCGCGATGACCGATCAAGTAGGCCACCGGCATGCCTGCCGCGCGCTGCCGCACGAGCTCGCGAAACTGCAGCACGTTGGGACTCCGGCGGCTCTTCCGCATAGGAGGTGAAGAGTTCGATGCGCGGACATTTCCGCGCGTGCGCCAACAGCAGCTGAGCATCCAGTTGCGGACTCTCCGAGCCGTGTTGGCTCAAGAAGTCGGCTGTCCATTTCAAGAGTCGTCCGATCGTCCACTTTTCCTGGGGACGCTCTTCGCGGTGACTCGTTTCGCTGGGACTCATGCGGATCTCCAACCACTGGCCGGTCGTGTCACGATTGCCCCTTCCTCGGGAACCACTGCAGGGAGCGATTGCCGCACGATCGTCCCTGCTCGGTCGCTCAGGTCATGTCCGCATCCATGGATCCCCGCAGCTCGTCACGGTCATGAGCAATCAAGGCTTGCGTGATGGGACGCAAGTCTCCGGCCAGGATTTGATCGAGCTTGTACAGCGTCAGGTTGATGCGATGATCCGTCAAGCGGTTCTCGGGGAAATTGTACGTGCGGATGCGCTGGCTGCGATCGCCCGAACCGACCAGGCTCTTCCGCTCACTGGCCCGCTTCTCGTGCTCGCGCTGCTGGTACATGTCGTAGAGCCGTGACTTGAGCACGCGGAGCGCCTTGGCCAGGTTCTTGTGCTGGCTCTTCTCGTCCTGCATCGACACCACGACACCAGACTCGTAGTGGGTCAATCGCACCGCGGACGCGGTCTTGTTGACGTGTTGGCCACCCGGCCCGCTGGCATGGAAAATGTCTTTGCGATAATCGTCCGGTTTCAGGTCGATTTCCACATCCTCGGGTTCGGGAAGTACCGCCACGGTCGCTGCCGACGTATGAATGCGTCCCTTCGCTTCCGTCTCCGGCACACGCTGCACCCGGTGACCACCACTCTCGTATTGCAGCTCCCGGTAGACCCCCTCGCCTTCAAAGGCCAAGGTCAGATCTTTGAACCCACCCAGTTCCGTTGGGCTGGCATCGAGCAGTTCCAACTTCCAGCCGCGATCCTCCGCGTACCGCTTGTACATTTCATACAAGACGCGTGCGAATAACGCCGCCTCGTCGCCCCCCGTCCCGGCACGAATCTCCATCACGCAGCGTGGCCGATTCGCGTCCTCGCCGCCAATCGTCATGTCGAGTAGATCGTTCCAGATCTGCTCCCGCCGTTCGATCTGCTCGGGCAACTCACTTTCAGCCATTTCCCGCTCTTCGGAATCCTGGCTCTTGACCATCTTCTTCAGCTCGGCAATCTCGTCGCTCACCTGCTTGAAGGCGCGGTACTTCCTGGCCAGCCTCGCCAGCGAACCATGCTCCCGCGCCGCAGCCGCCATGCGGCTGTCATTGCCCATGACCTCCGGATCCATCATGGCACGCTCGAGCTGCTCGAACCGCGCCAATTTTTCCTCAAGCATTTTTCGCATGGAGTCTGTTACCACCTGCAGCCGTTCTGCTGCCGCTGTCGGTCCTGCCTGGACGCCACGGTCCCCTGTTTCGTTGTCGCTGCAGCACTCGGCGGTGAGAGGAGCGATGTGCTGTGGAGTCTCGCTCAGGCGTTCCGCCACGTCGCACTCTCGGCCACCGCGATCATCGTACTCCAGTGTGAGTTCCTCACCAAGACTACACGTCCCGGCAGGGATGATCGGCACCGCTCCCGAAGTCCCTCGGCAGCGTCGACGACCGCCGCTGAGTGCCGAAGCGGACGCCGCCCCCAGAGGAGTCGTCGTGATCGCGCCGGCAAGCAGGCTTGTGTGTCCACATGCTCGTCATCTGCTGCCCCGCGCTGTGGCTCGGCGGGCGGCGTTTTGGGCAGCGCTCGCGAAGCAGCGGTGCTCTGTGCCCCGAGGGCCCGGTTGGCGCGCTCCAGCACGGTGGTCACGACGCCGTGTACCGTCTCGTGGAACTCGGGCAGCCCCAGGCATGGAAGAAAAAGGTGAGTGTCAATCTGCCCACGGCCGGAAGGGTTGGCTACGGTTGGGCCGCTTTCTTCTTCGTACGCTGCACACTGGCATACGTCCCTGCCGCGAATTTCGTCTGGAACTTCTCGATGCGTCCAGCCGTATCGACGTACTTGAGTTTCCCCGTATAGAACGGGTGACAGGCGTTACAGATGTCGACTTTCAACTCGGGACGGGTGCTGTGCGTCGTGAACTTGTTCCCACAGCCGCAGGTCACCGTCGTCTCGAAATATTCCGGATGAATACCTTCCTTCATTTCTTCAAGTTCCCGCAGCGAAAGGACTTAGCGTGTTTTTTGCAGACGTTGGGAAACTCACAGTATAGCAATCACCTGCCCGCTCAACAAGGGTCGCTTGCATCCCTTTTCACATCGCGGGGCTGCTCGTGCCACATGCGGCTTGTTGACTCGGTCGTCGGACAGGCTTCCAGCCTGCCACTCGGGAAAGTCACATCAAGTCGGCGTTTGAAACGGGACGGTCGTGACAGGTTGGAAGCCTATCCTATGGGCTGTCAGTCAACTAACCCAATGCCCCACATGCCCCGGGGCGAGCGGATGGCGGTCGTATTGCTCCGCCGTTGTCGACACGCGCCAGCTGAAAGCTGCCCTGACTTACCGCTGCGAGTCGGTCGTGGCGGCATTTTGGGGGGGCGGCTGGTCGCGCCGGAGGCGATCGGCAATCAGCGTGTCGATCAGCAATTGGCTGATGTGATATGCCACCATCGGTATGATGTTGAATCCCAACTCCATGCAAACCTGCAGGCCCACCATCAGCGTCTTCTGGCTGCCGGCCAATCCGACCGCGATCCCGTCTCGCCGCTCCATCTTCAGAAGTCGCGCCAACAGCATGCCGGCGGTCAGAATTGCGACGTGGATACCGACAATGCTCACCAGCAGCATCAACAGCTGGCCCAGTCCGGGCGATGCGCTGCCGCCGCCGAACCGCTGGCCGGTCTGGATCGAGCCGATGAGGATGGTTGATAGCACGCCCAACTGGGCCAGGACCCCCAGGGGAGTCTGATTACGCGTGGCCCAGTGGCCCACCGCGCGAGCCAGTCGCGCCAGCTGTGCCAGAGTCATGGGCAATACCACCACGAGGGCTAGTGTGGTGATCATCTCGGACGCGTCGATTTCCGCCTCCTGGCCGGTCATGTGCAACAGCCAGAACGGAGTCACCAGGAAGCAGCTGGCGTTGGTGATCACGGTCACCATGATACTGACCGCATCGTTTCCTCCGGCGCGGCGCGTCCAGACAGCCGCGGAGGCCAACGTGCAGGGCGTGGCTGCCACAACCAACAGACCGAGCGATAATTCGCCACCCAGGAGTGCGGCGCCGAGGACCGTCACGAACAGCCACACCAGAAGCGGCATCGCCATTGAATTCATGGCAACCCCCAACAGTGGGGCCGCCGGGCGGCGAATGGTCCGCCACATCACACGCGCTTCGAGCGGCAGCGCCATCAGGAACAAGACGACGGCTACGATCCCGTAGCGCAACGGTACGCAATTGGCCACCGGGAGCAGCACATCCGAGCCAAACAGGCCGACGGCCATCACGGCTGCCAGGCTGAGCAAAAACCAGCGGTGAATAAGAAATGACTTCATGTTTCAACCTGGCCGTAGCTGAAGCCGCCGAGGCTTCAGCCCAGTGTATCCGTAGCTGAAGCCGCCGAGGCTTCAGCTCGATGGCTACGTCGTGCGTGCAGCCGAACCGCGGGTCGCTCAGTGTACCGTAGCTGAAGCCGCCGAGGCTTCAGCTCGATGGCGTACGTCGTACATCGCAGCGCGGAACCCTGGCGGGTCCCGCTACAGTGTAGCCGTAGCTGAAGCCGCCGAGGCTTCAGCTCGATGGCGTACGTCGTGCATCGCAGCGCGGAACCCTGGCGGGTCCCGCTACAGTGTAGTCGTAGCTGAAGCCGCCGAGGCTTCAGCTCGATGTTGACGCTCACGAATTATGATGGCGCCCGGGCGGGTCCCGCTACGGGAATCACCGCACCGATTCCCGATTTCCATGGCACGAATCGCCCGCCGCACACCACGAACCGACCTATCGCTCGATGTCCTTTCCCGTTTAGAATTGCAGTACAGCATGGTGGGCGGCAGACGACAACTCGCCCGCACCGGCGCCGAGCCGAGCAGTGCCCTTTCCCCTGCCCTAATTTCAGCGAAGACAACATGTTACGTTACTGGACCGCAGGCGAATCGCACGGCAAAACGCTGCTGGCGTTGGTCGACGGATTTCCCGCCGGTGTGGAACTCACGACGCCGGGAATTGACGACGAGCTGCGCCGCCGCCAGGGCGGCTACGGCCGTGGCGGCCGGCAGCGGATCGAAACGGACCGCGTCGAGATTCTGACCGGCATCTGGCGGGGGATCTCGCTGGGCAGTCCGATCGCCCTGCAGGTTGTCAACGAGACTACAAGCTCGAGCGGATGGACGACCTGACACGTCCGCGACCGGGCCACGGGGATTTGTCCGGAGCGATCAAGTACCTGGGACCGGTCCGAGCGATCCTGGAGCGAGCCAGTGCTCGCGAGACGGCGGTGCGCGTGGCGGCCGGGGCCTTGGCCAGGCAACTGCTCGCTCCCTTTGGCATCCGGGCGATGGGCTACGTGGTCGAGCTGGGTGGCATCAGGATCGAGGTGCCCCCGTGTAGTTGGGAAGAGCGGCTGGAACGACGGCAGCAAAGCGAAGTGTACTCGTTGGATCCGAGTCGCGATGACGAAATCAAGCAACTGATCGACGAGACGGGCAAGGCGGGCGACACGCTGGGCGGGATCGTCGAGGTGTGTGTCGAAGGCCTGCCGTTCGGGTTGGGCACGCACGCCCAGTGGGATCAGAAACTCGACGGCCGGTTGGCTCAGGCGGTGATGGCGGTGCAGGCGATCAAGGGTGTGGAAATCGGGCTGGGATTCGAAGCTGCTCGCCGCTGCGGCTCGCAAGTGCACGATCCGATCCAGTTCGAAGCCGCATTGTCCAGCGGGCCCACGCTCGGTTACCAGCGGCCCACCAACAACGCCGGCGGGTTGGAGGCCGGCATGACCAACGGCCAGCCGCTGGTGGTGCGTGCGGCCATGAAGCCGATCAGTACGCTGCGCAAGCCGCTGGAGTCGGTCAACCTCGACACGAAGCTCGCGGAATCGGCGGAGTACGAGCGGAGCGACGTGTGCGCGGTGTCGGCGGCCAGTGTGATTATTGAGAACGTGGTGGCTTTCGAAGTGGCTCGGGCCCTGGTCGAGAAATTTGGCGGGGACAGCCTGCAGGAAATGCGGGCCCGGTGGGATCTGTTCCACGAGATGGCTCGAAAGCGATGAATGTGTGAAGCATCACGCATTAGCTTTGATTCGACGCGTACAAGGATGTATGCCATGCGTTTTTCCCCGCGACGTCGGTTATGCCGTACTCTCTTCTGCATAGGCTGTCTGCTTCCCACCCTGCTGGTGGGTGGCGCCGCCCTGGTCGTGCAGACACCTGCCTACCACACGGCCCGAATGACCGCTTGGCAATCACGTCTCGCCGCACGGCTGGGACTTGAGGTACACGTTGACGCCATCGAGTGGGATGCTGCCGATAGCTTCGTGCTGCGCGGCGTCGAACTGCGTGATCCCGAATCACACTTGTGGCTGGCCCGCGCTCGCTCGGCCAGCGTGATGCCGTCGGACAACGGATCGGTCGTCACACTCGGACAGCCCGAAATTGACTTCCGGCGTTTGCCGCGACTCGTCGAAGTGCTGCACGAACATCTGTTGTTGCGCAGCGACGCGACCGACGAGACAGTTCAGCTGCTCGCATCGACGCTGACCCTGCAGCAGGACCAGTCGGCGCAGTCGGTACTCGACGCGCGGTTCGCCGTGGAGGTGAGCGGTGAGGGATCCGAAGCGTTTGTGGAGTTTCGCCCGACCGGATCAGAAGAGGGAGATCAGGTTCGCCTGCGTGTGGTCCGCAATCGGCAGTTGGATCCGCCGGCCACCGGTTGGGAATTGCACACCGGGCCGATGGGACTCCCCTGCCACCTGGCCACTGCCTGGCTGCCGCAGTTGGAGCAACTGGGCAGCGAGTGTACCTTTCAAGGTTCGGTGTGGTCGGAACAGATCGAGTCGCTCTGGGAAGCGGAGATCTCGGGGGTCTTTTGCCAGCTGGACCTGGATCGCCTGATCACGAGCCGCTTTCAGCACAAGCTGAGTGGCATGTCGCAGTTGACGCTGAGACGCCTCATTGTCCACCGCAGTCGAATCACCGAGGCCGCGGGGCAATTGCACTCGGCGGGAGGTGCCGTGAGTCAATCCCTGTTGGACGCGGCTCAACGTTCTCTGGCCCTCACTCAGCATCCTCGTTCCGGCGGTGCTACCAAACTGCCGTACAGTGAGCTGTCACTGCAATTTGCTCTGGATGCCAACGGTCTGGCGATCGCTCCGCAGCGTGAGCCCGAGCAGGATGCTGAGACAGTGCCCGTCTTGAGCGATTCGCACGGAGCGCTGCTATCGGTGTCCGAGGCGGTACAAGTTTCTCCGCTGGCGCTGGTGCAAATGCTGGCTCCGATGACCGAGTTGCAGGTGCCGGCGTCCCGCGAAACGGTGGCGCTGCTGCAGGTTCTACCTTTGCCCGAAATCACGCCGTCCACTCGCGAGAGTGCCCGCCCCGAACTCTCGACGCTGAGATTCCAGCAGCGGTAATGACGGGACAATCGATCACGATTTTGCCACTTGTTCCGTCCGTATTTCCTCACGCGTTCTGTTACCCGCAGCCAAGGTAGCTCGGATTCTATCACGCGGCAGTTCTATCGCCCGTGGGAGATGCTCACGATCTACGGTGCCAGCTGGTCGATATTCGCAGCGGCTCCCGTTACGAAGTCGAGTATACTTACACTGGTAGGCGGTTGGACGGCGAGACGGGATTGTGTTATTACCGGCACCGCACGTACTCCTTGCAGACGTCGATTTCGGAAATCGCTTTTATCGGAGAATCGCCTGGGAGCCTCTCCACCCATCAATGGACTTCGAAACGTTTCGAAATGATGGAGAGATCCTGCTGGCGCAGATAAGGACAAAAATATCGGATGACCAAAAGATCTCCTGTGCCGACTTATCTTTTTGTCATCCCATCTTTTCTGTCCTTCAAACGAATCGTGTTGGAACGTTGAGTAAGGGGCAGGTGAGGATAAGAACATCGGATGACAAAGATGTCTCTTCATCAGCAGCAGGAAAGTACGCCGTCCGCAGAGCATCCGTCGCGCTAGTCAACCGCTTCGATCCGGCTTGTCCCGGTCGGGCGACAACTGGTCAGCTACCGTCCTTCTCGTTCACAAGCAGCCCACAGTGCGGGTAGAATTACCCGTAGATCTTTGACATGACAACAGCTTCGCGCGCGCACAAGAAACGATGCTGACCCTGTAGGCAGGTGGCCGTGCGGAAAACCGCCGAGGAATCCAGGACGCGAGCGATGTTGGTGACAAAGGTCCGTCAGTTAGTAGAGGCGAATTGCTCTATTGGCCCGAAGGAGTGCAATGTCAAGATGGATAAATGCGGCAAGTGCGGGTCAGGGTCAGAGGCTTTCGATTCGTGCGTCATCTCGTGGACGCTCTACGATTACGACGATGTCCAATGGTGGATGCCATGGAGATATGCTGGAAGTCCTTTCCATATCTACGGGTATTGGCAGGGGACGGCGAGCGGAACAGTAAGGAGATGTGAGAATGAATGAACTAGATCGCCATACGGGTGGCCAAGGCGGTTGGATCACGGCAGTTGGCAACGGGGTCGCTGCCTGCCTACTGACCGTGTTTATTCTAGGCATAACTTTCAGTTTTTCTTTCCGAAAATCGTAAATGACCGACCTGTCGCTTCTAGCCTCCGCGGAATCGCCATCTGGTTGGTGTCCATCGGGCTAGGGGGGTTGGCAGGTTGGCAGCGACACCGCCCAAGGCAGTGACTCTAATTTGCCGTAGGGTCACTTAACAGGGTCAGTTAACCAGGCTCTGAGCCATTATTGAAAAGGAATCGTGGAGGTTCATATGACGTTGGAACAACTGGAAAAACGAGTGATTGATCTGGAAAGACAGGTTGCCGAACTTCGAGGCCGCCTGGAACCGGTGGTGATTCCGCAGAATGTGAAGGCGACTTTTGGATCCATCGAGGACGATTCGGAATTTGAGGAAATCGTCCGCCTCGGCCGCGAGTACCGACGGCAGGCCAACGGCGAGGACAGGTAATGCTTGTCCTGGATACGGATCATATCGTCGAGTACCAAAAAGGCACTTCTGCAGAGGCCGTTCGCTTGAAAGAACGCCTCGATGGAACAGCTGAGCCGTATGGGACGACAATTCTAACCGTGGAAGAAATCATGCGCGGATGGATGGCCGCCGTTCGGCGGATGAACGATCCACACCACCAAATCAATGCCTATACGAAGTTGCGACAGCTTTTCCGTTTCTTTGCCGTCTGGAACGTACTTGACTGGGATGAAGCTGCGGCAAATGAGTTTCAACGGTTGCGGCTGATGAAGACGCAAGTGGGGACGATGGATCTGAAGATTGCCAGTGTCGTCCTGGCTAGAGGAGGGAAGCTTCTCAGTAGGAACAGTAGTGATTTTGAACGCGTTCCCGGCTTGGTCGTGGAGGATTGGCTGTCTTAACGTTCATACGGAACCGGGAAGTAACCCACAAGCAGAGCAAGAAACACGGCGCAGAACGATTCCTGAGTGACCGGTTGGCAGCGACGAAAGCCCCTGAAAGGGGCACGCTATGCCAGGTGCAGGGCGAAGTGCCGTGGCTTAGCCACAAACGTAGCCCTGGGGAACGTAACGCATTTGATCGGCGGCTGAGCGTGAAGGCCACCACCACACCGGCGACTTTGCCGAGGCCGCATCAAGCCGCGCGTTGCATCTCGCCCCGCCAGGCAACGCTGTGAAGCATTCTGGAGTCGAGAAAAGGGGGATGCAAGCTCGTAGCCGGAGTCGCCAGCCTTCAAGGGCTGCCCACATCTGTCGGAATTCTGCCGAATTCGGCTACGAAATTGCTTCACAGCGTTGCCCGCCAGGGCTGGAAGCCATGCGGCATGTTTCGGTCTCGCTAACGTGCCGGTTCGATGGCGTGTCGGGCGCTCGACCGACCGGCGTTTTTGTTCGATCTCCCCAGGCCTGCGCAGGGTCGCCGCTGGCGACCTCGCTTCGGCCTGGGCTGGCCTAGCGCCCCCTTTTGGGGCTGCACCTCAGGCGGTCCCAGTTGGTCGCGAGAAACTGATCCAGAGCTTCTTGGGGAGCAATCCGAGCGCGATGATACCGAGGTGGACCGCGACGACGATTCCCAGCGTCATGAGCACTCCCTCGGTGAACCCGTACGAGTGCAGGCCAACTCCCAGTTCATTGACGCCAAACCAGGACCAGGCGGTGACGATATTGCCGACGATGGCCAACACGGCCAGTCCGCGATCGCCGACCATGCGGCCCCACGATGCATGCAGCACCAGGGCATTCCAGAGCACAATGATCAAAGCGCCGTTTTCTTTCGGGTCCCAGCCCCAGAACCGGCCCCACGAGTCGTCTGCCCACAAGCCACCCAGCACCGTTCCGAAGAAGCTGAAGAAGATCGCAAAACAGACCGTGCCGTAGATCATGCGACTGACGACCTTGGCGATCGAAGGGGAGAGGGTCGGGGAGAGGACACCGCGCAGCACGTAGACCATGCCCAACAGGCCGGCGAGGAAAGTCGCCGCGTATCCGCAGGTGACACAGGTGACGTGCGTGGCGAGCCAGAAATTGGTATCGAGCACGGCGACGAGGACAGTGAAAGAGTCTCCCTTAAAGGAAATCACCGCGGTTGTCAGCAAGAAGGCAATCAGCAATGACGCGAATCCCGCGAAAGCCGCGACGGTGTTGGCGACACCAATTTTCGAGTACCGTTCCAGCAGCAATCCCAGGATGACGCACCCCCAGCTGATGAACAACGCGGACGTATACAGGTTGGTGACGGGGGGGCGTCCTGAAATGTACATGCGCCCGGCCAGGGCGAGTGTGTGAATAGCCAGCGTAAACAGCGTCAGCCAGGTGCAGGTACGCTGCAGGGGAAGGCTCCAGCCGAGCCACGAGAAGCAGCCCACCACAAACGCGACGAAGTAGAGAATCATGGCGTAGTAGAGTGGCGCGAAATGGTTGAAGGTGACTTCAAAATCAGTCCTGTCGGTTTTCAGACCAGCAGGCGGATTCGCAGCGAGAAGCTCGCGATATGCCTTCACCTTCTGGTTGAAGGTCGCGGCGTTTTTCCCATTTTCATCGTAGGACGTGAGGACTTCCATCAGTCGCCACGGTGAACGGATTGGGTGTTCCCGCCTGCAGTCCCTCGGAAGAGGCCATCTGTTGGGCGATCGCGTCAAACAGCGCGAACGTGTAGGCTTTCCAGGGGCCCTTCCCATCACTTGGCGGCACGGCCAAGGGTAACGGTTGCTCGGCATATTGCTCCCGCCGATTCGCCTCCCGCGACAAGTCCTCGCGCATCTGATCCATCCGCAACTGCGGCACGCTGAACGCTTCCCGCAGCATCACGTAGAGACTCAGTTTGTGATCCAGTTCCAGGATCTTCTTGCTGTACAAGTCGCGCAGTTCCGGCTTCGTCTGCCGTGCTCGCTTGACTTGCTTGTCAAACTCATCCAACTGACCTGCCGAACTCATTGATCGAGTAGCGGAAACCCTGGCGGCGTTCCAGGCCCAGAGTATTCAGGACATCCAGGTTGCTGATGCGAAACACCTGGTGTTTTGCCGCCGCTTCGGAGTCGGTGATGACATCCAACAGCCACCGGATGGCGGGCTGCTCTTCCTTGTTCTCGTCACGGTAGGTCTGCCGGTCCGACATCACGCGCAAGCAGTTGCGAGCCAGCGTATCAAATGGCTTGACACGTCCTTCGTACGTGACCGGCAATCGTCCGAAAGCCGCGAAATCGATGTCCGACAGCTTTGCCGGCGGTTCGTACATTTTGCTCAACAGCCACGCGGCGCAGACCAGGACCACAACCAGTGGTACCAGCCAATCGGCGAGGCTCTTGTGCCGCACAACAGGTGGGGCACTGTCGGCCAGCGGACGCTGGCCCGCCGGGGAAGATCCTGGAGCTGATCCGAAGACGGCGGTGTCCACCGCTTGCGGTTCGAGTCTCCCTGCGGCCCGGTTGGTCAGGAACCGTTTGAGCGTCACCCAGAATTGGGCCAACATACCGATCGCCACCATCATGCAGGAGACATAGGGGATGCGCCAGCCCGTATTGGTCACGACCTGTAGGCCCGTGTATTCCTTGCCCGTCGCCGGATCTCGACCGTAGTTCGACTGATAAAAGGTCGCGCCCGCGAACCGGAGTGGGTTATTCATCCAGATCCGCACGCGCCGGTCGACGTTGCGCGTCGCGTCGACCAATCTCAATTCAGAGGCATAGCTCTTGGCGGTCTTGGTACCCATGTAGACCTGCTGTTCCACATCCGCCAGGTGCATCGAGTAGGGTTTGTAATCATGTCGGTAACGCAACATGACTTCGTAGGAACGTCCTCCCACCAACAATCCGTTCCGGTCGACCTCGCATCCATTGCTGCAGCGACAGCAGGTAGACGCCCAGCGATTTCTTCGTGCTCTTGTCCACAATCCGCACGTAGGCGGCCGGTTGGTTTGAACGCCCCATCTTTTCGGTGCTGCCAATCGGTTCGATTTCCTCCACGATCCGCTGCAAACCAAAGCCGGCGGTCGCCAGATTCTCTCGGCCAGGTACCGCCGGACGTTCCTCCGAGTTCTGCATGTACTGCACCACCTCGACGCCAAAGGGGAGCGGATCATCGTCGATCAGGACGTCTGGCACGAGCCGCGATGCGGGAATTGCCAGCACGTCGTCTTCCAGCTTATCGGAACGATCAACGACGGCCAGTTCCAACTCACGCGTGTCCATGACGACGTTCGTGGTCTGACCCTCGACGATCTGCATCTGCCCTTCCACCGCCCAGACGCCGACGATCAGTTCGCCCAGCATGAGCAGGCCGACTCCGCTGTGCAGCAAGACCATTCCCGCCCGCTTGCGAAAAACCAAGATGCAACCGATCAGCAGTATGAGGCTGACTGCCGTGCACTGCGTCAAGAGCCAGAGAATCCGCAACGACGGCCAGTCGGTGAAGAGCTTCAATTGGCTGGCCGTTTGGCTGGAACCGGCCATAATCACCACTGTCGTCAGCGCGATGCCGGCCAGCAGGGTCAGGATACCGGCCGTCAATACGCGACCTTTGGCTTGGATGCCAAAGCGAATCAAATGCGCGGCTGTCAGATTCACGAACATGCAGAACCCGATCAGCCAACCGCTGGGGAAGAAGAAGCCCACGCCCCAGGGGATCGGTTGCATGTCCGGGAAGAAGGAGCGCGGAAAGAAGATGCGAAAGTCAATCCAGGCAAACGCCGAAGACCGCATGCTCTCCCAGGAATGGAAATCCATGCGGAAGTAGTCGTGGACCACCTGCCAAATGTCCTTTTCGGTCTGCGCGAGCGTGCCGGCAAAGACGATGAAAATCGCCATCAGAAACAGCGCGACGGTAATCTTCAGTGACGCCAGCGGCGTGAGAATCGTCACCACGACACTCCAGATCTGGGAGCGCAGCGAAGACGGCAAGTCGGCATTCGCTGCGGCAGACGCCGCAGCGGAAGACTTGCCGATCGGAGATTGAGCAGGAGAAATCTTAGTTGCCATTACCGGCTCCATCGTTTGCGCTGAATTTGAGCGTCTTCAGGAAATTGCGAAATGCTTCACGCTGGTCGCGAACCAATTGTCGATCGCCCTTGATTTTCACGAACCACGTCCGGCCCGACTGGATGCCAATCCATCCCACAATGGCCTCGCCCGCCGCCTGGGTGTCCTCGCCTACCGCCTCGGCGTAGGTTCCACGGATGCCTTGTACCACGATCTCCTCGGTCTTCGTCGCGAGCTCTTGCTCCTCGATCGAAGGGAGCCCCGCCTGGCGATACCAGCGATTCACGTTGGCCAACAAACCGCCCGCATCTCCGTCCAAGGGCGACACGGTGACTTGCGCGGTTGCGTTGCCATCGCGCACCCCAAATGCCAATACGCTGAAAGAAACCGGCGGTTCGTCGAGCCAGCCCTCGGGCTTCTCATACTGCAAGCCCGTCTGGGGACGCTCGGATCGCAGTTGAGGCGCTGTGCCGGCCATCCCCCTGGCGTTGGTCGTCCCTCCGCTGCTCATTCCGCCACTTTCAAAATTCCCGACCAGGTTGACAAAGACCGCCGTGCCATCAGCCAATTTCAGAGCGGTTGTCTCGTTCTCCAGCTGATCCATTTCCAACGGTGGCAAACGCATTTGCCGCCGCCAGCGATTGATGTTGTCCAGGATGGAGTTGGGTGACGGACCAGTACCCAATTGGATGATGGACACTTCTAATTTGCGACCTTCAACTTCGACGCTTAAGGTGGCCGTTCGCTGGCCGGTCCCCTCGTTTTCCTGCCACGAATCGGGAAGTGTCCATGTGGGGGACGCGTCCGGACCGGCGAATCGCAAGGATTCGATCAGCTGCCGAAACGCTGACTCCTGTTGGGCTACCAGGTTCATCGGACCGGTCATCTTGAAATACCAAGACTGGGTTTCTCGCGGTACGATGGCCCCCAGCATGCGGTCGGTCGCTTTGTCGGGCGCTGACGCTCGCCCGGTTCTTCTCCGCTTCATCGATGTGATTTGCCGCGTAAAGTACTTCTGGCTTAGGGACTTTGTAGTGCCGCACCGACTCTTTGGATCCACATCCAAGTGGCGCTAGGCAGATCATGACGGCCAGTAGCCAGCCAGTCCAAGTCGACAGCCGATTCCAGGGCGGAGGGCTGAGCCGATACGGATCCCCTCCTCCGCTACGACGCGAGCGTATCATGATGACTCCAAGTTGAAATTTCTATTGAGGACTGGCCTAAGAGTCGGCCATCAGGCGGGCGCACCAAGGAGTGTGCGGCAGGCCTGCCACACAATCAGATTATAGCGCAAAGAAGTCGTTTTGTCATAGCCGGGCTCTTCCGGGCTCAGAGAGCACGACTAGTCACCTTCCGATCCAGACGCGCACGATCACGCGGCTGATAGGAGGAGTCGGATAACGGCGGTGGAGCCGCATTCTAACCGGATTCGCCCCTGCGGGACTATCTCGATTCGCTCGATCCTCCGCACGGCGAGGCAGGAAGCGACGACCTGAATGAGTAGAGCGGCACTATTTCATGCCTAACGCTTCGACAATACTGGTGGCCAAACCACTCGTCGTTGAGGCGTCTCCATTCCAGGCCCACATGTTGCGGACCACATCGGCCATCAACATGCCGGTCACGGACAGCAGCAGGACCACTAACAAGAGGGCCAGAATGTTCCACACGGTATAGGCCGCTTCGGGAGCATCGGCCGAGGCAATCGGAATGGCACCGGCCACGGCCACCGCGCCGTCGATCGGCTCGAGCTGCACGTCGAGGCCGTCGGCCTCTTCCGGAATCAACATCGGCTCGGCGCTGTCCAATGCCACGGCATCCGAGTCACTTTCGAAGGCGCCTGAATCGTCCAGGGCAATCACCTGCGAACCGCTATCCGACGATTCATCACCGAGCATCTCGTCCGACGGCGACAGCAAAAACTCTTCATCCTGCTGCAACTGAGTGGCGTCGTCGGGAGATGCGCCCAGCTCATCGTTGAGCGAGATCATGTCCTCGTCTTCCGGCAGCTCGAGGGCAGCGTTTTCTTCCAGCGATAGTCCGCTGTCAGACGGATTGGCCACCCCAATGCCGCTGTCGTCCGCTCCGACCTCCAAGGCACCGTCCTCCGAACTGCCGGAGTCGTCCAGGATTACGTGGTCTTCGTCGGCCAACCCGAGATCGCTGTCTTCGTCCAATACCAACGCCTCGTCGGATTCGAAGCCCAGGTCATCGGACAACGCCAACTCGTCACTGAGATCTTCCGAGTCGGCCAATTTCAGTTCGTAGTCGTCATCTGACCGCTTCGCCACGTCACTCTTCTTCGAAGAGTCGCCCACTAGCTTCAGGTCGCTCTCCTTCAACTTCTCCGCGTCTTCCTTGCCGATCACCGTGCTCGACGAATCCTGCTCGCCATCTTCCGCCGGCTCCTCGCTAATCAAGATCGACGAGTTTTCCAGTTCGTCATCCGCATCGGAGGAAGCATCGAGGTTCAGCAGTCGGTCGAAGTCGTCGCCGCTAAACGACGCAGAATCGGAGATGCCGAGCTCATCATCGCCCGCGGAAATCTGCGAACTGAGTTCGCCGGTCAACCGTTCGATCTCGGACGGCTTGAACTTCCAGCTGGTTCCATCTTTGTAGCCATGAATCTTCCCGGCCTCTCGCAGGTCCTGCAAACGCTCGGGAGTAATGCCCAGCTGGGCCGCTGCCTCTTTCAATTCGATGAATTTTCCGGCCATTGATCTTCGGGCTCCCTGAGAGCTAACGACAAGCGTTGGTGGTTTCCGCCTTCGCCCTGCCTCTGGAGCTGTGCGTACAAACGCCGGATCGACCAGCGTCACTACTTCTGCTCGAGAAGAGTGCGAATCTCACGCGGTAACGGACGAACTCCGTTAAATTCTTCCATCAGCAAATCCCAGTTCACATTCCGCACGCTCTTGAGCTCTATCTTCCCGCTGGTCCGGTCCACGTGATAAACACACATCACGCGCGTCTTGCCGTCGATCAAAGTAACTTGAGCCGGGCCTGTCGCCGTTTCCGACGAGAAGGCCATCAGGTCACCGACGGCTGCTACCGGCAGACGAGAGGGAAGAACTGGTTGAGCCTGTGGCTGCTTCGGTGCCTGGCCAAACGCCGACGGGTCGAACGAGCTGGCCAGAAACACCATCACCAGGACTGCTACAATACCGAGTCCAAATGCCGCAAATCGCATAACCTACCTACCTTCCATGACGCGTTGCAGAAATCAGACCCTGAACCCTATTCTAAAAGGCCCAATTTCCGTTTCAAGTAGCTGAATGGACGAGCCGGTAACCTTTGACACCTTTTCGAGCGATTTGTATGTCGCATTCGCTATAATCGCTCGGTCAACCGATTCGGCTCCCATATGGGGCGAGAATGCTGCTCCGGGTTAGCCTGGGAGCCCCCAGAAAGCCACCCTATTGGGTGCCGAGACGGGCGTCCGCTGCTGCGCGTTCAGTCTACTGCAGGTGCAAATGTCTCAGCAATATCAGCTGCCTGCCCCCCCTCCACTCCTCCGTCCGGGCGGCACTCCTGGAGATCGTGCGAGGGAGGAGAGTGCTGGGAGAATTCGCCAGTCGCGTGGCCGGGATGTTGGTCTGCAGGTATGATGGCCACGGTTGCTGGACAGCCGCGCGAAGAGGCCTGCCAGCGGTTCCAGCATGCTGCCTTGCTCCAGGACATCCACCGGGGGAAACACCGTGTACCGCGTCACCTGCCAAGTTGATTTCTGTTACGGGCACCGCTTGTTGAATTACGCAGGAAAATGCCGCTTTTTGCACGGGCACAATGGCCGGGCGGTCATTTCCATCGTGTCCGACAAGCTGGACAGTCGCGGCATGGTGTTGGACTTCACCGACATCAAACGGGAAGTGAGCGGCTGGATTGACGAGCATCTGGACCACCGCATGGTGCTCTGCGAGGACGACGCGGTCGTGCCGATGCTGCGCGAGATGGGCGAGCCGATGTATTTGCTCCCGCACAATCCGACGGCGGAGAACATCGCCAAGCTGATCTTTGACGCGGCGACCGCTCGCGGTTTTCCGATCGATTCGGTCCGCCTGTGGGAGACCCCGCGCTGCTACGCCACCTACGATTGCGCAAAAAAAATAGTCCGGGAGGCCCTGTGAGGGGCCACACGCCGGACTATCTATTCCCCCCTGGGATTATCGATTCATGCCCTGATGTTTTGTTGGATCGTCCCGACAACGCTCTGATTTATCGGCCACCGCGGAGCGTTGACTTTGGCAATCTTTTTCGTCTTTGCCACTTTTGATGGGATCGTGCCCGCGGGGCTGCGATTCATGAAACGGATTGAAATCCGTTCTACGTAGGGCTGCTCGCAGGGGAATCTCGCCCTTTCACCGATTATGTCTCAATAATCTGTAACGATTATACCGATTTTTTGGGCAGTGCGCGAGATCCGCGCACCGCAACCAGGTTCTGCGCAGAGAAAGGAATCTCCTGTGACCCGCGAACGCAATTCCATGGTAGCCATGCTGGGGAGCTTGGGATGGCCGCTCATTTTGGGGCTGTCTGCCTGCACGCTGTTTTACGCTGCGTATTATCAAGGCCTGCTCGGCTCGGCCTTTTTTCACCGCTATTTTGCTTCGCATCCGGTGTTGTACGTCGAGACCGGCATGTTCTTTGTCGGATTCGCAGCCTTGATCCTCAAGTTGCTGAACGTGGCGGGCCAGTTCCTGGTGTTACCGTCGATTGGACTGGAGACCGATCGCACGGCTTGCCTGCCGGTGGCGCAATGTGGCGAGATGCTCGATCAGCTGGAAGAACTCCCCACCGCTGCCCGCCGTTCTTACTTTGGTCAGCGGCTGCGCGAAGCGTTGGAGCATGTCGAGCGGAAGGGGTCGGCCGACGCGCTGGACGACGAACTGAAGTACCTGGCCGACATGGACGAGGCGCGACAGCAGGACAGCTATGCCCTGGTGCGGATCATCATTTGGGCCACGCCGATGCTGGGGTTCCTGGGGACGGTGGTCGGGATCACGCAGGCCCTCGGTGACCTCGATCCCAAGATGTTGGCGACGGCCATCCAGACGGCGATGGAAGGATTGCTGGCCGGGCTTTACGTGGCCTTCGATACCACGGCTTTGGCGTTGTCATTGTCGATCATCCTGATGTTCTTCCAGTTCTTCGTGGATCGGATCGAGACACAGCTGTTGTCGATCGTCGACAGGCGGATGAACGAAGACCTGGTAGGACGCTTTGAGACGGTAGGGAGTTCCCGCGATCCGCACCTGACCTCGATTCAGCGGATGGTGCAGGAAGTCATCCAGTCGAGCGATACCTTGGTGACTCGACAAGCTCAGCTCTGGCAGCAAACGATGGATGCCGCGTACCAGCAGTGGTCTGGTTCGGCGCAGGTGTCGGCCGAGCAGATTCAGGCGTCCCTGAGCGAGGCGTTGGACGAGTCGTTAGGGAGCTTCGCTGAGCGACTGGCGCGGACCGAGCAGGAATCGGCCGATCAGGCGCGGCAGCGTTGGGAGCAGTGGCAGACGGTGCTCTCCAACAACGCCCGCATGATGCAGACCCAGCAATTGGAACTGGTCAAGCAAGGCGAAGTCATGACGCGCGTGGTGGAAGCCACGGGTGAAGTGATCAAGCTCGAGACGTCGCTGAACCGGAATCTGAAGGCGCTGGCCGGGGCTCAGAACTTCGAGGATACGGTGATGAGCCTGGCGGCTGCCATCCACTTGCTCAGCACGCGGCTCGGCGTGACCGACGCGTCGACGCGCCGGATTGAACTGGAGCAGAACTCGTCGCAAGGTCGTGCCGCATGAAACGGTGTCGCAGCCATAAGAGCGCCGTCAGCGTCTCCCTCTTCCCCTTTCTTGCCGTGCTGATCTGCACGATGGGAGCGCTGATCGTCTTGCTGGTGCTGGTCGTGCAGTTGGCGCGAGTCAATGCCTCGGAAGACGCGCACAAGCCGGATCTTCTGCAGCAACTCGATTCAAAGCGAGCGGAGAAAGAGGACTACCAATGGCGCCGTGAGCTGCTGGCACAGCAGCGGGCCAAGGTTCAGGAGGAAGAGGCTGCCAAGCGGCTCGAACTGAGCCATCTGGAAGAGCACATTCGCGAATTAGAGCAGCGGTGGGAGGCACTCCGTCAGGCCGCTGGCGACCTGCAAATGAGCTTGCGGGGGGAGAGCCAGGGACGGGAAACGGCCGCCGCTCAACTGCAGCAATTGCAGGAGGCCGTCCGCAGCGCCAAAGAGGAGCTGGAGCAAGCGCGAGACGAAGCAGCGCAGCGGAAACCGGTGTATGCGATCGTTCCCTACGACGGACCCAACGGTACGCATCGTCGGCCCATCTACATTGAATGCACTGCGGCGGGGGTGATCCTCCAGCCGGAGGGCATCCTGCTGGCGGTCCGCGATTTCGAAGGTCCGCTGGGGCCCGGTAATCCGCTCGACGCCGCCCTCCGCGCGATGCGCGAATACTTTGCCCGCCTCGGCCCGCCGGGTTCCCAGGGTGAACCCTATCCGCTCCTGCTCGTCCGTCCGGGCGGGGTCGAGAGCTATGCCATGGCCCGTTCCGCCATCCGCTCCTGGGACGACGAATTCGGCTATGAGTTGATTGACGAGACCATGCAGTTGAAGTACCCGGAACCCGATCCCACGCTGGCTCAACTGCTGCAAAAGGTGATCGTCGATGCACGCTCGCGCCAGGCAGATCCTGGCCGCCGCCATGCCGAGCCGCTTCGAGAAGAAAGAGGAAATTGGATTCGTCGCCTCGCCCACTCGCGGTGGATTTCTCCCTCAAGGGGGAGCCGACTCCGGCACCCTCGGACAACGGACCGGCGGATTCGGACAAGGAGGGGATAGCCGCTACACGCGACGGCCAGGCCACGGGGACTGTGGCCGGCGAAGCGACACCGCCTGACCAGCAGACCGTGGGCGGAGCGATGGAAAAAGGTAGTCCCGAGGGGAAGCCAGACGCCAGTGTGGGAGCAGGCTGCTCGCCCTTGGCCAAAACGCGTGGTCGCAACTGGGGCTTGCCCGGAGCCAATGACCGTGCCACGGGTATCGTGCGGCCGATTCGCATCGCCTTGCTGCCCGACCGGCTCATCATCCTCCCCGACCGTGGAGAAGCCAGAGCGCCGGAATTGGTGATGGTGGAGGGGAGCCTGATGAACAGCATCGATGGGTTTGTTTCCAAGATCTGGGACCGCATTGAACAATGGGGAATCGCCGTCGCCGGCGGATACTGGAAACCGGTCCTGAATGTACAGGTAGCCCAAGGCGCCGACGAGCGGTTCGAAGAACTCCGAACGCTCTTGGAAGGTAGCGGTCTTGAGGTGCAGAGGAGCGGCCAGTGAGACGCAGAACGAAAGCGCGGCATAGCCCGAGCGAACCGGGGCAGGACTCGTTTCTCGACATCGTGGCCAACCTGGTGGGAATTCTCATCATCCTGGTCATGATCGTGGGGGCCCAGGCCAAAGACGCCATGATCCAGGCCGAATTACCGCACCAGATACCGTCGACCAGCGAGAAATTGAAGAACAAAAGAATGCCCTGGCGGGTGTCTCTCACGAACTTCAGAGCTTGATCGACCGGTCCGAGAAGCAGCAGATCGAGATCGCCTATCGACGCCACGAACGCGATCGCATCCTGACGCTCATCACGACCATCGAGAAGGATCTGGAAAAGCGACGCGGACAATTGTCGCAAGAGGCACAGGACACGCTCGAACTGCAGCGTCAGATCGCCGCAGCACGCCGCGAACAGGAAGATCTGAAACTGAGCCGGGAGGCGGTCCAACGGAGCACCGCACCAGTGCAAGTCGTGATGCATCGGCCCACTCCGCTGGCCCAGACCGTATTTGGCCGCGAAGTGCACTTTCAGCTCAAAGGCGGACGCATCGTTTTCGTGCCGTTGGATGAACTGGTCGAAGGATTCAAGAACGAAGCAAAGCAGAAGACCTGGAAGCTGCGCCAGGCTCCGAGCATCACCGAAACGGTCGGCCCCATTCGTGATTTCCGACTCAAATACACCCTCAAACGCGAAACGTATAACATCGAAACGCGATCCGGCACCGCGTATCAGGAACGGATCGAACTGGATCACTTCGTGCTCGTTCCCGTCCGCGACGATCTGGGCGAACCCTTGGACGTCGCGCTCCAGCCCCAGTCGCAGTTCCGTTCCCTGCTCAGCTCCTTCAACCCGAACGAGGCGACCGTGACGGTCTGGGTCTATCCCGACAGCTTTGACCAGTATCGGCAACTCAAAGAAGAACTCTACAAGCTCGGCTTTCTCACCGCCAGCCGCCCCATGCCCGACGGACAGCCGATCAGCGGTTCACCCAACGGTACACGCTCGGCGGTCCAGTGACGTGCCGCCACGTGGAGGAGTGTGGAGTGTGGAGTGTGCCAGATAACCTGGAGATCGTCGAACGAGCGTCTCTTGATGCTCCACTGCCGCATTCCTCCGGCTGCCCGTGACCGCTCACCACGTCTCAGCCAAAAAACAATTCGACGCACCGACGAATCAGTGTGCCGGCCTCGGGAGCTTCGGTGCACTGGGCGGCAAACACGTCGTACGGCACTCCCGCGATTCGCTCCACATACTCGGGGTAGGCTCGCACGCGCTCGAGAAACGTGCCGCGCGTCAACTCAGGATGAAACTGCGTGCAGTAGAGGGGCTTGCCTGGAATGCGAAAGGCCTGGTGGTCCACCCGCTGTGTGGATGCCAGCAGTACTGCGTCGCGTGGCAGACGATCCACAATATCCTGGTGTCCCACGTGCGCGACGAATCGCCGTGGGAGGGCACCGAACACGGGGTCCTGGCAGCCCTGCTCGGTCAGAGAGATCGTTTCCGTCCCCAATTCAGCCCGCTGCATGTCCGTCACGACTTCGCCTCCCAACGCCAAGGCCATGGCCTGAAATCCCCAGCAGGAAGCGAACGTCGGCTTCGCCCAATCGTAGAGTTCCTTCATGGTTTCCAGGGCCGCAGGCAGCCAACTCCCGCCGGCGGCCACCGAATAATCGCCGCTGCCGCCCAACAGGACCATGTCGACCGCGTCCAACTCTCGTCGCGTGGGAACACCCTGCAAGATGTCAAAGACCCGCACGTGTGACCGCTCACAACCCAACGCGCGAGCAAAGCAGCTGATCTCCTGACTGCGGATGGGGTCGTCTGCCTTGCGGACTTGTAGCAACAAGAAGCGAAGTCTGTCGAAGATCATGAGTCTGTCAGGGTGGAGAGTAATGGTCGCTGGCATCCGCACGGTCTGGTAGGACGGGATCCTATCCCGTCCGTGTTCAGGATAGACTCCTCAACTATTTTACTGCGGCCGCCAGCCGCGTCAGGGAACGCCATGTGGCGACCCGACAGCTACCACGAGACGCGAACCGGCGTGTTCGCCTCCACTCCCAACCGCTGGGCGGCACTGCCGTTGGTGACGGCAATTTCCAAGCGGTCGGCGGAACCGAACAGGGCCACAAGCTGGCCGGGCGTGGCGTCCCCATACGTCTGCACCAACGCATCGCAGGCATGCCCGCCACAAGCCACGCGAATGTCCTGGCGCGGCAACTCGGCGAGAGATCATCGACCGCGTGATATTGGTCATCAAGTTGCCAAAATGGTCGATGGCCAAGACGGTCCCCGTCAGCGACCGTGCTGACGAGCAGACTGCGGGCCAGCTGAGTTGCACCAGATCCGACTGCCGCGGTCCCAACTGCCCCGGAGCAACGCCACGACTGACGTGTGCCGCGACAGGAGCCAGGATGTCGCGGCCGTGAAACGTCGACGATACCGGCTCACGCCAGTAGCGCCGCGACTCGACGGCAATCACGTCGCTCGTGGGAAACCGGCGCAGCCACGAGGCTCAATAGGCCGTTGTCGGGTGCGACGAATTGCTGGTTTCCAATGCCGGCGTAGACGATCTTCCGCCCCGTACCGACTCCCGGGTCGACCACGCAGACATGCATCGTGGCTGCGGGAAACCGAGGTGCCACGTCGTCCAGGACCAGCGCTCCGTAACGGATATCCTGGGGCGAGATCGAATGGGTGATATCGATCAGAGTCGCCTGTGGATGAATGGTCAAGATGACCGCCTTCATCTGGGCCACGTACGGGCTTCCCTCGCCGAAATCGGTCGTCAGTGTGATGAGCTGAGTCTTCATGGCAGCGTCGGTCGGATCAAGGTCAGCGGCGCCTCCCAGACCCACTGAATGAGTCATTGGTCATTGGTCATTGGTCATTGTCACTTAGTCACTTGTCACTTGTCACTTGTCACTTGTCACTTTCGAGTTTCGGGCGTTGCATGCTGTATCCAGTCAGCCAATGACCAATGACCAATGACCAATGACCAATGACCAATGACCCGCGTAGCGCAGCCGTGCCCACCTCAGGAGATTTGTCCGATCAATTCCAGGCAGATTTCCCGCACGCGCGCCGGGATTGGCGTTCGGATTGCGTTTTCGTGCCTGGCCGATGAGCGCCCCGATGGCTTGTTGCTTCCCGTTCTTCACGTCCTGCACGATGTGCGGGTTGGCCGCGAGCAATTCGCGGCACAATGCCACGAGGGCGTCGCTTCCCACTTGTTCGATACCGAGCGCCTGTCTGGCCTGCTCCACCGAACCACCGGTTTCGACCATCTGCTGGAAGACATCTTTCGCGCGCGACGTGTCGAGTTGGCCATCGCGGACTTCTACTCAACAGCTCAGCCAAAGAGGCTGCGGAGACGGAGAATTCGGCGAGCGTGATGCCGCGTTCGTTGAGTGTTCGCAGGACGTCTTGCTGGATCCAGTTGCTGGCTCGTTTCGGGTCCCCGCACTGCTGTGCGACCGCCTCGAAATAATCGACCAAGGACCGTCCCTGATTGACCAGCACGTCGGCGTCGTAGGCGTCGAGCTGATACGTTGTTTGCAGACGCGTCCGCAGTGCGGCGGGCAACTCGCCCAGTTCGGCCCGCACCCGCTCGACCTCCTCCGGCGCAGCTGCGCACGGGAACGAGGTCGGGATCGGGAAAGTAGCGGTAGTCGCTCGATTCTTCCTTGTGGCGTTGAGCCCGCGTGACTTGCGCCTGGTCATCCCAGCCGCGTGTCTGCTTCGGCACATCGCCCAGTTTCTGGCCCGTTTCCCGCCACACCTCGTACTGTCGCTGGGCTTCGTACGTCAAGGCGCGCTCGACCGCCCGGAAACTGTTCATGTTCTTGATTTCCACGATCGGCGTGGCCACGACCCCGTGCGGCGTCTCGATGTGCAGATTGACATTGGCATCGACGCGCAGGCTCCCCTCCTGCATGTTGCAGTCGGAGACGTCGAGATAGGTCAGCAACAGTTTCAGTTCCGTCAGAAAGGCTTTGGCTTCCGCCGGCGATCGCAGGTCGGGATGACTGACGATTTCCAACAACGGAGTGCCGGTGCGATTCAGATCGATGCGGCTGTCCGCTTTGCCCGCCACTTCGTCGTGCATGCTCTTGCCGGCATCATCTTCCAGGTGTGCGCGAATGATCCGCACTCGGCGGTCTGGGAATTGTCCCTTGGGATCGCTGATCTCCAGGTAGCCGTCCTGCGACATGGGCAGGTCGTACTGGCTGATCTGGTACCCCTTGGGCAAGTCGGGGTAGTAGTAGTTTTTGCGGTCCCATTTGGTGAATGCGGGGATGTCGCAGTTCAGGGCCAGGGCGGTCTGGAGCGCCAACTGATAAGCCTGGCGATTCATCACCGGCAGACTGCCCGGCATGCCGATACAGACGGGGCACGTCTGCGTGTTCGGGGGAGCTCCGAACTCGGTGCTGCAGCGACAGAACAGCTTGGAGTGCGTCTTCAGCTGGACGTGGACCTCCAGCCCGATCACCGTGGTGTACGCAATATCGCTCATGGCAGCAGCGGCTTCCTCGTGTGCCAATCGGTGTGCAGTTGGTAATGGTGCGCGGCATGCAGTAGACGCGATTCCTGAAATGCCGGCGCCAGTAGCTGCACGCCGATGGGAAGTCCCGAGCGGGTGAATCCGCACGGCATGGACAGGCCGGCGATTCCCGCCAGGTTGGCCGTCACGGTATACAGGTCCTCCAGGTACATCGACAGAGGATCGTCCACCTTTTCGCCGGTACGAAAAGCGGGCGAGGGAGTCGTCGGGCCGATCAGCATGTCGACCTGTTGAAACGCCGCGTCGAAATCGTTGCGAATCAGGCGCCGGACCTTCAGGGCCTTCAAGTAATACGCGTCATAGTACCCGGCGCTCAACGCGTAAGTTCCCAACATGATCCGCCGTTTGACCTCGGCGCCGAAGCCCTCCGCCCGCGTCTGGCGATACATCCGCACCAGTGCCGAGTCGATATCGTCGGGCGTGGCAGATTGGCTCCGTTGCTGCTGCAGTTCGCGCAACATCGATTCCTCGTCCGTCCGATACCCGTAATGCACTCCGTCATAGCGTGCCAGGTTGCTGGAGGCTTCGCAGGGAGCGATCACATAGTAAGTGGCGATGCCATATTGGCTGTGCGGCAACTCGACCTCGCGGACCGTGCCACCGCACGACTGGAAGACGCGCAGGACCTCTTCCACCGCCGCCGCGATTTCCGGATCCAGTCCAGGGCCGAAATGGTCTCGCACGACACCCAGCGTCGGCCGGCCAAAATCGGCCAACACCTCCTGGCTGTAGGGCGGTACCGCGAGATTGGCACAGGTGGAATCGCACGGGTCGTGCCCCGCAATTGCTTCGAGCAACAGTGCCGCATCCTCCGCCGTGCGACTCATCGGGCCCACCTGATCCAGACTGCTGGCAAAGGCGACCAGTCCATAGCGGCTGACCCGTCCATAGGTCGGCTTGAGTCCGACCGTGCCGCAAAAGGCCGCCGGCTGTCGGATCGAGCCGCCTGTGTCGGTGCCGATCGCCCAGGGGACCATCCGCGCGGCAACCGCCGCCGCCGAGCCACCACTCGAACCACCCGGTACCCGCTGCACATCCCACGGATTGCAGGTCTGTGCCCAAAGCCGCGTTCTCCGTCGATCCCCCCATCGCGAACTCGTCCATGTTCGTCTTGCCCAGCAGCACCGCACCCGCCTGGCGCAAGCGGGCCACCACGGTCGCGTCGTAGGGAGGAATGAAATCGGCCAACATGCGCGAACTGCACGTCGTGCGCTCGCCCGCCGTGCAGAGCACGTCCTTCACGGCGACCGGCAGTCCATCCAAGGGACTGAGCGTCTTTCCCGCCGACCGCCGTTGGTCCGATGCGCGGGCTGCCTGCAGCGCCGTCTCATGATCGACCGACAGGAAGGCTCCAATCGTCGCGTCGTGGCGTTGGATCTGGTCGAGACAACTGCGCGTGACCTCGCGCGACGTGAATTCGCCCTGAGCGAGTCCGCGTGACAGTTCTGTCGCCGTTTGATCCGTTAGAGACATGACGTTTCACTCGTTCGTCACGGGAGGGTCCAACCACAAGAGGATCCGCCCACAGGGAACAGGTCGAGCCGGGTGCTGGACGACCGTGCACGCGGGCCAGTGGCACAACCCACCCTATCTCATCGACCTCGCACGTCGCGGATGACGGGCGACTTAATCGTCACCGAGATCTAGTCGTCACCCAGAACAGCCGGTACGCGATAACACTCGTCATCCCGTTTCGGCGCATTGGCCAGCGCCTGCTCGCGATCGAGGCTCGGGAGCACGATGTCGTCCGCAAATACGTTGGACAAGTCCATGGCATGAGCCATCGGCTGGACACCATCCGTATCCAACTCTCCCAACTGCTGCACGTACTGCACGATCTGGCCGAGTTGGACGCGTCATCGCTTCCACTTCCGCCGGACTCAGCTGAAGACGAGCCAGCAGCGAGACCTTCTCGACGTCGCTGCGCGTGAGACTCACGACGTGGCCTTCGCCTTCTCCGTGCTCGGCAGGTTGAACGGTCGCTGGCGAACCACGCGCTGTACGCCGCCGCTGCGCAGACACTGGGTACAAACGCGCGCTGTCCGATTCGTGCCGTTGGCTGGTGGTGATCTTCACCCGCTGCAGATTCGGTTTGAACTTCCGACGGCGTGATGCCAGTGACCTTCGTACCCACTCCACCCAAGTACTTGGCCTTACCGCGCGTTTCCACGCTGTTGCCGACCTGGGTGCCTTTCCCGCAGATTTCGCAAACCCGTGCCATGGGGTTCCTCTCACTCGCTGAAGCCTGAAGCATTTGGGAAACCCTACAGTATAGCGATCCCTGGGCATGCTGCAACGGCACCTGCCGAAGTCCGATCGACAGGGTCGTGCGATCCGATTCGGTTCTGCTGCAGGTTGCGCATCAGTACGTCCCGCTGTAAGGCGGCGAGTTCTCGTCGCGCCATGCTCCGGCCCGCTGGGCTGGGCGAACGCTCCCCAGGAGGAGGCGTGGCTGCCGCCTGCCGCGTCAGGGAGGTGCGTGCGATGGCGAGCACTTCGTCCAGTACGCGACGATTCGTGCCGATCCCCTCGCCATGGTAGATCGTGCGGTTGCCTTGCCAGTCGGTGAACGTCCCGCCCGCTTCCTCGAGAATCGGCTGCAGGGCGGCCGCGTCCCAGACGCTCATGCCGGGATCGACCATCACTTCGGCCCGCCCGGTGGCCACCAGCAGGTAGCCGTAACAGTCCCCCCAGGTCCGGGTGATATAGGCACGGCGCTGCAGTTCGCGAAACGCCTGCCAGGCATCCCGTTTCTCGTACAGATCGACCTGCGAGGTGACAAACAGTCCGTCGGCCAGGCTCTCGCACGACGAGACGCGGGCGGCTTGCGGTTGGCTGTTGCCCTGCACGTACCAGGCCCCGCAGCCTTCGGCGGCATAGACGCACTCATCCAGCGGCGGGATGTAGATCACACCCACAATGCTCCGCTGTTCGTATTCCACGCCCACCAAGGTGCCGTACAGCGGCACTCCGCTGACAAACGACGTGGTGCCATCAATCGGGTCGAGTATCCAACGGTAACCGGAGTCCCCTTCCCGTTGCCCATATTCCTCGCCCACAATGGCGTCGTCGGGAAACGTCGCTTCGATCTGCTCGCGCAACAGCTTCTCGGCCTCGCGGTCGGCGATCGTCACCGGCGAGTCATCATCCTTTCGCTCCACCGTGAAGCGATCGCTGCGAAAGTACTTGAGCGTCAGCTGGCCGGCGTCGCGAGCTGCCTGACGGGCCAGATTCAGACGCGCGTCGAGTGCCTGGCTGTCGTGTGACATGTTCTTGCTCAAAGTGTATGCCCGCCTCCCCTGCCAACTGCTCCCACGCCGGAAAAACCGTCATTTCCGCCCAGTCACCGGCTGTGCGAAGCGATCGTCCCACCAGCAGGAAACGGGGCATTATGGTGCGGCTTTAACGGCTACACCGAACACTTGGCTCACAGTGTGAGTTCGTAGTCTGGCGCCGTTTAGTCGGGTGTCTCGGTGATCGACGGTGGTTCGAGCAACTGGGACAACTTGATCGCTTCCAGTTGGCGGCGCGAATTGTCGGTGACCTGCTGCAGCGCCTCCTGCAAGCGGTTCTGCGATTCCTGCGATTGGCCTTCCTGGACACGGCTCGCCCGTATTCAAGCGGCCCCTCGATCGCCTCAATCACCTCCAGCAGCGAGACTTCATCGGGCGGTCGGACCAGCGAGTACCCGCCATCCACGCCGCGCGTCGAACGCAGGATGCCGTGCGTGACGAGATTGCGGAGGATCTGCAGCAGAGAATCGTTCCGGCATCTTGCCTTCGGCTGCCAGTTGACTGCACGGTACGGGCGTCGAGGAATCGCTCTTCGCCAACTGGAGAGTGGCTCGCACCGCATAAGCGACTGTCCGTGATAGCTTCATCGTCGTAGCCCGCCTTTATTACGACCAGAACCCCGTCCAGCAAGGGCGAATGCCAGCTACGGCTTCTCCCTCATGGCTGGTCAGAGAATCTCGTCCGTCCTCGATCTGCCTACGTGCTAGTATAGGCGAACGACTCCCGCTTCGCATACCCGACACCGGGCAAACTCTGCGCGTCCGCGTGGCCGTTCAGGGAGCACGAGCCGCAGACGGATCGCCGAACGATTCCATGTGCCGGCTGCTCAGGCCGCACGGGCCCCGCCGTCACGCCGTCCGCACCGGGCATTAATCTAGCAAAGTTATGCCAAATGTCAATTAGTCGCGTTGGCGTATTGCGTGCCACACCAACAGGATAGCACCACAGACGAGAAAGGAATCGGCGAGGTTGAAAATCGGCCAGTCAAAGCCGATCGCATCGATCTTGAAGTGCAGCCAATCTCGCACCGCATAGACCCGCTCACCCGCCTCGTGGCCGCGCACGCCAGCCGCCCAGGTCAGGTGATGCAGACCCAGCCGATCGTAAAGATTCCCCAGGATTCCCGCCATGACGAAGGCGAGCGAAATCGTCAGGTGCAGGTCCCGGACCGCACGGGCCGCGACCAGCCACACCAGGATCCCCACCGCCGCCAGCATCGACAGGGCCGAAAAGACCACCACCTGTCCCTGGCCCATCCCAAACAGGGCACCTTCGTTCAAGCTGGTCTCAAAGCCAAAAATGTGGTCGATTAACCAGATAGGGGGGGCTGGCGTGCCCTGCTCCACCAGCGGCATTCCCAGCCGCCCAAAAATCCAGCGCTTGGTCCCCAGATCCAGCGCACAACCGACCGCGGCGATGACAAAGAACCACAGATAGGGCCGCCACGAGCAATCAGGCACAGCAACGTCGTCCACCAGCGGATCAACGTCGCTGGTATTCGCTGGCACACTTGATGCAGTGGGGGGTGTAGGGGATTGCATTGAGACGCGTCTTGGGGATTCGGCCGTCACATTCCGTGCACGAACCATACGTCCCCGCCTCAATCCGTTCAAGAGCCTGCTTCGATCAGCTCCAGCGTCTCTTCGTCGTTCTCCATCAGGCTGAGCGTGAACTCCTGCTCAAAATTGTCGCTCCCAATGTCGGCCATGTGAATCGGCATGCTCGACAAATCACCGCTCGATTCCGTGCGGGTCCGATTGAAGCGTGGCGTCAGCCATGGCACTCACGTCACCACGAAGCCTCGCGCGAAGTTGAAGCAGTTTTTCCTTGAACGGTTGAGTATCCGGCTTTTTTCTCATCTCTGGTCGTCCCGTTTCGGCCTTGATAGCCGTCCCAAAATCCCCCTGGTCATAACGATGACGTGTGAGCCGACAATCTGCCCACAATTTCTCAGTCCGAGCCAATGAACGCGGATTCGTTTTCGACCCGTTGCCCGCGCTGCTAAATTCAAGTTGCTCCGAGGGTTAGCCACTAGCGGAAGCAGGTCTTCCCTAATGACCAATACAAGGTCAGCAATCTTCCGCAGCCGAGTCTGGCTAGAGCCTGTTTATTCTAGACACAGCACCCGGCATTGTCAAAGGTCAAGCCCCCCAATGGACGGTAAGCTACAATTGCCAGGCGGCTGGTTTGCACGGCGGCGGTCGCGTCCCATGCAGAGCTGCAAATGTCGACCACAACTCGCCTTGTACCGCGCCGTACCCTGGAATAGACTTACGCCGCACCGCTCCTAAGGTTCGAAATAATTTCAAAGTGAATATCGCTTCGGTGCCGCGACTCGACACGCTGTGGGGCTCCGATTCGCTCCGGAAACGCGCCATCAGCTGAAGGCCGGAGCGGGCGAGCGCCATCAGGGTGGTAGTCCTTGTGGCCGCTGGGGGCGGCCGTCACCGACCGTGGTTGGGTGTGGAGCACCTCGGAGTTCACGCGGCCGGACGGGGGTGACTGATCTCTTTCCAGGGTGGGGTGTGGCAGCGTCGTCGGTGGCCGAGTTGTCGACGGTCGCGGCGCGGTTGGGTCGCAGCGGCAGCGTGATTCGTACGTTTTGTGTCCACAACTCGAATGGGCGAATAATCTCGTGTCCGATACTCCCGTTGCATTCCAGCGATGTATTGCTCCGCAGTGTGGGGCAACCTACTCGATCCAGGAAGTGCGGGTTGCCTGCGAGAAATGCGGTGATCTGCTGGATGTCGTCTACGACTGGGATCGCGCGGAAGTCCCCCGCTCATTGAAAGAGTTCGAGTCGTCGTGGAGGCGGCGGCGCGATCCGGGTTGCTACAGCGGGGTATGGCGATTTCACCGCCTGTTGCCCTTCTGCGAGGTGGACCAAATCGTGACCCTTGGAGAGGGGCAAACCCTGTTTCAATGTGCCGATGCAGTGGCCCCCTTCGTCGACCTCCACCCTGGTTGTCTGTTCCTGCAATATGAAGGGATGAACCCCTCGGGCAGCTTCAAAGATAATGGCATGTCCGCCGCCTTCACGCACGCGCGGATGACCGGTGCTCAGCGGGCGGCGTGCGCCTCGACCGGAAACACCAGCGCTTCGCTCGCCATGTACTGCGCCGTGACTCGCCTGATGAAAGCGGTCATTTTCATCGGATCGGGAAAGATCTCGTACGGCAAGCTGTCCCAGGCGCTGGACTACGGGGCCCTGACGGTCCAGATTGTCGGGGACTTTGATGACGCGATGGTCCGCGTGAAGGAAGTCTGCCGCGACTTGGGGATCTACCTGGTCAACAGCATCAATCCGTTCCGGCTGGAAGGCCAGAAATCAATCATGTTTCGCGTGTTGGAGGCGCTGGCCTGGGAACCTCCCGATTGGATCGTGGTCCCTGGCGGAAACCTGGGTAACTCCAGCGCCTTCGGCAAAGCGTTTGCCGAGCTGAAAGAACTGGGATTAATCGATCGCGTGCCGCGGCTGGCCGTGATCAACGCGGCTGGCGCCGATACGCTGTACCAGCTGTATGAAAAGCGAGGGATGCGCTGGAATCAGGGCCACCCACAAATGAGCGTGGCCGAAGAATATGCGCGGCAGCTCGACGCCGAACACAAAAAGGCGTCGACCATCGCCAGCGCTATCGAAATCAATCGGCCCGTCAATTTCCGCAAATGCTTGCGGGCCCTGGAAACCTGTGACGGAGTGGTGCGCAGCGTGACGGACCAGGAGATACTGGACGCGAAGGCGCAAGTCGGCGCCGGTGGCGTGGGTTGTGAGCCGGCCAGTGCTGCCAGCGTGGCCGGCACTAAGCTACTGCGCGCCGAAGGAGTGATCGGCGCCGATGACCGGGTCGTGTGTATCCTCACCGGACATCAGCTGAAGGATCCGACGGCCACGGTCGCCTACCACACGACCGACCAGGATCAGTTCCATCAGGTACTCGGCAGCCGTGGCGTACGCCGCGCTTCGTTCGCCAACCGGGCCGTCGCGGTCCCCAACGATTTGGGCGAGATCATCAAGGTAATTCGTCTCCACAGCTGATGATGTGATCGGAATTTCTCCGGCTACCGTCCACCTATCGTTACCTCTCCCCGGGCCGGCGTTCGGGAGCCGGCGACGCGCGAGGCCATCGCCGCAGACGTTGCGCAGTTTCGGCAGACTCTCTCATCAGACGATACGCTGTGGGTGATCGTCGTCGGCCACAGCCATCTGGACGGTCAGAGCGTGTTTGTGAACCTGCCGGGCCGCGACATGAGCGAATCCGACTTGGGCACGTTGTTCAAAAATCTTGAATGCCGTGAGCACGTCATTTGCAGACCGATAGCGACACACCCACACAGGCCAGTGGCAGTTTGATCGCTTACGGTGTGTCGTTGAGTGAATTCTCCAAAATATTCCGTTACCTCGGTTGCTCAACTTTGCCACGCAGTTGACAATGATGGCCACTTTGACCGCGAAATGGAGTAATTGTCGAATGAACGCGATTCGCCTAGCAATTCATGGTGCCGGTGGTCGGATGGGGAAACGACTCGTTGCTCTGGCTTTCGCCGACGTTGAGTTGTCGGTCGTGGCTGCCTTGGAATCGGCGGGACATCCCGAGCTGGGACGCGATGCGGGAACACTCTCCGGTGTGGGGCCGATCGGTGCGCCGCTGAGTGCGGCGCTGGGGGTCGAGGCGGATTGCCTGATTGATTTTTCCGTCCCGGACGCGATGCCGGGTGTCGTCGAACTGTGTCGCCGACGCGGCTTGCCTCTGGTGCTGGCCACGACCGGCCTGACCGATTCCCATAAGCAGCTTGTGGCGAATCTGGCTCAGGAGGTGCCCGTGGTGTGGTCACCAAGTATGAGTCTCGCGGTCAATTTGACCATGAAGCTGGCGACCATCGCCGCCGAGGCCTTGCGGGATTGTCCCGGCGGTGCGGATGTGGAGATCATTGAGCGCCATCATCGGTTCAAGCAGGATGCCCCCAGTGGGACGGCGTTGCGCTTTGGCGAGCTGATTGCCGGCGCCATGGGCCAGACCGCTCAGGCTCACGGCCGCTCGGGACAAGTGGGCGCGCGGCCGCACGGTGAAATCGGTTACCACGCCGTACGGGTCGGAGACAATCCGGGTGAGCACACGATCGTCTTCGGCATGCTGGGCGAATCGATCGAGCTGACCGTCCGCGCATCCAATCGCGACTGCTATGCCGTCGGCGCGCTGGCCGCGGCGAAGTTCCTCGTGCGGCAGCAACCGGGGATCTACACGATGGTGGATGTGCTCGGCCTGTGAGACCGCGCCGTGCTCCAGCTTGGCATTAGATACCATTAGATACCTTAGATACCTTAGATACCATTAGATACCACCATTAGATACCATTAGATACCAGACACGCTGCTCTCGATCTGCTTGCGGGCGTCATTACTTCCGGCCACGACCATTTGATCAGCGCCAGCGAGCGTAGCGCGGCGTGTTTCGACGCGGCCCGTCGGATGGATAGGGCCAGAAGCGGCTTGATGAGACGTGTTTTTGCCCAGGCGGCGCGCACGCTGAGCGCGAATATTCGGGGTCAGCGAAAGTTTTGGCGGCTGGTCGAGCCAGCCAGCCAGCGGAAATCAGGCTAGGCGAAGAGACGTCGACTAGCTGTCGCACCTTTCAGGCAACGGGCACCCATGCGCTGGGCTACTTCCGCCAGCGCCGACGGTGAGCCGACGGCGTGACAGAACGCGGTTTCATAATTCTGCAGCGTATCGAGCCACGCCTCTTCCTTGATCTCCAGATGATCCAGCAGCGCTTCCAGATCCGCGGGGATCGTGCTCCGCTGGCCGCTGCGCAGTTGCCGCGCCGTCCACTCGAGTAGCTTCAGGTAGTTCTCCAGCGAGATGGGAAGCAAGCCCAGATCCGACGCCCGACGACCAGAGCGGGATGAATAGGCAATCGTCTCATCCTCCAAAGTCCCCTCCTGGAAGGTCAACTCGCCCAACCACCCGTCCGCTCGGTCCCGGGCATTGGCTCTCTGCGTCATCGCCGCAATGCGCTGGTACGCCGACGTATAGCGGGCACTGCGCGGCGAAGCGGCCTCCCCGGCCTTGATGGGGTTCAAATCCACATACAGGGCACAGAGCAACATGCCACTGGGATCGGCACATTCACGGCACTTGAAACGCGTCTCGAAAAACCGGCCATGGCACTCGTCTTCCTGATTCGCGCGGCGAGCAATGTTTTCGCAGAGAATTGCCATGAACCAGGAAATGCTGCTCA
Organism: uncultured Planctomycetota bacterium; assembly: GCA_963700515.1. Taxonomy (GTDB): domain Bacteria; phylum Planctomycetota; class Planctomycetia; order Pirellulales; family Pirellulaceae; genus JAJRVM01. The sequence goes on along the minus strand of CAVOXY010000032.1, from coordinate 170,004 downwards.
AGCAGGTGCGCAGCTTCTGAATCTTCTTCTTATCGCGCGCCAGTTGCTCGATCCGCTCTTGCTTCACTTGCGGCAGGCCATCGAACAGGCATTTGGCGAGGCGGGTGATGGTCAGCCAGCGGCGGGCCACCTCCTGCCGCGACCAGCGCCGGGCGATATCAGGGCGGGTGCGCAACATGAGGTGGAGGTGGTTGCTTAGTTCCGCGTGGAACTCCACCTCGATGGCGAACAGCCGCGCCAGCTGTTCCTCGCGAGTGAGGATCCAGTCGCGGCGATGGGAGAAATCCCGGCCGGTGAGTGGGTCCCGGCCACAGAGAAAGGCGCGGCGGACACAACGTGTCCAGCAGTGGTAGACGGCTCTCCGTCCTCGTCCCAGCAGTTTACGACGTGCAGAAGCGACCATCGGGCAATCCCTCCGTGATGGGCAATGCGGTCACACCTCGCCGCTGAGGGGGAGGTGCACCGAGCACTGCGCGAAAGTGATAGCCCGCATTTCGCTCGCTTCGTGTGCCGTTATCTTACCGCATCCGCCGGATCGTGCAACACCCGCCGTAGACGGGTGACATACGTCTGTCACCGCAAACGGGCACGTAACAGATAGCTCAGCATGCCTATCACCCGGCGCTGGAGTCAGCCCGGCAGGCCCGATGCAGGGAGGCTGGAATCAGGGTGTCTGGCTTCATGCTGGCTTCATGTCGAAATCGACGGCGGCTGGCCTCGCGCACCAGCAAGCGGCACGAACGCCGGACGCGGTTGCATTGCGGCCTCGGCACATCGCCGGCGTGATGGTTGCTACTGGGCTCGGCCGCTCACCCGCTTGGAGCCGGTCGGTTGTAGCTGGCCAGTTGTAGCTGGTCAGTTGTGGTCCCCCTGGGATATACCCAGGGGAAACCGGAGGGAGTGTCGGCGGGTCGGTAGCTGGTCAGTTGTGGTCCCCCTGGGATATACCCAGGGGAAACCGGACTCAGAGAGAAGCGGAAAGTGAGATGTACGGAAGTCGTAGCTGAGACCGCCAAGGGCTCAGCGGCAGCGGCGACAGATGTTCCATCGCCACTGGTGTGAAGGACAAGAAGATAGGGTGACAAAAAGACAAGTCGGCACAGGAAATCTTTAGCGAGTGGCTTGCCTGCGGACGTCTTGCGGCCCTGGATCAAGATCGGTGCGTGACGTTGGTACGCGGGACTGTCCGCTCCAACGACCAACACAAGCAGCATCGCCGTGTGGTGCATGATATGACTCCGCTGAGAGACCGAGGAGTCCACTGGACGTCAGCTTACCACTGGGATGACCGACAGGGCAACGTTGTGAACCGTCGGCCGCCGTGATGAACCGGTCATTTGACGGGAGGGGCCACCTGTGGAACTGTCTCGTGTCAGATGATTGTGCCGGACACGTGGCCGATCAGAAGAGCGGCAGAGCCACATGGTCTGCACGGTTGCCGGCTCAAGAAAATGCCCGCAGTAACCACCACCAAACGACTGCGGCCCACACGAAACTGGCGCCCGCAAGTACCCAGATGACGGTGCCGATGCGGCGCAGAGCACGACTCTCGTGGCTTCGTTGGTTGTCCACGTGTGCCGAGCCGATCGTTGGTTCCAAGCCGGTCGATTCACTCTGCATGGTGAAGTCTCTCGTGGGACGAGGCGTTGCAGAACCTTTCTTCTCGCACTCGTTCCTGCAAACAGTGTGCCGTTCCGTACGGGGCTGTTCTCGCCGGGCGGCAGCGGGCGCAATCCCTATTTTTGGCGGCTCGCTGCGAAGCGGAGGGGGAGCCACGAGGACAACGCCAGTGCGGACCTGTTCAGTTATTGATCATCCTGTTCAGGCTCCATGGGTCCCGTACCATCAGCCAGTTTCAGTGCCTGGAGTTTGGCACGCAGGGTGGTCCGTGAGATTCCCAAGCGGCGTGCGGCCTCGACCTGGTTCCCCTGCACGTGATGCAAGACTTCCTCCAAGACTGCCCGGTCCAACGCCAGCAAGGCCTTGTGATAGATTTCCAGCTCATTGTCGACCAGCAACTGGCGCGTGAGGGCTGACAGGTTGAGGCCGTGCTCGGTGGAGGTCGCCAGTTGTTGGGTGAGTGCGGCGCCACGGCGGATGTTGGCCGGAAGGCAGTCGGATGTAAGGACTTCATCGGTGGCGTTGACCAGCGCGTTTTTGATGGCTCCCTGCAATTCACGCACATTGCCGGGCCACGAGTAGCGCCGCAGCAAGTCGAGCATTTCGCGTGAAGCGGACCGAACGCGTTTGCCCACATCGGGGTTGTAGAGTCGGATGAAATGGTCGACCAGCAGAGGAATGTCGTCGATCCGCTCGCGCAGCGGCGGCAACTGGACCGTGAAGACCTTCAATCGGTAATACAGGTCGCGGCGAAAACGGCCGACTTCCGCCAGTTCCTCCAGATCCTGGTTGGTGGCGGCAATCACCCGCGCGTCGGCCTGCACGGTCTCATTCCCCCCCACACGCTCGAAACGCTGATCCTGGAGCACGCGGAGCACTTTGGCCTGCGTGGGGCCGCTCATGTCGCCAATTTCATCCAGAAAAATCGTACCACCGTGAGCCTGTTCGAACTTGCCGACGCGGCGTTTCTCCGCTCCGGTGAAAGATCCCCGTTCATGCCCAAACAATTCGCTCTCCAACAGCGTTTCCGGGATCGCCGCGCAATTGATGGCCAACAGTGGCTCCTTGCCGCGCCGGCTGTGATGGTGGATGGCCCGGGCGACCAGTTCCTTGCCGGTGCCACTCTCCCCGAGAATCAGCACATTCACGTCGGTGGCCGCCACGCGGCCCACTGCCTTGTAAACGTCCTGCATGACCGATGAATGGCCCACAATCGTCTCGGTGGGTGTCTCCAATTGGTCGACCGTCTGAAACTCCGGAGGGGCGGTCGTCATCTTGCGCAAGTCGATTGCTTTGGCCACGACGCTGCGAAGTTGATGTAGATCGACAGGCTTAATGAGATAGTCGAAGGCCCCCCGTTTCATGGCTTCGATAGCCGTATCGGTGGCTGTGTATGCCGTCATCATAATGACCGGCAAGTGCGAATCGGCTCGCTGGATTTCGATGAAGGCGTCGAGTCCGCACATGTCGGGCAGACGCACATCCAGCAGGACCGCATCGGGTGATCGCTCGCGCGCGAACAGGATCCCTTGCTTGGCGGTGGTGGTGGTGAGCACATTGAGCGTGCTGCTGCGCAAGGCGTTTTCCAGCGAGTACAGAACATTCGGTTCGTCGTCGATGACCAGCAGTAACGGCATATCAGGCGTTCTTTCGTTCAGTCGTGTGCTGGTGGGAGGTGTGGGGGAATTGCCGGAGCGATTGCTGTCGTGGTGGGCTCTCGGTAGAGCGCATGCGGCGGCAGTTGGATCGTGAATTCGGCGCCGCCTGCCGGGCGGTTGCGGACCGTGATCTCCCCTTCGTGCGATTCCACGATCCGCCGGCAGATGGACAGCCCCAACCCAATTCCCATCGGCTTCGTGCTCACGAATGGGTCAAAGATCCGCTCCGCGTCCTCGACCGACAAACCCTTTCCGTCGTCCGCCACTCGGATCTCGACGTGGGGGGAACCAACATCGGCCACGTCGCCATTGGCGCCCGGCGGACGCGTGGGCTCATACGGATGCGCCACGGACTCGCTCCCCTTTGCCGACGGCAGGTGCCCGCCCAGTGCCACCTGGACCCAGACGTTGCCCCCGCCCGGCAAGGCATCCAGGGCGTTGAGCAGCAAGTTGAGAAGCACTTGCCGCATCTGCGATTCGTCCGCCAGGATCCACAATGGATCGTCCAGCGACGGGCCGTGCAGTGTCACCCCTTGTCGCTCAGCTCGTGGGCGGATGAAATCGAGTGTACAGTCGATCACCAAGCCCACATCGACCCGATGCTTCTCCGGCCGGGGAGGACGCGCAAAGTCGAGAAACATCTGCAGCATTTTCTCCAGCCGAACAATCTCCTCCTCCAGCACCGTCAGATCGCGCGGCAGGAGATGGTCGCAGGTTGCGTCTGCGTCTCTGGAGTCGGGGCAGCAAGGCTCCTCTGGACTCACCGATACGGGACTTTGACCCCGGCATCGTTCCGCGGCCGTCTGCACGATCAGTTTCATCGACATCAGCGGATTGCGCAGTTCGTGAGCCAGCCCGGCCGCGAGCCGACCGACCGCTGCCAGCTGCTCGTTACGCAGCGACTGCTTCTGACTGTCCTGCAGGTGCCGCACGACATCGGCCGTCTTGTCAGCCAGCGTCCGTAACACGTCATCGAGTTCCGACAAATCGGTATTGGTGGTCACATTGATCGGACCGACCACTTCGTTCAGGCGACCTGCCATGTCGCGCACCGGCAGACTGATCTGCAACATCGAACGATGCACGTTGCGTGCGATACCGAACCCGGCTAGTAAGCCCGCCATCGCGCCGCAGACCCCTAACAGCAACAGTCCCAGTCCCACACCACGGGACACCTCCTTGTTGTGGTCGCTTGCTGCCTGAGCCGCGTGTTGTCGGTCCTCCAGCAACTGCTCGACGGGATCGAGCAGGGTGCGATTCAACTGGGCAACCAACTGGCCGGCCTCCCGACGCATCTCCTCGGGGTTGCGGTGGCGAAGTTCGGCCAGCAGGCGAGCGAATCTAGTGGCTGACGCGGGGATTGTTCCGAAACCAAATTCCTCTCCCCTGCCTTCCGCAATTTCCTGCTGTGCGTACTCTGCAAAAAGTGTCTCGACTTGACGCAGCGAGGCGTCGGCCGCGTCGAGATCGGAGAGTTCACCCTTCTCGGCTAAACTGGCCAGATCCAGTCGCACGTCGCGAATGCTGAAGTCGACTCGCTCGGTGGCTATCGCTGCCGCGAGCGTGCTGTCGAGCACCACCGACGCGTCGTTGTTGACCCAGTGCACGTACCAGGCACCACCCAGGCCAACGACCAGCAACAGCGTGCTGACGGTAATCGTCAAGACGAGGATATTGGAGCTGGTGCGGTAGGAAACATCGCAATCAATAGTCTGCTTGTCGTTTGTCGGCATATGCTCAGGCGATCCCGTAGAAATTGAGTGGAATGCCAAGAGGCCATTTGCAGCAGGTGTATTGCCCACCCTTAAGACAACAACGTCATGCTACCTGCTGCGAGGCGTCAAACCAAGCGTCCTGGTACCGTCGCGCGTGAGGACCCGACCGCAGTGTGTTGTCGACAGGTGCTGGACCAGATCTGGTACCCGAGAAGCGATAGAGGCCGCCGCCGCGGGAAAGGACGTCTCGCCAAGCCAGCGGCCCAGGCAGATTTGCATGGACTTCACGACGTCTTCCCGGCGTCGAGGAAAGTAGTCCGCACGCTGATTTCCTCTACAAATACGTGGCTCTTCGTGGGGCTGGATTCCAACCTGCGCCGCAAGCCCGACTAATAATAGAGGAGGAGCTGCGACGCGTCGGCTTGCGCAACCCAATTGCAGCAGGTTGGAAACCGGCACCACGATCATCCCGCCAGCCGCGCGGTTCATCCGTCTCTTTAGTTGCGAGCGGGACTCGCCTGAGGCCACTCGCACATCGAACAACCCTGATAGCGGTGTGCGCGACGGTCCAAACGCAGCGGCGGGATTTCGTGGCGTTAATCGGCGTATGAAACTCAAACTAGCAGGGTTTCTTGCCCTGTGGCTTGGGAGTCGGTGGTGGACTTGTCGCCTTGGCCGGTTGCGGCGCCGCAGAAGCCTTTCCTGCAGCGGGCTTGGCCTCGGCCGGTTTGGGTTGACTCGGTGTTGGTTGCTTCTTGTCAGCCATTTCAATTCTCTCCTTAGAAAACAGCTCGTCGGGAACGGGTCCGGGACACGCGTCCAATTTGATAGTCCTATCCCCAGTGACGACCCCCCCATGTCGCAAAAAATGTGCCAGGTATAGGGCATCCGTTCGCGCGCGACAAAACAGCTGGAAAACTGCTGCGGGTGGCCGTTCTGCCTGCCAGTCTCCTGGCTCGAATTGCTCGTCTGTTCAATTTCTGATCATCGTCGGCCTGCCTCACTGTACAGAGGGCACGCGACAGACCGCAGCTCGCTAGCTGCACCGTGACGACACCACGACACCGCAAAACCGATTAGCTGCGTCCTTGGCGAGACACGGATCAGCGTCGCTTGCCCACGGCAGCTGAGAAGCGGACAATGAGACCTGTGGCCCCAACAGAATTGGTGGACGTTTTGTCCCGCATCGCCGGCGCGCCAGACCCCGGGCGCACCTGGGCTGAGGCCATGGGATGCGCTCGGAAATGGTGCGTGGTTAGGAAGGGCGGAATGCGGAGGGCGGAGCGGATGCGGAATGCGGAATGCGGAATGCGGAGTGCGGAATGCGGAGTGCGCTGTTGCCAGTTTGCCTTGTCGTCCGACCGCAATAAGTCTCAGGCTACAAGCCTCACTCTTCATTCCCGAAAGGAGTTACAGATGATGTTGATGCGTTTTGCCACGGCCGTGCTGAGCAACGGTTCTCGTACCTCTCTGGCTCTCGGCGGAAGAACCCGCGGGAAAGCAGCCGCCCAGCCAGGTCAAGATTGCGGCAGTCCAGTTGCTCGGTTACGACAAAACCGATCTGCCACGGCAGGATCTGGATCCGGTTTCCAGCGTGATTCGCTACATCGAGAAAGCGGCGTCCGACCAGGCTCAGCTGGTGGTGTTCCCGGAATACCTTTTGGGACGCATTACGGTTCCTGGCCCACAGACCCAACGGATTGCCCAAGCCGCTGCTGCTCATCACATCTATGTGATTGTCGGCTGCTGGGAGGTCTACGGCGACTTGTCTTTCGCCAACACGGCCCTGCTGTTTGATCGCTCGGGAAAGATTGCTGGGAAATATCACAAGGTCCATGCGGCCGTCGACCGCTACGACGGCGAGCCCCCCTGGTCCCATCCGCCCGCGGGCAAAGACACGGACTGGTTCCTGACCAACGACCCGGAATGGCTCATGGAGCGAGGTGACGACTTCCCTGTCTTTGATCTCGATTTTGGCCGCGTCGGCATTCTCACCTGCTACGACGGTTGGTTTCCCGAATCCTTTCGCATTCTGTCGCTCAAGGGGGCCGAGCTGTTGGTGTGGATCAATGGTCGCCGTGGCACGGTGGAGGATTTTGTCGTCCGTTCAGCTGCGTTCCAGAACGAAGTCGCGATTGTGGCCACCAACCAGGCATACGGAGCGGGCACCATGATCGCGCAGTGGCCGAGCGAAATCCTGGCGCAATGTGCCGAGGCAAAAGAGTGCTATCTGACGGCCACGGTCCATCTGCAAAAGATCCGCAAAGCGCGCCAATTCAGCCGCAATGTGCAACAGCGCCGACCGGCACTCTATCAGGAGATCGTCAAACCGAATTGACGGCTCGCAGATCGCCGATTGGGGGGCGTTGTTATGAACTGCGTAACCGTTCACGGAGTTCCGACCGTGCAGGGCTCGGTAACGGTGCACTCTTACTCTTACTCTTACTCTTACTCTTACTCTTACTCCCCTCCCCCTCCGCTGAACTCGCGCACAACTTTACTCAACTCAGCGTGAACTGTCCCCCTTTGCCAACGGTATCTACGCGGATGTTGGGCCAGTTAGAGTGTTACTCGGTAACGTAATCGCACAGTGCAGGCAGGTTTCTGGCAGCGACTACTCGATGGGGAACGAATCGGGATGGCAGAATGTGCAACGAGAAACCGCGTGAAAGGTGCAATTCCGATTCCGCACTTCCTAATCGTTCCGGTCGCCCAAGTCAGCAACGGAAGTGCACCGACCAGTACGTTGACTGCTGTGGCTCATCGTACGCCGCCGTGGTCTGCTAATAGGTCGATGAGCGAAGGAGTCTCGGACACGATGAACGTGTGGTACCGTGAAGACACCGCCACTTTCAAGGGCGTCTCGTTGCGCAGATTACGGGCATTCACGTCGACACCGTGCCGCAGCAGCAGGCCAGCGATATCGGCACTTGCCCCTTGTGCGGCAAAATGAAGAGGCGGTCGATGCAGCGGATGCGTCTCTGCCCGAAGCAAGTCCGGCGAGTCCCTGAGAACTCGCTCAACCACGGACTTCTCCCCTAAAACACACGCGGAATAGAGGTCCAGTTTTGCCCCGGCCCCAATCAACACGTCACAGAGTCTCCGATGTCCCGTCAGGGCGGCTGCAGCAGAAGCGGAGTCGCGCCGTCGGCTCTGATCGTATTTGGATCGGCGCCAGCGGCGATCAACAGCTGCATTTTTTCGACTACCTCATCCTCGTCGTGCCGCACTCCTTGCGGTTGCCCCCAACGCTGGACCAGCCCTGCCGACATCGTTCCACCCAAGCTCGCCGCGACATGCACGGGCATCTCAGACCGCCGCCGCGAAGTGCCCAGACCGTAGACGTCGGCTCCGTGAGCCAGCATGATCTGCGTGAACCGGGGTTCCAGATAGGCGAGTGCGTAGTTGAGTAGATTGTCGTGATTGCGTCCGCCGCTGACGTTGGGATACGCGCGATGATCCAGCAGCATCTCGGTGACCTCGTAGTCACCGGACGTGACAGCTTCCGTCATGGGGGTACATGGACCGGCCACGTTTGTGAACTCGAAATCAGCGTTTGGGTCCGCACCGTATTTCAATAGTAACGCCACAAGTTCTCGATTACCGTGCCAAATCGCAGTGTGGAGTGGCATTCTGGGACGCTTGGCGAGCCACGGGCGATCATGCAGGAAATGCTTCACCTCATCTGTCCAGCCGAGCCGCACTGCTGAATCGAAATCCAACGGTGCTCCGGCTTCCATCAAAACGTGCACTACCTCGAACGCACCGTCCGCGGCGGCCAACTGGAGTGGCGTCTTCCGCGACGTGGGGTCGGTCAGATCCCATCGTACGCCGTGATCCAGGAGCAGGCGTGCCATCTCACCCGATCTGGCATGGAAGATCGGCGGCAACCGTACCCCTCTCGTAATTTCAGATTCCACTTCCGCTTGGTTGTCAATCAGGAATTTCGCGATCTCGACCTGGTTCTCGCGCACGGCTCGATCGAGGGGATACGACCCATTACCTTCCGATCTCGCTACCAGGGAGGGAAACCGGTCTACGAGTCGCTTCACCTCCGCCAGATCACCCGCCCTGATGGCACCGCTGAGAACCTCCGGATCCGGCCGGTTCGGTTGGTCATCACGCGGCAAGCCCTTGGGCTTGCTCTTGGCCACGGAGGTCTTGCCAGTTGTTGAAGGGGGAAGTTGCTCAGGTTGTTGGCGTTCGTTTCTGTGTTCCCACCAGTGAGCCACACTTGCCTGGTCCAGTCTGCGACCTCGTCCCTCGAGTAGCAGGAAATCATAGGCGAGCGGATTGGATGCTGGATCACTAGCTCGCCAGGAACGACTCTCCGTAGGCGGTGCGGCAAGGTCGATCAGCAATTCAGCCATGATGTCCGCGATACGGATGTGCCACGTATAGCCATTACCGAATTGGCGCTCGATCGCTCGTGTCACTCGAAAATCGTCGAGGTGAGCACGGAGAACTGGAAGAGCTGCCGAGCCGGCATCACGGAGCTGGCGACAGTGTGGATTTGACCTCACAAACGCGTCCAGCGATAGCGCGTCGTTACGTGCCTCCATTTGAATTTCATCAGCGCTGGCGTCCAGTTCCAGCAATCCCTCGATGGCCGCCTCCAGGCTACCCGGCGCGACATCGCGCGGGCAGAGTGTCTCCTCGATGTCGGTGACGAGAGTACGAGTGAGAAGTGTGTTGACAACTGCGCGGCTATCGACCAGTTGCTTCATGCGAGTCAAGATTATCGGCCGCCGGGCGGCCGTCGACCAGGAGAACTGGTCGCAGTAATGATTCCAGGCCAGGCGAGCCAGTGCGTCCCGGTCATCGTAAGGGCGGCAGTCAACTTCTGTGTGGCCGCCCGATCGCTGACGGGACCGTGCGAGTGCCATCTGAGCGAGTTCGCTCCAGCCCAGCGATTGGCACTGTACCGCCAATGCCAAATCCGGAAACGTTGGAAAACGATGATACCAGTCACGCGGTTCGAATGTTTCCGTACCATCAAAGCTCTCCACGCTGGACGGCACCACGCGCAGGTGCTGGTTGGTGGTCACATCGAACTCACGCACGCCTGCCAGAATGGACGCCGGTTTCGCGTTGTGAGCTTCTTCGGTCGCCAGTACCAGATAATACGTGTGCTGGCGCACAAAATTCATGAATACGATCGTTGTGTTTTCGACCGTCGCCAACTGCGCATCACTGGGCGGCAGCGGCAGACCATAGACGCGGTAGGCGTTGAGCAGATCGTCCAGGTGCGAGTCCGATCGACAAACTGCCGGGGCAGCGAGGAGCATGAGCAGGCCAGTCACTGCCGATACAAGTGGCGAAGAACGAGTCGGCAAGAACATGGTTTTCACGGCTCCTCGCGTCGCCCGCGCGACACTTCCAGTACTGTGAACACGTCCATAGCGCAGCCTGTTGGCCCAGGTTTGCTACTGCTGAGCGGCCAGCAGGACGGCGCCTTGGACGACGACGCTCTCGCCCAGCGCGGCGGGTTCGATGGCGTAGCTGCCGACCAAGGGAGGGAACACATAGCGGGCTACCTCGCGCCGCACCGGGGCAAAAAAGAGCTGCTGGCCCATCAAGGAGACGCCACCGCCGATGACGATCACTTCCGGCGCGAGGAGCGTAATGACTTGAGCAATGGCCCAGCCCAGCACCTGGCAGGCGTGTGCGAGTATGGACTGCGCGAGCAGGTTGCCCTCCTCGGCCGCTTGGGCCACCAGGCGAGCGGTAATCTGGTCGACATTGCCGTGGCAGCGATCCAACAGGTTGGCCACGAACTCCTGGTCGGCTTCACGGGCGTTGGCCAGTTTCCTCCGCAGCTCGATCCCGTCCAGCGTCTGGTCACTGGCATGGAATGTCTGGAAGGGACGCATGATCTGCCCGGAAATGCGCTGCTGAGCGGCCGCGGAGATCCCCCAGCCGCTGGCCAACGACTCGACCGTCGCATCGGGCTCATCGGCATGCAATCCCGGTCGTAGATGACCGATTTCACTGGCCGCCGGACGGCCTTCGCCCAGCAGTCGTGCCGTGCAGCGAGAACCCACCACCCACACCGGTTCCCACCGTCACGTAGAAGACACTGCGTCGCCCCCGCCCGGCCCCGAATCGTGCTTCGGCCAGCGTCGCCGAGTCGCAATCATTGCCCAATGTCACGGGAAGAGCGAAGGTTTCGTGGCACCAGTCGACCAGGTGAAAGTTGTCCCAGCCGTTAATCTGATGACTCGTGATCACCCGGCCCTGGCTGGTATCGACCGGTCCACCAAAGCCGATACCGATCCGCTGTACCGGGTGCGCTGCGACCAGGGCGGCCCCCAGTTGCTTGATTTGCTGCAGGATGCCCGCCGCCCCATTTTCGGGCAGGATGTCGGCCCGCGCCAACTCGATCAACTCAGACGACTTGCCGTCGCCAACACCCAGCTGCAATTTCGTGCCACCGATCTCGATCCCGAGGAACATGGGCGGGCCCTCATCAGAACCGGCATCCTCTTCAAGCTGCCGCATAACGGCCCGCGTGATTGATGCGTGCATGGACGTCGTTCAGCACCCAGTGGAACAGGCAGAGATGTATGCTCTCGACCATCCCCATGTCATCCAAGGCAACATGCAGTCCGTCCCGCTGCACCTCTTTCAATTTGCCGCCGTTGTAGCCGGTCAAGCCGAACGTGAGCAGGTCGTGGCGATTCGCCCAGTCGACGGCGTTCAGCACGTTGGGGCTATTGCCCGAGCCACTGATGGCAATCACGACGTCGCCGGCACCACCAAAGTTCATCAGTTGTTGCACGAAAATCTGGTCGTACGATAAATCGTTGCCCACCGCCATAATCCAGCCGACATTGTCGGTCAGGCTCAGCACTTTCAAACGCCGGCGGCTTTCATCATGGAGCAGACTTTCCGGTAGCGTGCTCTTGCCCAGGTCTTCGCACATGTGACTGGCTGTCGTACCCGATCCGCCATTGCCCATGATGAAAACGTAGTTGCCGTTCTCCCAAGCGCTGTAGATCAGATCAGCCCAGCGAGCCAGGGCCTGCTGGTCGACACGTGCGATTTCATCCTGCAATCGTTTCAGATAAGCATCTGTCGCCAGCTCAATTCCCAACATACTCATCACTCCCCATTAATTCGATCATCGGTGGTTTCGGACCGTCATGTTCCCGTTGCTGTCCGCCACGCCGCTCGGCAGGAGCCTCGCCCGCCCGATTCGCGGACACCCTCGATTCTTCACCATGGACTACTGGTGTCTGGTTCCCTGCCAGACCGATCTCAGCACGGGTGGCAGCCGAGTGCCTTACGAGCCACCCGCAACCCCGCGTGGCGGCTTAGGGTTCTGGTTTCCGGGATGCATCCTCAAGTATTGCCTGTTTGTCCGGCCGGTAGAAGACCACTGCCGGGAGCATAACCAGCGCCGTCATGGCAAAAATCGGGCTCCGTATCTGGTAGTCGCCGGTAATCGGCCAGGGCATGTTGGTCACGATCCGATCAAAGGCCCAATAGACGAACGCGGAGAGCATAATCCCCGTGAAATTGGCCTGGTTCATGACCGCAATCATGCGTCCTTTCTGATCTTCAGGGGGACGCGATTGCATGAAGACCTGCAGCGGTATGGCGTACATGCCGGCACAGATCCCCAGGACGATCAGCCCCGCGCAGGAACCGGCGAAGCCGAGCAGATGACCGTTGGTGGGGCCGGGCAGCGACAACAGCAAGAGACTGCCGGTCAGTCCCCAACCGCCTATTCGCATGACACCAAAGTCGACGCGGCCGTGCGACAGGCGACCCGCCAGCACGGAACCCAAGGCAATGCCGATGGCAATGCAGCCTAGCAGGATACTGGTCATCGAACCGCTGAGCTGGAGTTGGTTCACTCCCAATGAATTAACCGCCTGATTGGCCACTCCGGCAACGAGCCAGAAAATGCTCGACGCCGCCAGGGCTCCCCACAGCGGCCGGTCGTGCCGCAGCATCTCCCGCGTTTCGGGCGGGACGGTCAAGGCGGACAAGGCAAATCTCAGTTTCGGGACGGCCGCCGGTACCCAGCGCACGAGCAAGGACGTGACGGTACCCACCACCGCGATCCCCACGCAGACGAACGAGCCGATCCAGAGTCGGTGCGCCGTCGCGGCGACGGGCGTCCCCTTTGTCACGGCCATGTCCAGCAGAAAACCGGCGGCCACCGACCCGAAAATGATCGCCAGAAAGGTGGTCATCGAGATGACACCGTTGGCTCGCGGCAAGTCACCGGGACGCAACATCTCGGGAAGTATGCCATACTTGCCCGGTCCAAAAAACGCGCTCTGCGTCCCCATCAGGAACAGCACGACCAACAGACCGGGAAAACCGCCGATCCCGAACGTCAGAAACGCGATCAGGCCCAGCAGCATCGCCACGATCTCAGCCGCTTTCGAGAGGACAATGATGCGCTGCTTGCTGTGGCGATCGGCCAGGTAGCCGGCATATCCTGAAAAGAGCACGAAGGGAGCGGAAAAGACAAACATCGCCGTCCACTGCAGATCGCGATCCGCCACTTTCAGCGCCAGCAACAAAATTAGTTGCTTGAACAGATTGTCGTTGAAGGCCCCCAGAAACTGAGTGACCGTCATGCCCCAAAATGAACGGTCCTCATAGAGCGGTGGCAGCGACGCCACATCGATACGAGGGCCCGCTGCCGCGCCGAACGCCACGTCGCTGTCAGCGCTCGCGGGCGGTTGGTAAGCTGCCTGCCATGGGTCACTGGGGGAGTCATCCGTGTTCATGATGGCCCTATTATGGCCGATTGGCCAGCAAACCAACAAGGTGACTCTGCTCGGACCCCATTGAGCGCTGCCAGTGCAGCAGCTTGTATCTACCATCCATTTCCCGCGGTGCTGTTGCCGTTGGCTCCATAACGGTTGGCTCTGCCAGCCCCTGCCACCCGTGCTTGGCTGGCTCGATGAATGCGTTCACGCCCCTGGTGGAAGTGTTGTTCCCACTCCCGGAGCGTGCCGCAGCCGGGATCCAGGAGATGGTGAGGTGTGAGGGGAAATCAACGACGCTGTTTCCAGTTTCCGTCGGACTTGCCCCGGTTGGAATCACAACTGGCCAGCTACCGGTGAGGGCGAAAACCCCTTCCAATTTCCCTGCCGACTCGCGAAACGAGTTGGCAGGGAAGTTCGGGGGCCGAGGTTATGCGGTAGCAGATCAGTTGTCGCTCCGCTGGGACAAGCTCAGCGGAAGCGGAAGGCGGGAAGAAATTATCCGAACATCAATTATCGAAGTTATGCTGCCACGATCCTTGGACGATTGGCCGCTGATCTTGGAACGCGGCGCCCGGCTATTCGAGCGGCGCGGGCGCAACTCGACCAGCTCCTCGGCATCAGCCATCTTGCGAATGTCCTCGGTGATTTTCATCGAGCAGTACTTGGGCCCGCACATGCTGCAGAAATGAGCGCTCTTGAACGTGTCTTGAGGGAGCGTTTCGTCATGGTAGGTACGAGCTGTTTCGGGATCGAGCGAGAGGCGGAACTGCTCTTCCCAGTCGAACTCGAACCGAGCCTTGCTCAAGGCATTGTCGCGATCCTGCACGTGCGGGCGTTTGCGAGCCACATCCGCTCCGTGGGCCGCAATCTTGTAGGCGATGACGCCTTGACGCACGTCGTCATTATTGGGCAGGCCAAGATGCTCCTTCGGCGTGACGTAGCAGAGCATGGCGGCGCCGTACCAGCCGGCCATCGCAGCTCCAATCGCACTGGTGATGTGGTCGTAACCCGGGGCAATGTCGGTGATCAGCGGACCGAGCACATAGAACGGAGCGCCCTGGCAGATCTCGATCTGCTTCGTGATGTTCATCTCGATCTGATCCATCGGGATGTGTCCCGGACCTTCCACCATGACCTGCGTGCCGGCCGCCCAACTACGCTGGACCAATTCCCCCAACACCTCAAGTTCCGCGAACTGAGCCGCATCACTGGCGTCGGCGATCGACCCCGGACGCATGCCGTCACCGAGGCTCCAGGTTACGTCATACTCGCGCATGATCGCACACAGGTCCTCGAAGTGAGTGTAGAGCGGATTCTGTTGGCGGTGAGCCATCATCCACTTGGCAATCAACGAACCGCCGCGACTGACGATCCCGGTCACGCGATTGGTGGTCAGGTGCAGGTGCTCCAGTAACACGCCACAATGGACCGTCATGTAGTCCACGCCCTGCTTGGCCTGATGCTCGACCATGTCCAGGAAGTGCTGAGGCTGCATGTCCTCAATGTCACCCCCAAGTTCTTCCAGCATCTGGTAAATCGGCACGGTCCCCAGCGGGACCGGAGAATGGTCGATAATCGTTTTGCGAATGCGATCAATGTCCTTGCCCGTCGACAGGTCCATGACCGTGTCGGACCCGAAATGGACGGCCGTGTGCAGCTTCTCCATCTCGATCGATTCGTCGCCCGTCACCGCCGAATTGCCGATGTTGGCGTTGATCTTGCATCGCAGACTCATGCCGATCCCCATCGGTTCGCAGCCTGCCTGCCAAATGGACCTTGTTGGCCGGGATCACGAGCCGACCTGCCGCCACCTCCTGCCGAATGAACTCCGCCTCAAAATGCTCGTCCGCAGCCACGATTTCCATTTCCGGCGTGATCGTGCCCGCGCGCGCCGCTTCAATCTGCGTCATCGACATGAGTTTCTTCTCCGATCTATCAGGCGTGGCCCGTCGCAGGGCAACGGGAACACGAAGTCTGCCACAGGAATGAAAACGACCCCCGAATCATGTTACCGGTCGACCTATGTTTGTCAATCGCGGGGCCAGGGGGGAGGAGCGAGGAGTATTGGAGGGATGGAGGGATGGAGTATTGGAGTATGGAGGATTGGAGTGATGGAGTGATTGGAGTGATGGGAGAGGTGGAGAGGTGGAGGATGGAGTGATGGAGATGAGTGGAGTGATGGAGAGGTGGAGAGGACAGGACGAGCGATCGGGTGGTCGCCGCCACCGCTCGATGATCGATCACGCATGTATGGGCGCTGACCACTCCATGACGCCCTTTCTCCACCACGCCAATATCACGCAAGTGGCGGCAGAGCCTTGGCGATTCTCACGGGCGGGGTCGGTGGATCAACTTGGTTTTAGTAGCCCAGGTTCGGCCCGAGCCATTTTTCGGCTTCGGCGACGCTGATCCCTTTGCGTGCCGCGTAATGGGCCACCTGGTCGCGAGCCAACCGGCCGATGGCGAAATAGCGGGCCTGTGGGTGGGCGAAATAGAGTCCACAGACGCTGGCCGCCGGCCGCATCGCGAGCGTTTCGGTCAGGTGTACGCCGATCCGCGCCTCGGCATCCAGCAGTCGGAACAGCGTACACTTCTCCGTGTGATCTGGCTGGGCAGGATAGCCGGGGGCGGGCCGAATTCCACGATAACGCTCGGCCAGTAAATCCTCAGGAGACAACTGCTCATCCGTACCGTATCCCCATTCAAGGCGCACTCGCTTGTGTAGCAGTTCCGCGAACGCCTCGGCTAATCGATCCGCCAGTGCCTTGACCATGATGGAGTTGTAGTCGTCGTGGTCCGCTTCGTAGCGAGCGGCCAGTTCCTCGGCGCCGAATCCGGCGGTCAGGGCGAATCCGCCGAGATAATCGTGCAGGCCGCTGTCGCGCGGTGCCACATAGTCGGCCAGCGCTCGGAACGCGTCCTGTCCCT
Organism: uncultured Planctomycetota bacterium; assembly: GCA_963700515.1. Classification (GTDB taxonomy): domain Bacteria; phylum Planctomycetota; class Planctomycetia; order Pirellulales; family Pirellulaceae; genus JAJRVM01. The sequence goes on along the minus strand of CAVOXY010000032.1, from coordinate 153,351 downwards.
TCCGCTCCCATTGCTGCCGCAAGGTGTGGAATGTGCCTAGCTCGCCCGTTCGCTCCTGGTCGGCGAAAATCACGATGTCGTCATCTTCGGACGCGGCTGGCCAGAACCCGTACACCGCCCGGGCCTGCAACAGCCGCTGCTGGACGATCTTGTCCAAGAGTTGCCGCGCATGCGTATACAGTTCCCGCGCCACCGTGCCGACCTGAGGATCCTCGAAGATCCGCGGGTACTTGCCCTTCAGCTCCCAGGCCATGAAGAAGGGAGACCAGTCGATATAGGGCACGATCTCGGACAACGGGAAATCATCCAACACCCGAGGTCCGAGAAACGAGGGAGTCGCGATGGTGGTGGCGTCCCAGGTCCCCTGCCAGCGACGTTGCCGCGCCTCCTCGATGGGGACGAGTGTCAGGTGATGCTTCTCGAACGACTCGACCAGCTGCCGTTGCTTGTCACGGTTTTCCTGTAGCAGACCGGGCCGCATTTCAGCGCTGGTCAACCGCTCGACCACGCCGGGACAGCGTGACGCATCGCGGACATGGATCGTCGGTCCCGAGTAGCGTGGTGCAATCCGCACGGCCGTGTGACGCTCACTCGTCGTGGCGCCGCCAATGAGCAGTGGGAGCCGCATGCCCAGACGCTCCATCTCGCCCGCCACGTGTGCCATTTCATCGAGACTGGGGGTAATCAAGCCCGATAAGCCGATGATGTCGGCACCCGTTTCGGCAGCGGTTTGGAGGATCCGCTCGCAAGGGACCATCACCCCCAAGTCCACCACTTCGTAATTGTTGCAGCCCAGTACGACGCCGACGATGTTCTTACCGATATCGTGTACGTCGCCCTTGACCGTGGCCATGATTATCTTGCCGCGCGTCTGGCGTGCTACCTCGCCCCACTGCTCTTTCTCGGCCTCCAGAAAGGGCAGCAGGTAGGCCACCGCCTTCTTCATCACCCGCGCCGTCTTGACCACCTGCGGCAGAAACATCTTGCCGGCGGCGAACAGATCCCCGACCTGCTTCATGCCATCCATCAGCGGGCCTTCGATAATCGCCAAGCTACGGTCGTATTGCTGCCGCACTTCTTCCACGTCTTCTTCAATGAACTTGTCGATCCCCTTGATCAAGGCGTGGGCCAGTCGCCGTGCGACATTTTCCTCGCGCCAGGACAGGTCCTCGGTCTTCTGGCGGACTTCCTGTCCCTTGACCGTTTCGGCATATTCCAGCAGCCGCTCCGTGGCGTCTCCCCGCCGATTCCACAACACGTCTTCGACGCGGTCGAGCAACTCGCGGGGAATCTCTTCGTAGACCGCCAACTGACTGGCGTTGACAATTCCCATGTCCAAACCGGCCCCAATGGCGTGGTAAAGGAATGCCGAGTGCATGGCCTCGCGCACCACATCGTTGCCGCGGAACGAAAACGAAACGTTGCTGATGCCACCCGAGACCTTCACGGCGGGAAAGAGCCGCTTGATTTGCCGCGTGGCCTCGATGAAATGCACGGCATAGTTGTCGTGCTCACTGATTCCCGTCGCCACGGTCAGGACGTTCGGGTCGAAGATGATGTCTTCCGGCGGGAATTGCAGCTGCTCGGTCAATAGCTGATAGGCGCGCTGACAGATGCGGACCTTGTCATCAATCTCCACAGCCTGGCCTTCTTCATCGAAGGCCATGACCACCGCCGCCGCACCGTAACGGCGAATCAGCCGGGCCCGTCGCAAGAATTCCTCCTCCCCGTCTTTCAGGCTGATCGAGTTGACAATCGATTTGCCCTGCGTGCATTTCAGACCCGCCTCCAATACCGACCAACGGGAACTGTCGATCATGATCGGAACCCGGCTGATGTCCGGCTCCGCCGCAATCAAATTCAGGAACCGCGTCATCATCGCTTCGCCGTCCAGCAACGCGTCGTCCATGTTCACGTCGATGATGCTGGCTCCCGCGGCCACCTGCTCGCGCCCGATCGCGACCGCTTCGTCAAACTTCTCTTCGCGAATCAGCCGAGCGAACTTGCGCGAACCGGTCACGTTGTTCCGCTCGCCAATCATCACGAAGTTCGTGTCGGGCCGAAACGTCAAGGGTTCCTGGCCGCTGAGCCGCGTGAGACGCTCCACCTGCGGGATTCGACGCGGTGGCGCCCCCCGCACCACCTGGGCAATCTCTTCGATGTAACGTGGCGTCGTGCCGCAACAGCCACCGACGATGTTCAACCAACCGTTGTCGATGAATTCACGCAGCGTGCGGGCCATGTTCCGCGGCGATAGGTCGAAGCCGCCAAACTCGTTGGGTAACCCCGCATTGGGATGGCAGCTGACGTAGAGCGGCGCAATTCGCGAAAGCTCTTCCAAGTAGGGACGCATCTGCTCCGGACCTAGCGCACAGTTGATTCCCACCGCCAGGAGATCATAGGGAGCAATGGAATTCCAGAACGCTTCGATCGTCTGGCCCGACAACGTGCGACCCGCTTGATCCGTGATCGTGACCGAGGCCATCACCGGGATCCGAACGCCGTGATCGTCAAAATATCGCTCGATCGCAAACAGGCAGGCCTTCAGGTTCAAGGTGTCAAAGGTGGTCTCGGCGAACAGCAGATCGACTCCCCCTTCCACCAGCGCCGACACCTGCTGGTAATACGACTGCACGTGCTGATCAAAGGTCACCGCCCGAAAGCCGGGATCCTCCACTCTGGAGGAAATCGACGCCGTCTTGGCTGTCGGACCAATCGAGCCGGCGACAAAGCGAGGCCGGTCGGGCGTGCGAGCCGTGAACTCGTCGGCCGCCTTGCGCGCACAGGCCGCTGCCGCCAGATTGATCTCGCGGACCATTTCCGCCGGCAATTGGAACTCCTCCATCCCAATCGGGCTGGACCCAAACGTGTTGGTTTCGATAATGTCCGCGCCAGCCTCCAGGTACTGGCGATGGATCTGGGTCACGGCATCGGGCCGCGTCAGACAGAGAATGTCAACGAAGTTCCGCAGCTCCTTGTCGTGACCGGCCAACCGCGCTCCGCGCATGCTGGCTTCATCGATCCCCATGGCGAAGACCGTCGTTCCCATGGCTCCGTCAAGTACCAGGATTCGCTGGTTTAACAGATTTGTCAGTTGCACGCGTTTGTTTTTGGGCTGACCTGAATTCATGCGTTTATGTTCGAGGGCGGTGTGAGAATGGTCAAGTGATGCTGTGAACAGAACTTGGGACGCCCGAGTAATTCGAAACCAGGCTGCTGAGACAATCGTACTTGATCTTTCCCGATTTCTTCAAATTGTTTAAGTTCCCTGGGTTTTCCGCCCTTTTTAAGCCACAAAGGCTCGCTGAGACTCAAGATCGCTACAATCGGAACCGATAAGAGACATACGACGTAAAGCGCGGCCGGGTGGCCGTGGCGTTTTTGCATCGCTGAGCTACATGGATGTCTGCGATGAGCACAACTCTCCCGTTCGCTGATCCGCTCCCACCTCGTCGCCCTGCGCCGGCGACGGCGCGCCGCAAGGAGGCGGTGGGAGCCTCCGTTTCTGAAATCTACGGCGGGGAGCAATTGCCCGTTCTGATTCGGCTGCCCGACCTGTCGCCAGCGGCCAGGGTGCCGCTGCCGACGGTGGCGACCTCTGACTTGGGAAACGCGGCCCAACCAACAGGCGATTCCGCGCCGGCGGCTGAGCCACGCCAGCAGCCGGAGGACGCCAAGTTGCCGCCCCAACATCTGCGGCGCGAACGCCGCCCGCGGACCATCCGGCGACCGCGCACCAACCGGGACGCCACCAACCGGGATGCTGTAAACGGGGACGCTGCCGGGTGGTTACGCGGCATTGGCCAGTTGGCGATGGCAGCCGTCTTGGCGGGCGTTCTCCTGGTGATTGTGATCACGATCAAACACTGGAATGCCGACAACGCGCAGTCGCGTCCGGCGGTGACCGCTCCGTTTGCCGAACCTCCGGAACTGGACTTCGGCGGACCGATCTTGGAGCCGGCGGCCGACTTCCGACCTGATCAGGGCTCTCGCCGCGGCTTGCCGTCGGTGGGAACTCAAGGCCGCACACTTCGCGGGGTGCTGCCAGCCGAGAACTCGCCCCCCTCACTCTCGGACAACTTGCGGCCGGCGGGAGCAACAAACACCGACCCGCGACTGATGCGAAGTGTCCAGACGCCGGAAGTCTCGCGTGCCACGCCGTCAGGGAACCCACTTGTGGGGGCATATCCGTCAACTGATTTCGTCGAACCTGTGTCGACTCCACGGGAAGCCTTCTCGGCCGGCGACGCGGCCGGTTGGAGCGAGACGATATCGGTAGGATCCCAACGCAATGCGGCCCGACCACCGGCAGATCCGCGGACACAACGGCGATAGCGATTCACGAACGCAAGATTCACGTAGACAAACGGCACGACGACAAACGGGCAATTAACCGTTTCGCATGGGGACCGAACCATGAATGCACTGGACCAAGCCTTCATCAAGGCCTTTGCCAAAGACCGAGACCCAACGGCGACGCGACAGGCTCCGCAGCGGTGCCGCGCCGTTGCCCAGCCCCCTGACGAAGGCGTGCAGTCCGTGGCGCTCGTGTTACACGACGTGTCTCAGCAGGGCAAACGCTTGCGCATCGATCGGCCCACCGCGGATGCCGGCGGTATGGCTGGGCTGGCCGCCCACATGGTTCTTCCTTCCGTCGAACACGTGGAATCCTACAGAATGGAGGACGTCCAGGCGGACAGCCCGCCGCCTGTCGTTTTTGAAGATCACCTCGTCTCCCTGGATCCGATCGACAATCTGCAGACAGAGACGCAGACAGAGACGCGACAGAGACGCAGACAGAGACGCAGACAGAGACAATGGAGAGCGATAGCGATGCCGTGCCAGCAGGGAGCGAGCAGGCTATCGAGGAAGATGTGGAGACAGAGTCCAACGTCAAGGAGTGCAGGGATGCGCGAGGACACGGAAGTCCCGACGTTGGCTCGTACACTGGCGGACGGTGGCGACGGTGGCAGGGAGCTTCGTGCTTCGTCCGGTCTTGCGGCAGCGGATGAGATCGAGGCGCGGTTGCTGGCCGAGTGCCAGCCCCGCGTCTTGATGGCGGCACCCGAGCTGCAGGCTCCCGAGCTGATGACGCTCGAACTGATGACGCTCGCAGCGGATCGATCCGACGCGGGCAGCGCGGCGGTGTCCGCCGCGCTGACGGCTGTCGAAGTCGACCTGCCGCACGTGGATCTCGAGCTGCTTGAGGCTGCGGCCGCAGCCCACCCGGGGGCCATCGAGGACAGACGCGTGAGGGAGGAGGCCGGGGAGTTACCTGCGGCGGATGCCGAGCAGGATACGGGTGATGTTTCGATCCCGGTCGAACGGATCGCCGACGTTGCCGACACGGCGGAGGCCACGATCACGTTGCCGCCAGCGGAACTTGAGTCCGCTGTGGCAGCGGCCATGGAACGCAGGCGGCTCGAGCCGTTCACATCGGCCTGGGAAGTGGACGCGTTTCGCTGGCCGGAACTCTGCCAGCAGCTCGACGAGCAAACGGGCGGCAAGCTCCGGCAATCGGGCGAGGAGTTATTTGTCGCCACCGGCGACGGCCTCAAGGTCCTGGTGGTGAGCAGCACCTCGCGCCGTGAAGGACGCTCGACGCTCGCGCTGGCCTTGGCTCAAAACGCCGCCCGGGCGGGAAGCCACGTGGCCCTGTTGGATGCCGATGCCGGCAACCCCGAACTGGCGCACCGACTCGGATTGGAATCGCCGTGCGACTGGTATGAGGTGGCGTTGCGAGGCCAGTCGCTCTGCGAAGCGGCCGTCACGTCCTTGGAGGATGGTGTCACGCTCTTTCCGCTCACGTGCCCCAACGATGAATTATCGGGCGTACAAGACCAGGTACTGGCACGAACGCTCGGCGAGTTGAGCCGCTACTTTGATTTGGTGGTGGTCGACCTGCCGCCGACCGCGGCACTGCCAAAGGGCCGTGGCTCGGCCGATCTGCCCTGTCCCATCGACATGGCGGTGGTGATTCGCAACGTGCAGACAACCCCTCAGGATCTGACGCTCACCACCGTCTCGACGCTCCGCAACCTGGGAGTCCGAGCCGTGGGGGTCATTGAGAATTTTGCTCCTTCGCACGGCGCGGAGGGGGACGAATAACGCGTCAGATTCATTACGCGCTGCCACCCAAGGGACCTGCAAGCCATGTACCAGTCATATTGGCAATTGGAAGTGAAGCCGTTTGAGAATACCGCCGACACGCGGTTTTATTACCCTGCCGAGACGCATCAGGGCGCGTTGTTGAAATTGCGGTACGCGGTGGAGAACCGTCGCGGAGCGGCGTTGTTGTCCGGGGCCGCCGGGCTCGGGAAGTCCTTGATCGTCCAGACATTGCTCCGCCAGTTGGGCGATTCGTTCGCGCCGCGTGTCCACGTCGTCTTTCCCCAAATGCCCCCCGACCAACTGCTGGCGTATCTGGCCGAGTCGCTCGCGGGGACCGGTCCGGCCGCGACGACATGGCCCGTTCAGCAGAGCATCCGCCGTATCGAGCGGACACTGGCCGAGAACGTCGAGCAGGGGCGTCATAGCGTCGTCGTGATCGACGAAGCGCAAGATCTGGACGACAGCCGTACGCTCGAGACCATTCGACTGCTACTGAATTTCGAACACAATGCGGTGGCAGCCATGACCCTGCTGCTGGTCGGCCAACCGTCCCTGTTGCCGGTGCTCGACCGCATGCCCGAACTAGATGAGCGACTGGCGGTCAAATGTCTGTTGCGTCGACTGACCCTGGAAGAGACGATCAGCTATATCCACCATCGGCTGCAAGCGGCCGGCGCACGGCAAGAGATCTTTGACGCCACGGCGTTGGAAGCGGTGCACCATCTGACGCTTGGGTGTGCCACGCCGCATTAACCGCTTGTGTGACCTGGCGCTGCTGATCGGCTTCGCCGAAGAACGATCCGCGATCCGTCGCGAACAGATCGAAGCCGTCTCCGAAGAACTCGTGGCCGTAGTGCCCGAATAGCATCACCGCTGTCGGGTTCGGTGCCTCTAGGCTCGCCAGGGCCCAGGGGGCTGCGATCGCAATTCCCCGTGTCTGCACTTGAACATTCTTGGTTTCGTGTTCGTGCTTCGGATTTCGGATTTCTGCTGCCGCCACTGTCTCGGGTACACGGCACCGGGATTGTGTGGATTTCCGGCAGACTCGCGGACCGCGGGGAGCTATTGGGTGGCGTCCCATCCGGCTACAATCTGGCCTGTGAGTGAATCCACGTTTCCTGTGCAAATCGATGTTCCCACAGCTGTACCCAAGTCGCTGCGCCCGCTTTGCTGGCTGGCTGCGATTATTTTATTGGGAGCGGCGTTACGGTGCGCCCAGGTCACGGAAAGCCTCTGGTTGGACGAACTGCACACGTCCTGGGTGGTCTCCGGCACAGTGGTCGGATATCGCCTGGCGTGCGGAGGCGGGTAATCAAAGCCCACTCTACTTCTACCTGGTGTGGGGCGAAGTACGGCTGTTGGGGCACCATGAATGGACGCTGCGACTTCCCTCGCTCCTGGCCGGAACGGTGCTCATCGGTGCCGTCTGGACCTTGGTGCGACACTGGACCGGATCGGCCTCGGCCGGTCTGTTGGCGGCCTTGTTGGTGGCAGTCAATCGGGACTGTATTTTCTTTGCCCAGGAAGCACGGCCATACGCCCTGGTGCAGCTATCGGCGGTGGTGCATGCCGCGATCTTCATCCAGCTCCTGCAACGACCTACGCTCCTGTGGCGATCGGCCTTTGTGCTGGGAGCCGCCTGGCTGTTCTACTTGCACTACACCGCATTCCTGTTTCTGTTGGCCGAAGCTATCTGCCTGCTGATCATGCTCCCCTGCCGGCGTTTTCAGATCGCCTATGCGCTCCCTCAAGCAGCCCGGGACGCGATCATCATCGCTCTGTTGTTGCTCCCCGCGTCGACACACGTGCTGGCGATTGCCCGACACCGTGACAATTGGACACGCATCGTGGACGCCTGGCCACTTCCTTTCGCGGTCCAAGTGGCAGGCATCGTATATCTGCTCATCCCCCTGATCGCCGTGGGCGGGAGCCGCCTGTGGGGCCGTCGGGCGCGGAGCTTCCAACTGCTGTCACCAGAGGGTATGTGGACCTCTCTGCTGGTTTCTCGTCCCCACGCTGATCGCCTGGTTCACGACGCTCGTCCATATCGCCCCGCTTTGCATGGGACGCTATTTGGTGGCGTCACTGGTCGGAGCCGCCGTCTTTGCCGGACTTTGTCACAGCATCTATGCCCACCGTTGGTGTCGTTGGGCCGTGGCGTGCATCGTGATCATGTGCCACCGTGCTGACCGGTGGTTTCGCCCAGCAATGGCTCCATGATGGCCGCCTCATCGGCGATCGAAACGAAGCCTGGAATGTGGCGATCCCCTGGCTCGATGAGCAATTGCAGCGAGCACCATTGCCCGTGTTTCTTTGTCCGGGATTGCTGGAAGACCTGGCATTGCAGCAACGAGCAGACAAGGAACTAGTGCAGTACTGCCTGTTTCCGCTCACAGGTGTCTACCCGCTCCACGCTGATTTCACCGCTCCCCTTCCCACCACGCCCAACGTCGCTTTCACCGCGTTGCAGCGTCGACTGGTGACACAGCGGGGCGGTGTCTGGCTGATCGTGCGTGCTGGGCCTGACACCACAGGCAGCATCGTAACGTCTTTGCAGCACAGTCTGCGGCAGCAAGGGGCGGTGGCCAACGTAGTGCAACAACTGCGATTCGGTGGCGTGGCGGTGGTCCAGCTGGGGGTCGACTGACCGTCGTCGGGGCGCGATCCGCTACAGTCTGCCTTGCCCGCTCATCTCAGGAATCCAACTCCGTGGCGGTGGCATAGAGATCCAACGTCGCTCGACCGCCGATCAGCGCATACAGATCGCGGATTTGCGCGAACCCGTCGGTCATTAAGTAGCTGGCGTCACGTCCGTAGCTCTTCGCGCCGAGAATATAGAAGTTCGGTTCGGTCGTAATCAGCCGCGTGGCCGCGTGCTCTGACGTGGCGGGCGCGGTTGCTGCTCGGTTCCTCCCGAGACGCTGGCTGACTCCCCAGGGGCCGCCGGTGCGTGGACATTCACGCACTTGCAGTTCCTGGTAAAGCGATCGGTCCGGGCGGTGACCGACGTTGGCGATAATACGATCGAAACAAACCGGTTGTGCGTCGGAGTCGAACGTGACGAGAAACTGTTGGTCTGCCGCGTCGTACTCGATGGCTTCCACCAGGACACCGGCCCGATGGATGAGACGCGGGTTGCTCGACTGGGCCAGTTGGTTGCCGGCTTCGGCGAGCCGCCTTTGTGCGGGGAGCTCGTTGTAGGGGGCCAGCGCAATCGGGCCGGTCGATGCATCACTGGGCGAGGCTTGCGTGACCCACGTCACGTCGGTCTGCGGGACGCGCTGCATGAGCTTGGCCAACGCCACGACCGTTGCCGCGGCGGACAGTCCACTGCCGACCACCAACACTCGCCGCGCTTCATACAGGGCCCGCTCCGTTCCCAGTACGTCGGGGATGGAGTATTCGATGCGGGATCTCAGACGCGACTCACCACGCGCCGGCAAACCGCCGGCACCACACCAGTTCGGCTGGCCGAGGACGCCCGTCGCGTCGATCACGATGTCCGCGGCTTCCACCGATTGGCTGCCATCGCGATGGTCCAGCAGTATCCGAAAGCCGTCCGCACTCCTTTGCCCGTGGTCACCGGTTGCTGTCTTGAGCCAGTGTTGGCGTGCCACACCCAGTGCCGTCACGCCACATACAAGGTGATCGGAAAGTAAATCGGTCCGTGATAGCGGGAGTAGATAGTGCTCCGCCCATTGCCGGCCCGTCAGGCACCGCGTCGGACCGCGGTGGGCCATATGCGGGGTCCTGGGCACGCAGCGCTGCCAGGCCCAAAGGTGAACAGAGCTGTGCGAAGGGGCTGAACATCCGTAGATGACCCCACTGCAACACTTGGGCGGCTACCTCCTCTCGCTCCAAGATGAGCACGTCGTAACCCAGATACCGGGCGTAAAGACCTGCCTCGATGCCGACTGGTCCGCCGCCCAAAACGGCAATGGTGGCTGGGGTGTCAACGGCCATCGTGGGCTCCGCGAGTGGGGACAGTTCATGTTCAGACGAGTATTCTAAGGTGGCCAGCGGCCACAACCAAGGTAGGCCCTGGGCTACCTGCGTTCACAGATATCGATGGGTACGCGTGCGGGGAATGAATCGAGGCCGTCACGATTTTACAGTGGGTGTTCCAGCATCCGCCCGAAAGTCCCTGCTGGCAGCGGTTCACACTCATGATACGGCGATCGATGAGACCGTGCGTGAAGGGTGAGAGCGGATCGCGAGCGTCGCGACCGGCCCGTGCCAATGAGTCGCCAGCGGATTGCCCAGCAGGTGGGAAGTGGCAATTTTTGGCGAAGCGTGATAGGGTATTGTCCAGACAGAAGTGTCCTACCAGCCGATTGGCAGTCGGCTGCCTCAGCCACGTGGTTTTCGTGACGCGGACGTATGGCGGGAAGTGTCGAGGATGTCACGGACTGGCACGATCTATTTGGCGGTGACGGGAGTTGGCCGTGCCACGGGCTGGAGGTGTTCGCGCCGCCTCGATCGGTGGCCCCAATATGGCAAAAAAGCTTCACCCCAATAAATTGCTCGATTATGTCAGGCGGAGCAAGCTGGTCCCGGACGGCCAGCTTGACCAGGCGATTTCTGAGCTCGTGGTGCGTCACGACGGGCAGTTGCCGGACGACTGCGACGTCATCGCGCAGTATCTGGTCGACCAGGATCTCATTTCACGCTGGCAGGCCGACAATCTCCTGCGGGGCAAGTACAAGGGCTATTTCCTCGGAAAATACGAGCTGCTGGGGTATCTCGGGAGCGGCGGCATGAGTTCGGTGTACCTGGCTGAGCATACTTTGATGCGGCGCAAGCATGCCATCAAGGTGCTGCCGAAGAAACGCGTCGGCGACACTTCCTACCTGGATCGGTTCAGACTCGAAGCTTTGGCGACTGCGGCGCTCGATCACCCCAACATCGTGCGTGCCTACGACATCGACAATGAAGGTGACGTCCACTACCTGGTGATGGAATTCGTCCCGGGGCGAGATCTGCAGTCGTTGGTGCTCAGCCAGGGCCCTTTCCGTTTCCAGGATGCGGCGTGTTACGTGACCCAGGCCGCGGAGGGCCTGCAGCATGCACACGAGGCGGGACTCATTCATCGTGACGTGAAACCGGCCAACCTGCTGCTGGATGATCACGGCCGGATCAAGATTCTCGATCTCGGCTTGGCACTGTTCTCGCGCGATGGCGAAGCGTCGCTGACGCTGATGCACAACGAAAATGTACTGGGAACCGCCGACTATCTCGCGCCGAACAGGCACTGAGCAGCCATGATGTCGATGCTCGCGTGGACATCTATGGACTTGGCTGCACGCTCTACTACCTGCTGACCGGGCACCCGCCATTCCCCGAGGGGACGCTGGCCCAACGGATTGCCAAGCATCAGGCGAAGATGCCCCCCGATATCCGCCAGGATCGCCCCGATTGCCCGGCCAGTCTGGTTCATATCTGCTTCAAGATGATGCAGAAGGATCCTAAACACCGTCATCAAACCATGCACGAAGTCGCGCAGGAGTTGCAGGCTTGGTCCGCCGAGCAGCCGTCCTCGGTGGCCCGCCCGCAGGGTGCGTCGACCCGTGTGTCATCGACGTTCGCCGGCACCCGCTCCCGCGGAACAAGTCAACTTGCCTGCGGGATCGCGTCCCGCAGTCATGTTGCCTGTCACCGAGGCGGCATCGAATCCTCCGCATGACGTGGCACATCGCGATTCGAACGCGGTGGATACCGTGGCTGGGACCGACCCCACAACGGATGCCCAGCGAAATGGCGATTCCGTCGATGCGGCAGTGGCGGTCGCTAATGAGAATGACAGTGGAAAGCTGGAACTGGGAATCGAGGTGTTCGCCAGCGAATCCAGCAGCCAGGGTACGAGATTGTTGCTGGAGCAGCGGCGCGCCAGGCAGCAGCGGCGGGATCGAGTGATCCGCTGGATCTGGCTGATGGCCTCCATCCTGTTTCTACTCCTCGTCCTGGTGATCCTGACCCTGACGCTCTGGCGCTCCGGGAATAATCCGCCTCCGAATTACGCCCCGGCCGGACCATCGCGGCCGGAAATTCTCCCGCCGCGACGTGAGAGCGAAGCAGATCGTATCTCCTACGGGGCCAGAGAAAGGGGCAGGACTTTTTTTTGAAAACGAATTTGCAGAAGAGTCCTGAACCCCCTTGTGCCTCTGCCCCCACCGCCGCACAAGCCCTTCCTCGGCCACGCTCCGCGCGTCCGCGGTGATATCCCGCTGCCAACACTGGCAGCTTCTCTGTTGTGGCTTGCCCAGTCGCCCGCGCGGCGAATGCGCCCGTCGTGATCGATCGCGCCGCGCGCGATGTTCGTTACATCGCCTCGCTCGCGCAGTCGAATCCCAACCCATCGGTGCGCTCGTTCCGCTGCCGGCGACCGTCTCTACGGCTCTATCGATGTGAGCTGGATGACATCCAGCATTTATCTCCGAGGGATCGGGATGTCCTTAATCTGTAGTTGTAAGACCTTTGGTAGTAACAACTTAATGTGTTCACTTGAATTTTCACGTCGGTCGTCCTTAGCATGGAAGTTAGGAAGTATGCGTGTTAATTGGTTGTTTGGGGTATTTGAGATGATTGCGATTAGGTCCCCCTGGTTCGCCGCCGTTGGGGCGATGTCCGACGGCGACGGGAACGGAGATTAGGAACTCGGTGAGCGGCGGGACCGACAGGACGATCGGATGGAGGAATTTCCAGTATCCAGCACTTGAGCGCGCTGTTGCAGCACCGACCCAAAGCGTGCTCCCAGCACAAGCGGCGACCGTGTCAACATGTCTCAGCGATATCAATCCGGATCACGGCAGTGGAAAGCTCAGCGGCGACCGGCCGTCACGCCCTCGCCACGTTCCCGGCGTAGCTTTGCGCACGGCAAGCGTGCTCGTGGGTCGGAGCGGTCGCAGAACCCGTTCCTGCCGCCCGAAGACTGGTATGAACCGGGGGAGACCGGGCGGTCGCCCGGCTATCGCATTGTGGAGCAGGAGCCTGGCGAGGGGTATCGTCATCCGGTGACAGCTGCCGAGGTCCGCGATCGGTTGGCTCAGTTGCCGCCCGGCATGCTCGAGCCGCTGGAGTTTGTCCAGCTGAGCCGCATGACTCGCAAGAAGAAGACGGTGCCTTGTTACGGCATGCAATGGGGTAGCACCCTCTATCTGTACCCGATCGAAGATTCGCTGATCGAGTACTTTGTGCGTCCCCCTTTGGCGGCGGAGCGACGGGAGTCGACGATGTATGGCGGTCGCTGGGAGCAGACCAGCAACGGTCTTTGGCGGCTGATCTGGACCGCACAGACCCTCCGCGATTTCTACCTCAACGGCATCCTGCTGCACGAACTCGGTCATTTGCTGGATGACCGGAACCGCAGTTACCGCGATCGCGAGCGTTATGCGGACTGGTTCGCGATCCATTACGGGTACCGAGCGAGTCGCCAGGCGGCAACGCTCCAGCGAGCTGGCCAGAAGACGGTGCGTCGCCACGCCGGCGTGTAAGTCCAGCCCACCGGATAATCTTGACGCTGCCGGCGGTCGCCCTCCATTTCCCCCCTACGTAGAACGGAATTCATTCCGTTGCCGCAACGCGCATCGCCCTCCATTTCCCCCCACGCACAACGAAAACTTTCTCCCTTCCTGATTCCGTGCCACGTAGAATCTCTTTTGGAGCTGTCGGGCCGTTCGCCTATAATCACGGCGGCGTGCTATGGCCTGCTGGGCGCGGCAGACATCCAATATCCGGCGCCGCACATACGAAACAAATCCGAATGCCACCATCGAAATGACAGATCCGCACCATCGCGATAACAGCTCGCACTCACCGCAGCAGCGCTGCACTAGTCCAGAAACCTACCAGCCACAAAACCAATAACCAATAACCAATAACCAATGACTAATGACCAATGACCAATGACCAATGACCAATAACCAATAACCAACTCCACAGCCGCCCCCAAGGAGTGTATTCATGACATCCTGGACCGGGGAACAAGAGAGTCGTGAGCCGGCGGTGGCCGGAATGTTCTATCCGTCCGAGTCGCGGCGTATTGAGCAGACGCTGGACGAGTGGTTTGCCTCGTCGAGCAGATCGCCAGAGTCCTGGCGCGCAGCGCTGGTTCCCCATGCCGGCTGGGTCTATTCGGGCCACATTGCGGCGCAGGTGTTGAGCGGCATCCGGATGCCCGAGACGATCATCATCCTGTGCCCGAAGCATCATGCCGGTGGCGCTGAGTGTGCCGTGGCTCCCTGGCCCTACTGGTTGTTTCCGGGAGGGAGCGTCGAGGCGGACGTCGCGCTGAGCCGGCAGCTGGCGGACGAGGTGCCGGGCCTGCTGTTAGATGACCTACCGCATCGACAGGAACACGCGATTGAAGTGCAGCTCCCTCTGTTGGCGCGGCTGGCCCCCACGAGTCGCATCGTGGCGATTTCGATCGGACGCGTTGACTTCGCTCGGTGTCAGACGATGGCGGCCGGCCTGGCCACGCTGCTGAAAGATCGGCTTCGAGACATACTGTGGGTGATCTCGAGCGACATGAATCATTTTGCCCAGGACGCGGAAAACCGACGTCTCGACGAACTGGCGCTGGAGACGCTCGATCAACTCAATCCGGAATCCTTGTACACGATTTGTCACCAACACCGCATCACGATGTGTGGTATGCTGCCGGCGGTAATCGTGCTGTCCACGCTGCAGCAGCTCGGTGCGCTGCACGAAGCGCGGCGCGTAGCCTACGCGACCAGTGCTGCGATCAGCGGGGACCGACAGCGCGTCGTTGGCTATGCGGGCATGCTCTTTCGGTGACAGGTTCGGTGGAAACGATGAGCAGCCTGGCTGATTGTAGCTGGCCAGTTGTCGTCCCACCGAAACAGGTTCGGTGGAAACGATGAGCAGCCTGGCTGATTGTAGCTGGCCAGTTGTCGTCCCACCGAAACGGGTTCGGTGGAAACGATGAGCAGCCTGGCTGATTGTAGCTGGCCAGTTGTCGTCCCACCGAAACAGGTTCGGTGGAAACGATTAGCAGCCTGGCTGATTGTAGCTGGCCAGTTGTCGTCCCACCGAAACGGGTTCGGTGGAAACGATGAGCAGCCTGGCTGATTGTAGCTGGCCAGTTGTCGTCCCACCGAAACGGGTTCGGTGGAAACGATGAGCAGCCTGGCTGATTGTAGCTGGCCAGTTGTCGTCCCACCGAAACGGGTTCGGTGGAAACGATGAGCAGCCTGGCTGATTGTAGCTGGCCAGTTGTCGTCCCACCGAAACAGGTTCGGTGGAAACGATTAGCAGCCTGGCTGATTGTAGCTGGCCAGTTGTCGTCCCACCGAAACAGGTTCGGTGGAAACGATTAGCAGCCTGGCTGATTGTAGCTGGCCAGTTGTCGTCCCACCGAAACGGGTTCGGTGGAAACGTGCGGCGCTGTTCGGCTATTTTCCGGCCAGGATCAGATCGAGCCTCTCGCTTTGCTGCTCGATCGATAGTCCTCCGGACCCTTCGATGGTCATCCAGCCATCGTAACCCACGGCATCGAGTTCTTTCATCACGCTCGGCCAGTTGACGTCTCCGTCGCGAATGTCCACGAACTTGCCACCTTGAGGCGACGCTCGATCAACGACGAAGTCCTTGACATGGATTTTCACAATGGTCTTGCCGAGTGCCTGAATCCACTGTTCGGGTGCGGCATACTTGACATGGTTACCGATGTCGAAATAGCTCTGGACCCAAGGGCTGGCAAACGAATTGACAAAACTGGCAAACAGCTTCGGTTTGACCCACAGATTGCTCCACACGTTCTCCAACGCGATGATCACGCCCATCTTCTCGGCGACCGGGATCAATTTCTCGAGCGCCTTGCGCGACGCGTCGATCGCTTCGTTCTGAGCTTTCATGTACGGCTCGTATTTCGCGTTGTCCCCGGTGACAACCCGTTGGACGTATCCGGTATGCGGGTCAAAGTCGATGGCGAAGTCTTCCGGTTTGGGAACCTCCACGTTCGCCAGCAGACGGCACGGAACCAGCAGCAGGGCATCGGCGCCGTAACCCTGGCAAGCGCGGAGTGCTGTTTCGACTGAAGCGATGTCCTGAGCGACCTGAGCGCTGTCGGGGCTGTTGAAGTTAGTCCAGCCACGCAGCACCGAGTGGATGTGCATTTCCAGTTTTTCGGCGGCTTGTCGCTGCCGCGCCGCGTCGTCCGGAGAGGCGTTCCACACGCCGGATTCGATACCGTCGAATCCGGCCCCCTTGAGTTTCTCGAGTGTCGTTTGGTCGGGGGTCCCAATCAGTGATTTCTTGCGGTGCAGCATCGTGTCAGCAGCTGGGCAATGTCGCGCGGCGAGGAACCCTGCCGCCGCGACGGCAGTCGTCGTCAGGAATTCGCGTCTGTTTGTGTGGCGAGGCATCGTGGGTACTCCTTGCTGTTTGTCACTGGTCATTGGTCATTGGTCAGTTGGCAGTTGGATTTGGGCGAGCCGCGTTGCGATGGCAATAGGATTCCATTCTAATGGATAGATCCAGCGTTGAGATGGGTTCTCCGGAAAAAGGACAAGACCAATGAGACACCGTGCCGCGGCCGCCAAGTGCTTGATTATTGTGATTGCTGTCATGCTGAACGCACCGGTTGCTTCCGCCTTTGATTTGATCTCGCGCAAGACCCCGGAGGGAACCATCGTCGGTTACCAGGACACGCCCCTGATGCCCTGGACCGGCAACAAGTACCACGTTCACGATCCCGATCGCCCCATTCCCACAGCGGTGCTTCCACGGCCAGTTGGCTCGCCGCTACCGGCCGCTCCCGCACCCAGCGACGCTGTCATTCTGTTCGACGGCCACGACGTCAGCGATTGGAAGCCCTCGTCATGGACGGTGCAAGAGGGTGTGTTGCACGCCGGACACGAATCGCTGGAGAGCACAGAGTCGTTCGGCGACTGCCAGTTGCATGTGGAGTTCGCCACTCCCATGGAAGTGACCGGGGACTTCATGAATCGAGGCAACAGTGGTGTGCTGATCATGGGCAAATATGAAATCCAGATTTTCGACTCGTGGCACGAGCATGCTCAGCAGATCTATCCCGACGGCCAGGCCGCCTCGATCTACGGCCAGACACCGCCGCTGGTCAATGCCTGTATGCCGCCCGGCCAATGGCAGTCGTTTGACATCGTCTTTACCGCTCCCGTCTTTGCGGACGGCAAGCTCACAAAGCCGGCCACGGTCACCATGTATCACAATGGTGTGCTGGTTCATTTGAGCCAGGAGATCATGGGTGAGATGGCACATCGCCAGATCGTGCCCTGCACGCCGCATCCGGCCAAGTTGCCGTTGGTACTCCAGGGACACGGCAGCCCACTCAGCTTCCGCAACATC
Organism: uncultured Planctomycetota bacterium; assembly: GCA_963700515.1. Taxonomy (GTDB): domain Bacteria; phylum Planctomycetota; class Planctomycetia; order Pirellulales; family Pirellulaceae; genus JAJRVM01. The sequence goes on along the minus strand of CAVOXY010000032.1, from coordinate 135,897 downwards.
TGGATCCGACCGCTGAACTAAGAAGTAGAAGCGCGGCGGCGAGCGCAGAAAAAAAGCGGCGTGTCTGAGTGAGCAAATAAGCTTTTTGTGACAACACTCGAAGACGCACGCCGCACTAACAAAAACCTACCATATTTTTGCTCTGTACGGCAACGACTTTTTGGCAGAAATGTCCGAGTGCCGGCCTGAGTCCCCCACGATTCGGTGGTTGTCGCGTCACACCAGCGAGCCAGAACTGATCCCGCGCTTCGGTCACGGCAATCGCGGCGTTCCCGGTAATCTGTATTGTTTGTAGCGGTTGGTGGATTGCTCGACGGCGAATAATGGGTCGGACCAAAACTCTAACGCAACAGCCGACTTGCGATGCCGAGGATGTAAGTAGCAGCCGGTTCGCCGTGTAGGATTGCGGCTTGAACGGCGTGCGACCAGTCAGCGCGATTCACGACCAGATTGGAATTACGGAGCGACACGGATGGACGCCCAAGGCTTGTTGCGGAGTGCAATGGGAGTATGCCTGCTGCTCGGCTTGTGTGTCCCCGCCTGGGCACAGGAGGAGGAAGGCGGGAGTATCGCCGAACTGCAGAAGCTCATCGAATCCCAGGGGAAGCGGATCGACAGCCTCGAGAAATCAGCCAAGCCAAAACCGGTCACCCAGAAGTGGTCGGGCCGCGTCCACTACGATTACTGGGGATTCCCGGACGAATCGCCGCTGGTGGACTTCCTGGAAACCGGCGATCCCATGGAGCAACCGGGCGACTTCAACGGCTTTCGCCGTCTGCGGTTTGGTGTGGCGGGCGATATCTACGAAACGATGACGTACAAGATTGAAATGGAGTGGGCCGTCCCGCAGGACCCGACATTTAAAGACGCCTATTTGGGGTGGATGGAAATTCCCTGGCTGCAGACCGTGCTGCTGGGTAACCAGAAGCGGCCCTACGGTTTGGATCACTTGAACAGCAGTCGCTACAACGTCTTCATGGAGCGGCCGTTCCACGTGGAGGCGTACAATCAGGATGCTCGTCGCTTGGGTTTATGCTCCTACGGCGTTTCGAGCAACGAGCGCTGGAACTGGCGCTACGGTTACTTCCTGCTGGATGACCTGGCTGCCGTCGGCGGACAACGGACCGACAACTACCAGAGTGAAATGGCCGGTCGACTTGCCAACACCATCTGGTACGACGAGGTCTCGGACGGTCGCGGTTACGCACACTGGGCGGTATCCGGTTCAGTGGCCTTTCCGGGTGGCGGACCGGACGGTCGTTTTCGCACTCGCCCGGAAGCCCGGTCGAGCCAACGGTGGATTGACACGGGTGACCTGAACGCCAACCGCTACTCGCTCCTCGGCCTCGAAAGCGTCGTCAATCTGGGCGCACTGCAAGTAGTCGGCGAGTATCAAATCAGTGATGTCGATCGATACAACGCCCCGAACCTCACCTTCGATGGTTGTTACGTCTACGTGGCCTACTTCCTGACTGGCGAACATACGCCTTGGGAGCGGGACAGCGGTACGCTAGGGCGCGTGAAGCCTTTCGAGAACTTTTTCCTGGTGGAACGTTGTACCGGCGGCTGCGGTCATGGCTGGGGTGCGTGGCAAGTCGCGGCCCGATATTCCTACGGTGACTTCAGCGATGAGGATATTCTCGGTGGGGTGGGCAAGAGCTTCACTCTTGGCCTGAACTGGTGGTGGACACCCAATAGCCGCATGCAATTCAACTACATCCACGGTCGCATTGAAGATCGCGATCCGGCGACGACCGGTGGCGCCGCGCTCCCCGCGGGTGTGGCGACTGCCGGTGATTACGACATCTTCGGCGCTCGTTTCATGGTTGACTTTTGATCCGCTGGTGAAATTGGATGCCGCCACGCGCTGATCGCGTGGACTCACCGCACACTTGGCCAAAGTCCTCAGGGAGAAAATAAGAATGTGCCGTTTCATGCTCGTTTTCGCGTCGTGTACGGCGTTGGTCATGGCGGGTCGTTCCGCCCCCGCCGGCCAGAGGTGTGCTGGGCCCTGTCAGACCACTTGCCCCAACTGCCATAATTGCTGTGTCCTGAAGGCCGAGTGCGGCAAGGAAGAGAAGTCATGTTGGGAAGTGGAATGCGAGGAAATCTGCATACCCTGTGTGGTCTTACCCTGGCAGAAATGGCTGGCCAAGCACCACGGTAAGGGTAGCTGCCAGTCATGCACTAGCGGCTGCAACGCGTGTTCCACGGTCAACAACGGCGCGCGCGTGAAGACCGTCAGAAAGCTCAAGAAAAAGACTTACGAGTGCCCGAAATGCAAGTATAAGTGGGAGCCCGCTTGCGGCGGTAACGGCGGTTGCTGTGACAGTGGTTGTTGCGATGCACCGTGCGACCAAAGTCCACTCCCCGCCGCCGTGCCGGACGCCCCGACGCCAGCCGAGGCGTACAATGCTCCTTCTCCAGAATTCGATACCGCGTCGACTCGACCACGGCGAAATGGCGATGCCGACGCGCGGCTCGAGCGCGTGACACGACGCACCATTAGCGACCGTTAAGTGACGCTGCCTTCGAGCTTCATTCACGCGAGCCTTGCGCCGCCAGATAGCCCCAGTAGTAACTGACCGGTCCCAGCGTCTGATGGACGGTGTACTCGTTCATGGGTGGCCAGTTCCCCAGATCGACATAAAACTCGGCGGCGGGCCAGGTGCGGCTCGGTGGGATCATCGTCTTGTTGAGAAACCAAATGTGGGCCCAGTCGGTGGAGCCATCCGAGATCGTCGGATCGCTGTTGCCATACACCGTAATGCCCAGCGGTGGCAACATCCCGCATGCTGGCTGTCCACATGCAATGGGTGCTTGGGGAAATGCATGACCGACACCGGTGGTGAGCGTCATGTTCATCGGGTTGGCGCCGGCCGTGAATTGGGCGGCTGCGATGGCGGCGGCAAGATACTCCTGCTTGCCGGTCAGATAGTGAGCTCGGGGAAGGACGCAACCGATCGCCGTCTCCGGCACCGAGTAGTAGGCCACGTATCCGATCATGGGCAGCTGAGGCACGCGGCAAGTGATATTAAAGGCGTTTTGGCGAGCGAACTCCATGCTTTGCTGAGCCGCTTGCTCGAACCACGCGACCGCTCGTTGCTTCAACTCGTTGTCGCCCAGTTCGGCCGGCAGGCGAGCGTAGGCAAACAGCGCGTCGAGTTCCGTTCCAGGATCTCCCTGGTTCGAGCCGAGCCAGCTGGCTGCGTGAAACGCGGTGTCGTAGGCGGCTTCGCCCGTCAGGTGTAACAGCTCCACGGCCGCCAGGGCCCGCATTCTGCGCACGGCCTGCTGCCAGGCCTCAGCATTCGCAGAGCGTCCTTCCTGCCGCTGGACCTCGGCGTCGATCACACGCTGTTCATTAGTGTTGGCCCAGGTCCAGGCGAGCTGGGCACTCTCGGCATATGTGTGTGACAATGTGCCGTCATAGCGTTTCAAGAGCCGAGCGGCCCGTGCCGCGCAGGCCGCATAGCGTAGTGACGTTTCGGGATCGGGGGCAAACGTGCCGGATAGCAGCGATTCTTGCCAGCTTGCTTCACCTGGTTTCGGATGCGCTGTCGATTCGATGCCACCGCCGACGCCCCCATCGCTACGCTGTAGACGCCGGTAGCAGTCCAGATTCCACAGCGCCTCATTCAGCAAGTCGGGCAAGGGGTCGTTCGCTTCGGCTGGCGGTAGTGTCAGTTTCTGCTGGGCGAAGTAGCTGGGAAACAGATCGCATAACTCCATCATCGCCAGAGTGCATTGCAGGTGCTGGCTGCGGCGGTCCCAGTCGCCGGCGTCCATGTACCCGCCCCAGGCATTGGGATAGATCGCGATCGCATTTGGATCGAGTTTGTTACCGAGCAGTCTGCGCAGGGCGCGGTCCACCGCTTCCGCCTCGCCGGTCCAATAGGTGATGTCGAGCTCGAAAACCTTGAACCCATCTTCCGGATGCATGGGGCGAGGTCGCTGGTAGTCGGTGAAAGGTGGGCCCAGAGCGATGCCGCTGCGGTGTGAAAGAAACCCATGCATGGATGCCGCAAAAGCCTTCCGCCAAACCTGCTCATCAATCGAAAAAGGGTAACTTGTGCCGATTCCCGGCACATAGACTCGGTAGTCGCCGGGGCGCCGAAAATCGTGGAAATCAAGATAGTACACGTCGGCTTGCGTGTGATTCTTGCCACCCCGCATCGACTCCACTTGCCCGGCGGAAAACCCCAGTTGGATGTTGCCGCGATACGACTGTTTCATCGGTCGCCTGATCGATCAGCTCGAACGTCGCGTGCGTCGTAAGCGGTGCTCCCCCCTGTCCCCAGCCACGTGGAGAGGTAAGCTCGTTTCCACGGATCGGCCGGCTTGTAGCCGAGTTGTGTGACGTGAATCGCCTCGCTGCGCGACGTGCGGGGATCATGTTTGTAGGCAATCCTGTCTTGTCGCGTGTTGATCCCTCGCAACTCGATCGTGTAGGTGGCGCCAAGCTGCAGCGTCGAAGCGAGCTGCAGATACACGGTGCAGCGGACAGGAATCTGGTTGTCCGCCTGGCCAGTCGGTTTGCATTTGCAGAAAACTTTGGCGGGTAAGCTGGGCCGAGCGAATGCTGGATCCTCGGAAGACGTGATGTGATATGCCTGTGGTTCTTGGATCGTGAGCAACGTCAGTGGGAGTCCCTGGTATGTGGGGCCCGGAGCGACAATGGTGTCATCCTTTATCAGGGAACCGAGCGTCACGAGATTGTTGTTGTCGGTCGCTTGGCGGGCCACCGACTTTTCCAACGGAGCATCGACAATCTGGCCGCGCGACCACTGGAGAACCTGCTCGTCGGCCCCCCCTTTGCCGGTCGAAATCTTGTCGCCCGGTTGCGGAGCGTAGGGGACCTGCGGCCGAGGCAGAATGGTTCCGTCCTCGATCGTCATCGCCAGTATGTTTGGAGCCACGGCACACACGTGAATCACGTCGGGTCCATCGGCTGGATGCGGAGCACCGGCCAGCATGCGCGCCAGTTCTTCGCGCTGCTGGGCTTCCTGCTGCCGCTCTTGTTCGGCCTGCTGCTGCATCTTCTGTCCAGTGGCGCTGCGCATAGCCATCAGTTCGGGCGTCGGCGGGACCAATTCGATCTTGTCCAGCCACACGTCGACTGGCTGGCTGGTCCAGTCCCCTTGGACTTGCACTGCGGAGATCTTCGCTGGATCGAATCCAGCGGCTTCTTCGTTGGTCAGAGCTGGTGAAATGGCCAGGCCGTCGAGCGGCAGTAGTCGGACAAACTCCTTCGCTCCAACCCCGTCCAAGCTGTAGGAAAACATTCGTTTGCTCTCGTTCTCGCCAGCGAAGAACATCTTGATCTGCTTGGTCCGATTGTCGGGGCCGACCTTCACCCACAGGGCCGGCGAATGATCGGACAAGCGGCTCAGGTCCAGCGACGTGACGATTCCCGCGCCCCCCTGCCCTGTCGCACCGGTCAGGTGTGCCACGCCCTGTTGGACCGTCACCGTCTTCTCGAAAGCAAGGTAACTGAAGCTGAACGGCTGGTCGAAATCGGTGACCAACAGCGAAGCAGAGGGTGCGCTCGGCGATCCAATGGTGAGTTCATCGAGCCAGACGCTGCCGTTACCGTGCATGAAGAGCATGATCAATGCCAGTTGCGATCCCTCGGGAATCGTGACTTCGCTGTCGAATGGTGTCCAGTTGCTGCTTTGCGCAAAAGAAGTCAGCTGGTGCCAGGAGGTGGCAGCGCCGGGCGTGATGACTGCCACGGCCGCGAATTCCACTTGTCCCGTTGCTTTGACTTGCCCGGCGATCTTCAGCGTCTGTCCGGGAGCGGCGTGTTGGATCGTCTGCGTCACACCCGCTCCGCGCACCGCTCCATCGATCGCTTCCAGCCGCAGTGAGGCCGGGCCCTTGGCGAAGTCGCCCGTATCGCGCACGGCGCGCGCTGTCCCTTGTTCCGCCTTCGCCTCACTCCATCCTTCAACCTGCTGCGTTCCAGAGGTCATCGACCCGTTCGAAATGGTAGCGGGCGCCTGCGCACGCATGACAGAGTTGACGGCCAACAGGCCGAACAAGAGAGGACAGATCACAGTCGTTTTCATGGTTACCTGGCAGTCTGATCGAGCGGTGTCGGGGTAGGACGGGATCCTATCCCGTCCCAGCCCGGGATATGATCCCGAGCTTCTCTCCACGGTGGTTGCGGCCACCGGCCGCGTCGGGCGAAAAATCCATCCGCTGCCGTGCCACGAGCAGCAGCATCTTACCAACCAGAATAATTCAGATGGATGATCCAGGCCAGCAGAGTGAACCAACTCGCCAAGGTGCCGCAATGTTCTCAGTGGCCACGGACTCTGTATTCGCTGCCCCGCGGCTATGGACCCCGATAACGCCCATGATCAGCTTCTCGTTGGGCGACCGGCTTTCGGCGGTAGCGGACGAAGCGGCCATCCGGTAGCCGACCCTGGCAAGAGCGGATTTTGTCAGAAACTGACGACGATTGCTGGTCGGACTCATTGCACGTCATTCAACAGCGGCGGCGGTTGCCATACACACCACGCATTCTCCACTCTTTGGTTGCGTTCCATGTTCTTGCACAAGAGATTTTTTTGTCATCTGACCTTTTCGTCCTTATCTGCCCCTTCCCCGACGCTCCAACGCGATTCATTTGAAGGACAAAAAAATAGGATGACAAAAAAATATTTCGCCTCAGAAACTCTTCTTGACATCCGATGTTGTCGTCCTTATTTGCATCGTGTAAGGAGGTAGTGTGTGACAAGCTCGCCGGATGACACACTCCAATATCCAGGACGATTTCGGCGAGCGCCGGCACACCAAAATGCGTTCGCCACAAACACGTATACCCCAGCGCGGCGCGGTGGCCGGGCTGGGGTAAGAGGATTGTCGATCGAACAGCGACCAGCTACTGTTGGCCAACTGCGATCAGGTCCAGCAGGTCATCGCTGAGCAGTTCCGTTTCCTCATCGGCGATCGTTTTCAGAACCGCTGCCTGTAGGGCTTCAAAGCTCATTGGCGGCCGGTCCGCATAGTCCGCCGGCATCGACGGCAGCAGCCACAGACTGTTGTCAACGCGGGAATCACCGGACAGATTGCGCAACCTGATCGTGTGATCGACCAGGTCGGGTTGCGTCACATCCAGCCGCATCTCCGGTACCAGCGGTGAACCCACGACCGATCCAACCCCGGGCAATCGTCGTGTACCCACCGGCAGCGTCGCGGCCATCAGGTCGCTTCCGTTATCACTGTGAACAGCACCGAGCAGATGACCGATCTCATGCGATACGACCGTCAACAGATCCATCTGTTGACCGGCGGCCGCCTGAAGACCCACAAACTCGCTGTGGTCCCACGGCGTGCTGTCCACAAACCAGCCGGCACCGTTGGCGTTTACGTCCAGCGTCAGGCTCTGGCCCCACGCCAGACCCAAGTAGCCCGCCGGCAAGTCGGAGACGTACACGTTGATCTGCGGCAACGGGTCGACGTTGGTATATGCTGACCACGACGACAGAGCTTGAGCTACGGCCTGTTGGGCGGTCGGCCTGATCCAGGACCGCGGTCTTACTCGGCGCGGCAGCAGCGGCTGTCTCGGCCAGCAACGCCATCGGTGCGCCGGTCACGATCAGGGACCAACTGTTGAGTGTGCCGCTATAGAGAAATCGATCGTCCGTGATCTCCAGCGTCCAGGTCCCCACGGCATTCTTGCCGTTGAAGGCGGCCAGCGATCCTTCGGGCCGGTAGGTGCCGGCAAACGGCGCTGAGCCGGACGTGATGCTCGTGCTCGCCTGATCGTCCAGCACCGTCCCTGAAAAATTGTCGCCATTGCCGCCGACGTCCGTGAACAGCTCCACGCGGGTTCCATCCGGGCTCCGCAGATAGATGTCCAGATCTTGATCGCGCCAGTGGCTGATATTCAGCTGCACGTTCACGTCCAGGATTGTCCATCGCCGTGGGCACGCTGATCGTGGAGGTCGTCGTGCTCCAGTCCCGGATCGTCGTTTGCGAGTTGTTGCTGAAGGTCAGCGTTACCTGACTGGCCTGCACATCCACCGTGACCGTGGCGCTGTCGGAGAACTCGCCATCGGTCACGACGTAGTTGAACGTATCGGGTCCGATGTAGCCGGCGGCCGGCGTGTAGGTGACCGTGCCATCTCCGTGATTCACCAGCGTGCCGTGTGCCGGCGTGCTCAGCGACTGGATCGACAGCGCCGGGCCATCCACGTCACTGTCGTTCTCCAGCAGCGAAATCAGCACCGGCGTGTCCTGCGGCGTGCTGGCCGCGTCATCCACGGCGACCGGCGCGTCGTTGACCGGATTGACGACCAGCGAGATCGTGGCCGGCAGGCTGTTGGCCACGCCGTCGTGGGCTACGAACGTGAAGCTGTCCGACCCGTTGTAGTTGCTGCTGGGCGTGTAGACCAGATTCGGCGCGGTGCCGCTGAGCGTCCCATGGCTGGGACCATTTACGATCTGGAACGTGAGCGGATCCAGCTCGATGTCGCTGCCCGAGAGTGTGATACCAAGCGGCGTGTCCTCGTCGGTCGTGAGCGACTGGTTATTTGCTACCGGGGCATCGTTCACGGGGTTGACGGTAATCGAGACCGTCGCTTCAGGACTGTTGTCCGTGCCATCGTTAACGATGAACGCAAAGCTATCGCTGCCGTAGTAGTTAGCCACTGGCGTATAGACCAGGTTGGGCGCGGTGCCGCTGAGTGTGCCATGCTGCGGCTGCCTGACGATCTGGAAGGTGAGCGGATCCAGGTCCACATCGCTGCCGGTGAGCGTGATGGCTTGCGGCGTATCCTCGTTCAAAGAGACCGCTTGCGAGTCGGCTTCCGGAACGTGGTTGGCCGCGATATCGATTGTTACCGTGGCCACGTTGCTCGGATCGCTGCCATCGTCGGCCTGGAACGTGAAACTGTCCGCTCCCCGTGTAGCCGCTGTTGGGTGTGTAGCTCAGATCGGGGCGCGGTGCCGCTGAGCATCGCCATGCGCCGGTCCCGTCACGACGATGTAAGTGAGCGGATCCAATTCCACGTCGCTGGCCGAGAGCGTGACGTCGAGCGGCGTGTTCACCTTGGTAGCGACACTCTGAGCGTCCGCCACCGGCGCATCGTTGACCGGATTGACGGTGATCGTCACCGTAGCCGTGTTGCTGTAGTCGGTGCCGTCAAACGCGCGATAGGTGAAGCTGTCGCTGCCGAAGAAGTTGGCGGCGGGCGTGTAGCTGAACGATCCGTCGGCGTTGAAAGCGAGACTGCCGGAGCTGGTGCTCGTGACCAGTTGGGCGGTCGAGCGCATCCGAGTCCGCGTCGCTGTCGTTGTCCAGCACACCGGGAGCGGGCACCATGAGTGTGCCGTCTTCGTTCACGGCGTACGCATCGCCGATCGCCGTGGGTGCAGTGTTGGGCGGTGCGGCGTGACCAAGACCGATCAACTGCACGTTGTCGACGTTGGCATCCTCGTCCGAGCCGCTCATCTTGGCGCGGAAGCGGAACTGGAAGTTGCTGACCAGGTACTCGCCATCAATCGTCAGCACCGGGCTGATGCCAGGTGTTCTCCGCATCGACGTTGCCGCTCAGCTTGGCCACTTCCTGCCAGCTGGTGCCGTTGAACAGATCCAGCGCCAGATACTCGCCCGTATCCAACCCGCTCTCGATCAGCCAGTCGAAGCTCAGCTCCGCGCTGCCGTACGGCGTGAGGTCGATCGGAGCGGCGATCGTCAGCGTCGCATTGGTCGCCGACCATCCACCTCGGCCGAGTAGCTGCCATCGGTCTTCCGCTGGGTCGACGTGAACCAGTCGTTCTGGCTGTCTTCCACCCACAGGCCGTTCCACTGGCCGTTCTCGAAGCTGTCGGCGAAGAGCGTCGTCACGTCGAGGATCGTGCCGCGGGAGAAGAGAATGTCGTCGTCCGTGCCGATGGTTCCTCCAAGGCTGTCGTTGGAGTTCCACGCGGCGATCCAGTTGCCGGCCGAGTCCGTGGTGATTTCGGGGTAGTAGTCATACTCGCCAGAGTTGTCACTCAACGGTGACGGGTCGGTCCAAGTCTGGCCAAGTCGGTCGAGCGGGAGAAGACGATATCGTGGTCTTCACCGATGGCACCGTCGAGTGAATCTCGTGAAGCCCAGACAACGATCCAGTTGCCTGCGGAGTCGGTAGCGATTTGCGGGTCGAAAATCAATCCCGAATCCGTGTGGGCGTTGTCAGTTAATGGGGCAGGCTCAGTCCAGGTCTGGCCGTTGTCGATCGAACGAGCGAAGAGAATGTCAGAGTCCTCGCCAATGGTTCCCTCGAGCGTATCGAAAGAGTACCACACGGCGATCCAGTTGCCCGCTGAGTCTGTCGTGAGTTGCGGCGTTAAAGTCGTTACCCGAATCGGTGGCGGCATTGTTGTTCAACGGTGCAGGCTCGCTCCAGGTCAGGCCGTTGTCCGTCGAACGGGAGAAGAGAATGTCCACGTCGTCGCCAATGGCTGCTCCCGGCGTACCGTAGGAACTCCACACGGCGATCCAGTTGCCTGCCGAATCCGTTGTGAGTTGCGGGATCACGTAGTCACTCCCCGAATCGGCTGAGCATTGGTGTTTAACGGGCGGACCGGTCCAGGTTTCACCCGGCGTCCGTCGAACGGGAGAAGAGGATATCATCGTCCTCGCCGATTGTCTCGTCCAAGGTCTCGTTGGACCGCCACACAGCGATCCAGTTGCCCGCCGAGTCTGTGGTGAGTTGGGATGTGATCGTCATCCCCCAAATCGTTAGTGCGTTGGTGTTCAACGGTGCCGGATCGGACCAGGTTTGGCCGTTGTCCGTCGAGCGGGAAAAGAGAATATCGCGATCATCGCCGATGGTGCCGCCCAAGCTGTCGTCAGGAATACCACATGGCGATCCAGTTGCCCTGCGGAATCCGTCACGATCATGGGTTGCCCATCACTCCCCGGTATCGATGTCGGCATTCGTGTTTAAGGGCTGGGTCGCTCCAGGTCAGGCCGTTGTCCGTCGAGCGAGAGAAGAGAATATCCTAGTCCTCGCCGATGGTACCTCCGAGACGTGTCTCATTGACCACCACACGGCGATCCAGTTGCCGGCCGAGTCCGTTGTCAAGCAGTGGAAGTCATCGCCTGAATCGGACGACGCGTTCGTGTTCAACGGCGCTGGCGGCTCCCAGCTGACAATCGAACTGCCGTTGAGCATCTGTCGCGATTCAAGGGTTTCAAACTGCAGTGGGTGGAGTGAACCGGATCGCCGCCGATTCGAGTTCCGAACCTTTCGATCGCGTCGACGTTTCCGAGTGCGTACTGATTTCATCGCTGGGCTCTCCCGTGATTAGAGTGATCTGTGCCAGTACTTTCGCTCTGGTTTCGGCTGAGGTCCGCGATACAATAGAAACGCCGGAACCCTCCGCGCACGGACCACTGCCGCGGGGGTCTGGCCGGGGCCGGCGAGTTGGCTACTTGGCGGTGGCACTCGCCGGCCGGTTTTTTCCCTACGTAGAACGGAATTCATTCCGTTTATGACGCCGCATTACGTGCCGCGCCACATTCAATTCGGTCACCACACGACGATTGTGTTTTCCTTCTTCGTGCCACTGTGTGCTAATGCGTGACTTGCCGAAGAACATTCGCTTTCACAACCACACTCGCCCCCAACAAACCGCCGCTCCATGCACGCAGTGTGAACCGCCGAACGATTCTCCAACGTGTATCGTCAACACGTCTCCGTACGTCCCGCTGCCGACCGTGTACCCACTTCGCACTGCGTGCCCGGAGCGGCGGTGTGTTGGAATACGTCTTCATAACGACCATCTTTCGCGCTGCGCAACGTGCGTCTCCACCATAAACACCACGTATTCTGGTGTGCCGGCGCTCGCCGTAACGTTTGTGGACGTCGCAACGAATTCCGTGGCGAGCTTGTCACACCCTACACCGTACTGGGCTAAGTATGATCTTGACGAGTCAATGGTCTAGGATTCACTTCTCGGCCCTTCCGCCGCCACCACAGCAAACCGACTAACGCGCCGCACGCAAACAGCGTGATGCTGGCTGGCTCGGGGACGGGGTTAAGAAGATACGCACGACTCTCTCCGTTTAATATCCCGTAACCGACGATCTGCCCTTGACTATTGATGTCACGAGCCCAATTCAGGTGCCATCCGAGATTTGGATCGATCAGTTCATTCAAATCTGTCAGTGTTCCGTCGGAAGAAAGAACCGCACGCCATTCGACGAAGTTGCCGTCGTCATCCGTCACGACGGGCGTCCCCGACCACTTGCCCCAAGTCGTTGATGGCATACGTACGCACCTGATGCCCACCGAGCTGTCCCAGATCCGTGATCTCGCCGTTGTCCCACAAGATGGCGTGACCGTTCGATTGGCCCGCGACCTGTCCCAAGTTGTTAATACCGTTCGCGATGCTCGAATCCCCTCCGGAGAGCGTGCCCAGATCCACCATCCCCGTTCCCTCCTCCCACAGGAAGCCACGCGGCATATAATCTTCAAGACGCGCCTCTCCGACAATCTGTCCCGAATCGTTAATGCCATTTGCATAGCGCCAAGGCCCTCCGAGCGTACCCAGATCCGTGATCTCGCCGTTGGACCAACGGACGGCACGCCGCTCGTCATCGCTGATGCTGGCATTCCCCACAATCTGCCCCGAATTATTGATGGCAGTCGCCCAGCCCGAGGGCCCTCCGAATGTTCCCAAATCCGTCATCACGCCGTTCGACCAAAGGAAGGGACGCGTTTGGCCGTTGCTGTCGCGAGCACTCCCGACGACTTGTCCCGAGTCGTTGACGCCATAAGCAGTGCTCGAAGTCCCTCCGAGCGTTCCCAAGTCCGTCATCACGCCGTTCGACCAAAGGAAGGCATGGCTTTGGTTGTCGCTGTTACGAGCGTACCCGACGACCTGTCCCGCATCGTTAATGCCAAAAGCACTGCTCGAAGTCCCTCCCAGTGTCCCCAAATCAATGAGCTCGTAGATTTCCGCCTCTACTGTGCCTATCAGACCAATCACCAGCAAACACGCCCCGGCCAATGGATACCACTTCACAGCATTACTCCTTCATCAAAGGTGAGTTATCAAGATCTTCACGGTCGCCCTGATCCATCCCGGAATAGATTCCGGGCTACGTACCGTCTGATTTTGCCGCATTCTTGAGTGCGTCGAGCTTCTCCTGCCACTGTTTGGCCTTGTCAGGTTGTCCGGATTTCTCGTAGAGTTGCACAAGGTTCGTCACGGCGGCCTGGAGCTGTTCCTTGTCTTCGGGCGTACCACCAGCGGCCTGACGCTTGACGTATGCTTCATAGGCTTGCAGGAGCAACGGCTCGGCGGCCGAGTACTTGGCTCGCCGCACCTGAATGCTCCCTAACAGAATCATGGCTGTGAGCGTGTCGGCGTGTTCCGCGTCTTGCACCCTTCGCCGAATCCGCAGGACGGTTTCCATCAACGAGGCGGCGGCGTCGAGTTTCCCCTCTTCCGCCCAAGCGTCCGATCCCCACTGCAGCCCGTCGAGGATCTCCCGTTGCATCGGCCCTGGGACCTCTGCCAACAGCTTTAGGGAACTCAGCGCCAGTGGGACGATCGCATCCGCGTCATCTTTTCGACCAGAGGAGGCCAAGCTATCTAACAGTTCGAGCGCGGACCAATGCGTCGCAGGGTGTTGGGGGAGTACCTTTTTGCGCAAGTCACGCACTCTTCGCAGGAGCTGAACGGCTTTATCTTGTCGGCCCGCCAAAGAGTAAGCGTTCGCCAAGTTACTCATCGAGCTGAGGGTATTGGGATGTTCGGACCCCAATTTCTCTTTGAGCAGCGCGAGTGTCTCCTCGTGCATGCGGCAGCCTTCGTCGACTCTGCCCACTTCGATGTAGGACTCCGCCAGGTTGTTCCTGATCCCGAGTGCACGTGGGTGGTCACGCCCCAACTTCTTTTCAACTAGCGGGAGAATCTCCTCTTCAAGCCGCAGTGCTTCATCCGCTTGGCCCGCACCGGAATAGGCCATTGCCAGGTTCATCTTGCCGGCCAGTGTTTCAAGATGAGCGGGACCAAGTGCTTTTTCGGCGAGTTCAACTTCCTGTTGCGAAAGCCGCACGGATTCGTCGTACCGTTCCAGGTCGTGGTAGACCTCGGCCAAAGTGCACATGGCGTCGAGTGTGTCACGGTGTTCCGCTGTCAGTGTCTTACGATACAACTTGAGGTTTTCCTCGGCCAGTGGAAGTGCGTCAACCGGGCGTCCCAGGACGATGTAAGTTCGTGTCAGTTGCCCAATCGATTTCAGTGTGTCATGGTGCTCCGCACCGAGAATTCCTCTTCGCGCCGCAAGTTTGTCTGTGCCAGCGGCAGAACTTCATCCCATTTTCCCACACCGTGATACGCATCAATCAAGTGTTGCATCGAGGTGAGGGTATGGGGATTGTCCCCCCCCAGTTGATCATGCAGAAGTTGGTGCGACGTCTTTAGTAACTGCATCGCTTCTCGAACCAGGCCGAGCCCCAAGTACGTTTGGCCGATGGCATCCAGCAATTCTGCTCGGAGTACCGGCTCCTCCTGGAATTCTTCTTCCGCGCGTTTCTTCGCCTGATCGAGCATCTCGGCCACCGTGATCGTGCGGCCGTCGCACTCCGGGTCCGGACTTCGGAACGTGTCGACCAGGAATTTGGTTACCGCTACGGCCTGCTGGCGCGCGGACTCGGCTTGCGTGCGCAGACCGGCCTCCCGTTGGGCCGCCTCTTCGGCCAGCTTCTTCTGCTTATTTGCCAACTGCGTCTGCTCCTTCGCCAGCCGCTCCTGCCGCTGCGCAATCTGAAGTTGCTGGTCCGCAACTTTCTCGGCCTTGGTCGCGCGAATGGCCTGACCCGTGGCCACACCGGCACCCAGGATTAACGCCAGGCTGATGGCAGCCATCGTCAAGACGGCGACTCGATTGCGGTGGGTGAACTTGCGCAGTCGATAGCTGGTGGATAACGGACACGCTTCCACGGCTTCGTCGTTGAGATAGCGCTCGATGTCCCGGGCAAAATCCTTGGCGGTTTCGTAGCGGCGCATGCGGTCCTTTTCCAGCGCCTTCATGACAATCCAGTCCAATTCACGGCGCAGTGAGTTGCTCAGCTCGACCGGATCGGTCTTGCGATGCTCCGAAACGGTCGTGGCCGCTTTGCCCAGCGTGCTGATGCGGGTGCTGGGGCGCGGCAGCTCCTGCTCGCGAATCAGGCGACGGACTTCATCCAGCCCGGCATCCTTGAGCTGATCCCGATCAAACGGTGTGCTGCCGGTGAGCAATTCATAGAGCAGCACGCCCAGCGAATAGATGTCGCTGCGGGTGTCGATGTCCAGGCCACTTCGCTCGGCCTGCTCGGGACTCATGTAGAGCGGCGTGCCGATCATGTGGCCCACGCCGGTGGCCAAGGTCTTGCTGGTCAGCTGCTGGTTCGTGGCCTTGGCGATCCCGAAGTCGATGATCTTGGGGACCGGTACGCCATCGTGCAGCGTGACCAGAATGTTCGACGGTTTGATGTCCCGGTGGATGATCCCCTTCTGGTGAGCGTGCTGCACGGCATGACACAACAGCATGAACAGCTCTAACCGCTCTCTGGTCGGCAGGTTGTTGTCGTCACAGTACTCCGTTATGGGGACTCCATTGACCAGTTCCATCACGAAGTAAGGCCTACCGGATTCGGTGGTTCCTGCATCGAGGACCTTGGCGATATTCGGGTGATCCATCATGGCCAAGGCCTGCTGTTCGGCTGCGAAGCGCGCGATCACCTCCCGCGTGTCCATCCCCGGCTTGATGATCTTCAGGGCCACTTTACGGCGGACCGGTTCCTTCTGCAGGGCCATGAACACCAACCCCATGCCCCCTTCGCCAATTTCCTGGATCAGCTTGTAGGGGCCGATTTGCGTGCCGGGGCGTTCGGCCAGCGGAGGAAGGTCGATGGTGGCGGCGTTACCGCCGGTGGGAGACTCGAGAAAGCCTCCCAATAGCCCGTGGTGCTGGAGCAACGACTGCACTTCACCGCGGAGCTGGGCGTTGTCCCCACACTTTGCGTCAATGTAGTCGTTGCGGACCTCGTCGGAGGCGATCTCCGCGGCGTTCAAAAAGATCGATTTTGCTTGTTCAATCTGTAAGTTCATGTGCCTGGCTCCTGAGGCGGCAGGGCCGCCAGTCGAATCGGGAGACCACTGTCGGTGGGCATGCTCCCGTCGGTCCGCGCTCTCTATTAGACAGTGCGACCAGAGTGGCAGGAGCCCGCCGCAAAAGCGGAGATATTTTGCAACTTTTTTTTCACTCAGAAATCCCACCGTTGTCTGGGTAGAGTTGTCGGTGAAGCCATGTTCGAGCATAAGTCCAGTTGCGCTCGGCATTTCGCAACGGTATGCCGAGCGTTTCTGCAGCTTGCTGCATGGTGAGACCGGCGAAACAGCGGAGCTTGGCCAACCGAGCCGCGACCGGGTCGCTGGCTTCCAGGCGTTGGAGGGCCTCATCGAGGTCGAGAAGTTCGTCGGCCGGCATCGAGGTGACTTGCCACACATCCTGCAGAGGGATGCGACGATGTTCCCCGCCATGTTGGGGACGCATCTTGTGTCGGGCTGCTTCCACGAGAATCCGCCTCATAGCCTCCGCGGCGGCCCCAAAGAAATGTCCCCGACTGTTCCAGTGCTGGACCTGTTTCGTATCGACCAGTCGAATGTATGCTTCGTGCACCAGCGCCGTTGCTTGGAGCGTCTGCCCCGGTTTTTCCTCGGCCATTTTGGCGGCCGCCAGCTTCCGCAGTTCCTCGTACACCAACGGCAAGAGCTGTTCGGCAGCGTGGCCATCGCCCCCTTCGATCTGCGAGAGAATCCGGGTCACGTCACCCGCGACCGGCGAACGAGGACCGTCTGCGGGGTGGGGTGAGGTTGGGGCAGACGTCTCGTCGGCAGGGTTCTGCTGGAGGTCATCATGGTCCATCGTGGTCTTCCACTGCCCCAGGGACTATCAGCCGGATATATTAGGCCCCGCCATCGCGACCAGTCGCCGTGTTCCGGGCTGATCCGACAAACGTGAATTTACCACGAGCGAGTGGTACGAGCACTATCCAGCGGCGAGTAATTTCCACGAGGTGGATATGGAGAGGGACGCCGTCACCACCTTTCGGGACCGCCAGATGTACCCGTGACCATGGCGCGAAGCAGAAGAACTGGATCGACAGCCTTCCGTTGCCGAGCCAGAGTCCTTCCCGGCCGTTTTCGATCGTAACTCCAGGCTGGCGAGTCGCAAATTGTCGTCGCAAATTGTCGTCAGAATCAAGGTCCTAAGATCTCGTGAAAATGAGATACGAATGCGACACACTCGAAGGCGGATAAACCGCAGTCGGTTTCGAGCGCTATTATATTCCGGTGAGCGTTTGCCGCTCGACGTGGTGTCTGCTTTCAGCGGGTGACAGGTCGCAAACCGGTTGTGGTTCTGCTGCGGCAAGCCGCTGCGGAAACCGATGGAATCGCGCGTGGTGGTAACTGGCCTCTCTGCGCTGACGCGAGCACTTACTAGCTCAGAACCGCAGTTCGTCCAACGATCCGACCGTGATTGCTTGCTTGTGGAGAGCGCGCAGCAAGTCCACATCCTGGCACTGCTGGATCCGCTCGAGCAACGATGCCGGTATTTCACCAAAACGGACTTCCAGGGTCTGTCGCAGCAGTTCCACCACGCCCTGCAGGATTCCTTCCTCACGCCCCTCTTGGCGAGCAATTCGCTCCCAACTCGTCACGTATGGCATATTCAGTTCCTCCTCGCTCTTGAAATCGAGCAGCTTGACGATCGGAAACACAAACTCCAAGCGACATCCTGCCTGCTGGCGCATGTATCGATCGGGTCGAAACTGCGGATCCCCATCGACCAGCAACGCCAGACTGACGACCGGTCTATTATAGTGGTCCCAGATGCGGTAATTGTAGAGACACACCCGTTGGGCAAAATCGGCTTCCCGCTGCGCTTGTACCTCAACGTGCAGCAGAATCAGGTCGGGGTCCCCGCCGACCCAGTGGACCTGGATCAGCTTGTCGACCTCGCGTCGACCTGACTCGGAGTCGACCATGATCTGGGCCAACTCTTTGTCGAGGTATTGGTAGTTCTGGCGGAAATCGATTCCGGCGTGTACTGCGGGGAAGAAGAACTTGAAGAATTCCTCCAGGTACTCCTCAATCAGCTGTTTCCAGCCACCGTCCATGTCTGCCGTTGTCTGCTCGTCCACCTTCGTACTGCTCCATAGGCCTGCCGGTGCTCGATCGATCGTGGTGCTGGCGGGCGGCCTGTCAGCTCACTTTGCCCGTGGGAAGAAGGCCCATCTCGGCAGCAATTCGTAACCCGCCGCTACCGGGGAATCGTATTTGAGGTGGGAAATCCCTCAGAATTCCTCTGAGAATTTCGGCGACGTCACTGCACGTGCCGAGGGGCCGGAGGAATGGGGCGGCTCCTGACGCGAGCAAGATGTGAGCGGGCAAGTAGATACAAATTTTTTCCATTTTCCGTGCGGGGTTTGCCGCGTCGTTGGTGATTCATTGGTGGAGGCGTGCAGCACATCGGCGGCTGCTCGCCGCATCAAGTTCGGGGAAATTTCGTACATGGGAGCGCAGGCCGAGCGTCAGCAGGCAGGCGGCTGTGGCGTGCGCAGCGAGGGGAGCCTATTATGAACTACTGCCTGGGACGACCACGGCGCATGGGCGACGAGCCGCAGCCGTACTCCTGCCAATCGCTCTCCGATGCGTCTTGGCGGGCGCGTTCACACTGTCGCCATGACCGAGCCCTGCAGCGCCTTTGTGCGCAACTGTGACGAGGCGATTCGACGAGTGGGGGCGATTCATGCCATGCCCCCCGGCGACCTGGACGATTTTGCGCAGGACGCCTGGCTCGCAGTGCTCAAAGCGTTGGAGAACGGCGGTTATGATCCCCGCCGTGGCCGCTGGAAAGACTGGCTCTTTATCGTGGCGCGGAACCGAGCGATGACGTTCTTCCGTCGCCGATGGCAGTCGGAAAGAAGTGTCGTGCAGGTGCCGCTCGAACTGCTCGAAAGTCGCTTGTGCGAGGATCCGTCATGGCTGTTGGATCGTCGCTGCAATGTGGAAGCGGTCCGCGGAGCCCTCGACGCGCTCCAGCAACGAACATCACCCATGACCTATGCCGTCTTCTACTTGCGGCAGATGAAACAGCTTGGTGTGGAGGAAGTGGCGGAGGCCCTGAGCCTGACTCGCGAACAAGTCCGAGTGTACGATCACCGGGCGCGGCGCAAACTGGAGTCGATTCTGATCCGCCAAGGGTTTGTCTGAGAACGCCGAGCGGCATGCGGAATGAAGTCTGGTAGGTACTGCAAACCCCGCATGCTCATGCCCGTGCGCGTTGCCTTCTCACGGCCCCAGACAAGAGACCCCTGGCCACCAGCCTCGCGCCAATTTCTTTCTGGGCCGTGCCCCGTGCCGGGATCGGGTCAAGCCGATCGAGCACCTTTCCCACTCCGCTCCTCTCCCACTTCCCCCACGCTCAATTCCCCGCATTTTTCCTGTAACGTTTTCCACCTCGGCGCGATTTTAGCAGTGAACTGCCGCCCGCCATCGTGGGCACCCGCCATCGTGGGCGACTGCTGGGCGGGAGCGGTGGTCATGGCACTGCGCGATGGTGACGCTCACTCGGCCTCGCTCGGCCGCGGGGCGAGCGGGACCAGGCATGTGTGTGCAGCGCGCGACGGTTGGCCGTTGGCCGACACGGGACGGATCGAAGGAATCGTAGCAGGGAGCAGAAAGGTGTCACAGCACGGCAGCAAGCGAGCGGTGGGCAAGCGCGAGGCGAAAAAGTGGCGGCAACGGCGGCGGCAGCGCCGGCAGACGCTGCGAGAAACGGGACTCTCAAACGAGCGCGGCACGCGGCAGCGGAAACGATCCGACGCGGCCAGCCCGCGTCGGTCCGTCTGGAACGCGTGGCCGGCGAGCGTGTCGCTTTGAGCAGCTGGAGACGCGGCAGATGCTGGCGGTCAACGTGATCGAGCCGTTGGGGGAGTGGGAGATGCTGGAGGATGGTCACGACATGATTGTCGATCTCCGCCCCGTCTTTCGTTCAGATCTCGACCAGCCGTTGGCATACGAAGTGGTGAGCAATTCGCGTGCGGATCTGGTCCAAGCCGAGTATCGAACAATGGGCGTTGCGCCTGCACGCGGTCGAGGATCAGTATGGAGCAGCAGAGGTTAGCATCCGCGCTCGGGGAGTCACCGACGGTCTGGAGGTGCGTGACACGCTGTCGCTCCAGATCGCGCCGGTGAATGATTGGCCCACGCTCGTGGCCGGCTTCTCGGAGATCACGCTGCAGGAAGGGGCAACGGCGGTTATCGATCTGACCGAACATTTTGCGGATGTGGAGCAGGAAGCGAGCCAGTTGACGTACTCGGTCGCCCCCTTTGAAGTAAGTTTTCCGGGCAATCCGGTGCAGGTGGCCAGCATACAACAGGGAGTGTTGACGCTGGAGTTGTCGCCAGACGGTTACGGGTATGCACAGTATGCCGTGCGCACGATGGACGACGAGCAGGCACAAGTGGCCACCACCCTTTTCGTCTTCGTGGAACCGGTCAATGACGCACCGATCGGCCACCCAGATGCCGGATCGATCTCACCGCGTGAGCAACTCGCAAGACGCGCCCCTGGTGGCCATTGATCTCTGGTATCAGTACTACATCGATTCTGCGCCCGGCCTCTACTTCTGGGACGTCGAAGATGAAGTCTATCTGCGAGTATTCGGTGAGCGTCGATGACAGCTCGGTGTTTGACGTCGAGCCCTACGTGGATGCGCACGACTTCTTGCTCTATCGACCAACCGCGCAGCCGGGCTTCCAAGGCTCGGCGGTCGTCACGATCACTGCCAAGGATCGAGAGGGAGTCGCGGCGCGGCTCCCGGACGGCTCGATCCCGACGTTTACGGTGCACGTGGACAACTCCTTCGCGGCGGCCAGCGCATTATTGGAGGGCAACGACGCGGGCGACTCGTACACTCCCGCATGTTCTGTCGCGGGGGTCTCTGGAGATGGTCAGGCCAGTGGCGACCGGCCGCCAAGCCAGGGACTTGATGCGGCGCATTGGCCCGCATCGAGCACCCCTCCCGCGGACAGCACGCTGCGAGACGCATCCGCGTCGGTTGGAGTACTGTCCGAGTCGTCTGCGTTGCCCTCTTGGCAGCGGTCGCTTGTAGGCCCACTTCCTGTAACCTCGACTGCAGCGGCTCCGTTGGACCACGCCGGGATGATCGATTTCGACTGGCTCGACTTACCGATCTGGCCCGGTACGCCCGCCGATCCCGGCGTCACCAGTCCTGTCCTTCCCGATCCGGGATCGACCCCGGACGACCTCATGCTCGATTGGCCACTGCCGATCACTCCGAACCCGCTGGAGATCCCTCCCGAAATCGGACAACCGCTCCCCAGTCCACTCCCACTGCCTCTTCCGAATCCCTCTCCAGGCTGGCCCGATCCCACGCTGCCGCCTGTCGTGCCGCCCCCGGCAGCGGTGCCTCCGCCCGTGCAAATTCCGCCTGCGCCGGTTGACCCACCACCGCCTGGGCCGTTTATCATCCCTCCCGATCCCGGACTACCCGATCCCGGACTACCCGATCCTGGACTACCCGATCCTGGTCTACCCGATCCTGGTCTACCCGATCCTGGTCTACCCGATCCTGGTCTACCCGATCCTGGTCTACCCGATCCTGGTCTACCCGATCCTGGTCTACCTGATCCTGGTCTACCCGATCCTGGACTGCCCGATCCTGGTCTACCCGATCCTGGTCTACCCGATCCTGGTCTACCCGATCCCGGTCTACCCGATCCGGTCTACCCGATCCCGGACTACCCGATCCTGGACTACCCGATCCTGGTCTACCCGATCCTGGTCTACCCGATCCTGGACTACCCGATCCTGGACTACCTGATCCTGGTCTACCTGATCCCGGACTGCCTGATCCCGGCCTACCTGATCCGAGCTGGCCCGATCCCACGCTGCCGCCACCGCCGGCCAGCGGTCAGCCGGCGATCGTGTTTGATTTGGACGCGCTACGTCATCGTGTGCCCGACGAGTTGGAGCGGGAACCCGGCGTGCTGGTCGCGCTGAACGATGATTACGACGAGCAGAACCTGATCGACGACACGTTGTTTGTGGGACCCAACCACACCGCCGTCTCGGTTCTTGTTCGCGCTGCGGACAATCAACTCGATCGGATACCCGAAGAGGGTCGGGAGCATCATATCGCGGCAAGCTGGCAGCTTGCTTGGTTCTCGGATTCTGGCGAGAGCAATTGGCAGAGCACCATGGACGACGAAGTGCGGCCGGCGATTGTCACGTCAAATGTGCGTGGCTCTGTGACGTTTGACGTCCCCAGCCACGCCAAGCTGTGGGTGCCTGCCTGGGCGTATATGGCATCAATGCGACGACGGGCATTGCGG
Organism: uncultured Planctomycetota bacterium; assembly: GCA_963700515.1. Classification (GTDB taxonomy): domain Bacteria; phylum Planctomycetota; class Planctomycetia; order Pirellulales; family Pirellulaceae; genus JAJRVM01. The sequence continues at coordinate 113,475 of CAVOXY010000032.1, read as the reverse complement.
CTTCCTGGAGCACTGGGACGCGATGGATCGAAGTGCTTGAAGGGGAATCGTATCAGCTTGATTACGGACCCTGGGACGCCGTCATGCCATTGAATCCGATGGCGATTCCGTTGGCGATCGAAGGAATGCAGTTGGGCGACGGCGAGATGACGGCCACCTTCTTGCCCCAGGATGGTCGTGCTGCTGTCGAGGACGTGATTACGGTGCACGTTGTGGCTGTCGATCTGGATATCGATTCGGACAACAGTGATTCTTTGCGCACCCGACCGTTCCGTCCACGAAGATGAAATCGAAAACGATTTCCGCGTCACGGGGAAGCGTCTGCTGGTCAATAGCGACGATGTGGATCGCGACAACATTCCCGACTTTGTCGATGGCTACGATTTGGACGGCCAGCCTGAAGTGTTATCTGGTGCACGCATCGATGACGATCGAATTACGGCATCGGAACAGCTGGGGTTCGTGCCCGTCGTGGTTGAACTTCGGGCCCCGATCGACCCGCGGACGGCGATGTTGCGCTTCGTTTACAGTGGTTCTGACCCGGCTGCGGCGACCATCGATACGGATGGGGCTCGGCACGTTGCCCCGGGCGCGCTGCGGCTTTGGACCGCAGACGAAATGCAGTCGCGTCGCCCGCAGGCAGTCAGTGACCCGGTCAATCCCGGGCATTACGTGGCACCGCACCCTGCACAGGGCAACATACTCCGGATGGACCGAGTCTATTCGGTTTCGCAGCTGACGGGTGGACCGGCGACCGGCCAGTTCACACTCTACTTGGAGGGGGTCCTGGCGGGCCGGCATACGCTGACGATCGAAGTGGATCCGGATGGACTGCCGCCGACGATGCCCGATGCCGGCGGCAATCTGGCTGCTGAAAACGTCGATCTGTTTGCAGGGTTTGTGCTGCACGACGTGGTTCACGTCACGGTGGAAAGTGAAGTCATTGTCTCGGCCGTCAATGCTGTGGGAGGCGAGTCGGATGACGCTCAGCACACGGATTACGCCGGCTGGGAGATTAGTCGTGGTCCGGGTGACAAGGCGGGAGGATTGATGGTCTACTACCGCCTGCTCTTCGATGCGCAACATGCTTACGCCAGCGACGCGGTAACCGCACCGTCACGTTCCGATTTTGATGCCTTCGAGGGTTCACTTGCTGAAATCGGATTGGCAGACGATCCCGTCACGCGAATCGGCAGTGCTTATATTCCCGACGGCGAGTCGACCGTTTCCCTGACGATCGTGCCGAGGCATGACGAGGTGGTCGAGTGGGATGAACTGGTGGCGATTGAGTTGATCGAGTGGGATGAGTATCGACAGTTGCATGATCAAACGCTGGTCACGACACCCAACGACGGGTTGCCGATCGGGTACAGTTCCTGGGCTTGGTGGGATGACCGCTCGCCGTACCGACTGAGGTCGGATGCAGATCGACTGCCGATCGACCATGTGGCGACCGTCACGCTGCTGGATCATGATCTGGCCTCGAGTGCGAGCTATCGACAGCCGGATGCCGACAGCACCGGGCTTTCGTCTGACACGATCGGCTATGGCATGTTGGAAGTCGATATGCGGGGTGGTCAAGTTTTGGCCGAACTGCCGCTCTGGGGCCCACAGTATCGTGAGGACGACAATCTATTTCCTCTTGCGGAAGTTATCTTGCGGCTTCCGGAGGAAACAGCGGCCATATCGTCCCTGACAGGCATTTTCACCGTGGGCGGGGTTGTCGGCGAGCAAATGACGTACGATGTGGCTGATCTGCAGGAGTATCTCGCACCGAATCGCAGTCGTGAACTGCGCCTGGCGCTGCGTGGTCCAGAGGACCTGACTTCGGTATTGGCCACCGGTCACTACGACCATGACATTCAGTTGTCAGCCTGGGCGGGCGACAAGGCGGTCACCCGCACGATCCGTGGAGCGACGGACATTGTCAACCGCGTGGATGCGGTGTTGGGGACGCCCGAGTTTGGTCAGCGCTGGACATGGGATGAACTGGATCGGTTAGTGCCGGGAGACGGCATCAGTACGGGAAGTATGGGGGAGTCGGTTTCACGTCTGGCCCCGGTTGGTGCTCGGGCCGAAAGCGGCCTGGCTGTTGTGCGGGGAGACAACTCGGTGAGTTGGTTTCCCCTGGAGGGTCTGGGAGACGTGGGCCAGAACGGGCCGCCGCGCGTCGTGGAAGTGGATGCGGGTGACGACGATCTTGTGCGGTTCTCCGATCCGCTGGCGTGGATCGGACTCGGCAACGATGGAGGTCATGCCTATCGGACCACGACGGCCGGCTTGCACGCTGAGGAAGTGGAAGTGGTCTGGTCGTTTTCGGACGTTGTGCCGGATCGCATGTACCAGGTCTATGTCGATTGGGATGCGGCACCGACGCACGCTTCGAATGCGGTCTACGAGGTTTTGGGCACGCCGGTGGCGGAAACCGCCGCACAGGTCTTGGTGGACCAGCGTTTCGTACCTGGCGAACTACGGTGGGATGACCGTACCTGGCGCAGCCTCGGCTATTTCACCGCGTCGGCAGAGGGGGATCCCCTGGAGGTTCGCCTGACGACGCGCGTCGACGAATCCTCCTTCGTCGATGGAGTGCTATCCGCGGGCGCAGCGATGCTGGTGGATGCGTGGGAGTCGGCCTCTTCGTCAAGCTCGTTTTCCTCGCTCGCGTGGAGTCCCGATGGAGAAACTATCAGCCTGACCACCAAGTCGCGCGACATCTACGAGTTTGCCGCCAGCAACGGGTTATTGCAGGAGCTGCGGGACCGCAATGGAAATCGCACGCAGTATCACTACCTCGATGCGGATGAGGATGGGCGGCAAGATGAACTGGCCAGGATTGTGCGCCAAGGGGGGATGGAGACGAACTTTCAATACGTGGATGGATATCTTACCGGCATCACCGATTCTGCCGATCGGGTGACACACTGGCGAACCGAGGATGGTTTCGTGCGGCAGGTCACCTTGGTCGATCCCGGTTTCGGCATGGAGACGCCGGTGTACCGGTTTGCGTATGACGTGCAAGATGGCCTTCTCTCGGAGCTCACGGATCCACGTGGGAACTCCACCAACATCGTGCGCGAGCCTCGTACACGCCGGGTTCACACGATTGACAATCCGGATGGGTACACGTGGAGTCTGGATCCCTACCTGTTGGACGGACTGGACGGCTCGCTGCAAGCACCCGCGTCGGGCGGCATCGGTGCGCGAGAGGAAGGCTCAGGTCCATTGCGAGAACCTCGCGCAACGTACTTCGATACGCGTGCAGGCGTCTGGATGTACCAGCTGGATCCATTCGGCTTGCTCACCGCCGAGGCACGACCGGCAACGGCCGACTCGCCTCAGGCGGATGTCTGGCGTTGGCAACGCGACGAGCGGGGATTGGTGACGCGCATCGTGTTGCCGCCAGGTGGTGGCGGTGATACTCCGTTGCCGGCAATCACCATAGACCAGCAGTATGATGCGCGGGGGAACTTACTGCAACGCACGTATGCCGACGGGACCTACGAAGCGTGGACCTATGATGATGTCTTGCAGCAGGTCGAAACGTATCAAGATGCTCTGCAACGGATGGTTTCCTATACGCTGGATGGGCGCGGCAACGTGGTCCGGAAGACGGAGCACGAAGAGCGCTTCGCGGATACGCCTCCTCGGCAGACTGTTTATGCCTACACCGACGAACCGGATAGTGTCGATCAGATGCCGGGCGGATTGGTGACGATGGAAGTGGCGGCGGCCGCTTCGTTGGATGCCGTGGTGACGTTGACGGAATATTACGAAGCGGGGCCGCAGATTGGACTTCCTTCAGCTGTTCACGAAGCGGCGAACGCGGCGGATCCGCAGGCCGTGGCTACCACCAGGTTTCGCTATGATGAGCACCGCAATCTGGCTGAACAAATCGATCCGCTGGGGCACAGTACCCGCTTTATCCATGACCAACTCGATCGACTCCATCAACAGATCGATCCGCTCCCCGGGACGGGCGATCACGGTCAGCCGGTTACGACGTTTTTCTATGACCCGGCGGGGAACAATACCAGGATGATCAACGCTCGGGGAACCGTGACGCTGCGGGAATTCGACGAACTGAACCGGCCGGTGACGGAAATGCTTCCTGTTCCAGGTGGGCATGTGGCGACCGATCAGACGCCCTCCACCAGCGTCCGTCTCTACGACGGTGAAGGGAATGTGGTGGCAGAGTGGGACCCGTACCAGCGCCAGACGACCTTCGTGTATGACGCCGCCAATCAGCTCACATCCATGATTCAGCCGGTCGGGGAAGTCGGCTTTTCACCCCCGCCCCCTGACACCTTTCAGGGGGCTCCTGTCACCACCTACACCTACGACACGTGGGGGAATCTGCGGACCGTGACGGACCCGCGTGGTGCGACCACGAGCTATCAATACGACGCCCTGCAACGTCGGATTGAGATCACACAGCCGCTGGCGTCACCCCTGCAGCAAGCTGCTCCCGTGACGCGACTGGTCTACGATGCGGTGGGGCAACTGCGGGAAATGCTCGAGAGCGGGACGCACGGCTGGCGAGTGACCAGCTATGACTATGACGATTTGGGGCGCATCCGTTCGCAGCAGCAACCCCCTGGTGCGTCTGGCGAGCGCGCGACGACCGCTTTTTTCTATGACCTGCGGGATAACCTGATATCGGTCACCGAGTCCGGCGGTTATGTGACGGACTACCGGTACGACCAGCTGAACCGGCTGACCGAGACCGTGCTGCCCGATCCAGACTCCGCGGGACCGTTGGGGCACCCGACTACACGGCGTGAGTATGACCTGGACGGCTCGCTGCGTCGGGAAACGACCTTTGATTCGGTCGATCCGTCGCTCGCCGAAGTGACTCAATATGAGTATGACACGTTGGGGCGAGTGCTTCGAATTGTCCGATCTGATCCGGATGGCAGCGGGCCGGGAATCGCTCCTGAAGTGACCTACCACTATGACGTGATGGGGAATCGCGTGAGTGAGGTCGAGCGCGTGAGTGCGACCGAGTTCGTCACCCAATCGTTTCACTTCGACAATCTCGACCGACTCTGGATGACGGTCGTGCCATTGTCGCAGCAGGCTGCGACGGAAGTCGTCACCGTTTTTGATCGGGTCGGGAACGAGATGCAACGGCTGGAGAAGACAGCGGACGTCAACGGTGTGGCTCAATATCGCCAGACCGATTTCGTCTATGACAGCTTGGGACGACTGACTGCCCAGGTCGATCCTGTGCCAGATGCGAGCGGTGTTCGGCCCAGCACCTATTTCATTTACGACGCGACAGGCAATGTTCGCTATCAGAGTAATCCAGGTGGTGGGTGGATGGAGTACCAGTTCGATGCACTGAATCAACTGGTGGCCGTCATTGAGCCGGCGACCGACGATCATGCATCGCCGATGACGCGGTTCGAGTATACGGTGGCCGGAACACTCGCGGCGGTCGTTGATCCGCTGGGGCGTCGCACCGAGTACGAATATGACGACCTGGGTCAATTAATTGTTCAACGGCAGCCGATGATCGACGGCATGGTCCCCTCCGTGCAGTACGCCTACGACATACGAGGCAATGCCACACGTATTTCCGACTCGAATGGCAATATCGTGCAGATGACGTACGACGCGCTCGATCGACCGATTCGCATGACAGAAAATGCATCGGTCCTACAGCGATCGTATGACGGCTTGGGACGTGTTGCCACGGAAGTGAATTCGTTGGGGGACGTGACCCGCTACGGCTACGACCTGCTGGGACGCCGTACTATCACGGCACCTCCGCATCCCGAGGGGCGAGATCCACAGCAGCAGAGCGTGGATGACGAGGAGGCTCGACTGGCCGGTAATTGGTACATTGCCGATGAAGGCTGGTTGGGGACGCACCGGTTTGCGGAACTGTCCGCAGATGTCACCGCGACGGCCACATGGCACTTCTCGCAGTTGCAGCCAGGGGCGACGTATGAGGTGTTGGCCACGTGGGATCCCGACTTCCGCAACACGGACCAGGCGGTCGTCACGCTGCGCAGTGGTGATCTGCCGTTGGGTGATCCGGTCGCGATCGATCAGCAGCAAATGAGGGGTGATGTGGTAGTTGGCGATCGCGCCTGGCAGCGGGTTGCCACTGCGACCCTCTCGGGCAACTCGCTGGACGTGTCGTTAGGGGCGGGTATGGCAGCGGGGCGACTGGTCGCGGATGGCGTGTGGCTCGTGGAGGTATCTGGCAACACCTATACCAGCTATGACTCGCGTGGGAATGTCGTGGCTCAGTCCGATACCTTGGGGAGTGTGCGACGGTATACGTACGATCAACACTCGAATCAAACAAGTGCCACGGATGCGAACGGCAACACGACGTTGTTTCAGTACGATTTGCTGGGGCGTAATGTCGCGGTAATCGATCCGGTGGGAAATGTCACGGCGTACACGTATGATGCGTTGGATCGCGTGATAGCCGAGTCGGTACAGCAGGATGGGGACACGGCGGTGACACGCTTTGCGTACGATGTGGCGGGAAACCTGCGGCAGGTGGTCGATCGGCTGGGGCGTGTCCGCACAATGAGCTACGATGCGCTGGGACGTGCGAAGGACGAAGCGTGGTATGCGACGCTCTCCGATGCTCTGGAGGACGGCCATCGGCTCAATACGATTCACCGTACCTACGATGCTGCCGGGCGTTTGACTGCGGTGAGTGATAATGCAGGCGCGTACGAGTATGCGCTCGACGCGCTAGACCGAGTGGTTGAGACAACCGTCGACACGGTGTCGGCTCCCTTGGTCGTCTTGCACAACAGTTACTTGCGGCGCGATGACCTGCGAGATATGTTGGCGGCCCGTGTCGGCGACGCGGATGATTTCGTGAACCGATACGCCTACGACGCTCAGTCTCGATTAACGCGTATCGAGCAGACCGGACAGGGAGTGGAAGAGAAGCAGATCGCGTTTGAGTATACTGCCGCCAATCAGATCGCCAGCATCGATCGGTACGCGGACCGAGCGGGGAATGAGCCGGTTATTCGGACCGACTACGAGTATGACGGTCAGGGGCGACTCATATCACTCGCCCACCGGCAGGGAGCAGAGTTGCTGGCCGCTTATGCCTGGCGATTGGATCCGGCCGGTCGAGTTGTTGAGGCGGAGTCGCTGCTCGATGGAGTGACCCACTATCAATACGATGCGAGCGGTCAAGTGGTGTCGGCCAGTTACGACAATCAGCCGGGCGAGTCCTTCGCGTATGACGAGAACGGCAACCGTGCCATGAGTGAGTACGAGGTTGGCGAGCGGAACCTGGTTGAGTCGGATGGTACCTACCGGTACGAGTACGATGCGGAAGGCAACCGGACCAAACGCGTGGAGTTAGCGACGGGGAAAGTGACGCAGTACGAGTGGGACGTGCTCAACCGGTTGGTGGCGGTCATCGAGCGTGCTGGGGAGGGCGAGGCCGCGTCTCGCACGATTCACTATACTTACGATGTGTGGGGGCGCAGGATTGGCAAGTCGATTCAACCGCCCGTCGGGCCTGAGCAGGTCGAGGCTTTCGTCTATGATGGGCAAGATATTCTCTTGCGATTTGCCGAGGGGAACCTGGCCAATCGGTATCTGCACGGCGCGGCAGTCGATCAGGTGTTCGCCGACGAGCAGGTGGGGGACGATGGTCAGTCGAACCGTGTGCTCTGGCCATTGACGGACAATCTGGGGACCGTCCGCGATCTGGCAGTGTACGACGAAGCTGGCGGCGTTACTTCCGTCGCTCAACACATCGTCTACGACGCCTTTGGAAACATCGTTGATGAGACTCCAGCGGCGGTGGATCACCTATTTGGCTTCACGGGCCGGGAAACGGATGTCGAATCCGATTTGTACTTCTATCGCGCACGCTACTACGATCCTCGCCTCGGACAATTCCTCAGTGAAGATCCACTTGGTTTTGAAGCCGGTGACCCAAACCTGCGGCGATACGTAGAAAACAGCCCCACGAACCGAGTTGATCCTTCCGGCCTCTACGGCGATGATGTGCACTTCTACTTCAATTATTATCTGGCCCGTTACCTGGGTCTTGATCAGCCCTCGGGCTGGATCAACTCCAAAGGCCAGCCGATTTCCGAAGCCTATATCATCGCTTACTTCGCGACACGCATCGACTATGACGCCTACTCGCGACCCGTCGGTGCCGGACAGCTGGCCCGCAGCCGGTTCCACTTCCCGGCTCCCGGAGCCTTCCAGGGAGTGACTCGGAATGATCCGCGCGTCTATGCGGCACTCCATGCCGTGGGCTCCGCGGGTGACCTGGAAATGTTCGGTGCGTTGTTGCACACCTATCAGGACAGCTTTGCACATGAAGGCCATGGCAGTGCGACAGGGCATGTCTTAGATAAGATCGCCGACGTGCCGTACTACCATCTGTTGCGGGACTTCGAGATGTCGATGCGTGTCTACGCCGAAATGGTCAATCTGCTGTTGGCTCGGCGCGGCATTACCGGAGGGGCCAACAGCCCACAGGCCAACACGCTCTTGACCGGAAGAAGTTTTGGGGCCTTCTGGATCCAGGTCGATACGGTGATGATGCAGATACCACGTGGGACGGCCAGGAGTTCACCCTACGCGAAACGCCTCGTCTGTTGGGAACAATTGATTTCTAAGGACTTCCAACAGGCGACGCCGAGATTTCGTGACGACAAGGCGGGATTGAGCAACGAATTGACCAAGCGATTTCGCGCCGTGGCGGAGAAGGTGCCCGAGTGGTACAGCAAGAGCTACAACCATCAGCGTCACTGGGGGCAATGGACACCGGTGCAACCCGACGGCCCGCCGCCGTGGAACACCGGTGGAAACTTGAAGTACCGATTTCAAATGAATCCGCAGTATTATCCGCCCTATGGAAAACCGAAATACTGAGGCGCACTGACATGGAGTTGTTCAAGTTTTTTCGAAGACAAGTGTATGCCCCACCCTTGACACGCGCTCAAATGCTGATGTCGCTGGTCATGGCCACGCTCATTGGCGGCGCATGTTCGACTGTTGCTGCGTTTGTGTGCATGGTTCTGGCCGGCGGCGGGCACGGGGCGGACAGTCCCGCATTTGTCTTCTTCGGACCTGTTTTGGCCTACTGGCAACTGGTGCCCTACGACGGTGCGAGATATGCGCGTTTTCTACTTCTCACGGTCGCAATTATGTTCTTGTACTACTCCGTCTACGGCTTCTCCATCAGTTTGGGGCGTCTGTGCGGGCGTGGAAGAACGGCCTTGGCTCTTGTGCTCCTGTTCCACTATTGCGGCGTCCTGATCTGCGCCATGTCGGATGCCTGGGACGGCTTGAGCAATATGGGCGTCGTCGCCACGCTGTGGGGAGGATTCTTCACGATGTTCATGGTGTGGTTGTTCTTTGCTTTGCACGTGTTGGTATTTCAATATGCCAACAGTCGACACCCTTATCATATGCGATGGACGCGGCCGGCAATCATCGTCCTGTCCTGTGGCTTGGTCGTCGCCATCGCGCTGCAAATCTACCTCATGACGGGGAACGAATACTACTGAGGCACAGATGAGGCCACAACCCATATGATGGAAGGAATATGCACACTTACCCCAAGATGTATATCCGGCATGAAGACACCACGTACCAAACGCAGGACGCGTTGTTGCGTCAACAATTTGAGGGAATCGGCAGAGACGTGCACGTCGCCGATTACCGTGTGATGACTGAGCGCCAGAAGCGTTCGAGCCCCAGATATGTCAGCCTTTGCGTGCCAACGGCGTCTGTGGCAACAGTTTTGCCACGCACAGATTTTGTCTGTTTATAGCGCCTTTTGAATCGCGGTGCTTTGGACCGTGGCGAAGCGACGTCGCCGGAGTTCGGGGAGTCGATTGGCGTACCGTGGGACACCCTGCAGCGATACGGCTACGAGCCGCGTCCCGAAGGACTCTATCCGGAACGCTATCTCGCCAAACCGTTTCCCGAGGAAGCTGCGTGGCGAATGCTGCAGCAGGACAGCGCGTCGGTGCCACCTGACCTTCTGCTGCCGGCGGGACACGCCCACAAGCCACCACGACGGTCTGGGAGGGGATCTTGAGCCGGCCGCCTCATCTTGAAACAATTTGGTAGCGGTGCAGGTATCTGTCGAGGGAACGTTTGGTCGTCCAGCGGTCCGGTGGATCGGCAGGGCACTCTGCGGGGCGAACTTGTAGCGGGGAGAGCGAGATGTCTCAGTATTTCGTGCGGCGTGAGGAATCTGCTCACCATACCATTTTTCCTGGTGTCGACATTTTCACGATGGCAGGTAAGGAAGTCATGTTGTCGCGCGTCGAATTGGCACCACGATCCGTGGTCGAAGCGCACAGTCATCCGCATGAACAGGTCGGTATTTTGTTGGAGGGGGAATTGACGTTCACGATTGGCGACGATCAGCAGGTTTTGTCGCCCGGTGATATGTGGCGCATTCCAGGTGGCGTGGTCCATCGCGTCGTGGCGGGAGATAATCCTGCCCGGGCCATCGACATCTTCCACCCGGTTCGCGAAGATTACCTCTGACGGTGCCATGGCGGTTCTCGCTCCACCGCGGGCGGTGTCGAGGTATTCGACCTCTTGCAATCGCTGCCTCTGCGGACATAATGGGTTGATGCAAACGATTCGCGACGCGTACTTCTGGTTCCTCGCATTTTGCCCTTCGCGGTGCAGGGCCGGAGGGTGTACGTAGTAGCTTTTTCGACCAGCTAACGAACATTCGAGCCCTGGTGACCCGCAAGGTCATGTGGGCTTTTTTTGTGGCGTTGGAAGTGAGTTTGCCTCCTTTGGGGAGGTGGTTCACCGGCGTCAGCCAGCAATCGGGACGGATGCTGGCCCCATGTTAACAGTCGCTTCCGAAGTCCTGAAGCAGGAGCTTTTTTCGATGATCGTGGTGATGGAAAAAGGGGCCAACGCAGCTCAGGTTGCCCACATGGTTGAGCGTGTGGAGGCGATGGGGCTCAAGGCCCATGTCATCCATGGAACGGAGCGGACCGTGATCGCAGCCATCGGCGATAAACGCGAGTTCATGCGCGAGTCGCTGGAAAGCGGCTCGGGCGTGGCGGAGGTGGTCCCCATCCTGGCACCCTACAAGGTTGCCAGTCGCGAGGTGAAGCCGGAGCCGACGATGGTTCAGGTCCGCGATCTGTGTGTGGGCGGTGGCAAACTGGGGGTGATAGCAGGTCCGTGCTCGGTCGAAGGGGAAGAGCAGATCGTGAAGACAGCGCGCCTGGTCCGAGCGGCCGGTGCGACGGGATTGCGGGGGGGGGCTTTTAAGCCTCGTACCAGCCCGTACAGCTTCCAGGGAATGAAGGAACGGGGCTTGGAATTGCTGGCCCTGGCGCGGGAAGAAACCGGACTGGCCGTCGTCACGGAAGTAGTGGCTACCGAAGATGTTGACCTCGTCGCAGCGTATGCCGACGTGCTGCAGATCGGGGCTCGGAACATGCAGAACTACCGACTGCTGGAGGCGGTTGGAAACACCGACAAAGCGGTGCTGATCAAGCGTGGCCCGAGTGCCACGATGGACGAACTGCTGCTGGCGGCCGAGTACGTTCTGAATGAAGGCAATCCGAACGTGATGTTGTGCGAGCGAGGCATTCGCACGTTTGAAAACCACACCCGCTTCACACTGCCGCTGGCCAGTGTCGTCTATCTCCATCAGAAGACCCATTTGCCTGTGGTGGTCGATCCGAGTCACGGGACCGGGCACACCTATCTGGTTCCCGATATGGCGGCGGCGGCCGTGGCGGCCGGGGCTGACGGCCTGATCATTGAAGTGCATCCCGACCCCGAGCGAGGCGTTGAGTGACGGCTATCAATCGCTGGATTTCGAGCAGTTTGCCGTCACCATGCAGAAGGTGCGACGCGTAGCGGATGCCGTCGGCAAAGAGGTCGCCGAGCCGTCCGACGACCAGTAGCTGGCTCGGCGGCTGCAGGCCTCGCGAGGAGTGCTTCGTCTGACTGGCGGCTCAGCTGAGAGCTGGGCCCGCTTCAGCTGATTCGAGCCCTTGGCGGGCTCAGCTACGTGGGCGGCTCAGCTACGGGGGACGGCGTCAACGTCCTGTCTTGCGGTTGGCTCGCAGCCAATTGGCCAGCGCTCTTTGTTGTGGTTGCGGGAGCGACACAAGCAGGCAACGGCTGGACGGATCAAGAGTGACGAATCCCGTAGCCCCGTCGGCCGCAAAGAATGGCTTTCCGATGGTTGTCTTGATTTCCTCGATCAACTTCTCCGCCTCGGAACCTGCCAGGTTCTTGATCGGATAGAGCACGATTTCGGGTTGCGCGAGGAGCGAAGCTTGGCTGCCAATCTGGATCGTCTTGGCGTCGATCACACGGTAATCGAGCGTCAGCGGTGCCAGCCAGCTGTCGAGCAAGCTGTGCAGTGGCTGTTCGGCCAGCGACAGTGTCATTGGTGTGGACGGCCCCAGGCCCATTGTGGCGAGGGACTGCCAGTCGACAAGCAGTCGCAGGTCGGTCTCGGTCTGCAGGTAGTCGAGGATCAGCCGCAGCGGTGTCGGTTCGGAGAAATTGGCTCCGACCGAGGCGTTCAGCTCGCCGGCAGCCTGCACAAATGCCGGAGTCACATCGAGTTGCTCAGGAGGTAAGTCACTGCGTGGCAAAAGGCCTCGGGCGGCACGCAATTGATCGAGGAATCTCGCGATTTTGAACTGTGCGACCGCCGTCTGCACGACCTCCAGCTCACCCTCGGTTTCACTGAGCGTGGCTTCGCCTCCCGCGTCGAGCCAGCTCTTCGCTTCGACCATCGACCGGATCTGCGTAGCCAGTGACTTGACTTCCTCTTCATTGCCGGCCAAATCGGAAACGTAATACTTCTTTGTCGACAATTCCCCGCCTTCAGCTTCGTCGGGAGCGATCAGCAGCTGGCCCTGTTGAACCGAAAACCCGAGCTCCAGCGGCTCCAACGCCGCAGTCAACACTTGCTCGACGGTGACGCCACGCAACTGAAACTCCAGTTTCGTTTCGGCGGTGACGCCGGCGGCGAGCAAGCCGTCGATATCGAGTGTCACCGGGATGGTGGTGAAATCGAATACGAACTTGGCGAAATCGGCCAGCGGGATCTGATCAAACTCGACCGCCACAACGGTCGCCGACAACTGGGTTACGACCTGGGAATTCTCTCGAACGGCTGCTTCCCCCGAGTCCGGATCCGTGTCACCGTGCCCGCCATCCACCATGGGCATGGAGCCTGGCTCACCGGAGGCTGTCGCGGGTATCTCCGGAGCGGGTGGTGACCACATCGGTGGCGGTCTCGCCGGGCTCTTTGTGCGGGACGAGGTCGGGTGGCGAACCGGTATCTGCCACGGCGGGGGAATCGGCCGAGCCGGTTTCCTGCGGGTTATCCGCGGCGAGATCGTGGCCGGGCACTGTCGATGCCCCCGCGGCCGGGTTCGAGTCGACCGTGGCCGATGGTGTTGATCCGTCGGGGGAGGAGTCTTTCGATGGGGGTGCCGGCTGGTCAGGTTGCGCCGGGTCAGTTGTCTCACCGTCAGGGGGCGGAGCGTCCGGCAGCGCCGCTGTCTGTGGATCGGACTGAGCCAATGGATTCGGTTCACGGATGTCTTGCGGGCCGTTCTCTTGCGGGCCGCGGGAACTGAGCATCGCCACGACGAGCAAGGCCAAAGTCATGCCGACAATCGCCGCTCCGCCAATCAAGATCCACTGCTGGTATCGCTTCCACAGCCCTTCCGGGACGTCATTAACGGCTACGCCCAGGTCTTGCTGCGCCAGGATTCTTGCGGCATGGTGCCGGCGGCTGGTTGCTTGGGTGGAGCGGGTGTGACGGGTTTGCGAGGCGTCTTGGGGACGGCGTCCTCCGCCGTCAGTTCATAGTCTTCGCGGAACTTGAATTTTCGATCTGGCCGCGCGGCAGGACTGCTCTCTGCTGACGGCGAACTGGGTGGAGTGAGGATCTCGGCTGCCGATGAGTCCTTGGCTTCGGATGCCACCGAGGGAGTGCTTTGCGGTAACTCGACCAGCACCATGCTTCCACACTTCGGACATGCCAGAATCTGCCCGAGTGCGGACTCGTCACGGACTCGGAGCCGCGCCTGACAGGTGGTGCACGTGATGGAGAATGGTTCCACAGGACGAAATCCGTAAGACTACTGCGAAATTCAAAGCCACGGGCTTGGCAAACCGCAAAACGTGTCAGCAGCCACTGCACGCCAAAGAGGCCCAGCTGCCGCCGAAGAGATAAGCCACCCCCAACTCGGCGAGATGCCCCTCGAATCGCGTCGCGCCCGGACCCGCCATCCGAGCGTATCAGCAAATTGTACCACGGGGTTCACTCGGGTAAAAACGATCTCGGCAACTTGTACCCTTGCCGCTCGGCAGCATCTCGCGTTGTAATCATCAGAACCTGTTTCTTCGGGTCGGTCGAATCGGGGCCTACCACCCATACCAGCTTCTGGTCCACTTCGGACGGTTTGGTGACTGTGGTGACGGGGTTGGCACGGAGCACCAGGGCGGTGAGTATTTCACCCAGCGTCTTGTCTACCGCCTGGAAGTTGGAGACCTGTTGGTTGCGGGTAATTCCGTTCAACTGCAGGTCGTTTCCCATGATCTGAATATCGAATGGAAAGGGCAGGCTTGGGTAGGTTTCCCGGATCTCAGAGGCCAGATCCCGTATGGCGAATTCCAGCGATTGCTGGTCGAAACGCAGACTGATCGGTTGCTCGATGAGCTCCTCGATCGTCTGCGGGACGCTCGGGCGCTCCGGGGGAAGTGCCACTTCCTTGCTTGCATCCGTGCGGGCGTGGAGCAGCATTTCCGTCGAGAAGACCAGGTTATGTGCTGCCTGGCCTGGCAGCGCGGCGTTGACGATGGCTTGGTCGTCTTCCACGCCAATGCGTGCGTAGCGGTGGAGAAAACGAATCATGCTGGGGAGTCGCAAGGCGACGCGTCGCCAATAAACGGAGGGATAGATTTGACCGAAAAACTGTTCCATCCGATCGGGGACTTGGCCCATCCGATCTCGCAACGACTGCGCGATGGCCAGACTATCCTGATTCGCCTGTCCCGCGGCTCGGAGCTCCAGGTAGAACGGTTCGGCGAAGTGCCAGCTGATCAGGCAGGCCTTGATGTCGTCTCCCAACAGCCAAGTGGTGGCTTGACGCAGACGTTGCCCCTCTTCCGGCGAGTCCTCCTGCCGCGCGGACAATAGTCTCTTCGTGAGAAATTCGGGGACGAACAACAGTGACCCATGTCGGTGGCCATCGGAACTTTGCAGGAGGCGGGACAACTCGCGGCGCAGGATCGTCGGCGCACCTTTCTGATCGATCACTTCGCGAATCTGTGACTCGCTTCCCATGACGAACTGAGTGCCTCCTTTCGTGTCCGTGATGAAGAATGTCCAACCGCGCGATTGATAATAATGGTGATCCTGATAGTCCGTGGGGGGAGGGTTTCCCCAGGCGGCCAGCAAGCTCTCCTCCGAGTGCGGTTGCTGTAGCTCTACCTGCAGGAAGACCAGTGGGAGTGGTTCGGCATCGTGCAATGCCAGTACCAGTTGAGCGACTTGCTCGAGGGGGAAACCTGCCGCCATTTCCCACGACTGTTTGGCGGTGGCGATTTCCGGTCCGAGTGCCTGCCAAACCTGGGTCCCCCATGACGAAGCGGTCAGGTCATGGGGGCGGGCAACCAGTATGAGTTGAGCACCTGGGGGGACAAAGTGGAGTTCCAGTGGTGGGCCGCTGGTGGGCGTCATCCACAGCAATTGGCCGTCGTCACTGCGCACGTCGTAGCGTTGCGACCCGTCCGGCGGGGTGCTGATCGAGACCGGCGGCTGGGTGGTTCCCTTGGCTGTGGCGGCCCCTTCGCTTGGTGACTGTCCGGCCGGTCCTGTTGTTGCGCGGCGACCCAACAGGGTCTCTCGTACCCTGGGATTCAGTAGGCCAATACTGGTCACGGCGATCAGCAAAACTGCGGCGCAGGCGCAGAGCGTGATAGCTTGTTTTCGACGTGCTTGACGGACGCGCCGCAGCCGGTGCGCCGACTGGTGACGAGGCGACGTGGGGACGACGCCAATGGCTAGTGGCGGGGGCGGTTCTTGCGTGGCCGCTTCCAGCTCGGTGTCCTCGGCAGCCCACTCCTGAGTCATGCCAGCCACTGCGGCAGGCTGGACGGGCGGTTCCGCGATCGGGGGGTGCTCATCCGGCTCCGTCAGCAACGGCGGCGGGGCTGGGGGTATGGAGCGGGTTTGTCTCAAGGCATCTTCGAAAGCCACGCCTGCTGCTGTCGTCGGATTCGTCGGTATCGTCCTCTTCGTGGCATCCACATAAGGGGCGAGCTGATCCACGATCATGGCTGCCTCGGACATGCGTTCCGCCGGATCTCTTGCCAGCAGGACGGCAATGAGATTCGTCAGCTCCTGGGGGATTTCCTGCGGCGGCAGCGCATGAGGCGGCTCGGTCGTCCGTCGTGGTAGCTTGTCGTCGGGATCGCCGCCCGCACAAGGTGCGCGACCGTGCAGTAATTGGTACAGGGTGCAGCCGAGCGCATAGGTATCGGTAGCCGGTCCCAGCGGTGTGCCGGGGTGTGCCAGTTCGGGTGCCAGATAGTCGGCCCGGGCCAACTGGGCAGGAGTCAAGCCGGGTTGTGACCATTCGGGTACCAACGGAGGCTGGACACTATCCCGCAGCAACTTCACATGATCGCCCGGCTCGATCCAAATGTTCCACGGGCGGATATCTCCGTACACCTGGCGATGTGCATGGAGTTCCGCCAGTCCCGCCGCCACCAGGCGGGCGATGCGGCAAGCCTCTGAGGTGGGCAATCGTTCCACCACCTTCAAACGTAGGTCGAGTGAGGTGCCTTCCAGGCGTTCCAGCACGAGGAAGCGGTAGCCCGAGAGATCCTCGAGGGCGAAGACACGCTGCAACTGAGGTTGATGGATTGGTCTGGCGGCATGGACATGTTGCCGAGCGACATGCCATCGCCGAGGATCCTGGGCGATGCGGCTGTCGACAAATTTCACGAGAACGGGGTAGCTGGTGGGCAGGTGCACGGCTTGGAAAGCGCCGCCCAGTCGTCCGCCGCGAACGCGATCCTGGATTTGGTAGTCACCGTAGACAAACGGCCCGGCTCGGCCACTCAACAGCACTTTGGCCTGATACTGGGTCAGCATCTGCTGGCGGAGGAGCCACTGGGCCAGAGACGTGGCGGATTGCCGGCCGGTACGGCTTCCTGCCTGCTCCAAGGCAATTCGGACTTGCTCCAATCGCTCGGGCGGGAGCAAGCGACTCTGTTTCAGCAATTTCCACAGATCCGCGGATGAGACGGGCATAACTGCAAAGGTGTCTCCGTAGCGTCGTTACGAGTCCATCGTCATGACGAGACAATGAAGGAGCCCTCGGCAGGACGTGACACAAACATGGTTGGCTTGATCCCCGTTTGCTGCTCGTAGCCGGCAGCCACAACACGGGCCAACGACTCGATCGCAGCCGACCGCACGAGACTCACCGTGCAACCTCCAAACCCGGCGCCGGTCATGCGAGAACCATACATGCCGCCCTCGATTCCCTGCCGTTGAGACAATTCGACGAGCACGTCGAGTTCCGCGCAGCTGACCTGATAATCGTCCTTGAGTGACTGGTGGCTGGCGTACATGAGTTCGCCGGTGCGGACCCAATCACCGCACCGCACGGCGTCTGCGGCGGCAACGGTTCGGTCGATTTCACCGACCACGTGACGCGCTCGCCGGACCAGGATCGGTTCCATGGCAGCTTCATGTTGCCGCAAGAGGGCCAACGAGCAATCACGCAGCGAAGAGACTCCCAGTTGCCTGGCGGCTGCCTCACATTGTCCACGACGCTCGGCATACTCGCCGCCGGTCAATTCGTGCTTGACATTGGTATTGGTGATCAGCACGCTGACACCGTCGCCATCCAACGGCACGAGTTCGGCCTCAGCGGAGCGGCAATCGAGCAGGATCAGTCGATTGGCACGGCCCATCACCGAGCTGAACTGGTCCATGATCCCGCAGGGTACGCCGGCGTATTCATGTTCCGCTTGTTGGCACAACAGGGCCTTGTCGACCGGGTCGAGCGTCTGGCCGGTCACGGCTTCCACCAGCGTCGCAGTGGCCACCTCGAGCGCAGCGCTGCTCGACAACCCACCTCCCACGGGGACACTGGACTGAATCACAATATCCAACGGGCCGGCATCCATGTTGCGCGCCTGGCACAAAGCCAGTACGCCCCATACGTAGCTGCTCCAGCTCCCTTTTCCGCTTGGCGGCTCGCCATTCGCCGGCCAGGATTCTTGCTGACCGGACGTCATGCTGTGCAACCGAAAGCCGGCAGGCACCGCCACGGCTGATGAGAGTGCTCGGTCGGCAGCCAAGACCACATATCGCTCGATGGCCATCGGGAGTACATAGCCGTCGTTGTAATCGGTATGTTCCCCAATCAGATTCACGCGACCGGGAGCGGCCGTAATCCACTTGGGCGACCGGCCGAAGTGCTGTTGGAAGGTGTCCGTGGCCTGCTGCACTAATTGCTCAATGCTGACGTTGTCGTCAATCACGTGGTCTTTCTCCCGACTCTCGGTTGACCATGGCGGACGCTGGAAGACCATGGACATCCGGAGCTACTGCTTTTCTGGAAGTTTGTCATGGGGGAATCTGGACAGTCGAGGTTGTTTCGGAATTCGTGTTTCTGATTTGGGATGCAGGATCTCTGTTTGGGGCAGCACCGCCGAATCGCGCCCGTCGATTTAGTACGTCGGTTCATCTGGGGGAGGCTCATTGTCCCGCAGCCAACTCCTTCGGCAACTTGCGGGATGATGGCCGCCGCCGCGATCGCATCGCTGCGCGTCACATCGAGATGTGTGACGGCGCGAACGAGTTGTGCACCAACAGCCAACATCCAGACGCCGTGCGATTTGAGGGCGGCCGCGAATTGTCCCGCAGTCCCCAAGGCCGGGTCGACTTGAAAGATGATAATGTTCGTGTCGACGGCATCAGGGCAGAGTGATAGGCCCGCGCTGCCCCGAATCGACTGGGCGATGATCTGAGCATGCTCATGATCTTCGGCCAAACGATCACGGTGGTATTGTAAGGCGTGCACGGCGCCGGCCGCAATGATGCCTGCCTGCCGCATGCCACCTCCAAATAACTTGCGGTGGCGGCGTGCTTCTTGAACATACTCGCGAGAACCAGCCAGTGCGGAACCGACCGGAGCTCCCAACCCCTTGCTGAAACAGACGCTGACCGTATCGAATCCCGCAGCCCAATCGGCCGCCGGAATCCCGCTGGCCACGACGGCATTGAAGAGTCGCGCTCCGTCCAGATGCGTTCGCAGACCGTGGTCGTGCGCCCAGCGACAGATTTCGACGACGGCATCGTACGGTTGGATGCGACCGGCACCGCGGTTGTGGGTGTTTTCCAGGCAGACGAGCCGCGTACGCAGCAGATGCTCGTTGTCCGGACGAATCTGGCCGTGGAACTGTGCCGGGCGGAGCACACCAAATTCCCCCTCGAGCGTGCGAGCCACAATGCCGCTCAGCTGAGCAAAGGCGCCTTGCTCGTAATGAAATATGTGACAACCCGCTTCGCAGAGCAGTTCATCTCCCGGCTTGCAGTGAATGCGCACCGCCACCTGGTTCGTCATCGTGCCGGACGGCATAAATATCGCCGCTTCTTTCCCCACCATCTCGGCCGTCATGCGCTGCAGTCGATCCACCGTCGGATCGACATCAATGACGTCGTCTCCCACCTCGGCATTGGCCATGGCATGACGCATGTCGGGAGTCGGTTGGGTGACGGTATCGCTGCGCAGGTCGATCATGATTGCCCGTTCCCTGTCGAAGGCTGACGCTGAAGAAGAGTGGGCTCAGCAAGGCGGCCCTGCCAGCCGCAGCGACAGTCCCGGGATCTGTACAGCGTTGCGCGTGGCGTCTGGCAGGCTCTTGGATGTTCTAGCAGGAATCGGCCAGTTGTGGGAGCGGGCTAGAGATACCGCACAAGTGGTTGAATTGTGTCGGCCAATCGTGGGATGCCGTGGCCCAAGCGGAGAGTGGGGTGCGGTGCGAAGCCGGAAGATTCTTCCGTTCTCTCCTCAATCTCCACGAACCCGCCTAGCCGGTCGCGCTTCCTTCCCATGGGGACGCCACACGTATCGGTGTGCGCCTGCGCAGCGCGGCGCACCGGCGAGGGCTTCGCTCACCCAGCGAGTGTCGCTAAACTGTGGAAGTGGGTAAGGACGAGGATTAGACCCGGTCCACGCTCGGGATGTGATGCCGAGCTGCTATGGTTGTGGCTGCGGTATCCTGCCGCAGCAGCTGCGGCGAGACGCCGCAGCCACGTTTGGTTGTGGCCAGCGGCCACCCTAAGAGATGAGCGGGACATGACGTTGAAGATTACGCAGATCGACACGCGGCATGACGACGTGGCAGCGGCGCTCCAGCGATTGCGCGACAAATTGAGTCCCCAGGGAAATGTGGTCAGCGAGCGGGGCCGCGCCAAGACGGTGGAGGTGTTTGGCCGTGAGCTGACGCCCCAGGAGGTTGTGGAGACGATTTGTGAAGATGTGCGGCAGCAAGGAATCGCTGCGGTCTTGCGGTACAGCGAGAAGCTGGACGGTGCGCGAATGACGGGCGAGATGCTGCGTGTGCCGCGGACG
The DNA here is from genome assembly GCA_963700515.1 of uncultured Planctomycetota bacterium. Classification (GTDB taxonomy): domain Bacteria; phylum Planctomycetota; class Planctomycetia; order Pirellulales; family Pirellulaceae; genus JAJRVM01. The sequence goes on along the minus strand of CAVOXY010000032.1, from coordinate 92,842 downwards.
CGACTGGAGGCAGCACACCGTGAGGCTGAGCCGGAGCTGCTGGAGACCATTCGACGGATTCGCGACAATATCCTGGAGTTTCAGCGGGCCATTCTGCATCAGGACGTGACGGTTCGCCGCCCGCACGGCGTTTTCCTGCAGCAGCGTTACGTCCCACTGCGGCGTGTCGGGATCTGTGTTCCCGGCGGAGCAGCCGCGTATCCATCCACCGTACTGATGACCGCCGTGCCGGCTCAAGCAGCGGGTGTCGAGCAGTTGGCAGTGGTGGCGCCCCCGACCCCCTTCGGTGCCGACAACCCCGACGTATTGGCCACCTGCCATGAACTGGGAATCCACGAAGTGTATCGAGTGGGTGGGGCACAGGGCGTGGCGGCGCTGGCTTATGGTGTTGACGGGTCTGCCTGCCGTGGACAAGATCGTGGGACCGGGAAATCTGTTCGTGGCCTTGGCCAAGCGGCATGTGTTTGGCCAGGTGGATATCGATTCGATTGCCGGTCCCAGTGAAGTTGTCGTCATTGCCGACCAAACCGCCGACGCGCGGTTCACGGCCGCCGATCTGTTGGCTCAGGCCGAACATTCGCCAGGTGCCTCGATTCTCATCACCTGGTGTCCGGCGGTCGTAGGGGCGACACTTGACGAGCTGCAGCGACAAGTCGCCCGGCTCTCACGCAGTGACCTGACGCGGCAGAGCCTCGAGGAATTCGGCACGCTGATCATCGTCCGGGATGCCAGCGAAGCCTGTGCACTCACCGACGCCATCGCTCCGGAACACCTGCATATTGCCACCCAAAACGCGGCCGAATTGGCGCGTGGCATACGCAATGCCGGTGCCACCTTCCTGGGGAACTACAGCCCCGTGGCCGTCGGGGACTACGTTGCCGGTCCGTCGCATGTCTTGCCCACGAGCGGCACGGCACGGTGGGCCGCCGGATTGACTGCCAACGATTTTCTCCGCAGCAGTAGCGTGATTCACTACACACGGGAAGGGTTGCGCGCCGTCGCACCGGACGTACAGCGGCTGGCGGACAAGGAAGGCTTGACCGCTCACCGAGCGAGCGTGGATGTGCGTGTGGGAGCGTTGTGATTCACGCAACACATTCTCCCCGGACCACGTCCCTAATTGTTCCGCCAGAGTGTGGGTGGCTTCAGGTTGCCGTTTACGATAGTTATCACTTCTTTCTGTCAGTTGAATTTCTGTCGTTCGAATTTGTTGGGTATTTCGTGCTTCGGATTTCGGATTTGGAACATGTGTCCGCCAAGTGCCAGGCAGGAATGTGGTACCCGGCACCCCTCCCTCCCAGAAACAGGTAAGAGAGCACCATGACTTACGTTCGTCCTGAGATCGCGGCGATGAGCGGCTATGTGCCGGGTGAGCAGCTGGCGCCGGGCAAATTCATCAAGCTGAACACCAACGAGAATCCGTATCCCCCGTCGCCGGCGGTGGTCCGCGCCATCCAGGAGGCGGCGGAGCGAAGTCTCGCGCGTTATCCCGATCCGGTGGCCAATGCGTTCCGCATCTGCGCCGCGGATCTGCTGGGCGTGCAGCCCGACTGGATCCTCTGTGGTAACGGCAGCGACGACATTCTGACGATTGTCACCCGAGCCTTCGTCGGACAAGGCGAAATGCTCCGTCTGCCGTACCCCAGTTACGTGCTCTACAAGACACTGGCCGAAATCCAGGGCGCGCGTTATGAAGAGGTCCACTTCGCGCGGGACTGGTCGTTGCCCGAGGCATTTGCCAAGGCTGCGGGCGATCTGAAGTTGGTGTTTCTTGCCCAATCCGAACAGTCCTTCCGGAACCGTGTTGCCGCCCGACCGGATTCTGGAATTGGCCGAGCAGCTCCCCTGCCCTCTGCTGGTCGACGAAGCGTACGCCGATTTCGCCGAAACGAACTGCATCGCACCTGGTCCGGCAGAACCACAAGATCATGGTGTCGCGAACCTTGAGCAAGTCGTATGCGCTGGCCGGACTGCGATTCGGGTATCTCGTCGCTCAGCCGCACCTGATTGCGGAGCTGATGAAGGTGAAGGACTCGTACAATTGCGATGCGCTTGCCATTGCCGGTGCGACGGCGGCGATCGGCGACCAGGGATGGCTGCGGCGAGAACCGTGCGTCGCGTCCTGGCGTCCCGAGCGCGGATGGAGCGGGAGTTCCGCAGAATCGGATTTACCGTTGTCCCGTCGCAGGCAAACTTTCGTCTGGTGCACGCAGCCGGAACGACCGTTACAACCGCTCTACGAGAAGCTCAAAGCGAGCCACGTTCTGGTCCGATACATGAACTATCCTGGTTGGGGCGAGGGATTGCGGATCAGTGTGGGAACCGACGAGCAGATCGACGCCTGTGTGACTCTGTTGGAAGCCCTGTGTCGCTGATTTGGGAAGCCTGAGCAGCGATGACAGAACGGCAAATATTAACCGAAAGACGGCCGAGACCGACATTCAACTGTCGCTCGACCTGGATGTTGCCGCCGCGGCCGAGATCGATACGGGCGTCGGGTTTCTCGATCACATGCTGGAACTGTTTGCACGCCACGGTTCCTTCGGTTTGCAGGTCGCAGGCGGAAGGCGATTTGCACGTCGACCAGCACCATACGGTGGAAGATGTCGGCATTTGCCTCGGGCTGGCGTTGCGCGAGGCGCTGGGCGACAAGCAGGGAATTCGCCGCTATGGACACTTCACGCTGCCGATGGAAGAGACGCTGGTCACCGTCGCCATCGACCTGAGCGGTCGTTCGTTCCTGGTGTTCCAGGCTCCCCTTCCCGCACCGAAGATCGGTGAGTTCGACAGTGAACTGGTCGAGGACTTCTGGCAGGCGGTGGCCTCGCACGCGTTGTGTAACCTGCACATTGTCCTCCACTACGGCCGCAACAGCCACCACATCGCCGAAGCGATCTTCAAGGCCGCCGCACGGGCCTTGCGGATGGCCGTCGACCGCGACGCACGCGTGCAGGGCGTGCCGAGCACCAAGGGGGTGCTCTGAGTCGGGATCGTGCCGAGCACGGCTGGCGGTCGGAGTGAGCGGAGTGAGTGGAGGTTCAGTCCTGCCAGTCCTCCGATCCTCCAGTCCTCCAGTCACCGCCCGGGTTCAGCGATTCTGAGTGAAGAACGCACGTTCGACGAAGCTGGTGTCGACCCAGCCTTCGACGAATTCCGAGTGGGCCATCACTTTGCTGTGGAACGGCACCGTGGTCGCGATCCCCTCGATGCGCAGTTCGGCAGAGCGCCCGCTGCATGCACGTGATCGCTTCGCTCGCGCGTCGGCTGATGGACGATCAGCTTGCCGATCATCGAATCGTAGTGCGGTGGCACGTTGTAACCTTGGTGCACGTGAGAATCCCAGCGAACTCCCGGACCACCCGGCGTGATCAGTCGCGTGATCGTTCCCGGGCTGGGTTGGAAATTGGCCTCGGAATTCTCCGCGTTGATCCGGCATTCGATGGCGACCCCATTGACCTTGATCGACTTCTGTTTGAAGGGGAGTGGTTCGCCGGCAGCCACGGCGATCTGGGTCTTGATCAGATCGATGCCGGTCACCATTTCGGTCACCGGATGTTCGACTTGAATGCGGGCGTTCACTTCGATGAAGTAGAAGTTGTTGTTCTGGTCGACGATGAACTCGACCGTTCCGGCATTCGTGTATTCGGCTTTCTTGATCAACCGCACGGCGGCCTCGCACATCTCGTTGCGGATCTTGTCGGGCAGATTCGGCGCCGGGCTTTCTTCAATCAGCTTCTGGTGCCGCCGCTGTGTGGAACAGTCGCGTTCCCACAGGTGCACGACATTGCCGTGATGATCGGCAATGATTTGCACCTCCACGTGTCGCGGTCGCTCGACGTACTTCTCGAGGTAGACACCGGCGTTGCCGAAAGCTGCTTGAGCTTCCACGCTGGCCTGGGACAAGGCGGCTTTGAGTGCCAGGTCGTTGGAGGCGACGCGCATGCCTTTCCCGCCGCCGCCGGCGGTCGCTTTGACCAGGACCGGGAAGCCGATCTCGTGAGCCACTTGGAGGGCTGAAGCTTCGTCTTCAATCAATCCTTCACTGCCGGGAACCACGGGCACCTTGGCCTCCCGGGCCAGTGCGCGGGCCCGGTTCTTGTCGCCCAGCAGATTCATGGCATCGGGGGTGGGGCCGATGAAATCGATGTTGCAGCTGCGACAGATTTCGTTGAAATGCGCGTTTTCGGCCAGGAAGCCATACCCCGGGTGAATGGCCTCGACGTTGCCCACTTCCGCCGCACTAATCACCTGATCAATCTTCAGGTAGCTGTAGGCGCTTTTGGGAGGTCCCACGCAGTAAGCCTCGTCCGCCAATTCGAGATAGGCGCTGCCGCGATCCGCTTCACTGAAAATGGCCACCGTCTCGATGCCCATTTCGCGACAAGCACGAATGATGCGCAGGGCAATTTCGCCGCGGTTGGCGATCAGAATTCTCTTGTACATGGGTGATTACCAAACACACGCTCAGGTGTGCGAAAAGCATGATTCTCTTGTCAGACTTGCCCTACCAGGCCAGCTCTTGACGTGCCGGCCAAGCTCCCACTGCGAATGGTCTGGAGCCTCGATTCCGTGTCCGATCCGTCCCGATGCCTGTCTGAGCGACAGAAACGCGTTGCACTGCCGCGCTGCCGGGCCCGCTTCACACGCGCGAGGGGGGCCTCAGACTGCGCTCGTGTCCACCTTGAACAGGGGACGGCCAAAGTCGACCGGCTCCTCGTCATCGACCAGGACGGCGACGATCTTGCCACGCGTTTCGGCGGGGATCTCATTGAAGACCTTCATCGCCTCAATGATGCAGATGGTCGTTTCCGGCTGAACCATGTCGCCAATCTTGACGAAGGGCTCGGCGTTGGGGTTGGCACGAGCATAGAACGTGCCCACCATCGGGCTCTTCACGATCAGCATGTTCTCGTTCACCGGTTCCGCTGCCGCCGTCTGAGCGGGCGTCGTGGCTGCGCCGGCCCACGCCGGTGTCGCGGCAGTGAATGGCCGCCGGCGGTGCCTGGGCGGGCATCGAGGGCATCGCCATCGGTTGGATGTACGTCGTTTCGGCGCCACGACAGAGGCGAATCCGCTGCTCACTGTGACGCAGGTCGATCTCGCGGAGATCGTGGTTCTCCATCAGTTCCACCAAACGCCGAATACGATCGACGTCGAAGACATCGTCAGGCCGATTATCCGAGTCCGACATGCGGAGCCTCCGGCTAAAGACTGCTGCGTGGCAAAGGGCGACGTTGCCATTGCGATACGGTTGTGGGACAAATGCCGCGGCGGCTGGGGGAGTTCTCCGCCGCACCTTTCCACCGATGCTGTCACCTTAGAGGAAAATTGTGTGCCGAGGCTAGGGGGGATGTAACCGAGTGCAGCGTCCCCTTCAGCCCACCAGGCAGCTCGGCAGCTCCTTGGGCAAGCTGCTTAACACCTCGTGGCCGTCGCGAGTCACCAGAATATCGTCTTCGAGTCGCACACCTCCCCAATTAGGGAGGTAAATGCCGGGTTCCACGGTGACCACCATCCCCGCCTTCAGGGGCTGATGCTGGTTGGCTGCCAGGCGCGGTGCCTCGTGAATCTCCAGGCCGAACCCATGGCCCAATCCGTGTCCAAACTGCTTGCCGAAACCCGCCTCGGTGATCCAATCACGGGCCGCCGCGTCCACGTCGCTCATCAAAACGCCGGGTCGTATGGCGGCGATCGCCCGCTCCTGGGCCTGCAACACAACTCCATATATACGTTCGAGTTTGGGCGAGATTCTACCGGTCACCAGAACACGCGTCAAGTCGCTGCGGTAGAGCCGCTTCGTGGCTCCCCAATCGATCAGCAGCAAATCGCTCGCTCCCACCTGCTGGTCGGTGGGGACGGCATGCGGCAACGCCGCCCGCGCTCCAGCCGCCACAATCGAGGGGAAGCCACACCCTGCCCCGCCAAACGCGCGAATCAGACGCTCCAGCTCATACGCAATCTCCCGCTCCGTCTGCTCGCCCGCAAAGCCGCTCGAATCACGCCGAAGGCCTTCTCCGCCAAGGCCACCGCCTCGCGGATTTCCGCGATCTCGTCCTGGTCCTTGATGTCCCGCAGCTCTTCCACCAGCCCCACCGTGGGGAGCAACTGCACCTGCGGCGCGGCGGCGGCCAGCCGAGTATGCAGGTGGAGCGTCATCGATGCGGCTTCGACAGCCAGTCGATGGATGTGAGCCTTCTTGATCACCGACTCGGCCACCGACACCAGCGTCGTGCTGGGGCCGCGCTGGACCAGGTCCACGCCCGGACACTCCTCGCCGATCTGCTGCGCATAGCGCGGATCGCTCAGCATGACCGCCACCCCATCGCCTACGAGCAGGTAGCTGTCGTCTCCGGTGAATCCGGTCAAATACGTGACGTTGGTGAAGTTGGTCACCAGGATCGCGTCGGCTCCCGCCTTCTTTACCGCTCGCGCTAGTTTCTGACGCCGTTGGGCAAAGCGTGTCATGGGAGACCTGTATTTGTTACTTGTTACTTGTTACTTGTTACTTGTCCGGTGTCTACTGCTTACTCTTACTCTTACTCTTACTCTTACTCCGTAGGTGGCTTCAGGCCACTACCAAAGCACGCTTACGCTTCCTGCTTCTGCTGCGCATCGGTCAGTCCCTGCCGAGGGGGACTGACTCACTGCTGCTGACCTATGGACTTCCGCCCAGGCTGGCGACAGTTTGGCCGCGGCAATGATGGCGAAGCAGACGCCGAAACAGAGCAGCGTTCCGATGACGTCGGTCACGGTCGGTTTTTGAAACTCCCAGTCGCTGCCCGGAAACAGTTTCTTCCGCTCCATCGCCGCGGGGTCCGCATAGGCGGAAACCAGGTTCCTTTCGTCCTGCTGCCGATCGGGTGTCACCGGCGTCTTCATTTTGGCGTAGTAGCGGTTCAAGGTGATGTCGCGGTTCCGCCTGGTGATCAGGCTCAACGCAATCATCACCAGAAACGGCAGGATGATTTTGGGAGGCAGTTCAAGTGTGCCGAGTGTGGCATCACTGACGCTGCCGAGGTCGACACCGATGAGTTTGTAGAGCAGGAAATCGAGCCGGAAGTTGCCGAACCCTCGCAGGCGGACATCGGGAGCGTACTGCAAGTGGACCTCCCTGGCACCGTGCCTCTGAACGGCCGCTCCGCCAGGCTGTGGGGCCACATCCGTGCGCACCTGGCCCGCGGCATCAACCGGCTTGACGCCATCGCTCCAGAAGACGCTTTCACCGCCCTGGATGGTTTCGGTCGAGAGGGTATCTCCCACGGCGATCGGTTCCGGCCGGGGACCAAGTTGCGCCTGCGCGGCGTCACGCTCCGACGCGTCTGCCAGGGCGTTGAGTCGTCCTTGGCGCGATCCCAGGTGGCGATCTGTTCCTTCAGTCGGCGGACATCCGACGGAGCGGCGGGACGCTCGGTGGTGGTCTGGACGACGGGCGTCGTGGTGAGAAACGCCGGGTTCTCGCGCAGTTGGGGAAGCACGACGCGGAGTGAAGAACGGAATGAGAAAGAACGCCAGGCTGCAGAAGGCCACGCTGCACCAGGCGGCGGTCGTTGTGGCGCGGCGCCAGTACATGCCGATCCAGAACGGGGCGGCGAACAGGACCGGAAAGACCCACATCAGTTTGAGTTGCTCAAAGACGTCCATTTTGGAGAGCGAGATGGCGACCGCTCCCAGGATGACCAGGCTGCCGGTGATGCGACCCAATAACACATACTCGCGCTCCGACGCATGTGGGTTGATATAGGGCGCATAGATGTTGCGGACGACCAGGGCCGAGCCGACGATCATGTAGGCGTCCGCCGAACTCATCAGCGCCGCCAGCAGGCAGGCCAGCATCAGACCGGTCAGGCCGGGGCCCAGCAGTTCGCGGGAGGCGACGCCCCAGGTCTTCTGCGGATCTTGAATCAACTCGGGATTGTCGGCGAACAGGGCCAAGGCGATCAACGCCGTGAAAGCCCAGCCGACGGTACAGAACCGTTTGAGGAAGTTGCCGGCGACCAGTCCCACCCGAGCGTTCATCTCGGTCTTGGCCGAACCGCCGCCGGTGGCGATGAAATGCGGTTGCACCACGACTCCGACCAGGCTGATGATGACCACCGCCACGATGCGGTGCAGCGGAAACTCGCTCGCGGCGCTCGACCCGGTGATGCGTGAAATAGCTGCGGCGGCAACTGCTCGTGCATGATGCGAAATCCGGCCAGCAGGCCATCCGTTTGTGGATCGCCGAACTGCTCGACAAGTTTCGCCAAGCCGAAGGGGATCAACAGCACCGACAAGAGGATGATGCAACAGCCTTGCACCAGGTCGGTGAAGTAGGCCGCCCGCAGACCGCCGGCAATACCGTAGATCAGCACCACCAGGCCGATGACGGGAACCAGCAAGTACTCAATGCCGTATGCTTGCCCTCCCAGTACAAACGAACTGGCTCCCACCAGCGGCGCGGCCACCACGCCGATGGCCGAGAACATCATCGAGCCGTAGACCATGAAGAAGAGGAGCCCGAACACGCAGTAGGCCGCGCCCAAGCCCGCGACTCGTACCGCTCCACGAACCAGTCTCCCAGGGTCAGGTGCCGCATGCGGCGGTACCAGACGCCGGTGATCCAATAGAACGGTGTGACAAACAGCCACGACATGATGCTCCACATGCCGCTCATGCCGCTGGTGAACGTGGTGCGCCCGATATTGACCGGATCGCTCGACCCGGTCCCCGCCCCGAAGGCGGCGAACGTCTGCAGCAGCTTGCCGAACGAGCGGCCGCCCATGAAGAAATCTTCCTGGACCTTGGTGCGCCGCGCGCTCCAGACGCCAATCGCGATCAGGACGACGAAGTAGCCGACCAGCACGACGTAGTCCAACCAGTGCATTGACGAGTCTCCCGGGACTGCTCGATCGGCGTAGCCGGCTGCGGCACGCCGTCCGCATGCCGCCGACCTACCGAGCAGACGTATGCCAGACAGAAGCAGCATGGTGCACCGGATCATTGCACGGCAGCGCGACACGAGTGGCCTCTCATTGTAGGTCCGTGGAGGGCGGCGACTGCAAATCACGCCACTGATTCCTTCGCCCCAAGGGACTTGGTATGCTACGCAGTCAGATCCGTGCGACAAAGCGACGTAAAGCGACCTTCAGTCCATGCGAGGAGGGATAGATCATGGTTAGTGTCGAGTCCTATCCGGTGGCGATCGTGATGTGCATCATCACCATGTTGTGTTGGGGGTCGTGGGCGAATACGCAGAAACTGGCCAGCAAAGAATGGCGTTTTCAGCTGTTCTACTGGGACTACTGCATCGGTGTGCTGCTGCTGACCGTGTTGTTCGCCTTGACGCTCGGTAGCATGGGTTCGGATGGACGCGGTTTCTTTGCAGACTTGAGCCAGGCCTCGGCCAGGAATTTGGGGTATGCGTTTCTGGGCGGCGTCGTATTCAATGTGGCGAATATCCTGTTGGTGGCAGCCATCGATATCGCCGGCATGGCCGTTGCGTTTCCCGTCGGCATCGGCTTGGCTCTGGTGATCGGCGTGCTGACAAATTACTGGAACGACGCCGGCGGGCGATTGGCGGCTCCTGTTTTCAGGTGTTGCCTGTGTGGCGGCGGCGATCGTGGTCGATGCGTTGGCCTACCGAAAGATTCCTTCGGCCGGTCAGAAGACGACGGTCAAGGGCATTGCTCTGTCCATCGTCTGTGGTGTGCTGATGGGGTTCTTTTATCCCCTGGTCGCTACCTCGATGCAGCCCCTGAAAGAAATCAGCCTAGTACCAGATTCGGGTTTGCTGACTCCCTACACGGCCCTGGTGCTCTTTGGTCTGGGGCTCTTCCTGTCCAGTTTCATCTTCAATGTGGCGGTCATGAAGTGGCCCTTTACGGGCAAGCCTGTGCCGATGGGGGACTACTTCACGAAAGGGAACACTCGGCTTCACCTGGTCGGCATCTTGGGAGGAGCGATTTGGGGCGTCGGGATGTCATTCAACATCATCGCCAGTGGTACGGCGAGTCCAGCGGTCGCCTACGGTCTTGGGCAGGGGGCGACGATGATCGCGGCGCTCTGGGGCGTGTTCATCTGGCGCGAGTTCAAGGAAGCACCACGCGACACCAATAAGCTGTTGGCGGTGATGTTCGCTTTGTTCATCGTCGGACTGGGGCTGATCGTGTACGCCAAAGTCTGATAAGGGTGTCTGGAGCGAACCCCAGAGTGCGGTGCCAGAGTCCGCGAGTTTCGGGAGGGCGAGGCTGGCTTGCTGAATTCGTCGGGGGACCGTCTTGCAGCCTGTCATGTAGGAAAGTCACGCGGCATCGGCACTTCGAACGGGGCGATCCTGGCAGGCTGGAGGCCTTTCCCACGTGCTCTGGGTGGACGAATACAACAGCCCAGCCTCGACCTCCCGGTTTGGGAACCAACAGATATACGAGCGAGGAGACAAATCGATGGCCGGTAAGATCGTCGTGGTGGGTAGTTCGAACACGGACATGATTCTGCAGATGGACCATATACCGCGTCCCGGCGAGACGATCCTGGGTGGCGAGTTCTCCATGGCGGCCGGCGGGAAGGGAGCCAACCAGGCCGTGGCGGCCGCGCGCGCCGGTGGACAGGTTACCTTTCTGGCGCGTGTCGGCAGCGATATGTTCGGCCAGCAAGCGATCGAAGGTTTTCGCCGGGATGGGATCGATGTGCAGCACGTGATTGACGACCCTCAAGCTCCGTCGGGCGTCGCGCTGATCTTCGTCGCGGCCGATGGCGAAAACAGCATCGGTGTCGCGTCGGGGGCCAATGCGCGGCTCTCACCCCAGGATGTTCAGCAAGCTGCCGCGCTGATTGCCGCCGCCGATGTCCTGGTCATGCAACTCGAAACGCCGCTCGAGACCGTGCTGGCCGCGGCCGAGATCGCATCGCAAAACGACGTCACGGTGATCCTCAATCCCGCCCCGGCCCAGCCGCTGAGACGACGCGCTGCTGCGGCACGTGTCGATCCTCACACCCAACGAGAGCGAAGCGGAACTGCTCACCGGCATCGAAGTGTCCGATCCGCAGGGTGCCGCACGGGCCGCACAAGCACTGCACGCCAAGGGGGTCGACACGGTGATCGTCACACTCGGTGCACGCGGGGCGTTCGTCTCGGCCGACGGTATCACGACCATGGTCCCCGCACTGCCGGTGACACCCGTCGATACGACCGCTGCCGGCGATGTCTTCAACGGTGCCTTGGCCGTGGCCTTGTCCGAGGGCAAACCGCTGCTCGACGCCGTGCACTTCGCCTGCGCCGCGGCGGCCCTGTCGGTCACGAAACTGGGCGCTCAACCGTCGGCTCCGACGCGGCGGGATATTGAGTCCATGCTGGGGTCATCGTAGACGACGGCTGGCGGACCCCCTATCATTCCTTGTCCCGTAATCGTTCTCGCATCCAATGGTCGGATTTGTGAGAATGCGTGCACTTTGCGTATCAAACGCAGTAAGATGCCAGCACCGGCTGAGCCGGTGGCACCTGACCCCCAGCACTGAACGAGCACTTATGGCTGTGGATAAATCGGGAAATCGAGTCCGGCAGATGTTCGGTGCGATCGCTCCCCAGTACGATCGCATGAATCATCTACTGTCGATGAACGTCGATCGCTACTGGCGATGGCGCACGGTGCGGATGGTGCGGCCACAAGGGACCGATCCGATCCTCGATGTCTGCACCGGTACGGGCGATCTGGCGTTGGCCTTCCTGAAAGGAACGGGGGGAGACTCCCGATTATGGCCGCTGATTTCTGCCGCGAGATGCTGGAAATCGGCCAACAGAAGTTCGAGCAATCCGGCCGGCCCGGGCGTGTCACATTTGTCGAGGCCGATGCACAGCAGCTACCGTTCGAATCGGATACGTTCCAGGTCGTCAGCGTCGCATTCGGACTGCGTAACGTGTCGGACACCGATCAGGGACTCCGCGAAATGACCCGTGTCTGTCGCCCCCAGGGACGCGTGGCCGTCCTCGAATTCTCCATGCCCCGCCACCAACCGATGAAAGCACTCTACGGCTGGTATTTCCGGCACGTTCTCCCACGCCTGGGACAATGGCTCGCCCGTAACGATCATGAAGCCTACAGCTATCTGCCGCGCAGTGTGAGCGAATTCCCGGAAGGACCGGCTCTCGTGTCGCGGATGGAAGCCGCCGGCCTGCATAGCGTAAGGTTCTACCCGCTCACCCTGGGCATCGCCACGCTCTATGTCGGCGTGAAGTAGCTCCTCACCGCACTCGGTTACTCTTACTCTTACTCTTACTCTTACTCCTACTCTGAGAGGCGGAACGATTGATGGTGACTGACGACAACCTGCCGATTGTTGTGGGAATCACGGGGGCCAGTGGAGCGATTTATGCTCAGCGGCTGTTGGAAGTGCTGGTGCACAGTGAGCGACACGTGCAGTTGACGATCAGTCGGTCTGGCCAAACGCTGCTGCGACAGGAACTCGGCCTGCAGGTGGACCTCGATCGTTTTGACGCGGCCCGTCTAGAACTCGATCTGTCGGGCGATCAATTGGCGGCGATCCACTACTACCACTTTGCCGACTACTTCTCCCCGATCGCCAGCGGGTCGGCCCGCACGCTGGGCATGGTGATTTGTCCCTGTTCGGGCGGTACGTTGAGCGCCGTGGCGCACGGCGCCAGCACGAACCTGGTCCAGCGAGCGGCGGATGTGCACTTGAAGGAAAAGAGAAAACTGATTCTGGTGCCACGGGAGACGCCGCTTTCCTTGATTCACATCGACAATATGCGGCGGGCGTGTGAAGCGGGAGCGGTGGTACTGCCCGCCTCACCCGGCTGGTACCACGGAGTACATGAGGTGCGTGATCTGGTCGATTTCGTGGTGGCTCGGATTTTGGACCAGTTGGGAGTCTCACATACTTTGGTGCGGCGGTGGGGAGAGGATGCGGAGCGGCACTCGTGACACAACGGCACTTCATTCGTGCAGCGGAGTGATGGTCAGCATGTGGAAGCGTTTGCGGCAGATACTCGAGATGATCCGGTTCAGCCACACGATCTTCGCGCTTCCCTTTGCGCTGTTGGCGGCGGTCATGGCATGGCGCGTGCCGACGGCCGGCGGAGCGTGGATTGAATTCCGTTGGCGCGATCTGCTGGGGATCCTGGTTTGCATGGTCTGTGCGCGCAGTGCGGCGATGGCGTTCAATCGATTGGCAGACAAGGAACTGGACAGCCAGAATCCGCGCACGCGCTCCCGACATCTGCCCGCTGGCTTGCTGAGCGTGTCGAGCGTCGTGGTGTTTACAGCTGTGGCGGCGATCGGATTTGTGCTGGGTACGTTTCTATTCCTGCCGAATCGCCTGCCGTTGCTGCTGTCCCTGCCGGTGCTGGTTTTCCTGTGCGGCTACAGTTACGCCAAACGATTTACGTCGTTCGCCCACGGTTGGCTGGGTGCCGCGCTGATGCTCGCTCCGATCTCGGCTTGGATCGCGTTGCGCGGTGCCATCGTCATGGAAGCTCCGTTGGATCTTCTCCCCGCCATGATTTTAGGATTGGCGGTGCTGGCGTGGGTAAGCGGGTTCGACATGATTTATGCCTGCCAGGACGTGGAGTGCGACGCGGCCCTCAGGCTGCACAGTGTTCCCGCTCGATACGGTCTAAGGGCGGCCCTGCGGATGGCCGCTGCGTGCCACCTGATGATGGTCGTCATCTTGTGCCTGCTTCCCTGGGTCGGTTATTTGGGCGGACCCCTGCTGGCCCTGGGTGGGATCTATTGGACGAGCATCGCCGCGGTAGCCCTGTTGCTGCTCTACGAGCACTCGCTGGTCCGCCCCGACAACCTCTCACGCGTCAACCAGGCTTTTTTCCACGTCAATGCGCTGGTCAGTATCGGCTTGTTCCTGGTCGTCACGCTGGACTTGTTCCTGTAGCAGCGTCGTATAACCCGCAACTTCAGAACCTACGGCCGCGGGTCCAATGACCAGTGACCAATGACCAATGACCAGTGACCAATGACCAATGACCCATGAAAGATTGCACGGGTCTTTTCCGCGCACCACGCGGAAAGATGTTACAGTTGCTCAGATGCGAGGCGGCTTGCCACGCCGAGAGGGTGATGATTGTGCCGATGGGAGGATGCAGAGCGATGTTGAGGATGGTATCGATCCTGACGGTGTTGCTGGCGGTGGCCGCGAGTGGTTGTTCCGACAAAACGAGCGAGAAGCCCGTTCCGGCGGCGGGACAGGCGGATCGGTCCGCAGCCAAGGGTTTGCCCGCTGAGCCGCAGCAGGCACCTGGGGAGGAAACGGAGTCGACGTCTGACTCTCCCATGTTCGCCGCTAAGGGATCTGAATCTGAGGGACGGGCGGCGCCGGCCGGCGCCGGACCGTCGCCCCACACATCGTCGGCGGCAGCCGCGCGGACGGAGGGTCCTCAAATCTCTTCCCCCGCTCTGGATGCCGACATGCAAACGCAGGTTGCCAAGTGGCTGGAGCAGATGGCGAGCGATGCGGCCGTGGAGCGACGTGCTGGAGGCGAGGCGCTCAGCGAACAAGGGGAGGCCGCCATGCCCTATATCGTACAGGGATTGCGGCACGGTACTGCTTCTCAGAGGCGTGGGGCCGCGACCTACTTGATCGGTCGCATCAGTCCCCGCGACGAGGTGGCAGTGCAAGCGTTAATCGAAGCTATGACCGCCCAGGATGTGGAATTGCAGCGAGCGGCGCTGCAAGCCGTCGAACGGCTGCCTGATGAGACGTTGCCGTCGGCACTGCCGGCACTGCAGACGCTGGCACAGAACCCGCCGTTGGGCGAGGCCTATCGGTGCCGCGCCCTGCGCCATTGCCAAGTTAGGTCCAGGGGGTGAGCCCGCCTTGGCCACTTTGATCGCCCTGGCCAGGGAGGGGGATGACCTGAATCTGCGCCGCGCCAGCTATTTTGCGATCATGAAAGTAGCGCCGGCAACAGTGGCCGAAGATTTCTTTCAGGATCAGCTCAAGAGCGACGCGCCGGCTGACATGCGCCGTTTGGCTGCCAAGTGGCTGGGAACCGTAGCGCGCAACGATCAGTCGCTGCAATGCTTGATCGATGCGCTGGGCGATGCTGACGAATCGGTTCGGTTGGAAGCGGTCGACGCGCTCGTAGCGATCGGCAAACCCAGCGTGCCGGTGTTGATCAAATCGCTGGATTCGACCAAGGTGGATGTGCGACGCCACAGCGTGCTGACACTGGGGAAAATGGGCGTCTTCGCGACCGAGGCGATTCCGGCGCTCCAAGCCCGCCTCGCTGATCCGGATCAGCAGGTGCGCGATCTGGCCGCTGCCGCCCTGAAAAACGTGCCAACGCGGTGAACCCAAGGTCATCCACCGGCTCTGCCGTTGCCGGCGGGATGCGGGAGTGGTGAAGTGTCTTGCCGCGGTCTTCCCCCGGCACCACTGCCGCCGCGGGCATGGACAGCCTGTTAAGTGCTGCGTACACTCGACGGTTTAGTTCCAGGCGAAGACTTCCAAGGGGGCTGTGATTGGCCACGGTATGGAGCGGTTTCTCCCATACTCCCATCTTTGGCCTCTCTGAGGGGCCTCTTCCATACCACCGGCTGTGCCGGCGGTTGTTGATTGTCGGGGTCGACTAATTCTAGCTGGTGTGCGGGGACAACGAATATGCCTCTCGGTACTCAATCGGATCGGACGTTCGATGGTATTCGTGCCAAGGTGGAGTCGGGCGAGCGGCTATCGTTGGACGACGGTCTGTATCTGATGCGTCCTGAAGTGTCGTTGCACGAAGTGGGACGGCTCGCCAACATGCTGCGTGAGCGGTTGAACGGCAATTTCGCCTACTACAACATCAATACGCATTTGAACCCCACCAACGTCTGTGTCTATCGGTGCACCTTCTGTGCCTTTCGGTCCGACCTGCGGGACGCGAAAGGGTACGCGATGAGTGACGAGCAGATACTGGCTCGAGGTCAGGAAGCGGTCGATCATGGCTGCACTGAAATGCACATCGTCGGAGGGTTGCACCACCAGAAGGGTTACGACTGGTATGTGAACATGGTGCGTCTGCTGCATGAGGCCTATCCAAGCTTGCACTTGAAGGCCTGGACGGCCGTCGAGATCAACTGGTTTGAGCACCTGGCGAAGAAACCGGTGCGGGCGATCCTGGAGGATTTGATCGAGGCGGGACTAGGGAGCATGCCGGGCGGTGGTGCGGAGATCTTTCATCCCGATGTGCGTCACCGCATTTGCGAACACAAGGCGGATTCGACGAAATGGCTGGAGATCCATCGCACGGCTCATGAGCTGGGGCTGCGGACCAATTGCACGATGCTCTACGGTCACCTCGAGAACGATTATCATCGAGTGGATCACCTGATTCGGCTGCGTGAACTGCAGGATGAGACGGGTGGTTTTCAGACGTTTGTGCCGTTGGCCTTCCACCCCGAGAACACCGGGCTCAGCCATCTTCCCAAACCATCGTCGCTGACCGACCTGCGCGTGATGGCCGTGTCGCGTCTGATGCTCGACAACATCCCGCACATCAAGGCCTACTGGATCATGCTCGGCGTGGGTACGGCGCAGGCGGCACTGGCCTACGGAGCGGACGACATCGATGGGACGGTCCGCCACGAGCTGATCTATCACGATGCCGGCGCCACGACGCCGGAAGTGCTGTCGACCGACGAGATTCGCCGGCTGATCAGCGACACGGGCGCGAGCCGTTGGAGCGTGATACGCTTTACCGCCGGGTCGTGCGAGCCGAGAGCGATCCGCTGGGCTGGGAGGTGGGAAGTCCGATTACCGTGTAGATGTGACAAGCTCGCCGTTGCCTTGGTGGAAGAGGTGAATTCTTCTTGGGCGAGCCTGTCACAACCTACGGTTGGCTCAACTCGTAGCGTGTTTCACCACCCACCAACACTCGCACGGCCCGCCCCTTCAGCTCCCAGCCATCGTAAGGCGAATTGGAGCTTTTCGATTTGAAGTCGCTGGCACGCACGGTCCACCGGATGGCGGGATCGATGATCGTGACGTCCGCATCAGCTCCGACCTGCAGTGTACCCTTGTGGAGACCGAGGGCGCGAGCCGGATTGATCGTCATTTTGGCGATCGCCGTGGACCAATCGAGATGACCAGGCTCGATCAGGAATGTGATGACCAGGGGGAGTGTGGTTTCCAGGTTGATCATGCCAAAGGGGGCGCGATCGAGTTCCTGCAGCTTCTTTTCCGAAGCGCGTGGCGCGTGGCAGCTGGCGATCACGTCGATGGTGCCGTCGGCCAGTCCGGCAATGCAGGCTTCCACGTGGTGTCGCGAGCGGAGCGGCGGATTGACTTTGCAGTTCGCGTCAAACGTGCGCAGCGTTTCGTCGGTCAGCGTGAAATGAGCCGGGCAGACTTCGGCCGTTACCGGCACACCCCGCGACTTGTAACGCCGAATCAGATCCACGCTGCCGGCACTGGAGATGTTCATCAAATGCAGGCGGCCACCGGTGTATTCCGCCAGTCGCAGATCGCGGGCCGTCATGACGTCCTCGGCATCCGCTGGCATACCAGGGAAACCAAGGACCATCGACGTGAGCCCTTCGTGCATGATCCCGTCGTGCGACAGCTCCAGCACTTCCGGATGATTGAGAATCGGGACGTCAAACATCAAGCAGTATTCCAACGCTCGACGCATCAGTTCCGTGTTGTGGATGGGGCGGTCAGCGTCGGTGAATCCGACCGCGCCCGACTCGACCAGGCTGCCGATCTCCGCCAATTCCTGCCCTTCCCGATTCTTGCTCACGCAGGCCAGCACAAACACGTGGCAGTTCTTGGCCCGCGCCGCCTTCTGACGCACAAACTCGACGCTGGCCTGCGTGTCGATCGGCGGATCCGTGTTGGGAATGCAGGCGACACTGGTAAAGCCGCCCGCCAAGGCGGCGGCCGTTCCCGTTTCGATCGTTTCGTCCTCTTCGCAGCCCGGTTCGCGCAGCTCGGTGTGCATGTCGATCAGGCCTGGAGCGACGATCTTGCCCGGCGCGTCGATCTCCTGGTCGTAACCCGTCTCCGCGGCGCTCGAGCGACGTGATGCGGCCCCCTTCGATGGAGATGTGGGTGACCCGGTCCAGCTGTTGACTGGGGTCGATGACGCGTCCGTTCTTGATCAGTAGCGAAGGCATTGGCAATCTCTCATGCGAATCGGCCAGGGTAACATGTCTCTCTTGTGCCGTGCAGCGTCAGAGTGTGCTCAACGGCCCTGTTGCTTGGCGCCGATGACCAACCACAAGGCCGCCATCCGCACCGCCAGTCCGTTGGTCACCTGGTTCAGGATGACCGAATGCGGACCGTCGGCCACGTCCGGAGTGATTTCCACGCCGCGATTGATCGGACCGGGAGCCATGATCAGGATGTCGTTCTTGGCCCGCGCCATGCGATCGCGATTCATCGCGTACAGCAGCGCATATTCGCGCACGGAAGGGAAAGGGCGTGTGTACTGACGCTCGAATTGAATGCGCAGCAAATTCAACACGTCGCATCGCGGCAGGATGTCATCCAGGTTGTAGGCCACCTCGACGCCGAACTGCTCCCAACCGCGCGAAACCAACGTCGAAGGGCCACACACGATGACGTGAGCGCCGAGCTTCAGCAGACCCCAGATGTTCGACCGAGCCGTGCGACTGTGGGCAATGTCACCTACCAAGGCGACCGTTAGCCCCGCCACAGTTCCGCGTGATTCGCGAATCGTCATGATGTCCAGCAGACCCTGCGTCGGATGCTCGTGCGTACCGTCACCGGCATTGACCACAGCACAATCGACGTATTTGGCCAGCAGCGAGGGAGCCCCCGGAGTGCGGTGCCGCATCACCATCGCATCGACATTCATGGCCTCGATGTTCTTCGCCGTGTCGATAAACGTTTCGCCCTTGGAAAGACTGCTGCTGGAGGCCGTGAAGTCGATCACGTCAGCCCCCAATCGCTTCGCCGCCAGACCGAAACTGGTCCGTGTACGAGTGGAATTCTCAAAGAACAAATTGGCGGTCGTCTTCCCCTCCAACAGCGGCAGTTTTGTGCGGCAGCCATGCGTGGCCTGCTTGAATGCAAAGGCCGTATCCAGCAGCGTCGTCAATTCCTCGACGGTCAGGCTTTCCAAATCAATCAAGTGCCGACGGGTCCAAGTAACCGGGTGATTGAGGAAGCTCGCAGTGTCCGTGCTCATCGCATCGTTCCTTGCTCGGCAATTGCGTCTCGTAGCGGGCAGATTTCTGGCGTCGCTTGTTTTTTCCAGCGAGGGTATCTGGCGGGCCGCCGAACGCACCCGTAAAGGCAACGTCTTGCAGCATTTCCGTCGCCGAATTCGCCAGAATTCGGACATTACCGTAGCCGAATTCGCCAGCATTCGGACCGATCCGTAGCCGAATTCGCCAGCATTCGGACCGATCCGTAGCCGAATTCGCCAGAATTCGGACCGATCCTGGTAGCTTCCGACGTCTGGCGACTCCGCCACGAGCTCGCGTCCGACTTTTCTCGACTCCAAAATGCTTCACAGCGTTGGCCTAATGGGCGGCGCGGACCACCGGCGTCGCGATCCAGTCGATGATTCTATCACCCATCGAAACGTCTGCAAGCAGCGACATGACAGCATTGCCGCAGCGTGCTATTTTGTGGCCATGGCGAAACCACCGCTCATCCTGCTCCTGACTGACGACGACCAGCGACGCGAGAAATGGCTGCAGAACCTGGCCGACGGGGCCGTTGTCTGTTCCCATCTCCGATTGCTGCAGGCCGGCGAAATGGATGTCCCCGAACTGATCGTCACCGACCAACTACCCCTCACCCAGTCGCTGGGACCGGCCGGCGCGCGGCTAGCCTGCGGCGAGGTCGGTGTCTTGGGGGTCGGCACGCAAGGCACCGGTGACGTCCTGCTGCCGGAGAGCTGTACCGGGCGCGAGCTGCAATTGGCGTGTCGCCTGCTGGTGGAAATCGTGCGCCTGCGGCGCAGACTTGCCGAGGAGGTCCACACGCAGCGCGCCTCCGCGCCATGGCATACCGCGATCCACTGACCGGACTGGCCAATCGGCGACAGTGGGATCAGGAACTGATGGATCGCATGAAGCCGTTGGAAACGGACCCACCCGTGGCCGCGCTGGCGATCGTACTGTTGGATATGGACCACTTCAAACCGATCAACGATCGTTTGGGCCACGTGGCCGGTGATCTCGTGTTGCAGCGAGTTGCCCAGCGATTGGCCGCCAACGTCGCGCCGCAGCATCTGGTGGCTCGACTGGGGGGCGATGAATTCGGGATCTTGTTGACCGGCCTGCTCGCCGCAGATGTGCCGGAGGTGGTCGAGACCATTCGGCGGTCGATCGAACACCAGCCGGAGGCCGCTGGCCAGGACGAACCGCCGATTACAGCGAGTGCCGGGGTAGCTGTTCTGCGGTCGCCGCAGCGTCTGAGACCGCTGGCGGCGATCGCCATTGCGGATAGCGCTTTGCGCGAGGCCAAGCAACAAGGTCGCTGTCGAGCGGTGGTGCGCCACGTCGGTGGTTCATAGCTGGAACATACGCCGATTTCTGGGGGCTTTTCGCGGTTTCCATTCAAGTCGCCGTCCGCCGGTGTCGATAACGCTGACTGTAACGGTCAGAGAGGTTGGGGAGTTAAGGTTGAGATTGCCGATTCGAGCGGGTTTTACCCCCCTACAGGATGTGTGACGAAAGGTCTCCCAGGATGGCGACAGCAAAACAAATTCAGAACCGCGATACTCCCCATCATCGGCTTGCTGACCGTCACCGCCACGATCGGCTGTAGCGTGTTACAGGACAACGCGGGTATGCCTTTGGCCGAGGACACCACCGCGATGGCGGCCAATCCAACGGTCGTCGTGGAGCTCCGCCAGGGCAAGGGCGAGAGCGAGTATTTGCGTGCGCCTCTGACGGAATCGATGCTGGTGCAGGACGCTCTGAAAGGTTCCGGGGCGACCCATCGTTTTCGTCGGATGGACATCGTGTTGGTGCGGACATCGCCAGCGGGCCAGCAGCTTCGCTTGCCAGTCAAATTCAATGCTTCGACGCACCGAGTTGTCGATGAGAACAACTACGCCATGCACGGTGGGGATTGGCTGGAGGTGACGGAGGATAAGTCGACCTCCCTGGATCGGATGATCGAGTCGGCGTTGCAGCCACTGCGCCCGGTCATGCGCGGCTATCGCGACTGACGCTTCGGGCCACCTGGCTGCGCAACATCGGTTTTAGCCGTCAGGAGCACTGGCTCCGCTCGCGGTCAGTGTTTGTTGTAGTTGGCCAGGCGTTCGACGCTCGCTCAGGAAAGTGGCACCCTGTGGAAGTGGTAAGCGGGGGTTTGCTTCGGCACTGGCTCCGCTCGCGGTCTCGAGTTTCTTCGTGGTTGGCCAGGCGTTCGACGCTCGCTCAGCCAGTGGCACACCAGCGTTTCTCGTGGCTGGCCAGGTGTTCGACGCTCGCTCCGCCAGTGGCACGCCAGCGTCTGAGCCGTTCGTCAAGCGGCGACGCGCCAACGCGACTGGAACAGCCAGACCATGGTTGCCAGCAGCATGGCACTCAGCAGCACGGTGAAGCCCGTGTATCCTGCGAGCGGCCACCAGCTTCCCTGCTGGGTAGGTTCCCGCAATTCCGACCCGCGGCGTGTCGACGATCAACGGAACTCCGAACGCAGCCACGAACGGGCTGGTAATCCCGGCAGCTTCCATGAGGGGCGATCCTTCGAGTTCCGGGTAGAACGTGTGCGTGAAAAAAATACCTGCCACCGGTGCGCAGAACAGGAGGATGATGACCAGGTAGGTTGTCATCAGGCTGATCGAGGTCTTTTGAAAAACCACGGAGCAGAAGAGTGCGATGAGGGCCGTGTTGAGGCAGGTGAGGATGACGATCAGGAAGTAGGCCAGCACGGCTGGAATGTTGTGCCAATAGCTGTCAACCATCGCGCAGGCCAGCAAGAGCGGCCACATGAGGAACATGGTCAGCACGCTGGAGACGCGCAACCCGGCCCGCAGTTTCCCGGAGAGGATTTGCCAGGGCGTGATGGCGGTTGTCAGCAGCAGGTCGAGCGTCTGCCGCTCGCGCTCGCTCGTCACGCTGCCGGCCGAAAAGACCGGCCCCACGAGCATGTTGAAGACCACGGCGTACGAAATGTACCACGGGGCGTATTGCGGCCAGATATACAGGCAGGTGGCCATCAGGGGAATGGCCAGCAGCATACTGACCTGAATCACGACCCGCAGCATCAGCGTGCCCTGACTGAAGATCTCGCTGCGAATCTCCTTGTCATACACGGGATTCGTGCCATCCGGGAGCAGTGTTTCACGTTTGGCCGGCGCAAACAACTTGTCGGGAAACTGATCGCGCTGGATCACCAGTCCCACCACATGTTCCGCTTCCTGTTCCAGATCCACCACTTCGTTGCCTTCGCTTCCCACATCGGGCGGATGCAGGAGCCGTTGAGTGGTGGTGAAGAACAGGACCAGGCAGATGGCCGTGGCGATGATGGGCACCAGCGTCACGGTCAAGCCGAGTCGCAGCGAGCCGAGATCTTTGGCCCAAAACCAGAACAGAATGGCGGCCATCGCCATGGGGAGAATCAGCAAGTACGAGACGACCAGCGATGCGGCCGTCCGTTTGAAGTAGCTGCTGCAGGCGATCCCGATCGCGCCGAACGTAATCACCGACATGATCAAGCCGAGGTAGGCCGCGAAGACCTCATAGGGCGAAACTCCGCCCAACGGCAGGCAGAGCATGATGATCGGGAGCGAAGCGAAGATCAGGACGGCCAGGTAGGCCAGTGAAGCGATCAGTTTCCCCAGCACGATGGCGCCGGGACGCAGCGGGCTGGCCAGCAACATTTCGTAGGTATGCCGTTCTTTTTCGCCCGTGATGGCCCCCGCGGCGAAACTGGGAGCCATCAAAGATGCCAGCACATACTGGCCCAGAAAAAACATGTCGACGAGCTTGCGGGCATCTTCCGGCTGCGCGGACAGATCCAGCCGTTGATCGTGAGGCCAGGCCAGGTAGACCAGCGCGGCCAGAAACGCCTGGTACACCAGCATCAGCACGAAGCCACGCGACATCCGCAGATTGACGAGCAGCTCACGCTGCAAGACCGGGTTTTCGCTCAGATACATGGCGTTCTGGCCGGCAAGAGGTACGTCGCTGCGACAAGTCACTCGGTCACTAGTAGCTGCGCGGCGTGACACGACCTTGCACCCGAGACGGCAGCCCCTGGATGCGGAGGAACCCTTCCGCGTCCGTCTGGTTGTACGAGCCGCCTCCTTCCATCGTCGCAATCCCCTCGTCGTACAGGCTGTTGGGACTGCGGCGACTATCGACCATGATGTTGCCCTTGTAGAGGTTCAGCCGCACTTCACCGGTCGTCTGCTTCTGGGCATCGCGAATAAAGGCCTGCAAAGCATCGAACTTGGCCGCGTACCAGAAACCGTAGTAGACCATTTCGGCCACTTCCGGCGCGAGCCGATCGCGCAGATGCATCAGATCCCGGTCCATCGTCAGTTGCTCGACATACATCAAGGCATCGTACAGAATCGTCATGCCGGGCGCTTCATACACCCCGCGGCTCTTCATGCCGACGAAGCGGTTTTCCACCATGTCGATGCGGCCGATCCCGTTGCGACCGCCAATCTCGTTCAACTGATCGACAATCTCAAACGGGCTGAGTCGCTTGCCGTTGACGCTCACCGGCAAGCCGCGTTCGAAACCGATGGTGACCTGCTCGACCTTATCGGGTGCTTGTTGGGGCGAGACGGTCATCCCGAAATCGACCGTCTCGACACCGTTGACCATCAGCTCCTCAAGCTGCCCGGCCTCGTAGCTGATATGCAGGCAATTCTCGTCAGAACTGTAGGGCTTGGCGATCGAAGCCTTGACCGGGATATCCTTCTGTTGGCAGATACGCGATCATCTCGGTGCGGCCGGGAAATCGCTGGCGAAACGCCTCGATCCGCCAGGGTGCAATGACCTGCACGTCGGGAGCCAGGGCGTCGGCCGCCAGCTGGAAACGGCACTGGTCATTCCCCTTCCCCGTGGCTCCGTGTGCGAAAGCGCTGGCACCTTCCTCCCGGGCCACTTCCAGGCACTTCTTGGTGATCAGGGGCCGAGCGATGGAGGTGCCCAACAGGTAGATGGCTTCGTATTTGGCCTGCCAGGCCAGCACGGGAAAAGCGAAATCGCGGCACAGCTCGTCACGCACATCCACGATCCGCGCCGAGCAGCGCCCGTCCGCCGCGCTTTGTCCAGAGATCGCCTGACGATCCTCGCACGGCTGGCCCAGATCGACATACAGGCAATGGACGTCGTAGCCCTCCTCCAGCAGCCAGCCCAGAATCACGGACGTATCAAGTCCACCCGAATAGGCCAAAACACAACTCGGCATCGTAGCAGTTTCCTCGGTTCAAGCAGTTCGAAACGCCGCCCATCACAAGCCACTTATTGTCGTCGCCCATCGCCTGCGTGGCAAGGACTCCCTCCCCCCAGATGACGCTCTCTGGAGTGGCGAGCGTTTTGCAGCTAATATGGGCGCCATGAACCGACAAAAACACGAAATCGAATCGATGGCCCAGGACCTCCTGTCCGGCAAACTGACCGCGGCCGCCTTTGCCGAGGCCATCTGCCAGCCGACTACGGCTGACCTGGGAGACGTGACGCTGGACCTCGATCGCCGCCGCCGGTGCGGTTTTCCCGAAGTGGTGTATGGAGAAGGCAAGCCCGCCGAAACCCTCGTCAAAATCGTTCGCCACCTGCTGCGGGATCGGATGACCGTGCTGGTCACCCGCGTCGATGCGGCCAAGGCCGAACGTCTGCTGGTGGAATATCCCGCAAGGCAACTACAACGACATCGGGAGGACCTTTCGCCTGGTCCCCGAAGCAGTGGAAGTCAAAACAGTCGGTCGAGTGGCCGTGATCACGGCCGGAACCAGCGATCTTCCGGTGGCCGAAGAGGCGCGTGAAACCGCTGTGTGGATGGGCGTCGAGGTGATCGTGATCCACGACGTGGGCGTTGCGGGGCCGCATCGGCTCCCCATGCACGTTGATAAGCTGCGCAGCGTGGACGCCGTCGTGGTCGTGGCCGGGACTCGAAGGCGCTCTGCCAAGTGTCGTGGGAGGCTACGTCGACTGCCCGGTCGTCGCCGTGCCGACCAGTGTCGGCTATGGAGCCAGCTTCGGTGGAGTCGCCGCACTGCTGGGAATGCTCAATAGTTGTGCCGCCAATGTGACCGTGGTGAATATCGATGCTGGTTTCAAGGGAGGATACATTGCCGGTCTGATTGCACACCGGCGGGCCGGCGGCACGGCAGGGTGATGGAGTGATGGAGTGATGGAGTGGTGAGTGAGTGGAGTGATGGGTGAGCAGCAGCACATACCGCGATTGGCCGTGCGCAGGGCGGATAGTCACAAGGGGGACTATGGTCGCGCGATCCTGATTGGCGGTTCGCGTGGCATGACCGGCGCGATTGTCCTGTCGGGTCTGGCGACCCTCCGCAGCGGCGCCGGACTCGTCACGCTGGCCGTCCCCGACGTGTGCCTGGAAACGGTTGCCGCACAACAGCCGTGCTACATGACCGTTCCCCTGCCGTGCGATGCTGACGGTCGAGCGACACTCGCGGCGACGGGGACGATCGAGCTGCTGGCCAATCGAGCGACGGCGGGTGCGTGCGGCCCGGGCTGGGGGCGCAGCGCGGACCTCACTCAGTTGGCACGCACGGCCTACACGTCTCTCGGCCTTCCCATGGTATTCGATGCAGACGCGTTGAATGCGTTGGCCGAGCATCCCCAAGGACTCTCGTCGCCTGGTGGTTGTCGCGTGCTGACGCCGCATCCGGGCGAGTTTGATCGCCTGTGCGGGGTGCCGCGGGCGGACGGTGAGTCACGTGCGCGGCGGGCGGTGGAAATGGCCGCGCGGCACGCGGTTGTGGTGGTCTTGAAGGGGCACCAGACGTTGATCACCGATGGCGAGCGGACGGTGCGCAATGAGACGGGCAATCCGGGCATGGCGACGGGCGGCGCGGGAGACGTTTTGACGGGCATGATCACGGCCCTGCTGTGCCAAGGCCTGGACGGCTGGGAGGCCGCTCGTCTGGGGGTCCATGTTCATGGTTTGGCGGGCGATCATGCCGCTCGGCATTACACACAAGTCGCGATGACCGCGTTGGACATCGTCCACTGCCTCGCCCAGGCGTGGCGTGAGTTTGAAGACAGCGATCGTGCGACTGGTTGATCAACAGGCGTGGCGACTCCATAATGTTGCGTTTACCTTTCTGAGCGTCGTGCAGCGCATTGGTCGGGTCTGTGGCACCGGTGAAGTTGGTCCGAAATCTGGATGGGTTACCCGCGTCGCTGGAGCATGGCGCGGTGACGATCGGGAATTTCGATGGGGTGCACCGTGGTCACGCGGTACTGCTTGAGCGGTTAGTGGCGCGGGCGCGGGAAGTTGACGGGCCGGCCATCGTATTCACTTTTGACCCGCACCCCGCACAGTTGCTCTATCCCGAAGCGGTGCCACCGTCGTTGACGTGGACCGAGCGGAAGGCGGAACTGTTGGGCGAGTTGGGTGCCGATGCCGTGGTGGCGTTTGCGACGGATCGAGCGGTTTTGTCGATGTCTCCGGGCGAGTTTTTCACCCGGATTATCCGCGGTCACCTGAAAGCTCGGGCGATGGTGGAGGGTCCCAATTTCTTTTTTGGACGAGACCGCTCCGGCTCGATCGAGGATCTGGATCGGATGTGTCACGAGGCGGGGATGGTATTGGACGTGGTCCAGCCTCTGCAAATCGCCGGACGTTACGTGTCGAGCAGTTGGATTCGCGAGCTGATTCAGGAGGGAGATGTACGCCGGGCTGACGAGCTGTTGACGCGGCCGTATCGTGTTCGCGGGCGTATCATTCGGGGTGCCGGCCGCGGAGCACTGATCGGTTTTCCGACAGCCAACATGGATCCGGTGGGCATGGTGTTGCCTCCCTTGGGGGTCTACGCGGGGCGGGCGATTGTCCACCGCCAATACTACGCCGCGGCCGTGAACATCGGTCCGAATCCAACGTTTGGCGAGCAGCGCGTCAAATTTGAAGTGCACCTGATCGACTGCGATCAGTCGCTGTATGGCAGCCTGCTGGAGCTGGATTTCCTGGATCGGCTCCGGGATATCCGCTCCTTTGACAATCTGGCGGCATTGCAGCAGCAGTTGGCGGTGGACGTCGGCGCCGTGCGGCAGATTGTCCGTCCGTTGTGATCGGGTGCAGCGGGCTGAGCCGCTGCGGCCAGCGGCGTCCGCAACCGTCATGTCGAACGTATTGTCGGACCAACGCAAAGGGACTTGGCTTCATCCATGACGAACGACCAGCATTCAATCGATTGGGCCCTGCTGCAGCCGATTCTCCGCAGCGCGCAACGTTTCGTCCTCACCAGTCATGTGCGTCCCGACTGCGATGCGTTGGGAAGCGAGCTGGCCATGGCCGCTCTCCTGCGCGAACTGGGGAAAGAAGTCCGCATTGTCAACGCCGACTCCACGCCACCGCGTCTGGCGTTCGTCGATCCTCAGCAACGCATTGAGGTGCTGGGGCTGCGGAGTGCAGGCCAGCGAGTTGGAGCGGAGTGATGTTTTGATCGTGCTGGACACGAGTGCCTGGCAACAGTTGGGGGATTTTGCCGATGTGATCCGCGGCAGCTCGAAGCCCGTTGTCGTCATCGATCACCATGCCAGCGACGGCGAGCTGCCAGCCCTGGTGCTGAAGGATGCGGAGGCCGAGGCCACGGGGCGTTTGATCTTCGACCTGGCTCGGTTTCTGCACGTCCCGTTGACCCGTGAGATGGCCGACGCATTGTTTGCCGCCATCGCGACGGATACGGGCTGGTTTCGCTTCCCGTCGACCTCCAGCAGCACCTACCGTGTGGTGTCGGAACTGGTCGATGCCGGGGCCTGCCCCACCGAAATATACCGCCAGTTGTACGAGCGCGACTCGATCAGTCGCTCGAAATTGCGGGGAATCGTGTTGGCACGCATCGTTACCGAGCTGGCGGACCGACTCGCTCACACGCACGTTCGGGCGGACGATTTTGCCGAGACGGGGGCCTTGCCGAGCGAAACGGAAGACTTCGTCAACATGGCGTTGGCCATCGATGGCACCGACGTGGCGGTGATGTTGACCGAGCAACCGGTCGGGAACGATCAAGGTCAGTTTTCGCAGTCGCGGGACGGTGGATTGCAGTGAATTGGCGGCCTTATGGGGTGGGGGTGGCCACAAAGCGGCCGCGGGAGCCACGCTGACCGGACCGTTTGATGCCGTTCAATTGCAGGTGCTCGACGCCGTTCGCGACGCCATGCGATAGCGGTGTGCAGGGGCCATACCTGGAGACCGGAAGGGAACGAGAAGTTCTGATCACAAAAAGATCTCGGGCCAACGGATCTTTTGTCATCCCATTTTTTTGTCCCCACTCCCCGTCGCGGTGCGCCCCTTCCTTCGAGCGCAGTCCCAGGAGAAGCGTCGAGTGTTAGTCGATAAACTGCGCACACAGTGCACATGTTTGTGACGCCGACTGCTCGATGGAGAACGAATCGGGCATGCAGAATGCGGAATGAGAAACCGCACTGAAAAATGTCATTGCGACTCCGCACTCCGCCGGCACTCCCCCATCATTCCGGTCGTCCAGGATCAGCACAACCAGACGCTTTGAAGCCCGTTTGGTTGCGGCCACTGGCGGCGTTGGGTAAAGTAAGCCCATCCTTCTTGGGGGCACCGGCTGCGGCTCGGCGCGGCGCATGCTGATTCGCCACGAGAATGGTCGTTGGTGTCCGTGACAAACGCTCGACGAATCCGTACAATCACGGTTTCTACGCGAGGATGTTGACGTAGAATCGCTCGTTCCTGCCCGGCACTTATCGACGCGATCATCGTGGTCGCCGCACGCGACATGATCGGCTCGCAGGTGGAGTGAGCGAAGATGCGGAGATACCTCACCTGCCACGAGCATCACGCCCTGAGTGTCTGATTTGTTTGTATCTGGAGACGCATCCATGGCTTGGCGTGCACTGGGATTGTGTGTCACGAGCACATTTGTGTGGGGGCTATGCTACGGCCACTGGGCCGGTGCGGAAGAATCGCGATTTGCGATGACGCACAGTCGTAGCCAGTACGTGCATTGGATTGATCTGTACGATGCGAACGAGAATCGCATTGATCCGACCGATCCCAAGGCGGCTCCTTATTCGCCCGTTTACACGTGTGGCAAGTGTCACGACTATGCGGCGGTATCGCACGGATTTCACTTCAACGCCATGGAAAAACTGGCGGACGTGGGACGGCCGGGCGAACCGTGGATCTGGACCGACACGCGCACCGGTACGCAGCTTCCTCTCTCCTACCGCAAGTGGCCTGGCACGTATGACCCGCGCGAGCTGGGGATCAGCAGCTGGGATTTCGTGTTGAAGTTCGGTCGCCAGTTGCCAGGTGGGGGACCGGGTGCCGCGGGCCAGATGGTCGCGGGAGAGGCCTGGTGCTGAAGTTTCTGCGCGTGATGAAGAGCAGGAGCATGGACCGCGGGCCGAGGAACCGAAGGGGGATGGCGAATCGGCTGCGCCTGCCGCGGCCCCCATCGACAATGGTCGCTGGAAGTTGTCGGGGAGACTGGCCATCGATTGCATGCTGTGCCACAGTCGGGACACCGCCTATAGCCCCGAAGCCTGGTGGGATCAGATCTCCAAGCAGAATTTTGCCTGGGCGCCTGCCGCCGCCCTCGGCCTGGCCGATATCGAAGGTGACGTGTCCAAGATCAAGGAGGCTGACCTCACCGAGGCGGACGCCACCGTGGCGGAGCCGGTGGCAGAACCGGTCGGAGATGCGGGGGACGGGGAAAAGCCAGACGCCGATACGACGGAGACGGAAAAGGCGGAGCCAAAAGGGCCCAGTCTGCCGACAACGACTTATCGGTCGCTGCGGATGAATGCCGAAAAGAAAGTTTTCTTCGACGTGGTTCGCAAGCCGTCGAACAATGCCTGCTACTACTGCCATACGACGCGCGTGGTGGGCGCCGGAGCGACGCCCGCTTGGACACACGACGAAGACGTCCATTTGCGGGCAGGCATTTCTTGCTCGGATTGTCATCGAAACAGTATCGGACATAACACCGTTCGCGGCTTCGAAGGCGAGCAGCGTGCGGATGACGTAAGTGTGACGACTTTGTCGTGTCGCGGCTGCCATCTGGGTGAGCAGGCTGACGCGGCAGGCGGGCGGATGGGGGCTCCCAAGCCACTGCATCGTGGTTTGCCTCCGGTGCATCTGGAGCGGATGTCGTGCACCGTCTGCCATTCGGGGCCACGCCCCGGGCAGCAGGCATTACACGTGCAGACCGCCATGGCTCACGGCCTGGGGCTCCCCACGCATCAGCTCGATGCGACAACGGAACCGGAGATGGTGGCTCCCGTGATGCTGCGCACCGAGGACGTGCTTTATCCTCATCGCCTGGTGTGGCCGGCGTTTTGGGGTGAGCTGAAGGGTGATCAAGTCACGCCGCTCAATCCTGACGCGGTGCAGGAGACGCTGCGTCGCGTCCTGCGCGTGAAACGCAATTCGACGTTTACCGAAACCGTGGGTAAGGCGACGTTGACGGCCGAAGACAAAGTTGCGGCGCTGGGTGAGACGCGGGCGAAAGTTCCTGTGGCGGAACTGACGATCGAAGAGAAAGCCAAACTCAACGACGTGGAGAAGACCCGTGCCGTAGCCAGTTTCCGTGAAAAGCTGGCCGAAGCGCTGAAGGAACTCCAGAAGATCGTCAAGACCGAGGGGGCCCAGGGCGTCTATGTGTCTGGTGGCCGAGCGTATCGGCTGGGAGCTGGCGATCAGGTCGAAGATTTCGTGAATCCCGCAGCGCAACCTTACGCCTGGAAAATGGCCCACGATGTCCGCCCGGCGAGTTGGTCGAGCGGCGCGACGGGATGTTTCGAGTGCCATGCCTTGGGAACGCCCATTTTCGACGGAGAAGTGACCGCTATCGGGCCGGCTCCCGACGCGGCACCTCCGACCGAGAAAATGGCCGAGCTGGCTGGCTATGACCGTACGCAGATAGATGCCTGGAGTCTGTCCTTCCAGGGACGAACCGCTTTCAAATGGTTCGGGTTCGTCTCGGCTGCTGTCGTCGCGGTAATCTTGTTGTCCTTTGTGCTGCTGGGCGTCAATGGGTTCTTCGGTCTGTTCCGCCGCAGTTAGTCGTCTGTGACTGCGACGTGCCAACCCGTTCGTCAGGTGATTTGCTTGGAGCCGTTCGATGTTCGCCGACTTGAGCACCCACATTTCGGAACTCCTGTTGCATCCCGGAAAGGCCTTTCCGAGTGTCCTCTCCGTCGTGCTGCTCGCTGCTGGCGGTGTGATCCTCCTGCACCTGGTTCTGGCGTTGATTGGTGGCAAGGCCGCCAAGACGCGGAGACGTCTCAATTTGTGGGAACGGCTCGTTTATCTGGGAGCTCTGGCGAGCGTATCGGTATTGGCGGTCACCTCGTTCTACAGCGTGCTGGCCTTCGGCACGATGTCCGGCTGGTGGCTGTTCGTCCATATGTTTGGTGCCGGGACGCTGGTGGGCGTCCTCCCGCTGATGGCGATCAATTGGGCGGGTCCCAGTCGTTTTGGACAGGGCCGTTCGTCCCAGGATGAAGAAACCTTTGCGCCGCGGTTCTTCTGGCTGCCTAAACTCATGTTCTGGCTATTCTTGCTCAGTGGCTTGACGGTTGTCCTCACGATGCTGCTGAGCATGTTGCCGATCTTTGGCACCGACGGCCTGCACAGCTTGCTGGACATTCACCGCTATACCGGCCTCATGGCCGTCGTGGTGCTGGCCATCCATTTCTATTGCGTGTTGCTGCAACGCACCCACTTGCGCTGATGCGGAGACTGTAGGACAGAAAAATCGATGACAGAAAGACATCGATAAGCTGGGAACGGAGTGTTTTGCTGTCCACGCTCTTCTGGTCCCTCCTATCGGATCGCTGCGAGATCCGGCAACCCATCCGCCGGACGGAAAAACAGCCGCACATAAATAGCCTCTCAAGCACTTTCCTGCGACGATGTTTGGGTCGATTTCCCTGCTGCCCAGGTGCCGGTATTTGCGGCGGCACCACGGCACGCCATCCGCCGAAAAAGTTCCCCAGTTTGCCTGGTCGTTGTGGTCTGCGCACTCGCGGCGGCAAGTCCGTCAGAAACGGTGCAGTCCACTGGCCCGGACCCCCGATGATAGAGATGACGATTCCTACAGAGAGCGGCCGCGTTGTCTTCTTGACGTGAATGGCGAGTGCGTATGTGGTGTGGTGCCTGTCAGCAAGATGTTCCCGGGGTCGTGGCGTCATCGAGCGACCCGTCATTCTGCTGCCCGCGATGCGGCAAACCGTTGTGCCGTGCCGCGTCGTGGCGCGGCCAGACCCCGCCGCCACCGCCGGAGATGGGGAAGTTGTCCGAGGTTCTCGCTGCCGAGGTGGACCGGGGGACGTACGAGGACCTGCCCGAATTTGTCGAGCTGGAAGATTGGGAATTCGAAGAGACCATTCAGGAGGCAGAACGGCTGGTCCGCAGTGTCACCCGGTCACCCGAACTCGGCTTGGCGCAGTTGAAACACCAGCGAACGGATCGTTCCCATCGGCAAAGAACCCCCGCCTCGATGCGTCGCCCGCCGGATGAGACCACGCCCGTCACTTCGGCCTCTACTCCGACCGCCCCCACGCAAACGAACACGTCCTTGCCATGGGTTGTGCTGGCCATTGGACTGGGTGTCTTCGTGTGTGGAGCGGCCCTGATGGGCTTGTCGCTGGTGAATCAGCGTCCGCAGTTATGGCAACTGGGACTCCCCATGGTACTGGGCGGACAAATGGCGGTCTTGGCCGTGGTCATCTGGCAGCTCGACGTCGCTTGGAACAGCCACCGCGCAACGTTTGTGGCGCTGCACGCCCTGGACGACCAACTGCGGCGGCTCCGCGAAGATTGGAATCACCAGCGAGAGCCGGAAAGAACCGACGAGCAGCCCTTCTATCGGCACTTGGCTGCAGGTGCCGCCCCCGATGTCCTGCTGGCCGACCTGAAGCAGCAGATCGACGTGCTCTCCACGCATCTGGCTCGCGACAAACGCGCGGCATGAAGTCGTCCCCGATTTCAGATGTCGATCTCCACATCAACACTCTCGGCGGGCGCAGTCACCGGCTCAGACGCATCGGGAAGCGGAACAGCTTCGAGCAATGGGGCGATGAACGTCGCACCTGTGCCTCCCACGTCCGCCGATTTCTGCAAAAACCTCTGAGCCCGCTCTACTTGACCGTCGCAATAGAGAAACATCCCCACGAGAAACAACAAATCGCCATGACCGGATCGGTCGAGGGCTTCGCCCGATAATTGCTCCAAATGCGCGATCTTGGCCAGCCGATTGTCCCGGTAGAGCTGATTCAGTTGAAAGTCTTCGCGCGGCATGCCAGGATCCAGCTCGACGGCGATCCGGAGGGCCTTGGCTGCCAGTCGATACTGACTGACCGCGATCAAGGCGAATCCCTGACGGTAGTACGCTTCCGCCAGATCTGGCGCGGCTTCGATCGCCGACTTGTATCGCTGCCCTGCTTCGTGAAACCGCTGCTGCTCAAACAAGGCATCGCCAAAGGCCAGGAAGCGCCGCGCTCGCTGCCGCGCCGCATCGTTGCTCTTGCGCAGCTTGGGCGCGATCCAATCGGCCTTCTCGTCGACCGCGCCGGGTTCCTCAGCTGCCGGCGGAGCAAGTGGTGGAATTGGCACCAGATCTCGCCGTACGCCCAGAAATCGCTCCACCGCCAACGGGCCGTAGGCCAGCTCGGCAGGTGCGTAGACCGGCGGTGTGTAGTAACCGGCGTAACTTGCTGCCGGGTCGTAGTAGATCCCCGCCGGGCCAAAGTAGGTGTAGTGAAGGGTGGGGTCATACACGCCGCCGCCATACATCGGCCAATAGAAATAGCCAGGTGCCGCTCCCACGAAGAAACTGATCGAACCGTGCTGGTGAGGCCGTCCGTAGCCCGGCCGCAGCGGGCCTTTCTGCGGATGCTGCGACTCACGCTCCGGATGGCCCGCCCGACCTGGCCGCGCGGGACCAGATAATACGCGATCGTAAGACCCAGGCCGATCGGCCTGGACGGGACGAACGCAGACTGCGCCGATCAGCACGGCCAGTAATACGGTCACGGCGGTTTTGCTCATGCCTGGTACTCCTGCATGACAAGTCGGCTCTCCCTGCTGCATCACCACCACGACGCGCCGTGGCACGCCCGGTGCCCGTCAGAATCTCCGACGATCGGATATTTGGATCTGCGGATCAGAGAGAGACCGCTGCTGGGTGATTGTTCCCCGCCACCGGTCATTATGCGAGCAACGGGCCGAAGGAGCAAGCAATTCTCCGCGACCGTAATATCTGCGGATGTTCGTGGGACGGGATCCTCTCCCGTCCCAGCTCGCCCCTAGGATCCCGAGCTACGTTCGCTATGGCCCACAGCCGCCGGAATGACTTCATGCCGGGAATCGATGGACACCCAGCCCATGACAGCCATGGCGGGAAACGGCACAACGAGTCGGGCGACAGGCGTCAGGCTGCCGGACGTGGCCGATCAAGCTGCCCCGATATCCGCTCGACATGCCGCGCCAATAACAGTACCAGCACCCATACCAGGCCGAGATAGAAACCAGTCAGTTCACCCAACACGATCCACGAAAGGGGGCCCGAAAAATCGGGGGCGGTGATCCGCTGATCCAAGGCCACACCGGCAGCTCCCCAGGCGACCGCCCAGCTGACGGCTACCGACAATACGTCGGTCACCGATTCGGGCGTGCGACGACGCTGATGAGCCGGGCGTAAGATGGCCGTCATCGCCACACCGCACCCCCAGAACAGCAAGCTCAGCGAGCCCAGCTGCACGGTTATTCCCAGCCAAGTGGCGATCAACGTCACGAGCAACAACAGTTCACCAGCCGTGAACTGATTGCTTCCTGCTACTCTACGCCCCATGTTCTTCCCACTCATCCTTGTTCAAGTTAGCGTTCGGTCATCGAGAGGGCAGACACCCCGTCAATCCACCTTCACAGATGCCTGGCATGCGTTGGCGACCCGCCTTAGTGCACCGAGCCCGTCGCCAATGTGACCTTGTCCATCCAATGATACCCCGGCGGCGATAGTGGAGTGTCGAGCCATCAGGCCAGGACCGTGCGCCAGGCGAGCAACCTATTTTAGCAGATTCTGTAACTCGTCAATACAGTCGTTAATTTTGACACGTCTTTGTACAAGCGAATCGCGCTCCCGGATCGTGACCGTTTGATCGGTGACGGTCTGGCCGTCGACCGTAATGCAGAACGGTGTGCCCGCTTCGTCCTGGCGACGATACCGTCGACCGACCGCGCCCTTCTCATCGTAGAACACCGGAAAATGGGGCTTCAGGGCAGAGTAGATGTTTTGGGCGATTTCGGGTAGGCCGTCCTTCTTCACCAACGGAAAGACGGCCGCCTTGATCGGCGCCAGTCGCGGATGCAGTCGCATTACGGTGCGGGTCTGCAACTTGCCGTTTTCGTCCGGCACCTCATCTTCCGTGTAAGCTTCGCACAGGAAGGCCAGCGTCGCGCGATCGGCGCCGGCCGACGGTTCGATGACATGCGGCAGGAAGCGTTCGCCGGTCAAGTCGTCGCGATAAGTGAGGTCCTTACCGCTACCACGCCAGCGAGGTTTGCCATCGGCGTCTTTTTCGAGTTCCAAGGGACAGGTGTTTGGGTCCAGCTTTCCTTCCATGTGGCTGCGGAGGTCAAAATCACCGCGATGGGCGATGCCTTCCAACTCACCGTAATCGCCTGCCGGCAGAAACGGAAAAGCGTATTCGATGTCTGCCGTGCCCGTGGAGTAGTGGCTCAGTTCTTCCGCATCATGTTCCCGCAGTCGCAGTCGCTCGCCGGCCAAGCCCAGATTGGTGTACCACTGCATCCGGCGGTCGCGCCAGTACTGGTACCACTGCTTCGACTCGTTGGGATGGCAGAAGAACTCGATCTCCATCTGCTCGAATTCCCGCGAGCGGAACGTGAAGTTGCGGGGAGTGATTTCGTTGCGGAAACTCTTGCCGATCTGAGCGATCCCGAACGGGACCCGGACGCGGGTACTATCGACGACATTCTTGAAATTGACGAAGATACCCTGGGCCGTTTCGGGGCGCAGAAAGGCGACGCTTTCTTCGCCTCCCAGAGCCCCGACGTACGTCTTGAACATCAGGTTGAATTCGCGTGGTTCGGTGAGCGTGCCCAGTTCCTTCGCATCTGGGCCGAGCACCAGCGACAGATCATCCACCTGCGGCAAACTGACGAAGTCGCCATCCCAACTCAGTTGATCGGCGTCCTTGGCCCGCAATTTGAAGTACTTGAAGCGCTCGGTGCTGGACATCGTCCTGTTCCTGGGACGTTTCCGCCATGGTCGCCACAAAGATGCGTTTTCCCTTCGCCTGCGCCCACCGGCCACGCACCTGGTCGTACCGGTATCGCCGCTTGGACTCGCGGCAATCGACCATCTCGTCGTGGAACAGGTCGTAATGTCCCGAGCACTTCCAGACCTGCGGGTGCATGATGATCGTGCAGTCGAGTCCCGTCATTTCGTATGTCGAGGGGGCACCGGCGTCCGGCACCAACTCGTCGTGGCCGGTGACCATGTCGCGCCACCAGGCTTCCTGGACGTTGCGCTTCAGTTCGACACCCAGCGGACCGTAGTCCCAGAAACCGTTGAGACCGCCGTAGATTTCGCTCGACTGGAACAAAAATCCCCGCCGACGACAGAGTGAAACCAGTTTGTCCATATCCATCATTGAAACTCGTTGCTGCCTGCTGAGTGAAACGCACAATATTCAAACACTAGATTCAAACACGAGGGAGGCCATGTACCGAGGCCGGGCCAACTTGAGTGCTAGACATTCACTATGGACAAACTCTGATCGCATCTTGCATTTGCCCCCACTGCGACATCCTGACAATGTACTAACCCGGTCGATTCGCGAAAGGGGGAATCGGTGGCCGACGGGACCCTCGGGAGACGCGACGAAATCACTGCAATTGTTGTAGTAGGAGGTCACATTGCCGCAGATCGGCCAGCAACAGATCCGGCCCTGCATCCTCTAATTGTTCGAGGTTATGCCAGCCGGTAGCCACCGCCGCGGCATTAGCGCCAATGGCCCGAGCGCACCGGATATCCAACGGCGTGTCGCCGATGACCCACATTTGCTCGAGCGCGAAGTCGCCGTTGGTGTGGGTCCGCGACTGCCGCCAACGCCTCGCGGGCCACATCGTCACGGTTGGCGTGCTTGTCGCCAAATCCGCCAAAGGGGAAGTAGTCGTGGAGCCCGTAGTGTTGCAGTTTCAGCCGCGCACCTTCACGCAGATTGCCGGTCAGCAGCCCGGTCGCCATCTGCGGGAGCGCCGCGAGCTGTTCGAGCAACTGCTTGACGCCCGGCAGAATTTCGCCCGGGCGCCGAGGTAAATAGTACCGCAGCCGCTGCAAATAGTCGTTACGTAGCAGAGTCCCAGTTGCCAGGCGTGTCGGCCACGCCATGAAGCTGAAAGAGATCTCGGGCGATCCCGCGGTCCGTGCAGCCGCTAAAGGGAACGTCCTGGGGTTCTGGGATGCCAAACATTTCGGAAAACGCTTCCATCAGGGCCTGTCCACCGGCCCCCCCCGTTTTAATCAGCGTCCCGTCGATATCAAATAACAGCACAATCATTGCAAAAATCTCTCTCCTGCCTGCCCGCCCGCGACGTCCTTCCAGGCAGATCGCACCTGGCGACCCGCCCTTATTCCCCTCTCTTCCTTCCGCACCGATATCCTAGAGGATCCGTCATGGAGCCGGAATGAGGGTGCACGAAGCGTCGTGGGGGCCACAAGGAAGTCGGTATCGTTAGTCAGCATCACGTGCTGGCGGCGTCGACCTGCGTGGCGTCACAGCCCGAGTCGCTCTGCCCAATGCTCGAGTACCTGATCCGGTCGCGGACGCAGTTTCAACATTGTCAAACGCGGCCCATGGTGGCCGAGGCTGGAACATTCGCCATGTCGGACGAACCGGGACTGGGGCCATCGCTGGACGACACGCGGATGGAGCGAGTCTGAATAGAGTTGGCCGCGGGCTTTCGCAGGGCCAAGGCCGGCAGGACCGGCCCTCTCCACAGCCACAACACGAAGACACCCGTGGCAGCTGGCGAGGACTTATCCTCAGTTGACTAGCATTGCGCATCCCATCCCAGCACCTTTTCGACGGTCGTGATCGGCAGAAATAGGTGGCGCACTTCTCTCTGTAGGGAGATGAAACCGAACTTCTTGTAGAAAGAAGCTGCCGACTCATCGATCGCTTCGACGGCTACGGCGTGGATTCCCAGCTTGGCGGAGAGTGCTAAGGACCGCTGCAGCGCATCGAGCAGCAGTCCTTCGCCCACTCCCTTGCCCTGGTGGGGTTTGTCCACCGCCAAATGCGCCAAAAGTACGATGGGAACTGGATGCTGGGGCAGTTTGCGAGCAATCTTTCGAGGCAGTTCTTCTAACGAGATTGCACCGGCGGCCAGTGTATAGTAGCCGATCACCCTTCTTCCCGCGCCGTCGCCCGGCAAAACCGCAACAAAGGTCTTCCCAAGTCGGCGCTTTTCGTATTGGCTGACGCGACTGCGAAAGAAATCGTCCAGGGGTTGCTTGCCGCTCACAAACGACGAGCGGTCATGGTCTTTCGTCCAGGGTTCGACGTGCCAGTTATCCATCACCGTACTCGTCAGTTTGGACGATTGTTGACCCGCGCTTGGTGCCGGGCCGCAGCCTTCTTGAAAGCTGCTTTCGGCGCTGGGGGATCAGACAGAATCTTTAGGAAAAGGTCCCGATCAGGGCCTGAAATCGTTATTCTCGACTCTTCCGAGAACGGCAGTTCATCCTCCGCCACCACTTTGGCTCGTCGGATGCGAATCTCCGTCTCGCTGATCTGTTCGATGATGACCGTGGCGTTGGCAAACGATTTCGGGAGGATCAATCGGCCTTTTGAGTCCGTTGTGCGGGTTTCCGTTTGCATAAACTCTCCATCAGATCGCAACTTCGATTTCTCCCACTATACCTCATGGTGGGCAAGAAAGCAAAGTGGGAGTTACCCACTTCAGGCAGGAGCGAAGCCTCGTCGCGTTCCTACAGGTGCAATCACGGTTGGCGTCGGTCATCGTGTACCGTCGCCATGGACTCCGCAGACTGACCGGCTCTCATCCCATGCGCCCAATACCGAAGTCTCTCGGGCCTGCCTCAAAGAGCGGACGGCTGCTGGTGCTGTGCTGTGCCGGGCTGTTGACCGTTGCGTTAACCGTCGCACTGGTCGACCATCCGCTGGCCTACGCTCTGCGCGTGAAAGTGGTCGCATTGTTTTCAGGTGAGCCGGGTGTCGCACTGGACTTTCAGCGCGAACCCGCGGACCGCCCGGTGCTCACTTCGGAAACCGCGGAAACGCCAATGATCGTTGATGGCGGCCGATCAAACTTGTGCATCGCGATGATCCGTCGGGACCTAGACGGATGTTGGTCGGCGGTCTCCGCGGCGCACCACTGCCGGCTTGAGGCCATCCACAGCGGGCTGCCGGTCGACAGTCGTAGCTGGACTACGGGGTCTTAACGCAGTTAATTGCCCGTCATGCCGTGCGAGATCATGACCGTCAAATGCGACCGCGTCACTTCACGCCTGCAGCGCCACCGGGACCACCTTGGGCGCACCTACCCTTGGCGTTCTTTCCCACTCCTGGTAGAATTTGCGCGAGGTTTTGACTGGTCAAAAAATATCTTTTCGGCCCCATGATGAAAACTGGCCGCAGAGACCTCGTGCGGCAGCCGCAGCATGTCCACTTTCTGCACCCCCACTAATGGTGGTGTAAATTGGCGTTTCCGGTCGACTACTGGCGAGACTTCGGTGCGTTTCTCGATCCTCGTAGCGTGAATGCGGGGGAGGTGAGATCTTCTGGGAGGGCGGTCCATCATGCATCCAGCTGCGAACTTAACCTTGGCAGTCGTGGCGTTGGCGGTGGCTTACTTTGCCTGGCGACCCAGAGCCGGCTGGTGGTGGCGTCTGCGACAACGGCGGGGCCAACCGGAACGGGTGCTGATGGAGGACGCGCTGAAGCATCTTTACAACTGCCAGGAGGCGAGTGTTGCGGGCTCCGTGGCCAGCTTGGCGGGTGCCTTGGAGATCAGTCGCAATCGCGCGTCCGAGCTGGCGCAACAGCTTGAGCGGCGTTCACTCATGTTTACCGATCCCGCCGGTTTGCAGTTAACCGACGAAGGGCGGCGCTACGCGCTGCAGGTCATTCGCACGCATCGGTTGTGGGAACAGTACTTGGCGGAGCAGACGGGGATTGAAGAAGGCGAGTGGCATGAGCGGGCGGACCGGGTGGAACACGAACTGACTTTGGATCAAGTGGACGCCTTGTCGGCGCGAATGGGGGATCCGGTGTTTGATCCGCACGGGGATCCGATCCCCTCGGCGGCGGGCACAGTACAACTGCCCGCTGGACAACCGCTCAGTGTGATTGCCGCCGGCACCATGGTGCGTATTGTACACGTCGAGGATGAGCCCGAATCGACTTATCGTGTCCTGCGTGATGCGCAACTGCAGTCGGGGATGATCGTCACGGTGGTGGGAGCCAAGTCGGACGGCATTGAGCTGGACACGGGTATGGCTCGTCGCTCACTGGCTCCGTTAGTAGCTGCCAATGTCACCGTGCAGCCGGTTCAGGAGGAGGTGGCCGATCGCATCTCGCTGCGACGTTTGTCGACGCTTGCGTGTGGTGACGAGGCGCGAGTGACCGATATTTCACCGGCCTGTCGCGGCGTGGAACGTCGCCGACTGCTGGATTTGGGGTTGGTCCCGGGTACGGTCGTGAAGGCGGAATTTGCCAGTCCGGCACACGACCCGATTGCGTATCGAGTGCGCGGGCGCTGATCGCGCTGCGGACGCAACAAGCGGACATGATTCACATTGCGGAACCCTGAGAATCGTTTATGACCAGCCACTCCTGCCAAGCCTGTCCTGCTCACAATGCCGTGCAACTGGTGCGCATGGGCGTCCATGTCGGCAGTTCGGAGTTCGTCGTGGCGTTGGCAGGGAATCCCAACACGGGCAAGAGCACGGTCTTCAATGCGCTGACCGGTCTGCACCAGCACACGGGCAATTGGCCCGGCAAGACAGTGACGCGTGCCGAGGGTGGATTTATTTACCAGGGACGCAGCTACAAACTGGTTGACTTGCCCGGTACCTATTCGTTGCTGGCGACCAGTACCGACGAGGAGATTGCCCGCGATTTTGTTCTGTTTGGGCAACCCGATGTGACCCTGGTGGTGGTGGACG
Organism: uncultured Planctomycetota bacterium; assembly: GCA_963700515.1. GTDB lineage: Bacteria > Planctomycetota > Planctomycetia > Pirellulales > Pirellulaceae > JAJRVM01. The sequence continues at coordinate 51,525 of CAVOXY010000032.1, read as the reverse complement.
CGACGCGACTGGAGCGCAATCTGAACCTGGCGCTGCAGGTGATGGAGATTACCGATCGCGTGGTCGTTTGTTTGAACCTGATGGACGAAGCGAAGCAGCACGGTCTGGCGGTCGATGCCGCGGAGCTTTCCCGCCGCCTGGGTGTGCCGGTGGTGGCGACGTCGGCACGCTTTGGCGAAGGGATTGCGGAGCTGGTGCGGACGATCGATGGTGTGGCGACCGGGCAGATGCCATCGACACCAGTGCGAGCCGATTTCCAGGTCGACGAGTTGGCGGCGGCCGTCCAGGAATTGAGTGGCTCGTTAGAGAAGCTCATCCCTGGGCTCCCCAACGTCGGTTGGGTCGCCATGCGTTTGCTGGACGGAGACCGCGGCATCGCGCAAGCGGTCCGCAGCGGCGAGTTGGCTCAGTTGGCCGATTTCGCCCTGGCGGCACCGGCGGAGGATGCTCGTGCTGCTCAGCAGGTACAGGAAGCGGCATACCAGAAGCAGTTGAAACGGGTTCTCTCGCAGACGCAGCAGTTGCGGTGGAAGATCGGTGCGCACGTGCACCAAACCCTCACGGAAGAGACCTATGCGCGAGCGGCCGCCATTGCCGACACGGTGGTACGGCGGGATGAAGAGATGCCGGCGCGGGGTTGGGATCAAACGCTCGATCGGTTGCTCACGAACCGGTGGACCGGTTTTCCGATCATGATCGGCATGCTGGCCATGGTCCTGTGGCTGACGGTTACCGGCGCCAACGCACCTTCGCGCATGATCGCGTCGGTGCTGATCGACACGGTTCATCCGCTGCTGAAATCGGGGGCGGCGATGATCGGTCTCCCCTGGTGGCTCGACGGCCTGCTGATCGATGGATGCTACCTGGCCACAGCCTGGGTGGTGAGTGTGATGTTGCCGCCGATGGCGATCTTCTTTCCGCTCTTCAGCCTGCTGGAAGACTTCGGTTACCTGCCGCGCGTGGCCTTCAATCTGGACAACCTCTTTCATCGCTGCGGCGCGCACGGTAAACAGGCCTTGACGATGTGCATGGGGTTTGGGTGCAACGCCGCCGGTGTGGTGGCGGCACGCGTGATTGACAGTCCTCGTGAGCGATTGATTGCGATCATCTCCAATAACTTCTCGCTCTGCAACGGCCGCTGGCCGACTCAGATCCTGATCGGGACGATCTTCGTCGGTGCGTTGGCTCCTGTCTACCTGTCGGGGATTGTGGCCACGCTGGCCGTCATGTGCGTGGCGCTGCTGGGAGTGTCGATCACCTTTGTTGTGTCGTGGGCGCTCTCCCGCACGATGTTACGCGGTGAACCGTCGACGTTTCATCTGGAGCTTGCCCCCCTATCGGCCACCACGCCTGTGGCAAACGCTCTACACTTCCCTGATTGACCGTACCGTATTTGTGCTGTGGCGCGCCATCTTGTTCGCCGTTCCCGCCGGCGCGGCGATCTGGACGATTGCCAATGTCCATGTGGCAGGCGCCTCGCTGGCCGAGTGGATGATTGGCGGCTTGAACCCGCTGGGCCTGCTGTTCGGACTCAACGGCGTCATTCTGGTCGCCTATATCGTGGCGATTCCCGCCAATGAAATCGTCATTCCGACCGTCTTGATGCTGACCGTCCTGTGTGTCCGCGCGTCCGGTATCGGGGAAGGTGCGGGGGTGATGTTTGAACTCGATTCGGCCAACGAGACCGGGGCGCTGCTGCGAGCCGGTGGGTGGACCCTGTTGACCGGAATCAACCTGATGCTGTTCAGCTTGTTGCACAACCCCTGTTCGACCACGATCTATACGATCTGGAAGGAGACGGCGAGCGTCAAATGGACGGTGGTCGCCACCCTCCTCCCGCTACTGCTGGGCTTTGTCGTCTGCTTCTTCGTCGCTCAGATCTGGTACCTGTTCGCCATGTAACGCCCCGTGCCACGAGCAAGTGGGAACCCGCTTCGGCATCGGCAGCGTGGCACCCGAGAGCTCTTTCTCTTGACGCGTCCGGGGCCGCTCCAACTCTAACTTTTACCTTGGCAGTCCGGCCAAAGTCGGAGTCGATTTGCGGCTAGCTGAGGAAACTCTGTTCGTTGCTTTGACAGGACACGTGATGGGTAACCTGCGTTGACCGTCAGCAGAATTACATTCGTATTTGACTGCATTACGATTACGATTTGGAAGCATGGCTACGCATGTCATGGAGTAAGACTCTGACGTGGTACCCGGCAGCACTACACGACCGGCCCGAAGTGGGGACCCCACTGCGCAGCCAATTGTTGACCAGTTTGCAGCAGGGCAGCGAGCTCTTCCTCCGACAGTGGCTGATAGTCTTTTACCAGTTGGACGTTTTCCCGCAACTGTTCCACTGTGTGCGGGCCGATCACGAGCGTGGCGACGTCGGGCAGGCCCAGCGCGTAGCGGACGGCCAACTGCTTCATCTTGCTCTGGATCATCGGGCCGGTGTTCGGGCCGGCGGCGGTACCGAATCCCCCTTTCATGCCCCCAAAGACCTTCATGCAGGCGATGCCCAGCCCATGTTCGCGTGCGACCGGTAGCACCTTCGTTTCGAATGCATACGTGTGGCGATCGACAAAATTCATCGCCACCATCAGCACATCAATCGTGCCGGTCTTGATCAGCGGCAGGAATTTTTCCGGCCGCGAATGACCGGAGATACCGATGAAGCGAATGACCCCTTGTTCTTTCTTCTCGACGAGATAATCCAGCGAGCCGCCGGCTCCCATCACTTGCTTCGTGTCGCGATCGCCAATGCTGTGCACGTACATCAAATCCAAGTGGTCGGTGCGCAGTTTCTGGAGCGAATTGCTGAGCGACTTGTCGGCCTCATCTGCCGTATTTGCCCAGACCTTGCTGGCCAGGAACACCTCACCGCGCCGCCCTTCCAGTCCGATGCCAATCGCTTCTTCGGCCTTGCCGTACGCGCCGGCGGTGTCAATGAAATTGACGCCCAGGTCGAGCGACTCCTGCACGAGCCTGGTGACGCCGGGGACGTCCACATCGCGGGACATGCCGCAGGGCCAGGTCCCCAACGCGAGGATCGAGACTTGCTGCTTGGTCTTCCCGAAGATCCGCTGGGGGAGAACTTGCGGGGACTCCTGCGCTGCCGCCGAGCGGCCGATGAGCAGCGCGCCTGCGCCGGCAGCTCCGGCACCTTGGAGGAACGTACGGCGAGAAACAGTCAATGGACGGCCAGCGGTCATAGGGGTCTTTCTCCGTGGAGTTGGGTTTCAACGTGTTAGCGGTACGATGCGCGCATGTTTGTGCTGCCGACTGCTGGATGGGGAACGAATCGAGACTGCGCAATCGCATCGGGAATGAAAAACCGCGTGAAAGTCTCATCCTGATTCCGCATTGCATTCCGCATTCCGCACTCCCTAATCATTCCGGTCGTCAAAAGTCAGAAAAACAAACAGCTTGACACCCGTTTGGCGGCGGCCAAGGGACAGGTCATGCCGGTCCACAGGAGTATCATGGTCGAGTCGTTATCGGAAGATCGGCAAACCGACCTTGAGCCGCTTGGGATTGAACGGAAAGATCGCCTTCTCCAGCGGCACTCCCCGGACTTCGATTTGATCGGGATCGATACTGCCGATCCCCTTTTCCGCCAGCAGCTTCAAGTGGTTGTCACCCATGAAGGGGAACTCTTTGTGATCGGCCTGGGGGTTGTAGCCCATGGCGGCCGTGCAGATCGCGTCGGTACAGACGCCGTTGCGACCGGCAAACAACAGGTGGGGTGCCAGCGGCTCGACGCCTTGGATCCAGGGCCCTTCTCCGCCGCGGTTCGTTTCGATGCCATCGACCAACACCAGATCGGGCTGACGTGCTCCGTAGAGATCGGCTGTGATGCGTGGCACGCGGTAGCTCCAGTCGCGGGGCGACGTGGCATCGACTTCCTGTGGCACGCCGGACGGAGGCTCCCGCGTGCCTTTGTGAAAGGTGTCACCACGCGGTGTGATCGACTGTTCGTCGACACGCGGCTCCCCTGCCCCATCGACGCTGTCTCCATAAACGGACGTGGGAGCAATCCCGAACAGATTTTTCACCGACATGGTGACCCCCGCGTTGGCGTGGTCCTTCAGTTTCGCCAGCGAGATAAACACATCTGTTTTTTCGTAGCGCTGGTTCAATTCGAAAGCCGGATAGACATAGCCGCCCCATGGCACCTTCAACTGACTATAGTTCTTCCACGATCCTTTGTGACGCGTGTCCTCCCAGCTGACCTTGCCTCCGCCGGCACGATTGATCGCAGCAATATCCCATCCGCCTTCAGCCATCACCTGCTCGAGTGGCCGAGCATCGTAGCCGCTCTCGAGCAGTACGATCTGCTGGGCACCGGCCGCGTCGAGTGCCGCGCAGGTGGCGGCCACGAACTGGGGATGGACGTGATAGGTGCGATAGGACGGCAGTCCCCCGAGTTTCCACTGGGGACCGCCGGTCAGGTTCAACTTGATCGACACCGTCTTGCCCGACACCAGTGACCCGATGCCGCCGATCGCGTCCAGGGCCTCGGTCAGTTTGGCGTAGAGTGGCTGCGGATCGTACGTAGGGCACCGGCCGATGGCGACGGGTGAGGTGGGAGCGGGCACGAGCGGCCTGGCCAGTGCCGACTGGGCGAGGGATGGGCAGAGCGAAACGGCTGCCGCCGTGGCCGTACTCCGCAAGAAATCACGTCGGTGGATGGTACATCTCATCGTCAATGTGCTCCTCTCCCAGAGCTGGGAAAATCCGGCGCGGAGTATTCCCCGCGACCTGCTGCCAAGTAGATTCCGTGAGGGGCCCCCTCGCCACGGCTCTATGATTGTGGCGTCCACCGGCGAAAACTGCAATAAAAAAATGCGCCCGGATCCACCAGGAGCCGGCACTATATACTAATAGACATGGCAACACTCACCCGCAGCGTAACTGAGCAGACAATGCCGGACCGGCAGGCGGACTCGGACCGCCAACTGGTTGCCCGTTTTGCGGACGCGCGGGACGAGGGGGCGTTCGGCGAGATCGTGCGCCGCTACGGCCCGTTGGTGTTGGGGGTGTGCCGCCGCGTGCTGGGGGAAGTCCATGAGGCGGAAGACGCGTTTCAAGCCACGTTCTTGGTGTTCGCGCGCGATGCCCGGAAGATTCGCCGACGCACTTCCCTGGCCTGCTGGCTGCACGGCGTGGCCTATCGAATTTCACTGCGAGCCGCCAAGAGAAAGTCTCGCCAAATGGAGCAACTACTGGATGATCTGGCTGCCGACGGCCAGTCGGTACTGGAATGTATTGCGCATCGGCACGACCAACGGATGATTGACGAAGAGCTGAGCAAGCTACCGGCCAAGGATCGCGAATCGTTGACGCTACGGTACTTGGAGGATCGCTCCAACAGCGACATCGCCGTCGCGTTGGAGATCAGCGTGGCGGCGGTCGAAGGTCGCTTGAAGCGAGCGCGTAATCGGCTACGACGGCAGCTGCTCAAACGAGGCGTATCCCTCAGTCTTTTCCTTGGTGTGGTGGCCGCCTCGCGCGTGGAAGTGCAGGCGGTGGAATCGTTGATTCCCGCCACGGTGCAACTGGCAGTTTGGGCGCTGTCGGCGGTGACGCTGTTGGAAGTATTGTGGAGAATTCTTACGCTTGTGAACTTGCGAGAACGGAGATCGGAGAAATGGCACTCAGTGTTAAGTCAATCCTGATGGTGGCCGCGACGGCCATGTTAACGGTCAGCCTGGGGCTCTATAGCCTGTCGGGTCGCGTGGTGGGGCAGGAGTCAAGACCGGAGGCGACGATTACGATCGACGCGGCTGCGGATCCATTTGGAGACCGCTCGGTGCGCGTGGTGGCAACTGAGGAAGCAAAAAGCGAGACAGATCCAGAATCCGCGCCGGGGGCCGCGCATAGAAGCCGACAAGTCCGCGGTTGCGAGCCGCTGCGAGAATTTCCGCTGCGCTCGAGAAAGACATGCATGTTGGAATTCAATGAGGCTCCCTTGTCGGAAGTGGTTGACTATTTGAAAACGGCCAATAATATCCCCATCGTCATCGATCTGCAAGGAGCTCGATGACACTGGCCTGGGGAGCGATATGCCGATCACCGTGAGCGTCTCTGGTATTTCGCTCCGGTCGGGATTGGCACGCATGCTTCGACGAACTCAACTTGGACTATGTCATCACGAATGAGGTGTTGGTAATCACGTCGAAGGAGGCTGCCCGCGCAGCAGCTGGACCCGCGCATCTACTCGACCGATGGTCTGCGGATTCCCGAAGAGAAGTTGATCGAGATCATTACCACCATGGTCGCTCCCGACACTTGGGAAGAGACGGGTGGCACGGGCAAGATTACCAGCCTGGGCGGAGAGTTGCAGGGCCTGGTCATCGCCCAGACCGATCAGATCCACGCCCAGATTGCCGATCTGCTGGAGAAGCTCCGACAGGCGATCGGCCAGTAGATCGCGAAACTCGTCAGGCCGCATCCGCCGAACTGGGCTGCTAAAGAGTCGATTCTTGGACCCTGTTTTGCCGTGCGCAGTCGCGATCGTTTTTGTCTCCCTCCGTCGGCCTTGAGCCGGCGGTGGATCGACTGGTCAGCTACGGTGATGCGACTGCGGCCTGGCAGGCTTCCGTCGGGTTGATCCCGGCGGGGCCACAACTGGCCAGCTACCTTCACACCATGACACACTGTCGGTCGCGTCCCCAACCTACCATCACAGCGGCACGCCTTCGCGACTCAGTCAAGCTGCGGCCTGTTTCGGCCTCGGCGAGCCGCCGTTTTTCCTCCCCGCGGTTGGCTCGTCCGACGCATTTCGTGTCTCACTTGCAGTAGCTGGCCAGTTGTGATTCCGACGCGCCGCAAGCCCGGCGGAAATCGGAAAACACCGAAATCATTCTTCCCTCACGCCTTCGGGAGATGAGCGAGGCAATTCTCCGCCGTGCCCAGGGTCTGGCGTCTTCCACCGCCGTCGCGTTTTCTCGCGTCAAGATATGCCGACTGGGCAGACTTCGCGTAATGGCTTGGCCAGCTTAACGGCACAGTTCTGGGCTCGCCGATAAGACAGTTGGTCGCACAGAACCCCGTCCGGTGGTGGCCTGCGCCATGACGGCCCTGGGTCCACGGCTGGCGATTGTCCGAGGACGTTTCACGGAAGGGCTGACACAGATGAGTCACTGTAAGGCTGGCACGAGGGTTCTTGGGACGGCGGCCACACTCCTTGCGATCGTGGCGACACTTCTCAGGGCCGGCGAGTCGGCGTCAAGGGGATCCGAAGTGGATCCGAGTGTTCCCACTCCCGTGGAGTACTCGCTCTCGGACGACACGACCAGTTTCGACATTCCCGGCGCATATGTCAGCAGCAGTCTTTCCGATTTGTTGGACGACGAGCAGGCTGGGCCCTGCCCCGACTGTGGCCCGGGCGCAAAGTGCGACTGCAAGAAGTCAAAGGATCTGAAGAAGAAGGTCGCGGGCGCCTACGGCGAGACGTCTTACCTGAATACGTTCGACTATCTCTGCGATCCCTGCTACAGCGGATCGAATCTGGGAGAAGTGCTCAAGCGACGCGGTATCGGCGACTCGGTGACGCTGGATGTCGGTGGCCAGTTTCGCATGCGACAACATGCTGAACGAAACATGCGTGGATTGGGTCTGACGGGTCGCGACGATGATTTCCTGCTCTATCGGACACGTCTCTATACGAATCTCGAAGTCGGTGATTCCTTCCGCATTCTTTGCCGAAGGGATTGACGCGAATAGCGAATACGAAAATTTTGCTCCGCGTCCCATCGAAGTCAACCGCGCCGACATGCTGAACCTGTTCGGCGATTTACGATTGCTGGACGTGGATGGCGGCTCGCTCTGGGCCCGTGTTGGCCGTCAAGAGTTGCTGTACGGCAAGCAGCGACTCGTCTCGCCGCTCGATTGGGCTAACACGCGTCGTACGTTCGACGGCTACAAGTTGTTTTGGAGCGGCGAAGCCTGGGACGCTGATCTCTTCTACACCCGACCGGTCTTTGCGGACGCCACGCATTTCGATTCGCCCGACTACGATCATGAGTTCATGGGCACCTACCTGACCTACAAGAAAATCGAGAATAACAAACTGGACCTGTATTATCTGGCGTACAACAACAATTCGAATAACTCAAATGATTTCAACTACGACACATTTGGCGCGAATCTGACCGGCAATTGGGAAGTCTGGTTATGGGACCTGGAAGCTGCCTATCAGAGTGGCAATTACGCTGGCAGTAACCACGACGCCGGAATGTACACGGTCGGACTGGGACGCAGTTTCGAATGTGTGAAATGGAAGCCGACCGTGTGGGCCTATTACGACTGGGCGTCGGGCGATGACGTCATCGGTAACGGCTTTGACCACCTGTTTCCTCTGGCCCACAAATGGCTTGGCCTGATGGACCTCTACGGACGACGCAATATTGAAGACGCGAACGTGCTGCTGACATGCAGCCCGCACGAACGATTGAAGCTGCTATTCTGGTACCATGTCTTCCACCTGCAGAATATCAACGACGTCCCGTACAGCGTGGCGATGACGCCATTCAATCCCGGCGAATCCGGCTGGCAGCACGAATTTGGGGCAGGAGCTGGACACCACGGTCTCGATCACGCTGACGCCACGAGCCAATTTGTTGTTCGGCTATTCCCAGTTCTTTGCCGGCGACTACTACTTCACCACGCCCGGTGTGCCCTACGCCGGCGATGCTTCGTTCTTCTACACGCAGCTACAGGTCGATTTCTAGAAGTGTCTGGGTCCGCGTTCGACCTGCCGTGACTGCTCCTTCTGCACCTTGCCTGTCGCTACTCAGGCACGTCGACTACAATGACTGTTGGTGCTTCGAGAGCAAACGCGAGTAGACTGAGGGTGAGGGGGCTCGCTGGTGGAAAAGACGCTGACGATTACATCCCACGAGGCACAGTCACAGGCGGATCGCAGGTACTGGCGTGAGCGGACGCCGGAAGAGCGACTGGATGCCGTCGAGCAGCTCCGGCTGGAAGCGGGGGAATTCCTCTATGAATATCCAACCCGACTTCGAAGACTTCTGACGATTACTCGAGACGCATCGAGTTGATTACATGATTATCGGTGGCCCGCGCCGTGGCGTTTCATGGATTTCCACCTTCTCCGGCTTCCGTCGGGTTTATCCCGGCGGAGCCACAACTGGTCCGCTACCGTTGGGCCATCCACGTTCTCCGGCTTCCGTCGGGTTTATCCCGGCGGAGCCACAACTGGTCCGCTACCGTTGGGCCATCCACGTTCTCCGGCTTCCGTCGGGTTTATCCCGGCGGAGCCACAACTGGTCCGCTACCGTGGGCCATCCACGTTCTCCGGCTTCCGTCGGGTTTATCCCGGCGGAGCCACAACTGGTCCGCCACCGTTGGGCCATCCACGTTCTCCGGCTTCCGTCGGGTTTATCCCGGCGGAGCCACAACTGGTCCGCTACCGTTGGGCCATCCACGTTCTCCGGCTTCCGTCGGGTTTATCCCGGCGGAGCCACAACTGGTCCGCTACCGTGGGCCATCCACGTTCTCCGGCTTCCGTCGGGTTTATCCCGGCGGAGCCACAACTGGTCCGCTACCGACCGACCATGACACACCGTCGGTCGAGTCCCCAACGTGCCATCACGCCGGCACGTTTTCGAGACCGAGTCAAGCCGCGGCCTGTTTCGGCCTCGGCGGGGCGCCGCTTTGCCCGTGGACACCCGCCTCGGCCGGCACACTTCGCAGCTCATTTACAGTCGCCGACCAGTCCTCCGTCCACGTCCACCGAACGAGTCACGTCCAGCGGGTCGTGACCGGCTGCAATTCGGCATGCACTACACATACTGCGGGATCTTCATCAATTCACCATCGCGCAGCGCGGAATGGTGAGCGACGATCCCCGCCACGGTCATGTTGAGTGCCTTGGCGATGTCGACCAGCGGCTTGCGATCTTCGAGGATCGACATGACGAACTCGTTCCCGAGGTATCCGTGTGAGCCTCCATGTCCACCGGCGCTGACGGTGGGAGGCAATGCCGGACGTGCCAGGTCGGGAAGTTGTTTCACGAGGCCATCGTACTGCATGCCGGTCATGGATCCTTGCTCGCCGCGGACTCGTCCCACTTCACCTCCGAGTCCCGGCGTATCCCAGCTGACGGCCATCCGTGCCATGCCACCTTCGCTGGTCCGCAGCAGCGCGATTTCCGTTCCGAACGGGTTTTGATAGCGGTTGTTCGCCGGCTGCAGTTCCTCGCGAATGCTCGGCATCCCCAGGCAGAGAAACCTCGGTGAAACTTCCGCCCGTGACGCCGACGTAATAGGCGTTGGAGTGGGTCGGGTAGGATTGGGGCGGGAGCCCGATTCGCCACTCTTTGTAGGAATCAATGGTCGCGCAGGCGTAATGGAAATACTCACCTTCGGTGTATACCATTTTGCCAAACCCCCCGGCGTTGTAGATCGCGCGCATGGCCGACAGATCTTCGTGGAAGCAAGATGTCTCGAACATCATGTACTTCAGACCGGAAGTCTTGACCGCTTCATAGAGCTTGTCGGCCGCTTCCAAGTCGAGCCAGACGGCGGGAACGGCCGTGGCGACGTGCTTGCCGTGCTTGAGCACTTCCATGCAGTGGCGGCGTGACTCGGCGCATCGGTCGCCACGAAGATGGCTTCAATCGAGTCGTCTTTGACCATTTCTTCCAGTGACGGATAGGTCTTGCTGCATTGGCACTCCTGAGCCAATGCCTGGCAGCGGTCCGGAAACAGATCGCTGACCGCCACCACCTCGACATTGGGGTGATTCTGCAGCGAGAACTGCGAGCCGAAACGGCAGACGCCGAAGCCGACAATTCCCATGCGGATCTTGCGATCGGAAACCGCTTGCCACGTTTTGCTCGGATCCTCTTTCTGTGCCGCTTCTTCAAACCCCTGTATCTTCTGCTGCTCGTCGGCCACGGCGGTCGATGTCAGCCCCCACATGGCGGCACCCAAGCCAGCACTCTTCAGGAAAGAACGGCGGGAAGGACGAGTAGCCATGATGGAAGCTCCTTGTGTGATCGACAGGTTCAATTGCGATAGTGCGTTTGCCTCAGTGTATCGCGATGCGCGATCGTGTGCACTAGTGGGGCTGGTACAGGATCAGGAAGAACACGGCCGCTCACCGTCGCAGCCGTCTCTCAATCTCGGCGGCGACCTGCGGGATCGTCAGTGCATCGGTGTCGATGTGCAGGTGCGCGATCTGCTCGTAGCGGGGCGTGCGTCGAGCCAGCACTTCGGACACTTCGTCGGTGAAGCTCTTGGTCCCGGTGAGCGAAGGCCGCTCCGTATCGCCTTCAATACGTCGCACGATCGTGTCGGTTGAGGCCTTGAGCCACACGACCGTGCCGGCGCTTCGCAGGACATCGAAATTGGCGTCCCGTTCGATGACGCCCCCACCACAATCGATGACTTGTCCATCCTGCGCGGCGAATGTCCGCACGATTTGTTCCTCGATGTCGCGGAAAGCGGGCCAGCCGACTTGTTCCACGATCTCGGGGATACTCTTTCCCGCCAGGCGTTGGATTTCCTGATCCAACGAGACAACACGCAGCTCAAAGGCGGCGGCCAGTCGCTCTGCCACCGCACTCTTGCCGGTCCCGCGATATCCGACCAACACGATGTTCATAATCGCTCTTCCACGATTTGCCGCATCACACCGCGCGGTGCCTGCTGGCCCGTCCAGAGCTCAAATTGGATGTAGGCTTGACCGAGAAACATCTCCAGACCCAGCACCGTCTTGCAGCCGGCGTTCTCAGCATCCTGGATCAGCTTCGTGCGACGCGGATTGTACACGGCATCAAATACGACCAGCCCATCGCCGAGCAGTTCAGGCGGAACAAGGCTTTGGTCTTCGCGAGGATGCATACCGACCGGAGAGCAGTGTAGCAGGATGTCCGCCAGTTCCAACTCCTCGCGCAAGGAGGCGGGAGTCACTTCGCTCCACGATACGTGCGACTTCCCCTTTTGTTGCACGTCGTTGGCGAGCAATTCCAATTCCTGCTTGTCGACACCCAAGATGGCGAGACTTTCCGGCGGTGCCTCGCGGGAAATGGTGACGGCGATGGCTCGCGCCGCACCTCCCGATCCGAGCACCAGGGTGCGGCTTCCTTCCGGATCGGCGCCGGCTTCGCGCAGAGCAGCCAGCGCGCCAAGTCCATCGGAATTCGAGCCGTAGAGTCGGCCGTCCTCGTTGACGACCGTGTTGATGCAGCCAATGATCCGCGCCGTTTCGTCGACTTCGTCCATCCCCTCGAGCGCCGTGACTTTGTGGGGAATCGTAATGCTCAAGCCGCGATATCCCATGACACGAATACCGTCCAACGCCCGCAGCAGATGGCCCGGCTCGACATCATGAGCCACATAGACAAAGGGGAGATGGCGTGCTTCAAACGCAGCGTTGTGAATCTCCGGCGAGAGAGAATGTCCGACCGGATGGCCAAAAATCCCGCACACTTTCGTCTTGGCATCAATGGACTGCATGATGAAATCCCCCCGAGGTAAATCCAAGGTAATCCGCCGGCTCTGCCGGTCAGAATTGACGAGGCTCCACCGCTCCACCACTCCATCACTCCCCCACTCCCCCACTCCAGCGACGTCCGCAGACCATCGTACCACACTCCTGCTCGTCTGTCTCATATCGGTCGGGCTGCGGTGTCGGTCTTCCCTGGCGTCATTCGTTCAGCCGATACTGGTCCATTTTCTTCCGCAGCGTGGTCCGATGCAGACCGAGCAGACGTGCCGAGGCGACCAGTTGTCCGGCCTGGCTGTCGAGAACGGTTTGCAGGACGGGTGGTTCGACCATGGCCAGCAGCTGTTCGTAGATTTGCTCGGCCGCTGTAGAATCCGCGAGTTGTGCGGTTGCCCACTGCTGCAAGAGCGTGCGGATACGAGCGGCCAGATCGGCGTCCGGAGCGTGGCTCGGTACGACGCTCGACGGCGCACTGTCGGGCAAGTGCTCCGGCATGATCGTACCACCGCGGGCGAGGATCGCGGCGTGTTCCATGGCATTGCGCAATTCTCGTACGTTTCCATGCCAGGGTCGGCGTTCCAATTCGCGGCACGCTTCGTCGGATATTTGGTAGCGCGTCGCTCTGCCGGTCGACATCCCCTCGAGGAAGTAGTTACTCAACGGCACAATATCTGCACGGCGTTGGCGCAACGGCGGCAAGGTGATGCGAAAGGCGGAAATCCGGAAGTAGAGATCGTGGCGAAAGGTTCCCTCCTGGACTCTCGACAAGAGATCCTGATGCGTGGCGGAAATGACGCGGAAGTCGGTTTTCACTGGGTCGTTTGCCCCCACGGGAGTCACCTCGCCATGCTCTACCGCGCGGAGCAATTTGACCTGGATCGATAGCGGAATATCGGCCACCTCGTCCAGGAACAGCGTGCCCCCGTCTGCCCGCACCAGCAATCCGGTTCGTGCCTGATCCGCGCCCGTGAAGGCCCCTCGCACGTGTCCAAACAATTCGCTCTCGGAGAGTGTGGCACTGAGCGATGCGACGTTGATGACCACAAACGGCTTCTCCGCTCGCAGGCTATGTTTGTGAATCGCGCGGGCGGCCAGTTCTTTGCCCGTGCCGCTTTCACCCTGCAGTAGCACGCACGCGCTGGAGGCGGATGCCAGCGCAATCTGGTTGAACGCCTCCTGCATGGCCGGCGTCTTGCCGACGAAGCCGTCCACGGCAGTGACGCCCCTCGGCGCATCCACGCGCGGAGTCGCCAAAGCCCGTTCCAAAACTTGCTCGACGCGATGTGCGTCAAACGGTTTGACAATGTACTCAAAGGCGCCTTGGCGGACTGCCTGCACGGCTGTCTGCAAGTCGCCGTAGGCGGTAATCACGATGATCGGGACGCTCCCCAACACCCGGCGAAATGGATCGATCGCGGTCAGGCCATCCATGCCCGGTAAGCGGACATCGAGAATGATCACGTCGGGTTTCTGTTGGCCGACCAGTTCCAGGGCCTGCTCGGCGGAGGAGGCGACCAGGACCTGGTGCCCCAGCTTTTCACCCAGCCGGCTCAGTCCCCAACAAATCGATTGCTCGTCGTCAACGACCAGTAATAACGCCACTGTCTCTCCTTTCCATGACCAACGGCAACGTCACCATGAACTTTGTTGTGCCTTGCCCCTGCCCCCGGCCATGGGCCGACTGTGAAGGCTCGCTGCGCTCCCAACCAATGGATCCCTGATGCTCGACCGCCACTTCCCGCGCCACGGCGAGTCCCAGTCCAATTCCATCCTTCTTGCCTGTCACGAACGGTTCGAACATCGTGGCTGCAATCTCGTCGGGAGGACCGGTACCCGTGTCCTCGATCGACAGCATTATCTGATCGGTGGCGGACACGCGCACGATGACGCGCGCCTCGACGGTCGGCGCATCCGCTAGTCGACTTGTTCCAACCTGTCCCGCCACTTCGCCCGCTGCCGCCGCTTCGATAGCATTGAGCAGCAAATTGAGCACCATATGCTCCATCGCATCCGCGTCACCGCACACCAGGAGTGATGTCTGCGGGATCTCCGCCTGGAGTTGAACGCCCGCGTGGCTGGCGGCGGGTCGCACCAACGGCAGCAAGCTGCGGACCAGCTCCACGAAATCGATTCGTTCTTGACAATGTTGCGAGGGAGTTCCCAGCGAGAGGAATTTGGCTAGATACTTCTCCATCAGCACCAGTTGACGCGTCGCCACATCAAGGCTCTCCACGTGATTCACCGCCGGACATTCGCTGCGATGGATGTCGAGTGCCATGCGAGCGCCGGTGGCGGAATTGCGAAGCTGGTGTGCCAGCCCGCTTCCCAACTGAGCCAATAAGCGGACCTGTTCGGTGCGACGAATCTGCTGTTCATAGTCCGAAAGAGTTGCTGCCATGTGATTTACGGCAGAGGCCAGGTCGCGTACTTCGTCTCGACGATCGGGCAGCGAAATCGGCTGAAAATCACCTTGCGCGATGCGGCTGACTTGTTCGCGCAACCGACGCAGTGGACGACTGACTCGTGACGCCGTCACGAGCGCCAGCAGCGCCATTACAATAATGGCGACGCAGCCGATGCCGAGCGAAGGAAGTATCGCACGTCGCTGTTCTCGCAGATAGACGTCCTCCGAATAGAGGACATGCAGCGTGTTGGTTACGGGTGCTGGCCCTCGGGGTCGTACCGCGATTGCGCCGTGGAACAACTGCTCTCCAGCAATTGAAATTGGCTCGACCAACTGTAGCTCAGCGGGACTCGCCATCTCGTCCAAGGCGGCCACCTGAGATGTACTCCATTCTGGACGCGTTGTGGCCACGGTCCTTCCCGCCGCGTCTCGCAAGACGAAATCGGCGCCGGCCAGCCCTTTCATCTGGTCCAGCACGGCGCTGGTCAGTGGGAAATTGGAACGGGCTAACGTGCCGGTCACATCCTCGATGCGCTGGGCGATCTGCTGCTTCTTCTGGTCCGCCGCCAGGAAAGCTTGAAACGCGCTCATGCCTACCACGGTGCCGAGCATGACAATCGTCATGGGGACCATGATCTGGTACTTCAGCGGCCATTTCATGCGGGACTCACTCGGTACACAGCGTCCGCAAATGGGCAGGGATAGATGCCGTGATGATCATCCTAACCGCTCAAGATCGTTGTTATCTCTTATCTCCTACTCCTACTCTTAATCCTACTCTTAATCATAATCTTAATCCTCTTCGCCGTTCGCCCCGTCCGAACCTAATCGCATGTGGGAAGGGGCGGGGATTAAGATTATGATTATGATTATGATTAAGACATAGGAGCAAGACAGCCAAACGCGGCCGTAACCACAGTGGACGCCCGGTGCGCCGATAGCGATGATTCTTGCACGCTGTCAATTCTCTCACTTCACCGAGAAAACGTACTCTCCCGAACCGACGGTGAAGACGGCACAACCGTTTTCGCTGCGCACATATGTCACGCCCTTTGCCTCACTGGCAGCCTGCTTTCCTTCACGCACGCGCCGAATCTTGCGCCGGGACGTAGACGGTGGCGGTCGTGTTTGCCGGAATCGTCACCTTGAGTGTAAAACCCGACTCGTCACGTCGCCAATCGCTGACGATCTGGCCGCGAAGCGAATCGTACGCGCCGTGCGCAGCGTCCAGGCCGTGACCCGGTTCGGCCAGTTTCGGATGGATCGTGATGTGAGCGAAGCCGGGTCCGTCGGTATCGATCCCCGCTACGCTGCACTGGAGCCACTCGCCCACGCAACCAAGCCAATAGTGGTTGAACGAATTCATGCCCGGGTCCTGGAAACCCTTGTCGGGCAACCAGCCGTCCCACCGCTCCCACATCGTCGTCGAACCGAGTTGCACTTGGAGGAGCCAGGACGGGTAGGTCTTGTTGAGTACCAGGCGATAGGCCAGATCTGTCTGACCGGCTTTCTCCAAGGCAAAGAGGACAAACGGAGTGCCCAGAAAACCGGTGGCCAGATGCCAATCCTGCTTCTTGATCTCCTCGACAAACTGTTTGGCTGCTGGCTCGCGCAGAGGGTCGGGGACCAGGTCGAGTCCGAAGGCCAGCGCGTAGAAGGTCTGCCCCGTTTCTCCCTTGGCATCGACGATGCGGCCATCTTCTTTCACGAACTCGTTCGCGAAGCTCTCCTTGATGCGGGCCGCTTGCTGGCCGTATTTGTCCGCGTCCTCGGTCTTGCCGAGCGCCGTGGCCAGCTTCGCCATCAGTTGGGAAGTGTAGTAGTAATAGGCGGTGCCGATCGCTTCCGAGTGCTGCGGTCCGGCCAGTCTCAGCCAATCGCCGTAGGCTCCGGTGCCGCGGATGTTGTGCTGGCTGGTCTTTTGCAGGTAATCCATGTACCGCACCAACGCCGGATAATGTTGTTCAACGACGCGTGTGTCACCATACATTTCGTACATCCGCCAGTTGCACACCACGCCGGAATCGGCCCAGCCGGTATTGCCGAAGCCGACGACATTGACGTGTGGCGCGACGTCGCCAAAGCCGCCATCATCACGCTGCGAATCCTGACAGAGATCGGTCAGCCATTTGGTGAAGAAGGCGGGCGAGTCGAGATTCAAGCAGGCGGTTTTCATGAACACCTGCGCATCTCCCGTCCAGCCGGCACGCTCGTCACGTTGCGGGCAGTCGGTGGGGACATCCAGGAAGTTCCCCTTCTGGCCCCAGATCGTGTTCTCGACCAGCTTGTTGACTAAAGGCTCGGAGCAGGTGAATGTTCCGGTGCGCGGCAGGTCGGAATAGACGACGATCCCCGTGACATCGGTCGGGTTTGGCTGGTAGTCCAAGCCGGTCACTTCGACGTATTGAAAACCGTGAAACGTGAAGGAGGGTTCGTAGTCGCGAGGGGCCCCGCCAGCCAGGAAATAAGTGTCGGTGGCCTTGGCCGCTCGCAGATTCGTCGTGTAAATCGTGCCATCCGGATTGAGCATCTCGGCATGCCGCACCACGACCTTCTGGCCGGCCGCGCCACGGGCATGCAAACGCGCCCATCCGACCATGTTTTGGCCCACATCAAATACGTAGACACCCGGCTTGGGTTGCGTCACTTTCTGGGCTGGCAACTCCTGCATGCGGCGAATCGGCGAACCGGGGTGCGCTTGCAGGTTGGCTTGAACCTGGTCGTCCGCGATGACTTTGTCCCACGTGCTGTCGTCCAAGCCCACGGCACTCCAGAGTGGCAGTTCTCGCCGCGCGTCGTAGACGCACCCCATTAACAGGTCGTCTTCCAGAATGGGTCCGTACGACGCCCGCCAGCTTCCGTCGGTCGCTATCACGCTGCTGCTACCGTCCGCGTAATCGAGTTGCAGTTGGGCGATGAAACGCGTCTGGTCGCCGTAGTAGTGGCGACGTCCGGTAAATGCCAGGTAGCCGGCGTACCAGCCATCTCCCAGAACAGCGCCCAACACGTTCTGGCCCGACTTCAGCTGTTGCGTAACATCGTAACCCAAGTAATGCACACGCCGGTGATAGTCGGTCCACCCGGGTGACAGGACATCGGCACTCGAGCGGTTGACCATTTACCTGCATGTCGTACACGCCCAGTGCCGACGCGAAGAGGATGGCACGCCGCAGCGGCTTCTCGATCGAAAACGCCTTCCGCAGATACGCAGCAGGCAGCGCCCGGTCAATCTCGACCTTTAGTTCACCCCACGGAGCGTCGCCGTGCCTGGCGACGACACTCGACTCAGACCATCCTTGATCGTCGTAGCTGATCTGCCGCCAATTGTCCCCCGGTTCGCGCGTGCTGCGCCACGATGCGTCGATCGGCACCACCAACGGCTCGCCTGACTCGAACAGCACAATCAGTTTGCCCATTAACCCGGCGGGAGATGGCGAAGTGCCACCGTTGTTGACTTCGATGGCCAGCACGTTGCGACCTGCTTGCAGACGAGCCGTTACATCCAGACTGGCCGGCGATTTCCAGCTGGTGCTGCGTCCCATTTCCGCACCGTTGACATACAGGGCGAGAGCGTCATCGGCTACGCCAAGAAAGACTGCCCGGACGCATCTTGCGGTCGGCGGGAAGGTCGATCACTTTGCGAAAGTGTGCCAATCCCTCTGGCTGGTTACCGGCCTGCGCGCCGCTGGTCCAGACCCATACACAGTTCGTGAAGGTCATCAGCTCGTCGAGTTGCCGGGCGGTCGAATCTTGTGCCGGTGCGCTGCCGTCGTAGCCAATCCACTTCGCTTGCCAGTCTTCCGGACGCAACAATCCTGTGGTCCAGCGACCAGGTGCACTCCAGGGGGACACTTGAGCGTCTTGATCCCAGACACGAACTTTCCAGAAACAGTCTTGTACCGATGTCGGTTGCTGGCCGGCATACTCAATATTTACCGTCTCGTCGGAGGCCGTCTTGCCGCTGTCCCAGAGGTCACCGTTGTCGGCCTGCAAGTTCTTCAGCGAACTCGCGACTAGAATCTGCCACGCCGTCTGTTTCAGGCCACGCTGGGCATCACTGGTCGCTGCCAACTGCCAACTCAGCCGCGGCTGTAGCACGTCAATGCCGATCGGATCAATCTTGTATTCGCACCGCAGCCGCTCGACTTTCATGCTGGCGGCTGGCAGCAGTGAAGCGCTGGTGGTCACGAAGACGAATAACCCGATCGCCAGGGCGAAAACCGTTCTTGTCATGGTTGTGTTCCTCAGAGGTGCTAGGATTGGGCCGCGTAAGACGGGACCGCTCAGCCCAACCATATCATAATAGCCAATCCCGGCCTCAGCTGAAACGATGGGTGGGCATGTGCCGGTGGATTGGGCCGCCACTTCATATCCGATCGCGCACCGCAACCGTCTAAAGCAACATCGATTAACCCGCAGCCGAAGGTTGTGAAATTGCGGTATTTGATCACGAATAGTCGTCAGGTCGTGGAATTCCCTACGCCGAAGGCGTTTCACACCAAAGCCCAGACATCTGAGTTGGTTCGTCAAGGGCACATGTCTTCACCACGAAGTGGTGGCACAACCCAGCCCAGACATCGCCGCGCGAGCGCGGCGCACCCTGGGGACGCGATGGAGAAGGGAGGGGGCATCCTGAAGGGATGCGACAGGACCGACTTTGCCCCGTCGTCGCACGTGGTGTCATGTACATCCGCCGAATGGATGGATCAAGTTTGACGCGGCCGTGACTTAAGATTCCGCATTTTGTCCGACCCCGGTGGGGGCGCGGGAGATTGTATGTGGTCGCCCCAGGGCATTCTTCCTGCGGTCGTGAGTCCCCCTACCGGTCCTTATCCAGTTCTCGTTTGACGAATTGTTGCATGAGTTTAGGTCCCGCAAACACCGCCAGCCAGTGAAACAGCAGGCCAATTCCCCAACCGAACAGTGGCCACATGAACCACAAGTACTGAGGGCTTGTGGTGTAATTGATGAAGACCAAAAACAGATTGACCGAGATATAGGCGACCAGGTGGATATAGAAACCCAGTTTGGCACCAGCTCTGCGATAGGCTCGCTGATGCGTTCCGAAATGCTTGATCATGTGATTTTCTCCTTGAGTCGTACCCGCAATTGTACAGACTTACCGATGTGGCATATAGCCACCTTGGTAGTTGTCACGGACATGCGCACGGTCGATGTGGTTGTAGATGCGTTTTGTGTGGCAGGTTTCCGCCGGGTACATCCCGGTGGGACCACAACTGGCCAGCTACCCTTGGATGCGTTTTGTGTGGCAGGTTTCCGCCGGGTTCACCCGGCGGATTTAGCGAAAAATTGCAGTGCAATGAAAAGCCGTTCCAGGCATGATTGCTTGCGAAAAAGGCCAATTCATGGAGGAACGGCTAATGAATAACTCATCAGGGAAGCGTAGTGAGCGTCGCCAGCGAAGGCGAGCCAAAACAGTTGCCGAATCGATACGGGATTTTCTCACACCGACGGTATTGAGGCAAGTACGAAAGGTGAACGGTCGAAGAAGGAAGCAGCGTTGGACCTGACAACTGGCCATGGCTACCCTTGCGATGACGTTTGTGTGGCAGAGTTTCCTGCCGGGTAAGTTCGCGGTCGCTGCGGAGTCAACGTGGCCTGCTGCCCTAAACGCAAACTCCCGGCAATGGTTCAGGGACAATAAAGCTGTTCGGCAGCTTCCCAGCCCGTGTTGCGCACGCCGGCTGGAGCGATTCGAGGTCGGATTGAAGTGTTGTTTGGGGACCGACTGCAATTTGGTGGCTTCATTCCATTGGCTGCGATGGAACCAAACATGAATGCCCTCGTAGCGAAGAGTTGGAAGAACGGTTGGCACTTCCTGCAAGCAAAAGAGTGCCGGCGAGAAGAACTCGGCTCCGATGATTTGGAACACTTCGATCGTACATTTGACGCTGGGGATCTCTTGGTGTTGGCGATGGGGAAAGGCCAAAAAAGCCAGTGAGCGGAATCATTTGATACAAATGTTGCCATTGTTGCCGCGATTGGCGTTGATCGTGACCGACGCGGGGTATGTAGGTTACGACGTCATACGAACGCTTCTGGAAAGGAAGGTGTTCTTCTTGATGCGCATGTCGTCGCGGCGACGTTCTATACGGAAAGCCAAGAGCCGCTGGAGAGTTTTGAAGAAGGATCGCTTACTACTGGCCGAAGAAACATCGCGAAAAAGGCTGCCCTCCGCTTCGTGGCCGGCTCATATGTGTACGAAGTAGGAGGCACAAAATAGATGTTTGGCTGTTTACCAACGTGGAGGATCAGGCACAACTGCCGGTCGCGGGCTGGCACTGGCTGAGCGAGCACACAAATAGCTACCATCACGACGAGTCGTCAATCGCGAGCGGAGCCAGTGCTGAAGCGTGTTGTCACGCTCCACTTCCAGCGGCCCATCCGTGCAGTGGTGAGCGGGGGTTTGCTTCCACACTGGCTCCGCTCGCGGTAAGCGTTTCTCGTGGTTGGCATGTCTTCGACGCTCGCTCAGCCTGATTATATGAAAGAGGGGACGTCTCCCGGTGATGTAGAGTTTTGAGTTACGTGACATAAGCTTGAACCTCTAAACTCAGGAGAGCCCTACCATGTTGTACCTCGGAATTGACCAGCACGCCAAGCAATTGACCATTGATTTGTCTGACGAAAACGGTGACCTTCTGCTCCATCGGCAAGTTAAGACAAAACACAGCTCACTCGTGGAATTCCTCAGCGACATACGAAATCAAGCGGAACCAGAGGGTGGATATATGGCGATCGTGGAGGTCTGTGGATTCAACAACTACCTCTTGAACTTGCTCACAGAATATGGCTGTGACCACGTGATCCTCGTACAGCCTGAGGAACGGAAGAAACGAAAAACGGATCGCCGTGATGCGCGGGTTACGAGAATCACTGTGGATGAACCGAAAACGATTTCTGGAGGGGAAGCGACCAGCCAATCTGCGTGTCGTGAGGCCGGCCAGCGAGGCGGACGCGATGGATCGTCAATTGACAGCCTTACGGGTGCGATTGACCAGACACCGAACCGGTGTAATCAATAAAGTCCAAACCATCCTTCGTAAGTGGAATGTGCAGCATGACTGTCCTACCAAGGGGATCCAGACCAAGAAGGCTCGCGTTTGGCTGGCAACGGTGGAACTACCAGACATGGATCGGTTTGAGATGGACATCCTGTTACAGCAATGGGATTTGGTGAACGAACAGCTGGAGCAGGTTAACCAGAAAATCAAACAACGTCAGGGGAGCAACAAATTGGCCACACTGCTTGCCAGTATGCCCGGCATGAGCTATTTCAACAGCCTGTCGGTCGCTTGCCGCATTGGCGCGATCGAAGATTTTCCACGCGGCGGTAGTTTAGCCAACTTCTGGGGACTCACACCTGGTTCGAGGAATAGTGGAGAGAGCGCCGCATCACTGAGTATCACGAAGGCAGGCAGCAGCCACGTGCGGTATGTGTTGGGCCAAGTCGTGTTGCACGTGCTTCGCAAGGACGCGTGGATGCGTCAATGGTATCAGAAAATCAAGCGGCGACGCGGTAGCAAGATTGCACGGGTCGCCGTCATGCGCCGACTGGCGACCATTATCTGGTCGATGGTGAAGCACCACATGCCGTACATGACAGGCGGCCCCGAGAAGTTCAAGGAGTACATGCGAAAACACCAGGAGTTCTTCGGAGAAAGGGTTCCTGCGTGAACGCCAGGAAAAGCCATGGGGGCTCTGCCCCCACACCCCCGGGATTTATCGCTTTGTTGTTAGAAGCAAGATGGCAAGAAGGGGCGGGTCCCGCCCCCATCTTGCTTCCAACCCCTGGATGGGCGCTCGGGTCGGTTCCCACCGTTGCCCTATCCTCCCTCCAGGCCATTGAATGGTAGCATGCAAAACAACCCTGCACGAAAGGAAGATTGCCAAGCAGAACACATCATGGATCGATTGTCAGCTGTACCGGGTATACCCCCCACGCGGATATGCCCACTCGGGTCGGTAGGTTAGCTTGTGGTGGCACTTGGACTTGGCTCTTCGGAGCCCGGCGTGAGCCTGATTGAAGCAACCTACCCGACTCGAGGCGGTCGAATAAATGACTCAGCATCAGGCCATCCGAGCCTGACCGGCGCACGATTCTGGCGACGGCACGCGAAGTGAATGTGTAGAGGCTGCAGCTGCAAATGCAAAACAAGGCTGCCAAGACCCCGATCAAGAAACCGCGGGCACTGACAACGAACAGCCATGATGTCGAACTAACACAGCCACAACAAAATAACAAAACCACAAAACGCCTACAAAACGCAGGTATCGCCTGCGGCGATGAAAATATGCATCCAACCGGGTTGACACTTCCTACTCTTTCAGGAAAGTGCCACCCATCCACAATACGGAAACTGTGTTTCCCACATTCCTAGATGCGTTTTGTGTGGCAGGCTTCCGCCGGGTATATCCCGGCGGGGCCACAACTGGCCAGCTACCTTCACACCATGACCCACTGTCGGTCGGGTCCCCAACGCACCATCACACCGGCGCGCTTTCGCGACCCAGTCAAGCCGCGGCCTGTTTCGGCCTCGGCCGGTCATGTCATCCAAGAAACGTGTCTCAGCGCCCATTTTTCGCGGGACATGTCGGCTTCGGCGCGGTCTATTGTCATGGAGTGGGGCGCATCGCGTGGCCGCTGGAGAGGACCGTTTCACCGCGGAAGATGGCCTTGATGAGCGAACGTCTTTCATACGAAGACCTGGCCGAGATCGTCGATGCGCATGCCGACGCGTTGCTGCTGTTCGCGCGGCAATGGCACGCCGCGTCGCTCACTCCCCTGGAGCAGGCATTCTTCGAAAAACTCGATAGACTTGAAAAGGAACCCCGTCATGGCCGAAAATAAGCCGGATTCAAAACCCTTGGAAGAGAACGTTCGAACACCGATCGATCCTCGGGAAGCGGTCGAGGCGGTCAAAGAGGTCCACGAAGCGATGGCGATTCTGCCGAGGAAGCGATTGGGATGTCTCGGACGCTTCGCCAAGTACGGCGCTGTTCTGCTCGTGCTGCTCGCCCTGTTCGTCTATTGGAACTTCCTGCGGACCCCACGGCTGAGGATCTCGCGGGAGACGACCTACATCACCCAGCCGCTGACCAGCGACGGCACGCGAGTGGACTACTTCGCGGCGTTGGAGCAGGAGGTCTATCCGCCCGAGATGAAGACCGACGACAACGGCTACCGGCTCATCGTCCGCGCGCTCGGTGCTGCTCCGGACGGCCGGGAGGAAAACGAAACGAGCTGGCGACGCCGAGGGTCGTGCTGCCCGAATCTACGAGAAGCTGGGACTCGATCCGGCGATCAAACCGACGATGTCCTTCAGCGAAACACACGACTTTTTGCGGCAGTACGGTGATCGCGAAGGCCTCGACGAGAAACAGGCCGAGGAATTGGATGCCCAGGTTTACCGAGCCATGGACGCTCGATGACTTGCCGATGATGGGGCCTTGGCTCGAAAAGAACGGGCCGGTCATCGACCTGGTGGGGGAAGCAGTGCGCAAGGGAACGTTCTGTTTCCCGCTGGTTCGGCCCCACGACGGGGCGATGCTCGACGAGACAGTTGCATTGGGCGAAATACAACGAACGCGTTCGTTCGCCAGAATGATCCAGACGCGAGCTCACTACCGGATCGCAGTGGGTGACATCGACGGAGCGATCTACGACGTGATCACGTGCAATCGGCTGGGTCGCCAGATGCAGCACCAGGGGACGCTGGTCGCGCGCCTCGTCGGCATCGCGGTCGAGGGCATCGCCGACTCCCTGGGGGTCGCCGCCATCCGCGAATCGCAGCCCACCGCAGAGCAACTGCAGCGGTTTGTCGCTCAGCTGAACGCGCTTCCACCGCGACCAGAATTCGACCGGATGATGCTAGCTGAACGCTACTGCACCTTAGACTTGCTCCAGGCGGTGGCCCACGGCGATGAGTCGCTCGCTTCGCTGTTTTCAGACCCGGGATTCGTCATCGAAGATATTCAAGCCGGGCATCGTGGCATGCTTGTCCGTCGATTGGAACATTGTCATGCGGCGGATCAATGCGCTGTATGACGACTTGGACGAGATAGAAGTATTGCAGCCGCCGAAGTTGCTCTCGCTGGGCAATCTCTTCATCGGCGTGCGTTCGCGGCGGTTGGCCGATCTTGTCGTCTTGTTTGACGACTATGCCCGCGTTTCAGGCGACCCGCGAGGCCGACCACCGGTCACGTTGCGTGGATATCTTGCGCCACGCGGCTGGTCGTATCCGATCATCTGTGACTCCGGCAACGGACATTATTTGCTCTTTCGAGTGGATCTGCCAAACGATGTCCAAGTCACAAACGCGATCAAGGGTTTCTATGCCGGTCTCCAGTCGCTCATTGACGGCAACTACCAGGCCCACGTTGATATGTCTGTTTTCAACCCGGCGCGAATCATTCGCGTTGGCGGCACGATGAACCGAAAGGGTGACAACACTTCCGATCGGCCGCACAGACGATGCGTTTACAGCCCGCCAATTGAAGAGTGTCCGGTGGAGGTAATGACATGGGACTGATACAAGATATTGCCGCACTGGCTCCCGCCAATAGCCAGCACCCACCCGCACCGCGAACACGGACGCACACTTTCGGGCTGCGCATTCCCGGAGTGAGCCCCAGCACAAACGGCAACCATCGACTGGATGTGCCCCGATATGGACACCCAACGACACCCCATCGACGTGACCGGTCCCAGGGTTCAACAGGCGTGCGCGGCCATCTGGCGACCAGGAAGGCCATCGACGAATACGGCAGGAGACTCCATCTATGCCCGAGGTGTCCGAGCCCCGATGACGTGATTGCCCGAGCTGCCGAGGTGCGGGCCGGCTGGAAGTGGCGGAGTGACGATCAGCATGCTGGGTGTGGGTAGATGTTACGTCCCTGCAAAAAAAAACGCTAAAGGAGTTCGCGAAACTGGTCGATCGTCATGCCGGCGTCACGGATCAGCGATCTGAGCGTTCCCTTGCGAATATTCCTGTTCTTGTGAACGGGGACCGTGAGAACGAACCGGTGTCCCTTCCGGCTCATGTTGTGATGGCTACCCTTCACACGTACGACTTCGTATCCTGCTTTTTCGAAGGCGGCAATTGCTTCGTAACCGGTGATAGATGGGACCTCAGACATTCACGAGAATCCATCTCTGCAAGGTTTCTTGAGGAACGCCAACGTGATCAGGAGTCCACGGAATCGGGACCCCATTCTCCTTGTAGACCTCGATCGCCCCGATGCATGCCTCGCGGATGTTCTCCATTGCCTCCTCGATCGTATCTCCCTGGCTTGCGACACCGGGAAGATCCCTCGCGAGTGCACTGTAACCGTCTTCTTCGTCTGGCACGAGAACGACGCGAAGTTGATACACGTGATTAGTTGCGAAGTCCTGAATATCTCTGGGTTCAGGTTTATGAACTATGCTCATTGCCTGGCTCCTGCTTTTCTGACGTGATGACAGTAACACGCCATGATCCAAGAGGATCGCCGTCGTTGATCAAGAGTTCAAGTGCGAAGACCCCATCGTGCGGTGTTGGTAACGTCGGTAGCGGTATGATCAACTCCAGATGATCCAGGGGGTCCTTTGGAGCTTGAACCTCGACGTTGACGGCGAAGAGTGCCCGGTTGTCTTCGAGAGCGACCCATCTCAATTCAAGATGCAGTTTCTCTTGCTTTGCATCGACAAGATTAAGATACACAAACGGAGATCCGGCCTGCAACACGCGGTGTAGTGGCTGTGGTTGGCCCGGTTCAACATGCTCTTTACGGACCCGTAAGAGGCGGCTGAAACTGCCGGCAATGATCATTTTCCCGCTGTTACCGTCCTGATAGACGTGATCAGCAAGGATGAATGCTTGAAGGATTGGCTTCACGGTTATTGGGCACTCCTCAACAGAAATCCTATCCCGGTCTAGGAGACATTGCCAATTTTTTACGGAGCCGCGGCCGATAAGGTGGGTTCAATTGTGTGGCGCATGACGACCGGATAGATGACTGGAAGCGTGGCTCACGTGCCGTGCTACCGGGAAATGCCCGTGCTACCGTTTCTCTCCAGCCAGTAGCACACAGCGTCAAAATTGAGCTGGCCCCCAAGGATTTGAACCTTGACTAACTGATCCAGAGTCAGTCGTGCTACCGTTACACTAGGGGCCAGTAAGCTGTTTTATGATAGGTACTTACGCCGGGTTTCTGGGAGTTTCCGAGCGGTGTATGACAACCGTAATATATGAGACCAACTGATCACTCGGCTGCCAAAGGCACATTCCGGAGGCCGACAATGTGCGATGATACCAAAAATCACGACCACCGGAAGCCCAGGAATTCGCACACAGCTTACCCATTTGCCCAGTGCGTTAAAGGGCCGAACGGTAGCCAGATCAGGAGAGGGAGCGACGATTTCGACGGGAACTCGGATGGCTTGGGGCACCGGAAGAAGAGGGTGCGGAGGAACCGCGAGGGGTGCTCTCAAGTGCGATGACAAATGGCGACGGGCGCGGACATGGGATGTGCCTGGCGCAATAGAAACTAGACTTGCCGTGATTCTGGTTGTTATGCCGTTTTGGTTCCGTAAACAAGTCGTCCACGGCCATCTCGGATACTGAGAAGACTGTTGGACAGAAAAATCGATGACAAAAAGATGAAAAAAACTGGGAAGAGTCTCTTCTTGTCCTCTCTCTTCTTGTCCTCTCTGTGTGATCGAGCCAGAAGGCGGGAGCCCTGGCACCGGTACAAAATGGGCCTTTCACGGGCATCCCGCCACGGCTGAACCCTCGGCGGGTTCAGCTACGGCTCCTGGGCGGGTTCAGCTGAACCCTCGGCGGGTTCAGCTACGGCTCCTGGGCGGGTTCAGCTGAACCCTCGGCGGGTTCAGCTACGGGCTCCTGGGCGGGTTCAGCTACGGGCTCCCGATTCTTTGCAGGTGTGGACACGCCGCGGCTGAGTCAGTTGACGGTATACCCCCGAGGGAACTAGAATCGGCAGCAGATTCTTCTCATACGAGCGTTACGGTTTGGGGGCGCCGCTGATGGCCCATTTGTGTTCGCTGACCAATCCCAAGGGGATTCATCCACTCGCTTTTCGCGGCGACGAATTTGTCGTCGGTCGGCATCCCGAGTGCCATTTGGTAATCGACATGGCGAGCATTAGCCGGCGGCATGCGAGCTTTCTCTGCGACGGGCCGGATTACTTCATCAAGGACTTGGAGAGCCGCAACAAGACCTACCTGAACGGCGTGGCGATCGATCCCCATGCGCCTCCGCAGAAGCTGAAAGACGAAGACAAAGTCGGGTTCTGCGACCTTGAGTTTGTGTTTCGCCTGAGCGACCCGCCGGCTCCCAACCAAGGCATCCTGTTCGTGGACGACGACATTGAGTCGAGCAGTTCCACGATCATGTCCAAGGTGGGCGTGTCTTCGGGCCACGGCTCGGTGCAGTTGACGGCCAGCCCGGAGGCGAAGCTGAACGCTTTGCTGGAGATCAATCGCAGTCTGGGTCGCGCCTTGGCCTTGGATGAAGTGTTGCCCCAGGTGCTCAACAGCCTGTTCAAGATCTTCGTGCAGGCGGACCGCGGGTTCATCGCCTTGCGCGGACCAGACGGTACGCTGGTGCCGCGCTGGTCGCGGGCGTGGCGCGAAGATGCCGCGGAAACGATTCGCGTGAGCCGCACCATCGTCAACAAGGTGATGGAGACGCAGGAAGGGATCCTGTCGGCCGACGTGATGATGGACGAGGAGTTCAACAAGGCTCAGAGTATTGCCGATTTTCGCATCCGTTCCATGATGTGTGCACCGCTGATCGACAGTCTGGGCAACTCGATGGGCGTGCTGCAGATCGACACGGTCCGGCAGAGCAAGCGTTTCCAGCAAGAGGATTTGGAGGTGCTGTTGGCGGTGGCCAGCCAGGCGGGGATTGCGATCGACAACGCCCAGATGCACGAACAGGCGCTGCGTCAACGGGTCGTCGAACGCGACCTGGAGCTGGCCCACGAAGTCCAGCACGGCTTTCTGCCCGAAAATCGTCCCGACTGTGGAAGGTTACGAGTTCTACGACTTCTATCGACCTGCCAATCAGGTGGGGGGCGACTACTTCGACTACTTGCGGCTGGCTGATGGCCGTATCGCGGTAATTGTGGCGGACGTGGTGGGCAAGGGAGTGGCTGCCGCGTTGCTGATGGCGAAGCTCTCCGCGGAGGCTCGGTTCTGCCTGGCGTCAGCCGCCGACGCGGGACATGCGGTAACTTTGTTGAACGATCGTCTGTGCCGCTTGCATCTCGATCGGTTTGTCACGGCCGTCCTGGTGATTCTGGATCCAGCCACGCATCAGGTGTCGGTGGCGAACGCCGGGCACATGGCGCCGATGTTGCGTTCCCCTCGCGGGCAGATTGCCGAGCCTGGTGCTGACGAGGCGGGGTTGCCGCTGGGCATCATGGAGGGGATGGAGTACCTGACCACCACGCTGAAACTGACCAGCGGCGATTCGCTCACGATGTACACCGATGGGCTGAATGAGGCGGTCAACGAAGCCGACGAGTTCTATTCCATCGAGCGTATTCGCGACCAGATCAGGGCGACTGCAGGTTCGCCCAGCGTGCTGGGGCCGGCCGTGGTCGACGATGTGTGCGAGTTCATTGGGCAAGGCTCGCAAAGCGACGACATGTGTCTGGTCACGTTCGGCCGTCTGTGACGCCCGTTACGGGCAGTTGTCTCACCCTGTTCTCCAGAATTGGGCGTTCACACGGGAGCATGTCGCTTCGAGGCCTGCGCGGCTGTTTGTGACGCCGCCTGCTCGAGGGGGAACGAATCGGGACTGCGGACTGCGAAATACAGAATAAGAAACGGCGGGAAAAGTGTCATTCCGATTCCGCACTCCGCACTCCGCATTCCGCATTCCCTGCTAATCATTCTGGTCGTCACAGTCGGCAAAACCAGATACGTTGATGCCCACGTTTGGCTGTGGCCGCAGGGGCTGCGTTAGGGATATCTGCCTTTCCACAGGATCCACCCGCCGCTGGCCGATCCGCACGTTTGGCAGCTGTTCTTGGCGCGAGTCGATAGGTGTGCTGTGCACATCGGGCACGCGGTGCCAGGAGATTCCGTGAGCGGCGTGATCTGTTCGGTCGCTTCGGTCGGCGACTTATCCGCCGTGATCGTCGACTCATCGCGCGTCAGAATCCAGATGTTGCGGTACTGAACCGGATTCCCATGGTCCTGCAGCAGAATGGGTCCGTCATCGGGGGTCTCCGCCCTGCCGGCACCGGTCTTGGTGGGAATCATCCGATCGCTGTGGATCGCTACGCCGTTATGGAAGACCGTGATCCGGGCGTCGGCGGTCTTGCTGCCCTCCGCGTTCCAGCGCGACGCTGTGAAGTAGATGTCGTACGTTTGCCAGGTCAGTGGCGGGAAGGTCATGTTCAGATCGGGAGTCTGCTGCCGGTACAATGCGCCGCAGCCGTTGAAGACTGGATCGAGTCCGAAAGAATCGAGGATCTGGACTTCGTAACGTTGTTGGATATAGATCCCGCTGTTGGCTCGCGCTTGATCTCGCGCGGCGGGCATATAGGGAGTCAGGAATTCGAGGTGCAGTTGGAAGTCGCGCATCCGCAGCCGCGTGAGGGCACCGGCGGCGAGCCAGCCATCGGGCGAGAACTTCCCTTTGTCAAAGGCTTCGGTACTACTGCCGTCAAACAGCGTCAGGGCTCCTGCAGGCGGTGAGACCCCGAGCGTGGTGCTGATCCGCCGGATTTTCCTGATGTGGCCCACTTCGACTCCCGCGGAATCGATGATCGTGCCACCACCTCCTTGGATGATGATGGTCCCGCGCGGCCCCTGAAACGTCAGCACGTTCGCCTGCCGGGAACCATTCCACCTAATGGTTGTTACGCCATCCCAGTCGTTACCTGGCAAGCCGTCCTGGAAGCCCATGGCTGAGAACTGACTATCTCCCAGTGCGACAACTTGCAGGCCAAAGGCGACAATCGTTCCACCCACGGCCCGCACGTCGCCGAGATATTCACCTTGAAAGGGATAGTCTTCATCGACTTCGGATAACCGCGCGGCTGTCACGGGACGCGGCTGTGCCGCGTTGGAAGACGCTGCCTGAGCGACTAGCAAAATCGCCATCGCCGCCAGGCAAGCCAACGACCTTGTCAGGTAGGTCGACGTTGTCGTCAGATGGGTCCGAACTGGCATGCCGTTAACTCCCTGATACAATCGCGAGGTGCATACAATCGACACCCTGGCACGTGGAGGTGCTTGGGGCGGGGTGTCTATCCAGCTTGAATCAAAGGGGGGCCGGCTGCAAGTCTGCGTCAGGCCAGGTATTTGGCGCGGAAATCGGCCAGGAGCGAGAGCAGCGGTTTCGCCTGCGACGACGCATCGAACAGCCCGGCATGAGGAAACTCGTGTGGCTCGGCGTCGCTCAGTTGGTTCCAGATGATGCCGTGTAGCGCCGGTTTGGAAAGGAGCAAGGGGATCAGTTGCCCGGCCAGCTGCTGGCTGATGGCGGCCGCATCGGGCTGCTCTGGAGAGTGTGGGACCACGCGGACGGGGCCCACGGCCAGAGGGTCGCTGGAGGTCTGGCTGGGCATCGTCAGGTAGACCAGGAGTGGAATCCCCAGGAGGCTCCAGCGGTCCATGTGCCGGCTGACGGCGAGCAGATCACGGGGCAAGCTCCCGTGGGGCCAGTAGCCGAAATTCATTTCCAGCCCGACGCCGGCCACTCCCAATTCCGCCCGCACCAGGGCGTCGGCAAAATGTAAGGGGGACAGATCGAAATCCTCGGCCGCCAAGTACTCCGCCCACGGCTGGTCGAAGCTGATGACCACTGGCGTACGGGGGGACGCGCGACGCACGGCCTCGATGGTCGCCACCGCCAATCGCAGTTTCTGTTCCTCGGAGAAGGCCATCGTTCCGGGCACGTTCAAACGCCCGGCGCAGACCCAGATATCGACCGCCTCATCGAAACGACCGACGACCGCCTGCACATATCGCGTGGCGGCGTCTTCGAACGCTTCGTAGTCATCCTGCCAGGCATACGCGCGGTCGGGGAGCGACAGTTGATCGAGTTGGATCAGCGGTCCGCCGATGACGCGCAGACCTTGCCGGCGGCTCCACTGCAACTGCTGCTGCACGTTCGTCCATTGACACGGGCCGTCCGTCGGCTGAATCGCGCGCCAGCGAAACGGAATATTCACGGCGTGAAACGCCGCCAGGAAATCGTCCGTCACTTCCTCGGGCATCGGCGTATCACTGAGTTGGCTCACCAGGATCGATGCCAGCGTGCCGCTGGCCGCGGTCTGCTCCTTGAGCAGCGCTAGAACGTAGCACTGCATGAGCGCGTCCATCGCCTCAGACGCAATGAGTATCGTCCGTTGGGCATCGTCTGCCGCGGTGGGGGCCGACGTGGTGGCGCGGAGCAAGGCGGATAATGCTGCACGCAACTGAGTCCGGATCTCCTCCGGGATCGTCAGGCCTTGGGTTTGCATGTCGGCCACTAACGCTCGGGCGCGATGCAGCGTGCCGCGCGCAATTTCGGTGCCGAGATCGTAAGGCTGCTCGCGTTCCATCAGCGTGCAAGTCGACAGCACGCGCTGACCGATGCCTGGAATGTTCCAGGGAATGTACAGATTTCCCGACTCGGAGATCGAGCGATCCAGGGTCAAGAGATGGTCAGAAAAGCGGTTACAGCTGCGCCACGGGACGGCTTCCAGGCCGGCCAAGTAAGCCAGTTCGACAGCATGCGAGAGCAGCTTCTCCGGCGTTGGTGCGTGAAAACGCATCTGGCCCATGAACGATTCCTTGACCACGCACCCAGCCGGCACACAAACGCCCTGAAAATTGACACCACAGAGTAGACGGCCGCACGTCGCCGACTCTCGATGTTGGCGAGTGTACCACAGGCCAGTGTGGCCGCCAACCACATCCGGCCGCGCGGCACGTGACACCGAGGGGCTCGTCCAGGAGCTTCGATCACCGGATTGTTGTGCGAGCCAGAGTCCCGCCCGGTGTCACACCACTTCCGAGAACGCGCGGCAGGCAAGAGCAGTTCCCGCACACCCGCTCCCCAATGGCCACGCGCTGACCGCTCCGTGGCCCGCTAGCGGCGCGGCTTCCCGCGCTGGTATACTCGGGCCCGGCTGCCGCGTACTTGACCTGCCACGGCAGGCGCCGGTCGGCCAGAGCGCGTCTGACCGACCCGGTATGCGTGCGGCGCCTGCCGGAGTTGCCAAGCTGATCTTGTTAATTCATGTGCATCGGTGGCCATCGATTTTTGCCGCGGGGAGGGATTGTGTTATGAGCGACGCGATGCTGAGAACATCCATCGAGGGGCTATCGGTCCGGCGGGGCAAAGTCCGCGATATGTACGACCTGGGTGATCAGTTGCTGATGGTCAGCACGGATCGGATCAGTGCCTTTGACTGGGTTTTGCCCAGCGGCATACCGGACAAGGGACGGGTCCTCACACAGCTCAGTCGGTTCTGGTTCCAGCATCTGGACATGCCCAATCATGTGATTTCGACCGACGTCGATCCGCAGTTGCTCCCCGAGGGCGTGGACATCGCCCCGCTGCAAGGACGCAGCATGTTGGTACGCAAGTGCCAGGTGGTTCCCATCGAATGTGTAGTGCGTGGGTACCTGGATGGATCGGGCTGGAAGGAATACCAGCAGACCGGTGAGGTGTGCGGTATCCCGCTCCCGCGTGGACTGACGCAATGCGACCAGCTGCCCCATCCGATCTTTACTCCGGCTACCAAGGAGGCATCGGGCCACGACATCAATATTTCGTTCGAGAAGATGGTTTCCCTGACCGGGGCCGTGGCGGCCGAGGAACTCCGTCGCCGGAGCATCGAGCTTTACGAGCAGGGAGCAGCCTGGGCGCGGCAGAAGGGGATTATCATTGCCGATACGAAGTACGAGTGGGGATACTATGAGGGCGACTTGATCCTGATCGACGAAGCGCTGACTCCGGACAGCTCGCGATTCTGGCCAGCCGACCTCTATGAGCCGGGGCATGGGCAGCCATCGTTTGACAAGCAATTCGTGCGGGATTGGCTCGTCGGGACCGATTGGGATAAGAATAGCGATCCGCCGGCGCTGCCGGATGACGTCGTGGCAAAGACGCGCGAGAAGTACATTGAAGCCTACGAGCGGTTGACCGGTGCGGTATTCGCCTGGAAGTGAGCCCTATTTGGATTGCGAGTCTTGCGCGGGGTCCCGCAGCGCATTTGGTGGCGGTGACTTCTTCTCGCTGCCTGGCGGTTGAGTGGCGTCGTTACCGGGGGCAGATGCCGCGGGGGCTGCAGCCTCCGCCGGCTGCTTCGTCGCGGCTTCCCCTTCGAGCGACTGTGCACGCAGCAGGTTCCCGTAGCGCTGCGGTGATTCATCGATCATGTAGAGCCGCTTGGCCTCGTCAGTCTTTCCCATCGATTCGTAACAACGCGCCAGGTTATACCGTGCTCCATGGGTCCACGGGCCGTCCGGGTAGCTTTCCAGGGTGCGTGTTTTGAACCAGTTGGCCGCCACCTGATCGTTGCGTTGTTGCACGTGGGTCAGCCCCAGCCAGTAACTGGCATGCTGTTTGGCTTCGATCTGGAGTCGTTTGACTTGTTCGATTCGGCCATTCCAAACGGCCTCGCTCATACCCCTGGGGCGCTCGAGTCCCATGGCGGCCTGCGCGCGTTTGGATGCCAAGTCTTCCAAGGCAGAGTCAGCCATGCGTGCCGCCAGGAAATAGCTGGTGGCGCCCGGCTCATCCCCCTGATTGTTGAATTGCCCCAACAGGTAACGGCGGCGTCCCTTCACCACCGGGGTGAGTTCATTGAAAACGCCATGTTCCAGGAAGTCCTTCCACTGCAGTTCGGTGTCCCGCGAGAGCAGCATCCGATAAGCCTGCTGATAGATGACCGTTTCGATCGGTACTTCCCACAACCGGACGTCTTGGATCCCCTGGCACGCACGAAACTCCCGCTGGAGTTCTGCGGAAGCCACAGTCAAGGTCATCTGGTCCTCGGCGCCGAGATTCTGCTCCACCAGCCGCATGCGTTGCGAGAGGCTTTCCGGGGACGCGTCCAGCAGGGCCACGACCTTATCCAAGTCCGCTTGGCTGACACGATAGGTGTAGTTCTCGCCAATATGGAGCGCTTCCAGGATGGCTGAGTCGGCGATCACTTGCGCCAGGGTGGCCACTCCCTTGCCCGCCGGGCCTGGCAACGGCAGTCCCAGTTCCGCATCGAACAGGTATAGTTGGTTCTCGATCAGCACGGCCGGCAGCCACGGTTGCGCGCGACCGGTCTTGCTGTCGATCGCGAGCATCGCGGCGTCGATCCGCATTTGCCGCAGCAACAGAATGAAGACGCTCGCGCGCTGGTAACTGTCCCCATGTCCATACAGCAGCACATGCCAGGGATCGCCGGTGTAGCCGGGACCGGGCAGACCCAACATCGGTGGCGGCCACGACGCACGCTCATCGTTTTCCGCGCCGGCCACTGGTCCGGCGGCCGACGACTTCGGATAGGGGAGCAGTTCATCGAGTTGGATATTGCGGACCGTCCAATCAAACACCGCCTCGGCAATCGCCAGTTTCTTGGCTGCCTTGGGTTCAAGTCCTGCTTCGGCCAACCACCGAGCGAACGCCGGTGCGGGTTCGGACGCTGCGGCTGTTTTGGCGATGGCATGGAGCCAACGCGATTCTTCCAGAAACAACACGTCTCCCGGCAGGAATTCCAACTGCGCGAGTGATTTGTCGGAGAGAATCTCTTTCGTGGCCGGCGCGCGACGAATCACATCCGGCAGCGTGTTGAGAATGGGGCGATCGATCATCCAGCGTGGATCGGCCGTCTCGTCGCGGATCCAGCGATTCAAGTGATAACTGGCCTGGCTCGCCGACCGGTCCAGATTGTGCTCATTACGCATTTTTAGAAAGTCGAGCGCCGCATCAAAATGATCTTGCTCGGGCTGCTTTGTCGCGGCGGTGATCACCTCCCGGTCGGCCAGGTTGACTTGCTCCCGGCACCCGGGCGCTGACACCCAGGCCAGCATCAGTAGCAGCGGAAGTGCCACGCGAGGTGAAACACGACGTCCGCGCCAGGAAGTCGGTCGCACAATCGTCTCGTGTCGGCCAGCGTGGGCGTCAAGCATGGAAGAATCCTCTTTGTGGGAGAACCGTGCCGACCACCGCGACACGCTACAGCGGAGTGACACAGGGATGGTGTGCTGCCGCCTGTCTGTACAAGTCTAACTCGAACGTCACAACCGGCTAGGGAAAACTGTCCACCAATTCGCGCAGCTGGACCAGCCGGTGGATCAGCGCGGGGAATTCGTCCAAAGGCACCATGTTGGGACCGTCGCTGGGCGAGGCATCGGGATCGGGGTGAGTTTCAAAAAACAGCCCATCCACTCCGACCGCGACGGCGGCCCTGGCCAAGGGTTCCACCATGGCACGATTACCACCGGTCGAGGCTCCCAGACCGCCCGGTTCCTGGACGCTATGCGTGGCGTCAAACACGACCGGGATGCCGAGCGATCGCATCTGTGGCAGGGCCCGCATGTCGTTCACCAAACGGCCGTAGCCGAAGAACGTCCCGCGTTCGCACAACAGTATCCGCTGGCAACCGGCCGCCGAAAGCTTGTCGGCCACATGCTGCATGTCCCAGGGTGCCATGAACTGGCCCTTC
This sequence comes from uncultured Planctomycetota bacterium, assembly GCA_963700515.1. Taxonomy (GTDB): domain Bacteria; phylum Planctomycetota; class Planctomycetia; order Pirellulales; family Pirellulaceae; genus JAJRVM01. Next base: position 14,966 of record CAVOXY010000032.1, on the reverse strand, counting down.
TTCACGTTCACCGGACGACCCGTGTTGGCTGCCGCCACCAACAGGTCCGTTTGCCGCGCCAAGAAGGCGGGGATTTGCAGCAAGTCGCAAACTTCCGCCACCCGCGCCGCGTGCCACGATTCGTGAATATCCGTCGTGACCGGGATCTGGCACTCCTCACGTACCCGCTGCAGTATTTCGAGCCCCTGCTCAAAACCGGGGCCTCGATAAGCCGCCACACTCGTTCGGTTGGCTTTGTCGAACGATGCTTTGAACACCAGGTTGATCGGCAGATCGCGCGTGGCAGCCGTGAGGCGACGCGCGATCTCCAGGGCCAAATCCGCCGACTCCAAGACACACGGACCGGCGATCAATAAGAGTGGGCAGCCCGTGCCGCACCGATAGGGACCAATCTGAAGGGGGTTGTCTGCCACGTGTTTGGGTTGCCTGCTGAGCCGTTGAACAAGTTGATTCGTCTGCTCTGCCACGCTGGGAAGTGCTGGTTGCCGTCAAGCGGGATCGGCCGGGTGGGCCGGATGTCGAAACCCTCGGTATAGGGCCCACGCTTCCGTGGCGACCAATCGGACTCGTGCCGGCAAAATGGTAATGTCTAGGGGGAGTCTCCCCCCAGGATCCCCGTCCAGTTGATAAGGGACATTGGCTTCGGATTCAATCCGGACACGCCGCGTCTGCACGTAATGACAATCTGGCCACGTGAGGTGCCGGCCACGCACGACGCCACTCAAATACTTCAGTCCGTGCAGCAGTGATCCTTTCTGAAAACCGCACACGTCCAGCAATCCGTCGGTGCCGACCGCCGCGGGGACGAAACGAAGTCCCCCCGCATAGCGGGGTAGATTCACGATGAACAGCCAACGCGCGATAAAAGTCGTCCCGCTTTCACCGCCCGCTTCACCGCCCGCGAGCGACGCGCGACGGGGAACTGCCGACCCGACAGGCAGCGGTTCGCAAGACACACGCAGTTCAGGATATCTGTAGGTACGTATCGAATCGAAGATGGGTTTGACATAGGAGAGATGACGGATATTGCCGGTCCGCCCAGCGTGCAAACGTTGCACCACATCCGCGTCAAAGCCACAACTCGCCATGAGCAGAAAGATGCGTTCGCCCGCCAACCCGGCATCCAGACGCGCGGTCGCGCCGTGCGTAATGGCATGACACAACTCCTGGGGAGTGACCAGCATATGCAAGTACTTTCCCAGCAGGTTCTCGGTTCCCAGCGGGAGCACGGCGATCGGAGTATCGGCCTGGGTTCGATTGACCACCGCTGCCACCGTCCCATCCCCGCCGGCCGCCACCACGGCGCGTAAGCGCGAGTCAGTCCCGGCCGCAGCCCGGTGGGTCACCAGGTCCAGGTCGGAGGTGGTCTCGACATGCCAACCGTCCAACTGCAAACGGTCGCTCAATTCCTGCACTCTTTGGCGATTCGCTCCGGAACCCGCCGCTGGGTTGGCGACAATCAACACGCGGTTAGCCTCGGCCCTCAGGTATTCGATCAGACGGGGCATCAGGAATCCTCAGTTCAGTCCCAGATCGCTCGGTGACGAAGCCCTTGGGGACGAAATGTAGCATATTCGGTTGATTTCATCAGTAGCGGGGCGGCGACTCCTGGGCCACGCGTGTGGTGGACGGCAGGTTGGTGCAGGATGCGGCGCATGTTGTGTTTTGCTGTATCGAACGACTCCGCCGCGACCCGACATCGGGCGTCGAGGGGCCTCGTCCGGGTCACCGACCAGTTACTATAAGGTGTTTTCTTGAAAGGAGTTAGGCGATTTCTGGGGTGAGCTTGCGGGAATGTTGGGAACGATTGGCATTGTATTCGCATTCTCGGTAGTTGTGTCGGATGGGGAGCGACACCCACCGGCATATGAATCTGGCCCGTGGGACCTCTGACGTGATTTTCCCGTAATGGTTGCCTTGCCCCTGACCGTACGGTTGCGTCAACACGTTGTTGCCGCGTCAGAGGTCCCGCTTTTTTCTTTTCTTGCCAGCTCTCCCGCCGGGAGTTCGGCTCTCACTCATGGCGGGGACTTTCACGGCGGCGTGAGAAATGGCCTTCAGTTGAAGCCCCATCGGGAGGTGGGGTCGGTTTCGGCCGTCAACCGTGGATCGTTGTGCCAGTTCTCTGGTCTGCTCTCGGGTAGGTCTCTGGTGGGCCAACGCAAAGTCGTGTCTACTTAGAGAGTTGGGTGTCCGGCTCTTGACGCCTCGGCGTCGTTTTTCTACCGTATGAGTTTCTACGTGCGTCGCGTTGCACGCTTGAGTTGCCAGCGTAGCTTCAATTGGCAGAGCACCGCATTCGTAATGCGGGGGTTGTGGGTTCGACTCCCACCGCTGGCTCTCTCTGGTTCTTGGTGAGCCCTCTGTCTTGTATCGATGGCTGGCGCGTGGGATGGGGAGAACCGCTAAATGTCGCATGGGTTGGAAATAGATCTGAAAGAAATCGTGCTGTCGAACAGTTCGTTTGGACCCCACGAGATCGAGCAGTTGATCCGCGCCATCTCGGAGGACAGCGCGAAGTTAGCGGTCCTGCGCGACTCGGTGGGTGAGTTAGAAATGAGCGAGAACCTGACGCCGGCGATGGCCGTGCGGTTGGGGGTCTGCTACTACTTGTTGGGCCGGATACCGCGTGCCATCGATACCTTGCGCAATGCGGACGGCAGCGCCTTGGCCCTGTTCTACTTGGGCGAGCGCAGTATGCCAGCGGCGAATATGGCGAGGCGATCGCCAGCTACAATGCGGCGAAAGGGGCCGGTTACAACGGCGATCAATGTGCGTTGGCCAGCTGCGAGGCACAGCGTTATATGGGCGACCCGGCCGGGGCGCTGGCCACGTTAGATAGTCTCTTCGGGGCGATCGAACAGACGGCCGATTATCTTTATCAGCGGGGCGCCACGGTAGCCGCTTTGGGGGGGAATCCGAGTGAGGTCGTGGCCCTTTATGAGCGGGCGGTGGCGGTGGAACCGAGGCACCCTGGCGGGTTGTTTGGGTTGGCCTTGGAAAGTGATCGCCGCGGCGATGACGAAGGGGCATTTCGTCTGTATGAGCGCGCCGTGCGCGGTTATCCGGCGCACGTCGGAGCCCTGTTGAACTTGGGGATCATGTGCGAAGACACGCAGAAATACGAGCAGGCGCAGTCCTGCTACCGGCGGATTCTCGACAGTTATCCCAATCACCCCCGCGCCAGGCTGTATTTCAAGGACGCAGTGGCTTCGAGTGACATGTTCTATGACGAAGAAGCCCAGAAGCGCAACGATCGGCTGAACCAGGTGCTCAGTATCTCGGTCAACGACTTCGAATTGTCGGTCCGCAGCCGCAACTGTCTGCAGAAGATGGGCATCCGAACGTTGGGTGACCTGACGCGGACCACGGAACTGGAATTGCTCGCCAGCAAGAACTTCGGCGAGACGTCGCTGGTCGAGATCCGCGATATGCTCGTTTCGAAGGGGTTGGATCTGGGGCAGTTCGCGCACCAGCGGCATGAACCGGAAGTGCCCATCGACGTATCCCAGCTTCCGCCGGAGGGGCAGGCCGTGCTCGATCGCCCGATCTCGGACCTGAATCTCTCGGTACGGGCTCGTAAATGCATGGTCCGGCTCGGTATGACCACCATCGGCGAGTTGATTCGCAAAACGGGCGACGATTTGCTGGAATGCAAAAACTTCGGTGTCACGAGCCTGAATGAAGTACGCGAGAAGCTGACCCAGCTGAGCCTCAAGTTGCGTGGCGACTGATGGCGGCCTCTGCCTTCTCCTTTGAGTTACAGCGGACCGCGCCAGGTTGTGGCGCGCGGCGGGGCACTTTGAGGACGGCGCGGGGCGAGGTCCAGTTGCCGGCATTCATGCCCGTGGGAACGCAGGGGACGGTCAAGGGCTTGACCGTTGACATGGTGCGTCGCACAGGAGCCGAAATGGTCCTGGGCAATACGTACCATTTGGCGCTGCGGCCGGGTGCCGAGATTGTCGCCGAGTTGGGAGGGCTGCACCGCTTCATGGGCTGGGATGGCCCCATTCTGACCGACAGCGGCGGTTTTCAGATCTTCAGTCTCGAACGGCTCAATCGGGTCAGCGACGAGTCGGTCGTATTCCGTTCCCACGTCGACGGCAGCATTCTCACGTTGTCCCCTGAACGAGCGGTCGCGATCCAGGCGGCATTGGGGAGCGACATTGCCATGGCGCTGGACCATGTCGTGGCTTTACCGGCCGACGAAGGGGCCGTTCGTGCCGCCTGCCAGCGCACCGTGGTCTGGGCTCAGCGCTGCCAGGAGGCGGCCGCACGGCACGACCAGACACTCTTTGCGATCGTTCAGGGCGGGCTGAATCCGGAGTTGCGAACGTCGTGTGCCCGCCAGTTAGTGGAGGTGGGCTTTCCGGGATACGCGATTGGGGGGCTGAGCGTCGGCGAGACGGCCGACGAGATGTATGCCATGCTCGACGTCACTTGCCCAGCTCTGCCGACGAACTGCCCCCGCTATTTGATGGGAGTGGGACGCCCGCAGGACATCTTGCAGGCCGTGTTCCGAGGTGTGGATTTGTTCGACTGCGTGATGCCCACGCGCAACGGTCGTAATGCGTTGGCCTTTACGGACCGAGGGCCGCTGCGGCTGCGCAATCAATGCCATCGCCGCGACGGCCGACCCTTGGAACCGGATTGCCCCTGCGCCGCCTGCCAGCACAGTCGTGGTTATCTTCATCACTTGTTCAAGGCGGGCGAGATGTTGGGGCCCATCCTGCTGACGGCTCACAATCTAACGTACTACCAGCGTTTGATGAGGGAGATTCGGGAAGCGATTGAGGCGGGTGAGTTCGCCGCGTATTTCCGCCGCAAGATGGCTCTCTGGCAGGTTCAGCCTGATGCGGAAGAGGGGGCGCGTTGCGTGTGACGCAGTCCGCGGTCACGACGCACTTGCCGCAGGCCGTCGCGGGGGGGAATTCAAGTGGTGCCCTGCTGCTGCCCTTGCTCGTTGTGGCGCAAGACCTTATGATGACTCGCTATTCCATCAGGAGTCGGCCCGGTCGGGCGTTGCCGTCGGGCCGTTTTCTGTTCCCCATGACAGATCGACGTGGGCCGGTCCCAACGGTCTGGCTGTCGGGGGACGGGCGCCGCGAACGGTGGCGAAGAACGGTGGCCGAATAAGCACGAAGTAGGGCCGGACAGCGTTGTGAAGCGAGCAGGGTGGCGAATTCGGCCCCCTGCCGTCTGCGTGACTCAGTCGGCTTGCGTGCAACAACGTTGATGGGGAAAGGGCGTGGCATGCCTCGTTATTTTGATGTGATGACCCACCTTGTGCTCGCACAAGTGGCGCAGGGGGATGCCCCGGCGGCGCCCGGGTCAGGACTGCCGCAGCTGCTGGCCAACGTCTTTCCGTTCCTGATGATAGCGGTCTTGTTCTACTTGCTGATGATTCGTCCGGAGCGTCGAAAGCGAGCCGAGCTGGCCGGCATGTTGCAGAATCTCAAGAAGAACGACCGCGTGGTGACGATCGGCGGGATTTACGGTACCGTCGTCATGACCTCCAAGGATTCAGATGAAGTCACCATCAAGGTTGACGAGAACACGAACACCAAACTGCGTTTGCAGCGTAGCGCCATTGCTCGCGTTCTGACCGTTGAGAGCGATCCAGCGACCTAGTGTTTTGGTGGTTCTGTCATTCACGTACACACATACCGATACGATTCACGTTTCCGGGAATTAGGAAGTTCCTGTCATGCTTGACTCCATATACCTTCCCGTCCTGCTGGCTCAAGAGCAGAGCACGTTTGCCGATGGCGTTTACAAATTCGCCTACATCATCGGCGTCATGGCTCTGGTTATTGTGATGCCCTTTGTCCTCGGCAGTGTTATTGTGCGTTCCCTGCGCATGCGCAGTTACGAGTTCAAGATCGGGTTGATTATTGCTTCGTTGACCTTGGCGTTCTTCGTGTTGTATCGCGCCTGGGACTGGCAACAAGGTCGGTTTCGGATTCCGTTGGGAGTCGATTTGAAGGGTGGTGTCATTCTGATCTACGAGATCGACACCTCGGTCGCCTCCGCGGCGGGTGCCAAGAATTCGCAGGATGAGAATGCCGATATCAATATGGGCGACTTGGTGCAGGCGTTGACGAATCGCATCAACCCGAGCGGCACGAAGGAGATCGTGATTCGCCCCTATGGCGACCGCCAGGTGGAAATCATCATTCCGGAGGTCGATGCGCAAGAGGTCGATCAGATCAAGAAGCAGATCGAGACGGCCGGTTCGTTGGAATTCCGCATCGTGGCCAACCGGCGCGACCATCAGGACATCATTGCAGCGGCGGAAGAGCAGGAAAAGGACCCTGATCCCGGTCGCCGCCGCGATAAGTTCATCAAGCGCGGAAATGAGATCCTGGGGCGTTGGGCTCAGGCTGCCAAGGAGAAGATGAAGGCCTACGAATTGGAGTCCTGCATCCTGCGCAATGAGACCACCGGCGAATTCGTGAAGCTGTCGGATATTGGCCCGATCAAGAACAACCAGCAATTGTTAGAGGACTACTTGACCGAGTACGGGGTGGAGAATCTTGACGTTTTGCTGGCGATGGATGACGGCTGCAATGTGACGGGCGATTACCTGGGCGTGGTATCGGCGGGCAACGATGAGTACCTGCATCCGTGCGTCAATTTTCACCTGCGGGGTGAAGGGATCGCGAAGTTTCGCCTGTTGACGAGCGAGAACCTTCCCGACACCGACGCCACGCCGCCGTTTTATCGCCACCTCGGCATCATGCTCGACAACCGGTTGCTCTCCTTTCCCCGTTTGATCACCACGATCAGCGATAGCGGGCGTATCACCGGCAATTTCAAGAAGGAAGAAGTCGATTTTCTGGTCGGGATTCTCGCGCGGGCCGCCTCCCTGCGACGCTTAATCCCCAGCCGATCAGCGAGAATCAGATCGGTTCGATGTTGGGTGACGATACGATCCAGAAGGGGAAATTCTCCATCGTCATCTCGCTCGTCGCCGTGCTCATATTTGTGGCCATGATCATTGTCGACAAAAACCAACCAAGCAACAAAAAATAAAATTAAAATAAAATTAAAAAACACACTTCGAATAAAAACGGATTGAATGTCCTCATACCCAATACCAGTTGATCACCATCTGCCGCCGATTGGGGCTAGTAGACCAGGCCATGCGACATAAGGAGACCTACGACCTGGTCAAAGACACGGTGGACGAGTCGGAAAAGACGGTCGAGGCCCTGGAGCGCAGCAAGTATTCGTACATCATCGAGGTGGCCGGCGGTATCAAGCCGGCGCGGCCAAGCCGGAAGCGCCGATCGCATTCACCGACATGACCCGGGAGTCCGGATTTCCCGCCCCCGACAGGGCCGATGAGCCGGACAGGGCGGCGGAATCGGTTCCGCTCCGCGAGTTCTACGTGACGAGGTCGGCGGCGGGCTTGCCCTCGGAGACTATGACGGCGATGGCGACCTAGACATTTACCTGGTCAACTGCGCCGACCACAAGGCCGCCTCCATCCAATCGCTTGTATGCCAACCAAGGCGCCGGTCGGCTTCGAGGACGTGACTGCCACGGCAGGTGTGGGCGATTCAAGCCTCGGTCTTGATGCCTTGTTCGGCGACTACGACAACGACGGGCACCCGGACCTGTACGTGGTCAACTACGGCCCGAACGTTCTCTACCACAGCCGCGGTGACGGCACGTTCGAGGACGTTGCTCGAGCGCTCCGGCGCCAACGAGCCGCAATTCGGCAGACGGGCACTCTTCCTCGACTACGACCACGATAACGACTTAGACCTGCTCATTGCCAACGACGCGGCGAGCCGGCCGCGCATGTTCCACACGATCGAGCGGCAGATCGACAGGCCGAGCCCGTTGCCGCTGGCGCTTGGTCGTGAAGAACGGCTCCTGGACGTGGGCCAGCAGCTCCGCGTCGATGCCGATCCCGGTGTCGCGCGACCTCGAGCACGACCGAGCCGTCCTCGCCGGCCGCGCGGATCGAGAGCGTGCCGCCCTCGGGCATCGCGTCGCGCGCGTTGCGTCGCGAGGTTGAGCACGAGCTGCTCGAGGTCGCCCTGGCCGCCGCGCACGGCCGGCAGCCCGTCCGCGACGCTCGATCGCGACCGCGATGCCGCTGGCGCCGCAGCGCGTCGTCGAGGATCGCGAGCGTGCTCTCGACCGCGCGCCGCACGTCGCCCTCGCCGACGCCGCGCACCGGGCTCTTCGCGAACGACAGCATGCCGCCGAAGATCCGCCGGCAGACCTGCACCGACGCCTCGATCTGCGCGAGGTCGTCGCGCGGCGATCGCGGGCGTCGAGCGCGCTCGCGCGCGCCTCGGCGCGGAGCTGCTGCACGAGCGGCAGCACCGCGCCGAGCGCGTTGTTGACGTCGTGCGCGACGCCGCGCGCGAGATTGGCCATCGCGTGCTTCTTCTCCGCCTCGAGCATGCCGGTCTCGAGCGAGGCTCGTCGCGCTGCATGCGCCGGATCGCGATCGCGACCTGCGGCAGGAAGCGGCGCACGAGATCGGCCTCGTACGCGCCGAGCGCCCCCGGCGTAGCGGGCCGCGACCTTGAGCACGCCGACGACCGCGTCGCCGCATCACGAGCGGCGCGCACAGCATCGCGCCCTCGGCTCCTCGTCCGGCTCGCGCGTCGCCGCGGTCGTAGTCGAGCAAGCGCGCGAGCGCCTCCGTCGCCCGCGCCGTCCAGTCGACGCCAGCCGTCGCCGTCGCGCTCGAACCCGACACCTCGCCGCCCTCATGAGCCGCAGCACGTCTGGTCGCGCGATCCGCCGCATGCCGATCGCGCCGGCTCTTGCCCTTGCGCCACGCGATCTGCTCGGCGACGAGCTCGAGCACGCCTCCGCGCTCGGCCCGGGCATCGAGCAGCGCCGCCGAGTGGTCGTAGCGCGTCAGCGAGCGCAGCCCGTGCAGGATCTGGTAGAAGAGGTCCTTCGGGCGCAGCTGCTCCATGATCTTGCGGTCGATGCGGCGACGTACCTCGGAGATCCGCTGCCGATCGATGCGCCGCTACGCCTCGTGAGAGCTTGGCGATCGCTGGCCCCTGCCGCAGCGCCTCGCGGTCGAACCGCACTTGGTCGCGCCAGAAGCCCAGCACCGCCCAGGTGCGCCCGCGTCGCTCGACCGCCACGAGCATCGGATTGTGGCCGACCCGCGGCGCCTCGCCGTCGAGCACGTCGAGGAACAGCTCCAGATACGGGCGGCCAACTCCGGCGGATACGAGTAGCCGATCTCGACCTCGTCGGGGCGCTGCCGTCGCTCGGCGATGCAGGCGGAGTCGGCGGCGAAGAAGTCGCGCGCGTTGCGCAGACCGACCCGGACGACCTTGTCGGGTTCCGCACGTCGTCGATCTGCGCGGTGAGATCGGCGAGGAAGCGGAGGAACTCGAGCTCGCGGGTGGGGGTCATGAGGCGAGGGGAAGGGGGGATCGTAGCGCGGGGAGTCCTCGCCGTCCGCCTGGCCATCGTCGTTCGCCTCCGATCGGGCGCGGACGCGGACGCGGGCGCGACCACGACCACGACCACGACCACGACCACGACCACGACCACGACCACGACCATAACGACCACCACGACCACGACCACGGAAAACGGGTTACGGGTCTGGCACTTGCAACGGATCGTGGCGATCGTCCGCGACTTCGGCGATCGTTAGCTCCGCCGTACGCCGAGGCTTACCGGCCGGCACTGGACTCCCGTGGCTGCTCCTCCGATGACCCTGCAACTCCTCGACGTCGAGCATCACTACGGTCGCCGACCGAGCCTGCGCGGGGTCCGATGACCGTGCGACCCGGCGACTGCTACGGCTTCATCGGCCACAACGGCGCCGGCAAGACGACCGCGATGCGGATCGCGCTCGGCCTCGACCGGCCGGCCGCGGGGCGCGTGCTGGTCGACGGCTTCGACGCTCGACGCGCACCCGCGCGAGGCGCGCGCGCGCCTCGGTGGGATGATCGAGGTCGACCGGCTTCTACCCGTGGGCGAGCGCGCCGCGAGAACCTGCTGCGAGCTGGCGCGGCTGCAGGGGCTCGCGCGCCGCGAGCGCGGCGCGCGAGGCCGACCGGTGGCTCGAGCTCGTCGGCCTCGCGCGAGCGCGGCCGCAACGCGGTGCGGACGTACTCGCAGGGCATGCGCCAGCGCCTCGGCATCGCGCAGGCGCTGATCGGCGACCCGCGCTACGTGCTGCTCGACGAGCCACCAACGGCCTCGACCCCGAGGGCATCGCCGAGCTGCGCGACGTGCTGCGGCGCCTGACGCGCGACGAGGGGATGACGGTCGCTGCTCTCGAGCCACCAGCTCGCACGAGCTCGCCGGCCTGTGCAACCGCATCGGCGTGCTGCCGCGAGGGCCGGCTGCTGCGTCGAGGCCGACGACCGACGCGCTGCTCGCGACGACCCGCGGCCGCTTCGAGCTCGCGACCGACGACCCGCGCGACGCGCACCGACGCGGTGCTCGCGAAGCTCGGCGCTCGAGCGCGCCGACCGCGGACCGACGGCGACGACCTGATCGAGCTCGGCGACATCGATCCCGCGCGAGCTCGTGCGCAGCCTGGTGCGCGGCCGGCGTCGGCGTCGCAGCGGATCGCGCCGCGGCCGGCGATCGCTCGAGGAGGTCTACCTGCGGCTGGCTGCGACCCGGCCTCGCTCAGCCGATCGCGCGAGCCGACCGCCGGAGCCACCGACGACCGGCGCGCCCGGCGAGCGCGCGGCGCCGCGCGTGCCGCGTCGCGCGCATGGCGCGCTACGAGCTGCGCCGCAACGTCGCGGCGCTGGCCGTCGGCGCTGCTGGTCGCGATCCCGGCGTTCCTCGCCTGGCAGCGGATCGCGGCGCTCGCCGAGGACCACGCCGTGCACCTCGCGCGACGTCGAGGCGGGCGAGCTCTTCAGCACGTCGACGGTGACCGCGTTCGAGGCGTTCGGGCGCGGGCTCGTCGCCGCCGCCCCGGCGCTCGCGGTGATGCTCGTCGCGGTCGGCAGCCAGTCGATCGCCGGCGAGCTCTCGCTCGGCACGCTGCGCAACGTCCTGCTGCGTCCGCTGCGGCGCGTGGCACGTGCGTGCTCGGCAAGGCGCGTCGCGCGTGCTGGTCGCTGCTGGTCGTCGTCGCTGCACGCCGCCGCTGGTCGTCGCGCTGGTGTCGGCCGGCGCGCTATTTCGAGTTCGGCGACCGCTTCGAAGTCACGCCGCGAGCGGCGAGCCGGAGCTCTGGATCGAGGCGATCGACGTCTGGCCGCTGGTGCCCGACGCGGTGCTCGCGCTCGTCCTGCCGCTGTTCGCGTACGCCGGGATCGGGTTCCTGGCGGCGCCGTCGCGACGCGCGCGATCTGGGCGCTCGGCACTCGCGCTGCTCGCGATGGTCGCGCTCGACATCGGCCGCGCGATCGCCCGGCCGCTCGGCGTCGAGCCGTGGCTGCCCTCTGCCTACCTGCCATCGCCCGCTCGGCGACACGTCGTATCTCGACTACTACCTCGACGTCGCGTCGGCAGCGCGGAGGCGATGTTCGGGTACGAAGCGACGGCGCCGTGGTGCCGGCGCTGTGGTGCGCTGTCGCGTTCGGGACTCGCGCGGCTCCTCGTCGCGCGCAAGCGCGTGTCCTGACGCGATCGCCGCCGTGTCGAATCGACTCCGCATCGATCCGACTCGCTGCTCGCCTCGGGCTGCCTGACTCCTCATCGCGTACTCATCCTCCGGCGCTGCCTGCACGCTTGCGCGTTCGCCTGCCCGACGAGCCGCCGCCGTTGCGCGACATGGAGGAGCCGCTCGAGCTGTTCGAGGAGCCCGACGACGAAGTCGCAGCGCCGGGCGCTGCCGCTCGGCGGCTTCACCGGCGCCTACGTCGGCGACGCGCGGCAGACGATCGACGCGATGCTCGGCGAGGCCGCAGGGCGTCGAGGTCGTGCGCATCGTCGAGAACTCGCCGGCCGACGCCGCTGGCCTCGTCGTCGGCGACGTGCTGTTCGAGGCGCGACTCGGCGACGGCACAGCCGCGCGCGCTCCGCTACCCCTCGGACTGGCGCGCGGTCGAGCTGGCCTGCGGCGACGGCGACCACGAGCTCGCGGTCGTGTTCGACCGCGCCAACCGCCGCACCAGCACGACGACTGCGACCGTGCCGCGGCTGCGACCGGTCGAACGCGCGGAGGCCATGCGCTGCGCGAAGAGCAGCGGGTCGGCATCGTCGTCCGCACCGCGACCGAGGTCGAGGCGCGCGCGGCCGGGCTGGCGCCGGGCGCCGGCGCGGTCATCGTCGGCCTGTCGAAGCGCAGCCCGTGGCGCGTGCCGGGCTGCGCTTCGGCGACCTGATCGCGCGATCGACGACCGCGAGATCGCGCACCCGGAGGTCGTGCGTCGAGGCGATCCGCGCCGCCGGCGAGACCGCGACGGTCGACTACTTGCGCGACGGCGACGGCTGCGAGGTCGACGCGCCGCTGACGCAGCCGCGCGAGCGACTTCCGCGAGCTCTACATCCCGCTGCTCGTCGACCACGAGTCCGACCGCGGCAAGTCTCGACACCTCCGTGCTGCTCGGGCATGTTCCGCTACGAGAAGACCCGCGCCGCGTGGCGCTTCCGGCTGCTCTGGCTGATCTGGTTCGGCGGCGGCGACGCGGACGAGCTGCTGGAGGTCGACGAGTGATCGCGATCGACTCACGCTGGTCGTCGCCGGCGCGCTCGCGATCGCGGTGCTGCACAGGCGCTCGATCCCGACGTCGCCTACGTGCAGTTCGCCGACGGCGTCGGTCCGCGACGGCGGCGTTCGGCGACCTCGACGCGCGACGGCCGCGACCGGACCTGGTCGTGTCGGTGTCCGCGCACGGCTCGCGCCGCGCTGTCGCGTGCACCTGCGACCGCGGCGAGCGCCCGCGTTCCGGAGCGCCGGCCGACCGCGAGCTCGCGCTGGTCGCGCGACGTCGTCGCCTACGCGGTCGCCGACGTCGACCCGGACCCCGGCGCCGAGCTCGGTGCTGTTCTCGCCGACCCGCGTGGTCGCGGTGCTGTGGCGCGAGCGGCGCGCGCCGAGCCCGCGCTACGCGCCGATCGCCGCACTTCGACCTGCTGTGGCAGCCCGCCGACGCCGCGACTACGCCTTCGTCCTGGCAGGCAGCGGCGTCGTCGACCTCGACCGCGACGGGCTCGACGACCTCGTGCTGGCCGAGCGTCGACGGCTACCGCGCGTTCGTCCAGCGGCGCGGCGACGACGGCGCGGTGCAGCTTCGTCGAGAGCCGCTTCCTGCGCGCCGCCGCAGCCGCTGACCGATCGCGCGCGCGGCGAGCCGCGGTTCCGCGGCCAGCGCAGAACATGCGCGGCGCGTCGATTCGACGACCAGCGGCCAGCGCGGCTTCCTGCTCGCAGGTCTGGGACACGCTCGCCGCGCCGCAGCTCGCCGACTGGAACGCCGACGGCAGCCTCGACGTCGTCGCGCTCGCCGGCAGCCGGCTCGCGGTCTGGCTGCAGGCGCGACGGACGGGCGCTTCGCCGTCCGCCCGACGAGCTACACGACGTCCCCGAGCGCGGCATCCCGCTGTTCGATCCGTCCGTTCAGCGTGCAGCTCGTCGACCTCGACGGCGACGGCCGCGCCGAGGTCGTGCTCGTCGTCGGGCCGCACCGAGGGACGACGCGATCACGAGCGTCGTCGAGCTGTTCCGCCAGGGCGACGACGGCGGCTGTTCGAGCAGCCGCCGACAAGCTGCTGCTGCAGGGCTTCGTCACGCTGCCCGCGTTCGACGACGTCGACGGCGACGGCGTCGCGGAGCTCGCGATCGGCTCGCTGCGGACCGACGTGATCGACACGCTGACCGGCGGTTCGTCGGGCATCGGTCGACGCGCAGCTCAACCTGTTCGTCGGTCGGCGCGCGGCGGACGGCGGTCGGTTCCGGCGCCCGGTCGCGATGGTGCACCGCGTCTCGCTCCCGAGCCGCGCGCTGCGCGAGCGCGACCGCATCGTCGACCCGCTTCGTGCGCGACGTCGACCACGACGGGCTGCGCGACCTGTTCGTTCGCACGGACGGCCGCAGCTCGAGCGTGCTGCCGATCGTCGGCCAGCGGCCGGGGCTTCGCGCTCGGCGATCCGATCTGGGGGATGCGCGACCGCGGAGAACTCGCCGATCGAGGTTCTCGAACCGACGGCGACGCGATGTCGCTGGTCGTGCGCGAGCCGGAGCAGATCGTCCACGTGGAGTTCCGATGAGCGGCTCGCCATCTTCTGGCCGCCTCGCTCGCGGCGCCGTCGGCTCGCTCCCGCGCAGAGCTCAGGATCGGCGCCGCGGATCGAGGTCGTCGGCGTCCGCGAGTCGAGGCCCGGACGCCGCGCTGACGCGTCGAGGACCTCGACGGCGACGGCGCGGTCGAGCTGCGTGGTCATCGCCCCGACGGCGTCGTCGACGTGCTCGACGCTCGGCGACGACGGCGGCCTGCGCCGCGCGCGGGCGAGCCGCTGCGGCTGCCCAACCCGGCAGCAGCAGCCTGCTCGCGCTCGCCGACGTCGTCGGCGACGGAGCGGCGTCGACCTGGTCGTGCTGTCGATGGACGGTGTCCGCGCGCACCCGCTCGACGCGAGCGGGCGGTTCGCGCCGACCCGGTCCTGTTGACGACGTCCGGCAGGCTCGGCTTCCGCATCGGCGAGCCGGCGTTCGCCGAGTTCCGCCGAGGACGTCAACGCCGACGGCGCGCTCGACCTGGTCGTGCCGCGCGGACAGCACTGCGAGCTGTGGCTGCGCGCGCCGGCAGCGACGAGCCGCGCTTCGAGCTGTCGCAGACGCTGCCGATCGACTTCGACCACAGCATGTGGGCGGAGCGCGAACTCCCTGTCGACGCGGATGCGCAATCGGATCCGGATCCCGCGAGCTCGACATCGCCGACCTGAACGGCGACGGCCGGCCGGACCTGCGAGTCCGCGACGGCGCCGGCGGTTGTTCTTCCTGCAGGACGAGAGCGGCCGCTTCGCCGACGACCCGATCTCGGTCGACGTGTCGA
>CAVOXY010000031.1:0-52642 GCA_963700515.1 uncultured Planctomycetota bacterium | reverse complement strand
GTTAACGAACCAACCGCGCAACCGGTGTGCTCTTTATCTAGTCATCCGACGGATTCCATGACTCTATTCTATGGCGATCAACGGTGGATGCAAGCGGCGACGCCGTTGGGCGCGACCATGGGGAACCTGGGCTGCGGCAATTCGGCGCGCCTCTCGACCGGTCCCGCCATCAGCCGCCCGAGCCAGTCGCGCGATTGGTAAATTGACTTGGCCACCCCAAACATACCGAGCAACTGGAACACGATCCGGTCGGCCCACACCTTGTCGAACCGTGGCAAGGCCAGCAACAGGTTAAGCGGGTTGTAGAACGCAGCGTAGCTGGCGAGCATATTGATCTGGCGGCGCCACGGGTGAGCGTCGCTGGTGGCGAGGCAATGATTGCCATCGAACTGGTAATCCTCGACCGGTCGTCCACCCGCCTTGCTCAGCACGAGGCCGTCGTGAAACGGCTGCTCATAGCCCCGGCTGCCCACCCAGGGCGTCAATAGCGTCACCTGGCAGGTTGGAGCTCCGGCCCTCCACAGGAATCGCACCTGGTTGAGCAGGCCGTACAATCCTCGCCACGTCCAGAGCGGCTGACCGTCGTGGTGCATCATCATCGGCATAGGGGCGATCCCCTGTTTCAACAGCAATTTGAACAGGGTCTTGGTCTTCTCCACGCTCTGTCCCTTCTTGACCAGCCCACCCGTCAGGTCTTCGATCCCCAACCACATCCCGCGCAGGCCCGCATCACGGGCCAAGGGCAAGAGATCCTGGTTCTTGAAGACATCGAATTCGGTAGCTTCCGTGCCGAACCAGATCGCGTCGCGGAAGGATCTCTGGCCCACTTTGCCCGCCGCCATGGCCGTCAAGATCGCTTCCACGGTCGGGCGATTGCTGAAGAGATTATCGTCGGTGCCGAAGAAATCGGAAATGCCACAGCGCGTCGCGATCCCCGATATCTCCTCCACCAGCCGCTCCGGACTGCGATTGCGGAACGTGAACTGGTTGTAGCTGGGGATGGGACAGTACGAACAATGAAACTGGCAGCCGTGCGTGGTGACCATCGCCAGGAACTGGGCGTGGCGACCGATTCGCTCTGAAGGGATGGGCAGCGGCGATAGCGTAGCGCGGCGATGCGGCGGTTCGAAGAGCCCCATGGCGTCAAACGGCAGGGGGAGTTCGTCGAGGTCCCGCACCAGCCGCTGCACGCCGGTGTTGACCAAATATTCGGGAGCGCCACTCGGTGAGTCAGGCCGGTACACCAGTCCCGGAATGTCCTCGAGCAGCCCGTCCTCGCGGGCCCGCTCGTAGGCCTCACGCATCGTCTCACCGGGCCCCTTCAGTGCGACAATCCTGTCCAGCAGTTCCAACAGCACGTACTCCTCCCCCGTGACGACCACATCGGCACCTTCGCGGCCGTCGGACGATAGCCCAAAGAAGTCCCACGGCTCGTAAACGGCCTTCGGTCCACCGGCCAAGATCAGCGGCCGATCATCGCCCAATTGCCACGCGTCGCGGATCAGCCGGTAGGCCGGCGCGCTATGGATCTGCATGGCGGAGACCAGGAGCACCTCCGGAGGCTGGCCTTCGAAACGCGTGGCGCTGGGTAGAATATTTGGATTCCACTGCTGCAACACCAGACGCAGGTTGTGAAAACCCGCCGCATATAGCGCGGAGCCGACGGCCCGCGGGCGCCGGGAATCAGCGTCTTGTCGACAAACACGAATGGCCCCAGGCGAGTCCGCGGATCGAAGGCGTAGACCAACAGGATCGGGATGTTGTCGCGCTCGACGCGACACCGAATCTGATTCTCCAACTCGCGGTAGCGGCCAGGCCGCGTGAATCGATCCGCGGGCGGACGTGTCGGCAGTTCCATCGCGATTCCCTTTCTGATTGCGAAGTGAGTTGATTTCGGCTGCGAACGATGACTCGAGCGTCACCCCGAGAAAGGCCGCGTTCTGAACCCAAGTGCCAGGAACACTAGCATGGTTGATCCTCCGATTTCTGTGACGAATCCTCTCCCCCGTGTCCATTCCAGACGCCGGCGGCGATTCTCCCGGCGAGCCGGAACACCTGTACCATCGTGCCGGTCGTGAAGGCGTGCACAACGGCACCGGTTGTTGTCTCCACTTCCGCGGCAGCTTCGCCCACCGCGATCCCGGTGATGCGCCGGATCTCCTCGCGCAGCACGTCGACGGAGCTGTTGAAGAGCTGTCGGTGAAACTCCTGCACTTGAACGGCTCCCTCTGGAGTGCTGGCCAGGTCCTTTTCGGCGGGCGACAGCGCCTCGTGCAGCGTGACGACCAGCGTGTCGTCGCTGAGGACTAGGGTCACGGCTTTGGGCGGATAGCCAGTCCGCTGCTCTTGGTAGACGCTGATCGCCTGGGCGACTTGCTCCGCCATGGTTGGATCAAGCTTTTTCATGAGACTGCTCCCTGGGTGCCTGCGATCGTGGCACATGGCCAAACAAAATGCTCAACACGAAAACCGACGTGGCCGATCACCCGCAGGTGTTCCACCACGTCGGCTTACTCACCAATAAGCCCCCCGGCACAGCCGGTTTGCTTCTTATCTAGTCATCCGACGACTTTGAGTTAATTCGCTGCAGGTACCGCCCTCGGGTACACAACCGCGACGCACAAGCACAAAAAAAAACCGACATGGCCCAGCACCCGGAGGTATAGAGCCACGTCGGCTTACTCGTTAACGAGCCTTCCGGCCAAGGCCGAATTGCTCTTTATCCAGTCACCCAACAACGGACATTTCGCGGAACCAACCACCACGCCATCGCTGTTCCACGTCTTTGTAGATTGTACGGCAGGGATGGGGAAAAACAAGCGTGTAGTCAAACTCGCCAGAAATGACACGAATTTTCCGTCACTGACCTCGAACGGCGCAAACGTGATGCTGAACGGGCCACCGTGGATTATCAGGATGTATGGGCTAGCTGGTTTGATGACGGGATGCTCAACGAGCGAACCTTCAATTCTGCGGTATGTTCGCGGCGATCATCCCGCAGTGGAATTGTTTGTCCGGGCATCTCTTGTCCATCGAGGAAGAGGAGATTCTCGTCAGTGGAATCAGCAGCGAGTCGGGTGATGGTGATGTGATAAACCGTTTGGCGGTAGCGGTAGTGGATTTTGTAGGTTTCCCAGGAGTTCGGCAACTGGGGGGATAAACGCAATTGATCGCCCTCGAGATGAACGCCTAACAGCGTTTCCACGAGCAATCGATACATCCACCCGGCTGAACCTGTGTACCAGGTCCAGCCTCCCCGACCCGTGTGCGGCGCGACGGCATAGACGTCCGCCGCTACAACGTACGGCTCAACTTTGTAGATGGCGATTTGCTCGGGTGTCCCGCCGTGATGGATGGGATTGAGTAGCGCGAACAGTTCCCACGCGCGCTGGCTTTCTCCCATCAGTGCGAAGGCCATGGCGGTCCAAATGGCGCCGTGGGTGTATTGGCCGCCGTTCTCACGCACGCCAGGAATGTAGCCTTTGATGTAACCGGGATTGAGTGGAGATTTGTCGAAGGGGGGAGCAAACAGTTGAATGAGATTGGCGTCGCGGCGAACCAGACGCCGATCCACGGATTGCATCGCCTGCCGCGAGCGGCCTGGATCGCCGGCACCGCTGATTACCGACCAGCTTTGCGGCAGGGAATCGATCTGACATTCTGGATTGGTTTGGGAACCGAGCGGTTCTCCGTTGTCGAAGTAAGCACGGCGATACCAGCGGCCGTCCCACGCGTTCCTTTCGATGTTCTGTTGCAGTCGGCTCGCTTGAGCCAGGCAGCGCTCGGCAAACGCGCCGTCGTGACGCGCACGTGCCAGCGGGGCAAACTGAGTGAGTACGTCGTAAAGAAAGAAAGCCAGCCAGACACTTTCGCCGCGTCCCTCGTTCCCCACCCGATTCATACCATCATTCCAGTCTCCGCCACCCATTAGCGGCAGACCGTGTTCGCCGAATCTCAGTCCCCGCTCGATGGCGCACGCAGTGTTGGTAGAGCGTGGCCGACTCCTCCGAGCGATCCGGCAAATCATAGTAAGCTTCCTCCTCCGGCTTGAGCAGTCGGGTCTCCAGGAAGGGAATCTGTTCGTCGAGCACGCCGGTGTCCGCGACACACGATACGTATCGACAGGTCGCGTAAGGCAACCACAAAAAGTCATCGGACACGTGCGTCCGCACGCCGCGTCCGGTGGGTGGGTGCCACCAATGCTGTACGTCGCCTTCGCGGAACTGTTGCGCGGCAGCGCGGAGCAGATGCGCGCGGTAAGTGCCGGCTGGGCATGCACCAACGCCATCACGTCCTGCAACTGGTCACGGAACCCGTAGGCCCCACCGGACTGGTAAAAGCCCGTGCGGCCCCAGATGCGGCAACTCAAGGTCTGATACAACAGCCAGCCGTTTGCCAGCACATTCACGGCGGGATCGGGGGTATCCACATTCACAGTGCCGAGGGTCCGATTCCAAAAATCCCATACACCCTCGAGCGCCCCGCGGCTGGCGTCTGGCCGGCGAAAACGCCGGATCAGATGATGCACGTCAGCCGTGTTGCGACCGACCCCGAGGCGAAAACTCGTTTCGCGGCTCTGCCCAGCGGGCAAATCGAAGGCGACTTGCACCGCGCCGCACGGATCGCACCCCGCACCTGTTTTGCCGGAAAGACGCGCGCTGTAGCGCCGCGGGCCGCGACAGCGTGCCGTTTCTGCCCAGGAACTCTTTCCGATCGCCGGTAAGCGTGCGCGGTATCGTTCACGTCAATGAATGCGATGCGATCGGAGAACTCGGTGTTGTAGCAATTCCGCGCCAGCAACGCGCCGGTCTTGAGGTCCACTTCAGTTTGCACATGCAGCAGGCTGTGCTGCCGAAGACTGCCCAACACCCATTCCCAATAGCCTGTGACCGACAGTCGGCGCGGACGCCCCGAGACGTTATGCAATTTAACAACTGTGAACTTTACCGGCGCATCAATCGCTACATAGACCCACAACTCGGACGCGATGCCGTTTTCGGTGTGCTCGAAGACGGTGTAGCCGAACCCATGTCGAATGACATAAGGCGTCGTACCCCGAGCTGGCAACGGTGTAGGCGACCACATCTGTCCGGTCTGTTCATCGCGAATGTAAAAAGCCTCACCCGTCGTGTCCTGCACCGGATCGTTGCTCCAGGGTGTCAGCCGAAATTCGTGAGCGTTCTCACACCAGGTGTAAGCGGCACCACTTTCGGAGATAACCGTGCCGAATTCGGCATTGGCCAGTACA
This sequence comes from uncultured Planctomycetota bacterium, assembly GCA_963700515.1. Taxonomy (GTDB): domain Bacteria; phylum Planctomycetota; class Planctomycetia; order Pirellulales; family Pirellulaceae; genus JAJRVM01. Next base: position 47,394 of record CAVOXY010000031.1, on the reverse strand, counting down.
TTGACCCACGGCGCCGGCGTCATCTGACCGTGCGCAAGGGTGATGACATATTCGTGGCCGTCGGGGGTAAAACCGCCCAGGGCGTTGGGGAAAATCAACTCGCGCGGCGGGAGCGACGCGGGCACATCGACGGATGCGGAGCGAGTCATCTTGAGGGCTGGGACCGAAGGATCCAAGATGCCTTGACGTTCTAGTTGTTCCGTCAACGTTCCCTTCTCGTCGTCCAGGACGATGCGTGCCGCTGATTGCAGCAGGACCCGATCGTCGTTAGGAATTTGTTCGAGCCGGCGGACGAAGATGCCACCCGGTTTGTCCAGCATTTGCGATTCACTTCCCGAGGCAATCAGGCTGACGATTTGTTCATGCAAAGACTGGTGATAAACCGACACGTCTTCGTTGAGAATGACCAGTTCCACCGTCAGCCCCTTCATCCGCCAGTAAGCGTGTGCCTGAATCAACTGCCGCACGATCGCAAACTTCGCCGAGTCGCTGATACGGAGCAGGACGAGTGGCGCGTCGCCGGAAATGCCGTAACTCCAGAGGCCACTTTGTCCGCGCCGATTGTTGCGCAGCACGCCAGAGTTGGCCCGCCGCGCGGGGTCGGCATAAATCAGCGCACCGGCCAAGCGACCATAGAGTTGCGCCTCCGCCTCCGTGGCGTTGAGCTGATACAACGTCACCTGGCTGTGGGTCCACGCCAGATCGAAGGCGCGGTCAGCCATGCGGGAGCTCTGATATTTCCCCACTTGGGTCAACGCCGCTTCCCGGCTTTCGGTCACACCGAAAACCAGGTTCACGATGACGGATCCATGGGGCGGTACAACGACGGCGCGCCGCAGTGAAACGATCGGATCGAGCACGGAACCGACAGTGTTGGACAAGGGCGACATGCTCCGCATGGCCGCCGGAGTGGCCAAGGTTCCGCCGCGTCCAATAAATTGGCAGCGATCGGTTTCGCAGGAGATCTCCCCCTGCTGATCACCTTGCGTGACCATCAAGTGCAACAGCCAGGGCGATGTATCCTCCTCGCCGCGGGGACGGCGGGTACAGAGAATGGCGGAGGAGGGGCGCGCAAATTCTGTTTGCACGAAGAGGTTGCTGAAAGCGGGATGCGCCGCGTCCGCGACGGGACTTGCCAGCACCACTTCCGCATAACTGGTCAGCTCGATGACACGTGCCGCCGGTGTGCGATTGGTGATCGTGATGCGCCGCAACTCGACGTCATCTTCCGGCGACACGCCGATCTCGGTGTGGATGTCCAGGCCAGCGTGAGTCTGCCGAAACTCCGCGCGCGCCTGCGTGAAGATGGCCTGGTAGCCTTTTGTCGCCTGCAGGGAGGGTTGATAGGCGGTCGACCAAAAATCTCCCGTCGCCAGATCGCGGAGATAGACAAACGTGCCCCAGCAATCGCGCGTCGTGTCTTCTCGCCAGCGTGTAACCGCCAGGTCTCGCCAGCGACTGTAGCCGCCTCCGGCGCTGCTGATGACCACATGATATTGACCGTTGGACAACAGATGGACCTGCGGCACCGGAGGTGTGGGATCCGAGAAAACGCGCATCGCGTTTTCGCCTTCCTCGGCAAGCGTCCTCGATGTCTCAGGTGCCGACGTATCGACCAGCACGCTCGTGGCGGTCTTCGGCACACGTTCCTGTAACAGCATGTCCGCGGCCCTGAGCAAGGGACAAGCCATGAAACGACGGGGCATGGGGTCGTCGCAGAGTAGATTGACCATCGCCAGCAAGCTCATTCCTTGATGGTGTACCATGAAGGATCGGATTGTAGCGCTCGTTTTGTCCGGCGGCAGACGCCTCGGCGTGTAGTCGACCGCTTCGTAAAAACCGTAGGCCCCTTCGCATCCCTCCGCCGCCAATCGTTTTAGGTTGTTGCACGCTTCCCGTGGCGCTATCATCAACGCCATCGCAGTGGCGTATGGAGCGATCACCAAGTCCTCGGCCAATCCTCGCTTCAAACCCAACCCCGGCACGCCGAAGGCGCGGTATTGGTAGTTCAGATGAACGTCGGTCCGATTATAGCCCGATTCGGAAATACCCCACGGCACGCCGTGCAATTGCCCATACTTGATTTGTCGTTGCACAGCCGCTTTGCAGGTGTGATCGAGCAACGTGTTCTCAAAATTGGGCATGATCAGCAGCGGCATCAGGTATTCGAACATCGAGCCGCTCCACGAAACGAGTATCGGTCCGCCCCGCGAAGCGACGAGTAAACGACCCAACGAGAACCAGTGCTTCTGTGGAACTTGCCCCAGCGCGATAGCGACGTAGCCGCACACGCGGGCCTCGGAGGCCAGCAGATCATAGTAGCTGGTGTCACGCTGGCGCTCGGTGACGTTGAACCCGACGGAAAAGAGAGCTCTCGCGGGGTCGAACAGAAAAGTAAAGTCCATTGCGGCGAGTTCGTCGCTTTGCCTGGCCAAGGTCTCCAAGGCGAGCAGACGCTGACGGGCATGGTCGCTGGCTTTGCGCAACCCGCGTAAGAGCTCAGTCAGCTGTGCTCGTCTTCCCGTGGGAGATTGGGCCGGCTCCGCGGGGAGGTCTTCTAACGCCGTTTCGATCAACGGGCAGAGCGATTGATCAAACTGCGAGACGTCCCGCAAGGTTGGCGTCTGGTCGAGTTTGGCAAACTTCTCCTCCAGCCTGGTTTCCGCTGACGTGAGTGGGCTCTCGTCCTGTGTCCCTGTCAGGGGTGAAGGTATTGGCTCCTGCGCACGCTGGCTGCCACCACTCGGGTTTGGCAATACCAGCCACGGCGCGAGGAAGAGCATGTCCTCCAAGTGCTCCGCACAATTCCGCTGCAGAGTCTGGGCCCACCCTTTGAGTGCCTCTGCTTCGTTCACGAGCGCCGTCGCGATCATGGTCGCTTGGTCCATGGCCCTTTCCAGCAATACGAACGCCGTGCGCAGATCAGCAGGGACTTGCGCTAATTCTGCGTCGAGCGCAACCAGGGCAGCATGGTCCTCGGTTAAATCGCTCAAAATTCTTACTGTGTCGCGTAGACCCGCAAAAATTTGTGGCGTGAAAAGGTGCTCATCGGCCTGTTCCCTCAGTCCGGAGGCAAGGGTCAGTAAATGCCCCGCCAGGTTGCCGCTGTCCACACTGGAAACATACCGCGGCAGCAGGGGTTGCAGGGATCGTGTGTCATACCAATTGTAGAAATGCCGGCGATGTCTTTCGAGTCGTTGCATGGTGGCGAGAGTATCGTGCGTGCGTCGAATCAGCCCGCCCACCGACAGATACCCCAAATCGCGGGCGGCCAGATTGGCCAACAACGCCAGCCCCATATTCGTGGGCGAGGTTCGCGACGCGATCTTCGGGACACCGACTTCCTGGAAATTGTCCGGCGGCAGCCAGTTCTCCTGGGCCGTGACAAAGGTCTCGAAGAAGTACCACGTCTTGCGCGCGGTGCGTCGCAGAAAAGTCGCTTGTTCTGCCGTCAACTGCTGAGGCGCGGATTCAATCGGCTGGCTGATCCACCAGGCGATCCACGGAGCCGCCAGCCAGATGCCCAGGATCGGCAGGGCCTGCGGAAATTGAGAGGGGTGCAGCCAAAACAGGAAGCATCCACTCAGCAGAGCGACGACCGGTGCGATCCACATGGTGGCATAGAATCCGGCGAGGTCCGCGCGCACAGTCCATTCGGAATCACTCGACGTCTGCCATTCGAGGAGTCGTTTGTGCGTCACCAGCAGGCGCAGCAGCGTCCTGCCGATGGCGTCCAGACTGATAAGGGCGTCATACGGTAGAAATGCCAAGGTGAGAAAAATCTGGCCGAGCTGCCGGCCGCCTGACCCGGTCACTCCCCGTAGATGCATCGCCCACGGCGAATCAGCCGGTTTGCGCAACACGTTCACGAGCCCCGACAATAGTCCGGGGAGCGTGATGATCACCAGGACCAGCAGCGATCCCAGGCTGCCGAGTTCAGGAAGGAGCAGCCAATTGCCCAGCATTAGGAGCATCAGGGCCACGGGGACGAGGCTGCGCCGCAGGTTGTCGAAAATCTTCCACCGGGACAGCGCGGACAGTGGATTGGCCATGCGACGGGCATCAGCACCAGGAACCCGCGGCAGGAGCCATTGCGTGATCTGCCAGTCACCGCGAATCCAGCGGTGACGCCGGTCAATATCCACGTTGTAGCGGGAAGGATATTCTTCGTAGAACTGCACGTCGCTGACGAGGGCGGAGCGGGCATGACACGCTTCCAGCAGATCGTGGCTGAGCACGGTATTGTCTGGGAAGCGTCCATGGATGGCGCGCTGAAAGGCATCTACGTCGTAGATGCCTTTTCCGACATACGAGCCTTCCCGGAAAACATCCTGATACACGTCGGACACTTCCCGCGTGTAAGGATCAATGCCTGCGTCGCCGGCATAAAGCCGGACGAACCAGGATCGCCTGGCACTGGGCAGACTCACTCCCACGCGCGGCTGCAGAATGCTGTAGCCTTCGGCCACGACCCCACGCGCGGCATCGAACTGCGGACGGTTCAAAGGATGGGCCATCGTCCCGACGAGTTGCCGGGCGGCATCGCGCGGCAACTGGGTGTCGGTGTCGAGCGTGATGACATACTTGATCAAGGGGAGAATGTCACTCACCCCGACGATCTCGGAAAAGCAGTCGGTGCAGTCACCCCGCAGCAGGGAATTAAATTGAACGAGCTTTCCGCGCTTGCGTTCGTAACCCATCCACAAGCCTTCCCCGGCGTTCCAGCGGCGTGGGCGGTGAAACAGGAAGAAGTGGTCCTGGCCATCGGGTAAATACTTGCAGTTCAGCAGCTCGACGCCGGCTCGCGCCCGCTGCAGCAACACGTTGTCTTGCGGCATAGCCTCCTGCGGTGCGTCGCGGAAATCCGTCAGCAAGGCGAAGTAAAGGTGTCGGTCGCGATTCGCGAGATGATGAAGCTCCAGTGTCTCGATGAGGCGATCAACGCCTGCCAGGCTCGTGAGCATCGTGGGAACCACGACCATCGTGCGATGCTCTGCAGCGATGCCCGAGGAATAGTCCAGGCGCGGGAGCTGACGAGGCTTCACCAGCATCGTAGACAACCAATTCATGACTGCCACAGCCAGTTGGCTGGCGCAGAGGAGGAACACCAGGACGAACAAACTAAGCTCCCACCCCTGTACTCCAAACGCCTGGGCCAGCCGCAGGAACCCGAATGTGGCGAGTGAAGTAAGCATCCCAATGCCGCCCGCATAGAACGTCAGCGGAAAGCGGTGGATGCTTCGTTCGATGAGCGTTCGCCAGGGCCACCGTACGTTCACCGCACGGTTCAGTACCGTTTGACCCTTGTCGTCCAGATAGAAGCCCACATGGGCAGTCCGGTCCTCGCGGCCTTTTTGCCGGGCACTGTCAGCGGCCAGCTGGATAGCGTGCTGCGCGACGTCCGCTTCCGAAAGTCGACTGTGCCGGGCCAGCAACTCGACGCTGTGGCGATAGCAATCGCGGGTTGAAAAATCCATCTTGCTGTAAACGTCGGCAGGGTCGCGGCGCAAGGTTGCTTCCACCAGACTCAGGCTCTCCACGAACTCCTTCCAGTCCATGGCGCTCAAGAAACGAAGACTGCCAATACTGTGACTGACGGAAACCTGGTCAGCTGCCTGGTTTTGACTCTCGAGATGGACCAGTTGTTCGATGGACAACCCCTGCTCGCCGAGCCGTTGTTCGAGCCAGCCGCGTGCGAGGTGCAACACCGGACTCTGGAGCGACAAACGCTGGCAAAACTCCGCCACGAACGAACTGGACAGGGGAAGATTGGCCTTCGCCATGTCTGCCACTACCACCACCAGGCGGGAGGGGTTCGTTTCCGCCATCTCCTGCAACCGATCCACCCACAAGTGCGCCAGATCACTCTCGTCGCGGGCGATGGACAGCCGGGTGGCGACGCGCTGCAGATTCTCGATCAACCCCAGACGCAACATGATGGGGATGGCCCACAACTCGCCCAATTTCAAGGAACCGACGGTTTGGTAAGCAGCGATGAAGGCGTGGAGCGGCCCCGCATCAATCTGTGCATCCACGTGTGAGATGAATTCGAGCACGATGTCGTAAACGCGTGGCAGTCCGGCGGAAGGGCCGCTCACCAGGCGGGGTAGCTCCCGACTGTAGCCATGGGGCAGATGCCGCCGGGCCATCTGCACCTGCTCTTCGATCAGGTAGAAGTTGTCGAGCAGCCATTCGGCGGCGGGAGTGGCCCGCCGATTGGGATGCGCAGCGAGGGTCACGCGATTGAAGGTTCTGAGAATGTCTTCGTTTTGGCCCAGCCGGGCCAGCAGACGGTTGGAGCCTTGCCCGGTAACTACCTGGTGACTGGCTGCGAGAGCTTGGGCATGGCGTGCCAATTGTTCCACACTGAACAACTCGTCCAGTAAAGGCGATTTACGTGCGCGCGAGCTTGTTTGCTTGACCAGCCAGGTCCGCCAGCGTAACGAAAGAATCTTCATGTGGTTCTCACTCTCGGACCATGATTCCTGCCACTGACGATCGGCAGCTTGGTTATGTCGATGCTGCTCGTCTGAAGTTCGCGGAAAGTACGTACCGCTGTGTCGTGCGATGCGTCGCGCGTCGCCGAAAACGAAAAAAGCCGACGTGGCTGAACACCCGCAGGGGTTCGACCACGCCGGCTTACTCATCAACAAGCCCCCCAGCAAAGCCGGGTTGCTCTTCAGTTAGTCGTCCGACGACTTGGAATCATTTTCTGGAGGAGCCACGCTCGAATTGCTGTAGTTCCGTCAATCTATAATCGTATGACGAGCAGCGAGAAAGGCAAGTGCCGCGTCGGCTCCGCACCGGCTGTCAGGCATGCCCCTTCCGGTGGACTCGCAATGCGTTTTCTTCCGGTTCCACGGGGGAACCGCGATGTTTGGCGTAGATCCGTGTGAACTCCGCGCCAAAAAGGACGACCTGCGATGAATAGTAGACCCACAGCAGGACGATCACGATGGAACCGGCGGCACCATAAACCGAGGCGATGCCAGCGGCCGCCAGATACCAGCCGATCAAGTGATTACCGAGCAGAAAGAGAAAGCCGCTGAAGCCCGCCCCAACCCACACGTCGCGCCAGGCAATTTTGACGTCGGGCAAGATACGGTAGACCAACGCGGTAGCCAGCGTGAGAAACGCCCAGGAGACAGCAAACGTGACGGTCCACCAAAGCGGGAAGTTTGGATGCGGGGGCGAGGAGGGGAGGATCTGTCCGAGCGCGGAGAGGACCGCGGTGATCAGCAGGCCGGCCAGCAAGAGGCGCTAATTCCCAAGAGGGCCAGGAATGATCCGAACCGATCGTACAGGCTTCCTCGCAGTCCCCGCCCCGGTCTTGGCTCGACCTGCCAGATGGCGTTCAGCGCGATTTGCAGTTGGCTGAAAAGTCCCAGTGCGCCGAGCCCAAAGAAGATAATGCTCAGCACCGTCGCTGGGACATTTGAGCCGCTCCGGTACGTATACTGGGCAGTGGCTTGGATGGCGTGGGCTACGGTCGGGCCGACGGTGCTTTCGATCTCTTGCGTCAACCGGCCCTGCGCTGCCTCTCTACCGAGAGCTAAGCTGGCAGCGGTGAAGGCCAGCACAATCACCGGCGCGATGGAGAAGATGGCGTAAAAGGCCAGCGCGGCGCCGTGTTCAAAAGCCCTGGACTGGTACCACTCCAGCCACGACTGCTTCAGCAGATACAAGATCTGCACACTTCTCCACTCACGAAGACGACTCATGGACAACCTTCCTTCTCCAGGTCGGTGTCCCCTTGTGCGATCCGCACACCGTTTCTTTGGGCGGCATAGTCTCCTTGGGCGACACCGTCTTTTCCGCTCGTCACGGGCTTTGCCTGTTGCTGCATCAGGGTCGGGAGCAGACTGTTGAGTTGGCGCCGCGTTTCCAGGATCGTGGCCGCCGTCAGGTCGGCCCCGGCGTCCCGGAGTTGCTCTCGGTTGGCCTCGATGTTGCCCGCGAGCCCCCAGCGGCCCACGACGATTTTGACCTTCAGGAGCCGGGCGCGCAATTTCCTGCACAGGTAGCGCGTGTGGGCCAGCCCTCCCGGCGGCAAGGCGCCGATGCAGACCAGCGCCGGCGCCTGGTTGGCCACCTGATCCACCAGGTCGGCCGTCAGCGTGTCGACGGCAGCGATCTCCACGACCCACTTGGCCGGGTCGAGCACTTGGCGCAGCATCTCCAGCGCCAACCGGTCCGCCTGATCGCGGGCGGGGCACGCAAGAACGCGGAGTGGGATCGGCGGGGTGGCGTTGCTCCGCTCCTCCGCGTGGAGCGCTTCCTCGGCTTGAGTCACAACGTCCCGCACTTCGCCCAAGTCTTCCAGGATCTCGCGCATCGCCTGGAGGATGGACTCCTCTTCCGACTGCGTCAAGTCGTCTCGCTCGCGGTCCCGTTTCGCAAAATTTAAGGCCGGCACCAAGAAGTCGTCGTAGACTTGCTCCGGGGAAGAGGCCTTGGCCTGTGCCAAGATCAGCTGCGTCGCCTCGTCCTGATCGCGAGCCAGCAACCGCTGGTAGAAAGTGATGTGCGCGTCCAATGGGGGCTCGTCGCCCAGCAACACATCAAGGAATTTCAACTGCGGGACGTACTTGCCCAGCACGACCAGGCAGACCGTCAGCGGGCTGGACAGGACGAGCCCGATCGGTCCCCACAAGAACGCCCAGAGGGCGGCGGCCACCAGCAGGGCTACTTCCGAAACGCCGATACTACGGCCGTAGAGTCGCGGTTCGGCAACGTTGCTGGCGACCAATTCGATGGTCAGAAACAACCCGAGCACAAGCAGCGGCTGAACCCACCCTTGAAACATCGCCAGGCTGAGGATGATCGGCGGCAGAGCCGCGATCCAGACGCCGACATAGGGGATGTAACGGAACACGGCCGCCAGGAATCCCCACAGAAAAGCGTACTCGACGCCGATCGCCAGCAAACCGAGGCCCACCGACAGACCGACCGAGGCATTCACGATCAACTGCATGAGCAGGAACCGGCTGATCCGCTGGCCGGCGTCATCCAACGCCTTGGTCATCACGGTGATCTGGCCGCGACTCACCACCCGGATCAGGCGATTGCGTAGGTCCTCGCGTTTGAGCAGCATGAAGATGACCAGCACCAGGGCCAAGGCCAGACCGCCGAGCGTCTCCAGCAGGGAACTGAGCAAGGCCGGTATCCGCGCCAGCCAGGTCGGGCTCTCTGGCTCCAGCACCACGGCGGTCGGCTTCTCCGCGTCTTCGCCCTCCGAGCTCCCCGCGGGCAGGTTCCACTCCCGGGTAATGTCGTGGATCATTTTCTCCAAGCCGTCGGCGTCCGTAGCCGCCGGCTTCTCGGCGTCCTCGCCCTCCGGGCTCCCCTCGGGCAGGTTCCACTCCCGGGTAATGTCGTGGATCATTTTCTCCAAGCCGTCGGTGACCGACCCCTGGCTCAGATGGCGCAACGACTTGACCTTGTCTTTGATATTCTCCGTGTACTTCGGCACTTCGCCGGCCAAGCTCGTGACCTGGGCCGTGATCAGCCAGATACCGCCGCCCAGCAGCACTCCGGCCAACACAACGACCAAGATTACCGCGATCAATCGCCTCATGCCGTGCTGCTGCAAGGCAGTCACGAGCGGGGCCAGGAGAAAGGTCAGGAACACCGCCAGCGCGACGGGGATGAACACCGTCCGCGCCCAATACAGACAGGTGACCATAACCACGCTGACCACCGTGCCAGTCAGGATCACGATGGCCAACTGCCAACTGGGCATTGCGGATGTTCTTGCCACGGTCAGTACCCTAGGAGTCTCTCCGGATGATCTGCGCGGCCGTTTACCACAGTTTGAGTTTCCAGCCTAGGACGAAACCAATGCCGAAGCACCAGAGAGCCACGACTCCGGGACGCTCGCGTTCATATTCGCGAAAATGCTCGAGGGCGCTCTTGGTAGCTGGCGCGCGGAGAGCCGTTGGCGTCGGGCCCGTTGGCACTTCGATGTCATTTCGCGACTTCGGGACGCTATGTGCTTTTGTCGACGAGGCCATGTTAGGTTCCTTATGGATGTCTGCTTGGCGAACGACCGGCGGCGCGCCACCAAGTGCGTCGTCTTCCGGCCTCCCGATGGTCGGCCTCGTTCGTTGGCCAAGCAGGGCCTAGTAGTTTACGGAAATGGGAAATATCAGCGCTCCTGAGGTTGCTCTGACGCGTTTGGTGCCGGCCCCGTCAAAGCCTGTTCGATCCAAGTCATATTGCGGGTCAATTCCTGCGCGGGAACGCTCGAAAACGTGCCCGGCCCTGCGGAGGTGGAACCACCCGGCAAGTCCCAGGGCTGCCGCGACGAGCAAGCCGCTCAGTGTCGCGATCGAAAAGGCCGTTGCCTGCGATAAACCGGCGGCTTGTACGAGGAGTTCCGCCATGAAGATCAGCGCAATCGGCACCGTGGCGGCGGCCACGATTCCAGCGAGCAACAGCATCGTCAGGGGGATCAACAGTTGTTTGAGGCCGTCGCGGCAGTCCTTTCTGAACAATCCGAACTGCAGTTGCACGAGCGACATGATGTCGTGCGTCAATTCGGCCATGCCCTGGGCGACTCCGTTAGGCGGCGATGGGATTGATCCGTTGTGTCGGTTCATAGTCGTTTCACCCACCATCCTAACGCGATGCCGAAGGAAAAAGCCGCCCCCAGGCAGATGCCTGGCCGTCGGACGACAAACCGCTCGATCCACTGGACACTCCGTGATCGTTCCCTGCGAGCCAGGTTGACCCGTTCGCCACGGTGAAGCTCACGTGAAGAACGGCCGGCGCCGTTTGATGCTGACTCAAGGCGTTCAATTCCAATCATGACGATTTGTCCCACTTGAACCACGGACCATCAACAGCTCTATCGGCCTGCGCGATCCGCAACTCAGCCCACCGCAGGCGGGGTGGACCTATCTGTACCTGTTCCCAGCAACCGTCCGACACCGCGGCCCACACAGGCGGTGGCCTGGCGAACTGCGATGTTGGCGGCGGTCGCCAACAGCGCGTCAAACACTCCGCGCATGGCGGCCGGTTTGACGACCAGCTGGCCGGTCCTCGCCAGCTCGGTCAGGGTGGCCAGGTCGGGGCGCAGCGCCGTAGATCGTTTGGGAACGAGCAGAAACCCCAACGCAACCGCCGTTCCCAAACACACCCAGGGATAGGTCTTCACGTAGTGCCTCCAGTCGACCATGCTACGGGCACTTTCGACCATCTCTTCCAGGTCCCGGTCGATGTCGCCGCGGATCTGCTGCATCCGAGCTCGCGCCGGATCAGAAGGTGGTGTTTCATTCATGGTCGGTTTCCTTGGCACGTCCACCAGGGGCGGTTCCAGGAGTGCGTCATCGGGAACGCAGGGACAGCGTTAGCACGACCCCCGTGATTAGACCCGCGCCAAAACACGCCGCCAACGACGCTCCCGGCCGATGGCGGACGAACCGCTCCGCTTCGATATAGCCCGCACGCACTTGGTCGGCAGCCTGCGTGGCCAACTGCTGTACGGCCTCGGAAGCGTGCTGCGCTTGGTCGCTTACTCGCCTTAGTTGCCGTGTCGGTTGCCGAAGCAGCACTGCCGGACAATTCTTGCAGATAATGTGCAATCGCTTCGCGTGCTTCGCCCGTTTTGCGCTGGATGGCACCGATGATTTGTTCCGCGTCACCGCGGATCTGTGGTAAATCGTCGTCGGTCAACTGTCCCCATCGTTGGCGTAGCTGGCCCTTGATTTCGTTCCAGTCGCCTTCCAGAATCTGTTGGTTCATCAGCGGGTTTCCTTTATGTTATTCACCAGTAAGGCGATCTCACTCACTTGTCTTACTCTGTGTCTGATGGCTCCGCGCGGACGCGAATGTACACTGCGGTTCAACCTTGACGTACCTTTCGGCCGTTTCGCATCCGCTACTCGGTAGTGCCGTCAGCTTCCTCGCCTTCCGAGCGGACGTCGACCTGTAGCGTTCCCAGCAGTTGAGTCAGGGCCTTTTCCTTCCTCGAAATGAAGGGGACGTTCTCCAGGACAATGGCACGCTGTTCGCTGCTCACGTGAAGGACAAGACGCCCCGATTGCAGCAGGAGGTACTCAAAGACATCGGTGATCTCCTTGTCAATCCGCGTTCCAGGGGCGGGAAAACGATCCACGTTACCCCACAGACCCTGGTGGTGCAGGAGTTCGTTCTGCCGGGCTTCCCAGCGGTCGAAGCGGGCCACAATCACTGCCCCCAGCGTCGCCAACCCCAGGCAGACGGAAAAGGTCCAATAGAAGCTGGCGTTGGCCAAGGGGTGGAATGCTCTGAGTTTTTCTGCCACGTAGGGAAGAACTTCGGGCTTCAGCACGGACAACAGCACGCCCCCCATCACTGCTGTAACAGCGAGAAGAACGAGGGACAGTGAAGTCGTGTGGGGGAAGTTGAAGGCCAGGACGACCAGGTTCATGGCCCAGACTCCCAGGAACACCACCGAGATCACAATCGCCTCGGTGCTGGCGGTATCCAGCGGCGGCCGGGCCAGACTCAGGTAGATCGCTGCCACCAGTGAAACCACAAACGTGGGATACAAGAAGACGATCTTGGGGTACGACACCAAGACGATCTTCGTGGGTGTCTTCTTTTCACCTTTCATACAATCCTCCTTCGCTCCTCAGGCCGTACACGGAGTACCGCAATGCGAGCCGCGCAACTATGGTCCTATTCCGGTCGACCAGTGCGTGCCTCTCGGTTGCCTTTCGATTCTGCACATCTCAACGGAGGACTGGCGAGCACTTCTGGCGTCACGCCCGGAAGGGACGCCTTCTGAACCCACCTCCCAGGAACGACAGTACCGCGAGCACGAGGAACACGAAGAAGAGGATTTTTGCCACTCCCACGAAGGAGCCTGCAATTCCTCCGAAGCCGAACACGGCTGCGATCAAAGCGATGATGAGACAAGTGATTGCTAACTGTAACATGATCAAGTTCTCCTCAAGAAAAAAGGTGGGATCCGTTGGCGAAGGACCAACGGAATCCGTGGTTGCGATCTCACAAGTGAAACGATTGTTTCCGACGGCGGAGCGAGAAGACAGTGCCAACGAGCCCTGCGATCCTCGGCTCGACACGAACCTCCCACACATCCAAGAACAAAAAAAGCCGACGTGGCCAAATACCCTGAGGTATTGAGCCACGTCGGCTTACTCATCAATGAGCCCCCCGGCTGCGCCGAGTTGCTCTTTGTCTAGTCATCCGAAACTTCTCATCGATACTTGGCGGGAGCCGTCTTCCTTTGTGCTCCCGCGCCAACCAGTAATCTATTGTATGGCGCGAAATGGAAAAAGCAATGAGTACCGCATGGTAGCACGCAGATTGAGGTGCGCAAAACAACCAGACTGACACCTGAATTTTGCGTATGGTATCAAGTTACGTGGAACGCTTGGGAGTCGTGGAGATCCACGCCTCGCGCAACAGCAACCATTGCTGAGGGTCGTTAAGAAAATATCAGAGCACTCTCTGTTCCTGCGCTGCCAGTGCTCTGTTCACGCCTCGGCAGTCTTTCCTTACCACACGCTCGGAAGATCTCCATGTCGATAGGTCTTCCGCACGCGCCTCGTCACAGGCGTGCCCCGTCAGAAGCCGCGGGGAATGTACCCCATGAGCAAGAGCACCAGCACGACCACCAGTATCAGCCCCAAGCCACCGCTGGGGCCGTAACCCCAACTTCGACTGTAGCCCCAAGTTGGCAAGCCGCCCAGGAGCAGCACGATGAGAATAATCAGCAAGAGCAAACCCATTGGTAACCCCTTTCGATAGTTTGAAACCGGTTGACACTCTGCAGGGACTGCTGTTTTGCTTCAGAACCGGAGCTGAAGCACAGATTCACTTAGCCTACTTATGGAGCAAAACGTGAACATTTTGAGTCAAGTTCCAGCGACCAACGGGAGCGGGTTGACCGAGCCGAGCGGTAGCTCGTAATTGGCTCGAGGCCCTGCCTCGTTAGCCGCTGGGTGATTCTGATCGGCATATCATCCCAGTGGGGCATTCTTCCTGTTCCGCCTGCGCGATGAGCGGCCGCGGCTCATTGGCCTTCTTTCGCCCTGGGGCGAGAAAGAAAGCCCTTGACGACCCACACAACCCCCATCAGCGTCACAAGTGCAAAGGCCAGCGACTCGTAAGGCAACAGCCACCTCAGCGCCAAAATGACCTCCGATGGTTCCGGCACTTGCCACAGCGCCGCGGTCACATCAAGAAGCAGCAAAGCGACCAGCAGGTAGCCAAGCAGGATAAACACGCGCACGACCGGGATCGCCGTCGATCGGTAGAGCGTCCAATAGGCCCTCCAGAGGAGCACCGCACCCAGGACGCTCAGCAAGAGCACCGGTACCCAAGGAACAGCGAGTGCATCCTCAATTGCCTGGGGAACCCAGATCCGGCCTGCAAAGTCGCTCAGATATCTGGTGAGTTCCACTTCGTTACCCGATCACTTTCTTGACGGCTTTCTTTACCGTGTCGGCGACCTTCTGGGGCCTGCTTGGCCTTCCCGACAGCCTGGTCGGTCTTCCCTTCCTCACGCAGCTTGTCGTTGCCGGTCAGTGCTCCGGCAGCTTCCTTGACTCGGCCTTTCACCACGTCTGTTTTGCCACCCATGATGGTGACTCCTTTTCTGAGAGTGTGTTGCTGTAACGCAGTCATCGATCAGAACTCTTGCGACGCCTCGCGGAAGGCCTTGTCCAACGCGTCCCAGGCCGACTGGGCTCCCTGCTGAACATCCTTCCAAGCCTCCGCGCTCGATTGACTGACCTCGGCCAATTTGGCGCGGGCGGCTTCTCGTTTGGTTTCCAACTCGGCCATCTTCTGATCCCAGTCGGCCTTGGCCTGGTCCTTCAGGTCGCCACTCTTCTCGCGGAGCTTGGCGATTTTGGCGTCCATCTCTTGGAGTTGGGTATCAAGCTTCTTTTGGAACTCTTCCTTGGTCTGTTGGGAATACTCGACCGCCGTCTTCGCGGCCTGGCCGGCATCGCGGCGTACGTCTTCCGACGTGACCTTGCCAGGCGTCCGATCAGCCGGCTTTTGCTCGCACCCGATGGCCGTGAGCAACCCGGCCAACATCAACATCCAACTAAATCGGCCCATCACTAAACCTCCTTTTTGCTTGCAGACAATTTTTCGTGCAGACCATGAATCCAACGTGGTTTCTATCGCCTTCGGGACAGACCACTACCTGGAGGGTCGCCTCGGGATCCGCATTTCCCTTATCTGACCTTTTCGGTGTCGCCACCGGTTGTTTCTTCTTTCGTTTTGTGCCCGAGCTCTTGTACCCTTTCCTTGACGGTATCCTTGTCCGCGTTGATTTTGTTTTCGTCCACCGTGAATGTAGCGCTCGGCTGCTGATCCGCGTTCTCGGTCGACAGACGGAACCAACCCCGGTAGAACCCAAGGACGGCGATGGTGACCAGGAGCAGAACAATCACAACCAGTAGTTTTCTCATGTTTGATCCTTCGTCATTTGCTGGCCAGTAAGGAACTCCACAGCGTCACATTGCCGACCAACTCGGCTGTATTCTCCGGCACGCATCCTCGGCCTTGGCCGATCAGAATTGGTCGGCGCGATCCGCGTCGGATTCGTCCGCTTCGCCGAGTGCTATGTCTTGGACTTGCCCTTCGCTTGGCCGCCAGACTTACCTTTGCTTTCGCCGCCGGACTTACCTCGGGATCCGCCACCAGACTTCCCGCTGGCCTTTCCACCAGGCTTACCCTGGTCTTCGCCGCCAGACTTACCCCTGGCCTTTCCACTGGGCTTACCCCGGTCTTCGCCACCAAACTTACCCCTGGCTTCACTTCGGGACTTGCCCCTGGGCTTCGGTTCGACCTTGGGATCAGGATTGGGAGCCGTGTAGACCTTCGGTGGGGCCTGGTCTTCACCGAGTTCAGCGCCTGAACGGGCCACAATCGGAGACCCAGGAAATCTCACTCTGACCGGCGCGAATTCCCGGGAGCGTTTTTCCTTTGGCCGATCCACCGCATCGGTTTCCAGCTTGCGCCGCTCCTCGCGGAGTCTCTGGACCTCTTGCCCACGCTGGCCAAGCCGCTGCCGCTCTGCCGTGTCCAACGGCTGGAATCGCAGTGGGCTGTCTTGGCTCCTTCCTAGATCGTCAAGCAGCGACGCGACCCTGGGGAGTCCTGCTCTTGAAGTAGCCTCACTCGCGTTTAGCAATCTCTGGGCCGCCAATGTGTGCGGCGGTCGCAAATTCTCGTGATTGCGGCGGTCCTGGAAGTCCGCCTGTTGGCGCTGTTCCCATCCGCGGTCCTGCCGATACTGCCAGCGCTGGTGCGCGTAAATCGGATCGTAGCCCTGGTGGCTGGATTGGAAGGAGAACCAGGGGAAGAACCCGGCGCTCTGATAGTTGGCGGCGTAGTAGTCGCCGAAGTAGTAGTGTTGGTACCGCGGGCGCAAGAAAAGATGATTGGTAAATACGCTCAGGTCGATCACCGTCGTAGGCGAGTAGGAGAAACCCGGCCGGGAGTATACGCTGGCATTGAATTGGACCGGCGCAAACAGCACGCCGCGTCGCTCGATCGGGCGATCCCAATAGCCATCGACGAAAACATAGCCGCGCGGGGCCCACATGTAATGGTCAGGAATCCATACCCAATTCGGCTGCACCGTCGCCCAGAAACCGGGGCGCCAGGCGTAGCGGTTCTGACGCCAAACCCAACAGCCTGGTAGCCAAGAACTGTCTGCCGAGGGCGCGGCGATGTTGGGGCCAGCCTCCACCGTTTCAGGCGGCTCGGGTAAATATTCCACGTCGCTCATTTTGGCGTCGGCCCAGTAGCCGGAAGTCCACTGAAAGGCCTGCCCGGAGTTGCCCCAATAGCCGGGGACCCATTGACGGCCCGGTGGCAGGGCGCGCCAGACGCCGCTGACCCACAGGAAATCACTCCGCTCATCGTCCCATCCCCAGTAACCGGGGATCCACGCGACGTTGGCCCCCTCGGGTTTCTGTTCGGGTGGCAATTCTTCAATGGCGGCCGGGGGCGCCTTGGGTACCACGATGCCCGGCTCGGGATCGAAAGTCACGGTCTCTGCAAAGGCCTCGTGAACCGGCCCGCGGGTCAGTACCTGCACCTCTTCCTCAACGTCTGTCCGGCCCCGCTGTGCGGCACTCGCCTGATCCCAGCCAAATTCTGTGCCGAGGGCCACCAGGGCCAGGGCGATACAGAGTTTGGAAATGTGGCGTAGACTCATCATCTTGCTCCTTGTAAGAGTTCACTCATCCCTTCCCACTAGCCGGCTCGTCGCTCAGCGACTCCGTGACGCTTGACTCAACAAGATCGCCACGCGAACCTCGAGCCCATCACACAACCGGTACGGCGGGGTCTTCCATCAGGCCAGCCGGTTGGTCGTCGCCATTGCCGGAAATCCGCTCCCACACCTCCAAACGATGAACGGGGATATCCGAATCGACCTCGAAGCCGAGTCGCACCCTTCCGCTCTTGATCTCCAGCACTTTCACCTTGAGCAGGCGATGAAAACCATCAGCCCCGCCGACTACCACGGATTCCTGATTTTTCCGCGACAGAACTAACATGGCAAAACGTCCATTTCTTGTGACCGATTCCCCTGGTCCATTCCCGCTTCAACTGTCTCCGGGTACACCCCGGGGCGAGCAGGAACACCTGCACCGCAGTGCCTGTCGTCGTTTCAACTTCCTCCCCGACAGTGATGGCCAACGTCTGACACAGCCAAGAACGAAAAAAAGCCGACGTGGCGGAACACCCGAAAGTGTTCGACCACGTCGGCTTACTCGTCAACGAGCCTCCCGGCACGGCCGAGTTGCTCTCTATCTAGTCATCCGACGACTTCGTTGGCAGAGCCGCGATCATGCGTGCCGCGACACTCCACGGTCCCAATCATATGCTGTTGAGCGAGAAATGCAAGAGGACTCGCTCCTTCCTGATTCTTCGCGCTTCGTTAATCGGCAAACGTCGCTCTGCTCGGGGATTTGTACGCTTATTGGCCAGTTGTGGCGATTGGCCCGCAAGTACGACCACGGGAACGACACTGGCTAAGACCGCTCTGATTTCTGTCAAAGGAACAGGCTTGAAGAGGACCTTATCGAACCCGGCCTTCAGGGCCAAGGTCTTGTGTCCCTGGTCGGCATGGCCGGTGATGGCCACGATTTGCGTTTGAGCGAAGGAAGGAATTTGGCGAAATTGCATTACGAGACGACAACCATCCATGTCAGGCATTGCCTGATGGTGTCATTGCTTCATCTCCCCGGCTTGAAGTGGTTGGCTTGGATGATCCGCTCTCGTCCGTGGAACGCCTACGGTGGTGCTACTTCAATCTGGTTGACTACCTGAACGACCCCCTCAAGGCCACTAACGGCTTCCTGCGCCACTTGCTTCTGGTGGTAGGAGGCCAAGCGACCTCGCAGGAAAAGCACCCCTCGGTCGTAATCGCACGACACATTTCGGATTGCGGTGTAGGGGCTCTTTTGCAAAGACTTTCTGGCTACCTCGATCACCAAGGCCGAATTCAAGCCATCTTCGTAAGCTACCTTGGATTGCCGCATACTCTCGCTCCATTCGAGCGGAAATGCTCGCTGTGACGGAAAGAAGATTACCGCAATTGCCCACCGCTGGTACTGCTTGACGGCAAGGTATTGCAGGCGGTTACGGTGTCCACGTTTCCCATGAGCGGCAAGTGGACCACGATCCGGGTTCCCTTGCCCAAGGCACTCTTGATGGTCGCTGATCCCCCAAACAGCCTCGCACGTTCCTGAATTCCCTCCAAGCCGAAGTGACCATCGCCAACTGTCCTGGGGTTGAAGCCAATCCCCCAGTCCTGAACCTCAATCCGAATGTAATCGTCCCGTTGGGTCAACCTGACTAGCAATCGGTCACTCTGACTGTAACGCCGGGCGTTGGTGAGGCTTTCCTGAACGATCCGAAAGATGACGTTTTCCAGCGACGGTGTCAGCCGCTCACGGTCGAAGTGATGGACAAAATAGATTTCCGGTTTCTCCTGATTGCTGTTCTGGGAAATGAGATCCTCGATGGCGGCTACCACGCCAAGTTCGTCCAAGATGGGTGAACGCAGGCCATTGATCAACCGACGTGCTTCCCGCATCGACTCGCTGAGCATTGCCCGCCCGGTCTCGAAAGTCTTCCAGACACCTGTGGCTTGATGCCCAGTGACTCGGCTAAACATTTCAAACTGCATGATCGCAGCGGCGAGTTGCTGGGCCAACCCATCATGGATTTCGTAGGAAACCATTCGTCGATCCCGATCCTGCAACTCCATCAAGTACCGAAGATGCCGCTGTTCCTTCAGTAGCAGTTCTTCTGCATCTTGACGCCTCTTGATCTCATGCCTCAACTGCTCTTTCGTTTGTGCCAGTCTGGCGGTACGGTCTGCCACCGATCGTTCAAGTCCCTCTTGGGCTTTGCGTAACGCCCGCTTCTGATCGGGCGATGCGCTCTTGGATGGCTTGCTGTCGGTCGGAATGACTTCAGTTGGTTTGACAATGAGAGTGTTTTGCTTGATCATTTTCGCTTTCTCCCTCAGTTAAGCTCGGGGAAAGCTCCGTCTTCCCGATGGGCCGACTGGCATCGCTTTACTGGCTGCGGTTACTTGGTCACCTCGGTCGTCTTGTCGCTCGTCATGCCGCCAGCAGTTGGAGTCGTGGTTTTCGTCGTTCCGATCGAGGTTGTCGTCTCGCCTGCTGTCTTGGCGTCCTTAGTTTGCGTTGTCTTCCTTTTCGGTCTTGTTCTGGGTAGTACCTGTCAGGCTATCGATGCGGCAAATACTCCCAGTCAGCGGTAATCAGAACGAATGCTAGAAACCGCTTCGTCTCAATACTCTGTCAAAAGAGAATAATCAGAGCAAACTCTGGTCCAGTGCCCTGTTTACGACTCGGTAGTCTTTCCTTACGAACATCGCTTGTCGCCAAGAACAAAAAAAGCCGACGTGGCGGAACACCCGAAGGCGTTCGACCACGTCGGCTTACTCTTCAACGAGCCCCTCGGCAGGGCCGGGCTGCTCCTTATTTAGTCGTCCGACTAGTACTTATTGTAGGGCAAGGAATGGAGAATTCAATGGACTTTGACAAGCCACCCCCGATTGGCAATGACTGTTTCCCATGAGAACCCTGGGAGAAATCGAAGTCGCCATCAGCGACAATCAGCGAGGGAATCTGTCGCTTCGCGCAAGATTACATCGGCCGCGACTCCACCGACAATCACACCCACCTGTTGGGTGATCTCGCCGAAGATGTAATCGACGCCTTCATTCTCCCAACATGTCACGATGAGCCCGCGCCCGCGCATTATCCACGCCACACTTCCTCTCCGAGTGCCTCGTTTTGCACGCTGTGGAAGTCGATGACCTCAGCGAACACTTCGGCGTCGTAGTCTGCCTCAAAGAGGACATAAAGAGTTAGTACCACGCGAAAGACCTTTATCGGTGCAGGTGCGATGAAGTCACCGATCCGAGGGACCTGACCGACTTCGCGAATAGCGGTCGCCCACGGACCGGAATGCTGGTCGCGGTAGTGGATGCGAATCTTCATATGTCTTCTGCGTAGAAGTGATAAGTTCATTCTTCAGAGCGGTCTTAATACATGTCGCCGTCGTGGCCGTGGTCGTTTCTTCTGCCCTCTTGGCTTCTCCGCAATCAGCGCGTCGCTGGTCAGCAGTAGCGTGGCGACGCTGGCCGCGTTTTCCAACGCACATCGCACCACTTTGGTCGGGTCGATGACGCCAGCGGCCACCAGGTCTTCGAAGCGATCCGCGGCTGCGTTGTAGCCGTAGTTACCTTTGGCTTCTACGACCTTCTCGCAGAACAGACTGCCGTTCTTGCCAGCGTTTTCCGCGATCCATGTGAGCGGCGAGCGGCAGGCGCGGAGTACGATGTTGTAGCCGGTCTGTTCGTCATGATTGAGGCCGACCGGTTTGCAGGCTGCAGCCGCTCGGAGCAACGCGACACCGCCTCCCGGCACGTGCCTTCCTCGACGGCCGCACGGGTCGCGTTCAATGCGTCCTCGAAACGCATCTTCTTCTCCTTGACTTCCGTCTCGGTCGCGCCGCCGACGCTGATCTTGGCAACACCGCCGCGCCAGCTTCGCCTTTCGCTCCTGCAGTTTCTCTCGATCATAGTCACTCGTCGACTTCTCACACTCGTGGTCGATCTGAGCGATGTCGGCCTTTGATGTCGGCCGACTTGCCCGCGCCTTCGATGATCGTCGTGTTGTCCTTGTCGACGATGACCTTCTTGGCGCGGCCCAGTCGAGTTGAGTTCCAGGTTCTCCGGCTTCAGGCCGAGGCTCTCGAACAGACGGCTGTGCCGCCTGTCAGGATCGCGATGTCTTCCAGCATCGCCTTGCGGCGATCGCCATACGCGGGGGCTTTCACGGCGCAGCAGGCTGAATGTGCCACGCAAGCGATTGACCACCAGCGTGCGTCAGCGCTTCGCCTTCGACATCTTCGGCGATGATCAACAACGGTTTGCCGGCCTTGACGACTTTTTCCAGTAGCGGCAAAAAGTCCTTGATGCTGGAGATCTTCTTTTCGTGAACCAGAATGTACGGCTCTTCCAACTCGCACTCCATCGATCTCCGGGTTGGTCACGAAGTACGGCGACAGGTAGCCCTTGTCGAACTGCATCCCTTCAACCCAATTGACTTCGGTATCCACACTTTTTCCATCCTCGATGGTCACCACGCCGTCTTTGCCGACCCGCTCCATCGCATCCGCCACGAATTCGCCGATCTTTGCGTCATTGTTTGCGGCAATCGCTGCCACCTGGGCCATTCCCGTCCGGCCTTTGACCTTGATCGAATTCGGCTTTCAGCTTGCCGACGACGTCATTGACGGCTTTCTCGATGCCGTTCTTCAAGTACACGGGGTTGACGCCCGCTACGACGGCCCGCAGACCTTCGTTGAAGATGGCGTCGGCCAGTACCGTTGCGGTCGTCGTGCCGTCGCCCGCTACGTCGTTCGTCTTCGACGCGACCTCGCGGACCATCTTGGCGCCGATGTTCTCGTAAGGGTCTTCCAGGTCGATTTCCTTTGCCACGGTCACGCCGTCCTTGGTGACGGTCGGCGGGCCGAAGCTCTTCGCAAGCAGCACCGTGTGGCCGCAAGGGCCGAGTGTGCTGCGTACGGCTTCTTGTCAGTTTGCCGACACCGCGTTTGATGGCTTCGCGGGCTTCCTGATCGAATGCGATCATTTTCGCCATGTTTCGTTGTTCCTTGATAGTTCATTCGTTCACAGCTATTTCCGCGCATGCTGCCCAACTCACTTTGGCGCTGGGCCAGTTTCGACGGTCAGCATCGGCTCGTGACAGGAGACTTCGTCGGGACTTTCCGACATCGGCTTGAGGTGTTTCGACTCGCCGTTATGCGACGAGCCGTTCAGAAATGCGCTCAGTAGTTCGATTGGCATCGGGAACACAATGGTGGTGTTGTTCTCGGCGCCGACCTCGGACAGAGTTTGCAGAAAACGCATTTGCATGGCCATCGGATGTCCTTTGAGCGTTTCCGCCGCATCTCGCAGGCGCCGGATGCTTGAAATTCCCCCTCGGCGTGAATGACCTTCGCGCGGCGTTCACGTTCACTTTCCGCCTGCCGTGCCATGGCCCGCTGCATCGTGTCGGGCAGGTCCAGGTGTTTGACCTCCACGGCCGAGACCTTCACACCCCAGGGGTCCGTTTGTTGATCGATCACTTCCTGCAAGCGCCGGTTGATCTTATTGCGTTCCGCGAGCAGCTCATCGAGTTCCGCTTGCCCCAGGATGCTACGTAAGGTGGTCTGTGAAACTTGGCTGGTGGCATATAGGTAGTTCTCAACCTGCAGCACCGCTTGCATCGGGTCGGTCACGCGGAAATAGACAACCGCATTAACCTTAACCGACACGTTGTCGCGGGTGATTACGTCTTGCCCCGGTACGTCATCAACGTGGGTTCGCATGCTGACACGCACCATTCGGTCGATCGGCCAAAACACCATGATCAGCCCGGGCCCTTTGGGTTGCTTCAGAACCCAGCCGAGCCGAAACACCACGCCGCGCTCGTACTCGTAGAGAATCCGAATGCAGCTCAACAAGTAAATCGCTACGAGCACCACACAGATACTGGGGATGTAGATGGCAGGATTGTCCATGGCAGTTGCTCCTCTATTTGGAGAATGGTTGTGATCGACGCTCTATCAGTCCTCTAAAACACCGCTTGCGGCGGACTCTCGCCATCAAGGAGTCGGGCCGCCCTCGGATTCCATGGCCGCAACCGCTTCATCGAGATCCGCTTGATCGTTCCCGTTGATCCGCTCCCACACCTCCAGGCGATGCACTGGCACATCGGCATCGACCCCGAAGCCCAGTTTCACGTTCGACCCATTGATCCCGAGCACCGTGATCTTGAGCAGGCTATGAAAACCATCGGCTCCGCCGACTATCACAGATTCCCGGCTTTTCCTTGACAGGACTAACATGGCAAGCTCTCCCTGTTTTGTTTCTAGTCGCTCGACCTATTTCCGTTCTTGTTCCAGCGGCACACGGGGGACTGTCTGCTCATTCTTCCTTGATCGCTTCGACGAGGTCGGACAGCCAAGTTGTCGGCGGGATCCACCACGCCGCACGCGGCCCCCTTTTCCGCTTGGCCCGTTCCCGCGGCGACCATGTCGCCTGAATCTCTTCACATGCCTGTCGAATGTCCTTGGAAGTCGGTTCGTAGACGTGACATCCTAACGCCCGATTTTTTCGCGTCGCGATCATGTTCCTCACCCTTTTCCTTTATCTGACCTCGAACTCGGCGTCGACGGCGTCTTCCTCACTGTCATCGGGCGCGTTGCCGCTGGACCAGTCGTTCGGCCGGTCCCCGGCCCCGGTACGAGCACCCCCGGCCTCAGCCTGCGCGTTGGCCGTGGTGTAGAGCGATTGGCTTAGCGCGTGCGAAGCTTGCTCCAACTGATGAATCGCCGCCTTGAGGGTTTCGACGTTTTCGCCCTTCGCCGCCGCACGGGTCTGTTCGATGGCCTTCGTCACGGCTTCCTTGTCGGGACCACTGAGCTTGGCCTCGTGTTCCTGGATGAGCTTCTCAAGCTGCCAAGTCATCGAGTCGGCCTGGTTCCGAAGTTCCGCGAGTTGCCGCTTCTGCTTATCCTCCTCGGCATGCACGTCGGCATCGCGCCGACGACGTTCGATTTCCTCTTCCGACAGGCCGGCGCTCTGCTCGATCCGCACTGTCTGTTCCTTGCCCGTGCCCAGGTCCTTGGCCGAGACCTGGAGAATGCCGTCGGCGTCGATGTCGAATTCGACCTCGATCTGCGGCAGGCCGCGCGGTGCCGGCGGGAGGCCCTCCAGATTGAACTGGCCGAGCAGGCGATTGTCGGCCGCCATCTGCCGTTCCCCCTGGAAGACCCTCACGGTCACCGCCATCTGGTTGTCCTCGGCCGTGCTGAAGACCTGCTTCCGCTCGGTCGGAACTGTTGAGTTGCGATCGACCAGTTTGGTCATGATGCCGCCGAGGGTCTCGATGCCCAGGGATAGCGGTGTCACGTCCAACAGCAGAACGTCCTTGACTTCGCCGGCCAACACGCCACCCTGGATCGCCGCGCCGACGGCCACGACCTCGTCCGGGTTGACACCCTTGTGCGGCTCCTTGCCAAACATGTTCCGCACGAGATCCTGGACCTTGGGAATCCGTGTCGAGCCGCCCACCAGCACCACCTGGTCGATTTCGTTGACGTTGAAATGCGCGTCCTTCATCGCCTGGTTGACCGGTCCGCGGCAGCGCTCGATCAGGTGATCGACCAACTGCTCGAACTTGGACCGCGTCAGCGTCAGTTGCAGGTGTTTCGGACCCGTTGCGTCGGCCGTGATGAACGGCAGGTTGAGGTCGGTCGATTGCAGGGTGCTGAGTTCCTTCTTGGCCTTTTCGCAGGCTTCCTGGAGCCGTTGCAGGGCCATCGGATCCTTGCGCAGATCGATGCCGTGCTCCCGCTTGAACTCCTCGGCGACGTAGTCGAGCAACACGCGGTCAAAGTCGTCGCCGCCCAGATGCGTGTCACCATTGGTGCTGATGACGTGGAACACGCCTTCGGCCACATCCAGGATCGAGACGTCGAAGGTCCCGCCGCCGAGATCGAAGACCATGATCTTCTCGGCGGTCTTCCGATCCAGCCCGTAAGCCAACGCGGCCGCGGTCGGCTCGTTGATAATGCGCATGACTTCCAGACCGGCGATCTGTCCAGCATCCTTGGTAGCCTGCCGCTGGGCATCGTTGAAATAGGCCGGGACGGTGATCACCGCCTTGTTGACCTTGTGGCCCAGGTACGCCTCGGCGGTCTCTTTGAGTTTCCGCAGAATCATCGCGGAGATTTCCGAGGGCGTGTATTGGCGCGTGTCGATCTGCACCTTGACGTACTCTTCCGGTCCCCCGACGACCTCGTAGGGTACGATCTTCTCCTCGCTGGCCACTTCGTTGTGTCGGCGGCCCATAAACCGCTTGATCGAATTGACCGTCCGCCGCGGATTCACGATCGCTTGCCGTTTCGCCAACTCGCCCACGAGCGGTTCGCCCTTATCGTTGAACGCCACGATACTGGGCGTCAGCCGGTTTCCCTCTTGATTCGGGATCACCTTGGCTTCCTGCCCCTCCATCACAGCCACCGCCGAATAGGTCGTCCCCAAGTCGATCCCGATGATCTTTTCTCCCTGAGCCATTTGATCATGCTCCTTTCTTTCCGCGGATATCTTGTCATCTGCCGACACGCTAACTTGGCCGCCACGTCGTCAGTCAGCGGCACGACGTCCTCGTCCCCTGAGCCGGGGCTATGGCCCGCGCCGCTGCCCCGCACCCAGACGGGACGCGATCTTCGGAGGTCTTTGCATCAGCAGCATTTGACCTCGATCTGACGCGGTTTCACCTTTTCGCTCTTGGGCAAGTGCACCGTCACGACGCCATTCTTCAATTCGGCGGAGATCCTTTCGGTGTCGATCGCTTCGCCGACAGTGAACGTACGGTGGAAATCGCCGATGCCGTATTCGCCGTGCAGGAACTTGATGTCGTCGTGGCGTGGACTGACCTTGCCGTGAATCGTCAGCACGGGTTTTTCAAAGCGAACATCTAAGTCCTCCGGCATCACACCGGGCAGATCGCCGTACAGAATCGTCTCGTCGTTGTTTTCCCAGATGTCAAACCGCGGACTGTAGGTTATCATTTTTGCGATTTCCTCATCCAGGTCCTTCTGAGCTTCTTCCTCAGCAGCTTTCCGAGCTTCGGAGAAAGTGGCCTGGGGCCTTTCCAGCCTTCGCAGCCGCGTCTTCCTCAGCCAGCTTCGCAGCGGCGTTCTCCCGCACTCTTTGAGACCTGTTCGCCAACAAGATGCGTTGCATCGCATATGCTCCTGTCACGCTCCAGTGTGTGACTCATCACTTGATCCACTCTCATTCCAGACGCCTGCCGGAGATTTTGCCGGCGAGTCGGAACACCTGCACCATCGTGCCGGTCGTGAAGGCGTGCACGATGGCGCCGGTCGTGGTCTCCATTTCCACGGC
Source organism: uncultured Planctomycetota bacterium (assembly GCA_963700515.1). Lineage (GTDB taxonomy): Bacteria > Planctomycetota > Planctomycetia > Pirellulales > Pirellulaceae > JAJRVM01. The sequence continues at coordinate 20,891 of CAVOXY010000031.1, read as the reverse complement.
GGTTTCGCCCACCTCGACGCCGGTGATGCGCTTGATTTCCTGCCGCAGCAAGTCGACGGAGTCCTTGAAGAGCTGTCGGTGATATTCCTGCACCTGACCGGCACCCTCGGGCGTGCGGGACAGGGCCTTCTCGGCGGGCGACAGCGCCTCGTGCAGCGTGACGACCAGCGTGTCATCGCTCAGCACCAAGGTTACGGCTTTGGGCGGATAGCCAGTCCGCTGTTCTTGAAAGGTGCTGATCGCCTGGGCGACCTGCTGCGCCATCGTTGGATTGAGCTTCTTCATGAGACTTTTCTCTCGTTCTCGGTGTAGGAGTGTGTTACGCCAACAAATGTCTGGATCACGCCTTCTGCCGGATTCGCGATGACATGACTGCTCACCAGTTCGCCCACCTGACCAGCCACGCAGGCGCCTGCTTCGACGGCCGCGCGCACACTGGCCACGTCGCCGTTGACAATTACCGTCACCAGACCGCCTCCGATGTCAATACGCTTCACAATGTGGACATTCGCGGCTTTCACCATGGCGTCGGTGGCAGCCACCAATCCAATCAAGCCCTTCGTTTCGATCAATCCAATCGCGAGCATGGCACAAGAGTCCCTCTGGATCCAACGCCCCTACCGACGCTACGTGGACAGCTGCGAAGCGGGTGGCTTGGCAGGAATCCGCCTGGTATCAGCCGGGCCCTCGTGCCGAAAGTGGGCAACAGCCAGTTCGACGTGAGCATCCAGGAGTTCCTGCTGGGGTACTACCGTGTTGATGATGTTTTGAATCTGCGTACGGGAGTAGCCTGCTTCCTGATCGCCCGGGTGCGATGCCATTACGTCCCGTGTAAAGCTGGAGAGCCATCGGTAAATCGCGTTTCGTATAGTGTGCAGCGTACGCCGCCGCATACTGCCGACCAGTCTCCGTAAGCTCAGTGACTTCTTTCATATTCGTTGCTCCTTCCAAAACAGGGCTCGTTGCATCAGTCAGTATTTGACCTCAATCCGACGCGGTTTCACCTTTTCGCTCTTTGGCAAGTGCACCTTCACGACGCCGTTCTTCAATTCGGCGGAAATCCTTTCGGTGTCGATCGCTTCGCCGACTGTGAACGTACGGTGGAAATCGCCGATGCCGTATTCGCCGTGCAGAAACTTAATGTCGTTGTGGCGTGGATTGACTTTGCCGTGAATCGTCAGCACGGGCTTTTCAAAGCGAACATCCAAATCCTCCGGTATGACACCGGGCAGATCGCCGTACAAGATCATCTCGTCGTCGTTTTCCCAAATGTCGAACCGCGGACTGTAGGTAGTCCCACCGGGTGTGCGTTCGGCTGGGGCGACCTCATCGTGGGTTTCTTCCGGAACTAAAGTTGTTGACATGGTTTGTACCTCTACTTTGTTGGAAAATGTATTCGAAAAAGTTGTGCGGCCCGTGTCGGAATCAGCCGGCTTTGACCTCGACCCGTCGCGCCTTGGCTTCCTTTCGCTTAGGCAACGTGATGGTCAACACACCGTGCTTGAGTTCCGCCGTGACCGTGTCGCTGTCCACGTATTGCGGCAACTCACCCACCCGCGAGAAGCTGCCATGGCCTCGTTCCTGGCGGTGCCACGTGCCGTTCTCCCGCTCGGGTTGCTTGCGCTCGCCTTTGATCGACAACTGGTTGTCGCCGTCGACGAAGATTTCCAGGTCGGTCAACTCAAGCTCGGTAAGCTCCGCTTCAACGTACAGGTTGTTGTCGTCCTCCCAGAGGTTGAGCGGCGGATAGACGCTCTGGACAGAGCGGCGCGGGTCGTTCATCCCGGCACGGCGTGACCATTGCTCCATTTCCTCCTGCATCCGTTTCATCTCCGGCCACACCATGCCCAAAGGCTGCCATCGGGTTGTTAACATGTCTAAGCACCTTTCTGTGAAAGAGGTCGTCGGTCCGCACCAGGGTGGCCGACAAGAACAAAAAAAGCCGACGTGGCGGAACACCCAAAGGTATTCGACCACGTCGGCTTACTCGTCAACGAACTCCCCGATACGACCGGGTTGCTCTCCATCTAGTCATCCGACCACATTGTTGGCAAAGCCGTGATGCAGTTGCGCCGCGACTCCTCCATCGACACAATCGTACGTCGCTGAGCAGAAAAGGCAATGGGACGATTCTCTTGCTTCGAAACGTGATACTCATTGTTTGCGGTGGCTCCTGAGACGTTTTTCGGGAATAAGAAGTTCATGCCAGGATCGCGACTTGCTCCGCTCGGCATTTCGGTGGGAGTGATCTTCGTGACGATTCCCGTTCCGCCGACAAATGGAGGCTTTCGCTCGGGCGCGTAGCAGAAGAGGCAGGAAATCACGTATAATGGTACGATGATTGGTGGCGGAGCACCTTCGCGTCGCCGTCATCCTGCCGGTGTCCGTGGAGGTCGTCATGAAAACACAGGGGGAAATCGAAGCCGCCGTGTGCGCCGGGATCGTCCGCTTCGAACAGGAGTACATGGGCCGTGGCCCGAAGGACATTCGCACGCACTTGATCGACGATCTGCTGGTGATCCGCCTGTTTGGCGTTTTGACCGCGGCCGAACAGCATCTCGTCCAGTCGATGCCAGCCGAGAAGGGAAGAGATCTGCTCAAGCAAGTTCGGACCCATCTGGTCGAAACAGCACGGCCGGTCATGGAAGCGATGGTCGAAGAAGTCACGGGCGCCAAGGTGCAGACTCTGCACCACGATATCAGCACGGTTACCGGCGAGGAAGTCGTGCTCTTCACCCTGGACAAGTCGCCCGTTTTCCGTGAGGCCAAGAGGAAATAGTCTTTCCAGGCCGGCCAAGGCGCGGTCGGCGGAACGGACGCGCAAGGTGGCGTCGAGGGTCAACAGGGGCTCGGCTCAACCATATCGACGAACGAACTCGAGCCATCACACAACCGGCACAGCGGGGCCTTCCGGCAGACTGGCCGGCTGGTCGTCGCTGTTGCCGTGAATGCGTTCCCACACCTCCGAACGATGGACAGGGATTTCCGGATCGACCTCGAAGCCGAGTCGCACCCTCCCGCGGCTAATCTCCAGCACTTTCACTCTGAGCAGGCGATGAAAACCGTCAGCCCCGCCGACTACGACGGATTCCTGATTCTTCCTCGACAGAACTAACATGGCAACACGTCCATTTCTTGTGACTGATTCCCTGGATCCATTCCCGCCCCAACTGTCCCCGGGTACACCCCAGGGCGAGCAAGAACATCTGCACCGCAGTGCCCGCCGCCGTTTCGACTTCCACCCCGTAGTGATTGCGAACGTCTCACACAGCCAAGAACGAAAAAAGCCGACGTGGCGAAACACCCGAAAGTGTTCCACCACGTCGGCTTACTCATTAACGAGCCCTCCCGCGGGTGGGATTGCTCTCCATTTAGTCATCCGACGACTTCGCTGGAAAAGCCGCGATCAGTTGCCGCAAGACCTTTCCAACAGCCGCGATGCTAACCCGGCTGAACGGGAAATGCAATGGGAATTTACTCTATTCTCTACTTCTTTTTGTTGTCCGCTTTCTGCGCAGTGTCTGTCCTTTTTTCCTTTCGGTAATCACCAATGAGACTTTTTAGAGGACAAACCGAGAATGCGGGACATTTCTTACAGCCAGCTATCAAGGCAATTGGGCATAAGGTCATCGTACTTCCCTTTCGTTGGTTGTGTGTGCAACGGGCCGATTTCCTGCCATTGGCACCATCGTCTTGTTGTCACCTGCATGATTGCCTGTGGCCGCTTCGATGCTGTCCGGAAAGGAATTCGTGGTGAGATAACGATTTGCATCCACCAGTACTTTGGCGATCGTGCTGGTGCGAAACGGGCGTCGTGGTTGACTAGGCATCCTCCAGCCTCCACTCTTCGCTGTGCGTTGGGTTTCCCGTCGCTCCACGCGAGATAGCGGCGGCTGGGTGCTTGGAATCCAACTGCAGCTTGGTCGCCGCCCCCGTTTTCGAGCGATTCGCGTCATCAACATCGGTTGCCATCTGCCGCGTCTCGTAAGGCGGGAACCAGGTGGATTCAGGCGCGTCGCCGCGGGGCCGATTGTGCTCTTGGTCCCAATACGGTGATAGCTTGCGCAAGTTGGCCACGATCTGGGGAAAGACCTGGATGATCTGCTCCACATCTGCCTGTGTATTGTACCGACTGAAACTGAATCGCACGGAGCCGTGAACGGCGGTGAACGGAACGTGCATGGCTCTCAAGACGTGAGAGGGCTCCAGCGACCCGGAAGTGCAGGCGGAACCGCTGGAGGCGCAGATCCCACAGTCGCTCAACTGATACAGCATCGCTTCCCCTTCCACGTAATGACAGGCTACGTTCAGGGTATTGGGCAACCGGAGTGCATCTCGGCCGTTGACCTGGATCTGGGAAATCTGCTTTTCAAGGGCGGTTTCCAGCTGGTCGCGCAAGCTACGAATCCGCGTCTCTTCTTCCTCGAAACGCCCGGCGGCCAGCTCCAGTGCCTTGGCCAACCCGACAATGTAGGGCGTGTTTTCGGTCCCTGCCCGACGCCCCTCCTCCTGGTGGCCGCCGATCAGCAAGGGCCGGCACGGAGTTCCCCGCTTCATGTACAGAACGCCGACGCCCTTGGGCGCGTGCAGCTTGTGGCCGGAGAACGAGAGCAGATCGACGTGGCGATATTCCTTTTCCAGGTGCAGAGGCACTTTGCCCACGGACTGTGTGGCATCGGTGTGGAAAATCGTGGCATTATTGTCGGCATAAATGACTCGCATCGTGTTCTTCTCCCTGTTCAGACCTCAACGACCCGGATGCGCTCGTCAACGAGATCCTTCAGGTTCTGTTCAACGAGCATGCGCAGGGTCTGGCTGGCGCGGCGCAGCCTTGACAAGACCCCGTCAGCCGGCAGTAGATGAGCGTGTCCTTGATGTCAATGATTTCCACGTTGCCGCCGTCTCGGCGCAGCAGGGGTTGGATATAGTCGTGCAGCATCTGTTCGACCTTCTTGCTGAACTGGTAGGGCGATAGAGCGGGTCCTTCCGCCTTGGCCACGGTCGTACCGGGCAGGCTGATCTGGGTCAGATCCTGGCTGCTGCCTGGCGACTTGCCCCACGTTTCGTCGAGCAGGTCTTGCAGACCGCCGGGCACCTGGTGGCAGGACATGCAGGCGCCACCGGCCTTGATGGCATTGGTGATCTCGGGGATGGTGTGCAGGTTCAGTTCTCGAATTTTGCGCCGCAGGTACGGTTCGGTCAGTGAAAAACACTTGCACACTATCCGACCGTCCTCCTGCTCGGTGGCATGGATGTCGATTCCCAGCCGCGCCAGGTCCACGCCTCGCTTCTGGGCCCAATTGAACACGGCGGCTTCCAAGGCTTCCGCCCCCATGACGGAACAGTGGATCGAGTGATCGGCTTTTCTGGCGACACTTCGGTCTGTGCTGTGCGAGCATCCGGCCCATGTTCAATCCGGCAGCCCACGCTTTGCGCTGGATACGATGTGCCCAGAGGTTAGCATGCCGATCGCAAAGCCGATGACCAATGTTCCCAACAAGAGAGCCGCGTTTGGCATCGTCACAGTGAGAAACAACAGCTTCGTTTCGACGGCTTGCGTGTTCTGCAAAACCACAATTACAACGATCAAGAAAACGACGACGATGCCTGCGATCTTCAATTTGTTGACGGTTTCTTTCAGCATGCGTTCCTCCGGATTTATATGGCAGGATGGCACTGCAAAGTGCCTTCCTAGAGGCGGTCCTCGGCGGGTCCCACCTCCTGCGGCAGAACGACGTATTGGTCGGGAATCACCGTCGAGGACATCACTCCGATAGAAAGACATATCTTCATCAGGTCGTCGACCTGCATGTCCACTCGCTCAATAGAGTCGGCGTCGGCGAAGACGATGGCTCCTGACATCGGCAGTGGTGACGTCGGCACGTAGACGATCTGGCACGCGCGGCCGTTGAAACGGTAGACGCGATCGGAAACGAGCAGCCCCAGGAACCCGGCACCTCCCTCGTGTCCGAAGGCGCAGTAGACGACGCGCATGCCCTGCATTGTGCCGGTCGGCTTACGTCGCACCAGGTCGACGACCTGCGCCACCGGTCTGTAGAGAACGTTGACGAGCGGAATCCGTTCCACCGCGGCGTCAAAGGCTTTTTCGATCCGCTTCTTTCCGACCGATTTCAGCAGCGCGCCCAAGAGCCAGATGGCAGTCAGGACGCTGACCCAGCCGAGGACGGACGCTACGATCGGATCGGTGACAAATCGAAGTCCCAATTGGAACAAGGCCTTGCCCACGTAGCTTTCCGGACCAAGCCACGCTTGGAGCAACCCCCCAACCCAGGCCATGATGCCCACGGTGATCACAATCGGGAGCACAGCAAACAGACCGGCCAGAAACGTGGAGAGCAATCCCGTTCTCCAGAACCACCCGAAGGCTCGTCTCATCGATGCCCTCCTGCTCCAAGTGAGTTGTCCGCGATTCGCAGCGACTTCGCCTCGCGACAAGAACAAAAAAAGCCGGCGTGGTCGAACACCCAAAAATGTTCGACCACGCCGGCTTACTCGTCAACGAGCACCCCGATGCGAGCGGGTTGCTCTCCATCTAGTCATCCGACAACTTTGTTGGTAAAGCCGCGATGCTTTGCGGCGCGACTCTTCCACTAACGCAATTGTACGCCGCTGTGTAGAAAGTGCAAGGGGGATCGGCGTATTGTCGTTCAATCGTACGCAGTCGCCCGTTGACGTTGGAACGTGGCGTACGCATCGTGCGCCACCCGGATGTTGCTTCTGTAGGAAAGGTTGCTCACCAAGCTGATGAGCGGCTTGCGGCGCTGCCAGAAGCTGCCCCACACCCTGCGGAGAATTCGCGGCAGGGAATAGAAGGTCTGGTCGCATGCGATCATTTCTTCGAAGATGCCCTCCCGAGACAAGTGCTTGTATTGGGCCACCGGGAAGGTCAGCGTGTAGTATTTCCAGTCGTCGGGGAACGCATCGAGGGCGATGCGGTCCTGCGATTTCATCTGGTCCCACAACCGCGTGCCGGGTAAGGGAGTCAGAAACAGCACGTTGAGACTGTCCACGCCGTACTGGCGCGCCGCCTCGGCAATCCGCCTGCCGATGCCTGGTTCATCCGTGTCCAGACCGAGGATAAAGGAGCCCATCACCAGAATCTGGTGCCGCTGTATGCGCCGCACCGAGGCGCGGAAGTCGCGAGCCTTCAGAAGGTTGAACTTCTTGCCAAGTTCCCGTAAACCTTCCGGCGTAGGAGACTCAAAACCGATGAAGATGCCGCTGCACCCGGCCCTCGCGGCCAACGCCAGGAGTTCCTCGTCATCGGCGAAATTGATCGTGGCTTGGGCAATCCACTTCTTGCGCAGTTTCGCCTGGGCCATGGCCCGGAACAGGTCCTTGGCACGGGCGATGTGGTCGTGGCGCGTGCCGATGAGGTTGTCATCCACCACCAGCACATGGTTCTCACGGACCGACTGGAATTCCTGCACGACATGGGGAATGGGACGCTGCCGGTACTGGGCCCCGTTGAACGCCGTCACGCTGCAGAAGTTGCAGCTGAGTGGACAGCCGCGGGTGGTCTGAACGGCTCCGAAGGCGTATCCCGCGTTCAGCAAATCATGCCGGGCCAGCGGGACAGCGTTTATCTCTGCCAGCCCTGTATCAGATCAAAGTGCGGATCGGTAGTGCAAACACTCGCATTCAGACGTTTTGCGATGACGGCGATCACAAGATCTGACAAAGGGAGACGATGCCCGCGGGAAGCCAATTCGCGGCCGAGGTCAGCTGCGGCCCGCCAATCACTCCATGATGTTTCTGCATATTGGGCGAGCTTGAGACGAGACGCGATCCAGTCAGCCTGGTCCGTCCGCCGAAAACCAAGTAAGGTTTCAGCAAGAACTGGTCCACCAGCAAGATGCGGTCGGAATCTATCAACTGGTCAACGACTCTCTTCTCCGGCGACGTCGGCTTGGTGAAAAACGATGCCCACACACAGGTGTCCACAATAACCCAATCATCCATGGGGCGAGTTCCTCAATCGGGGAATCCCGTCTCTCCCAGCTCCAGCGATTCCAAGGCTTGCCAATTCTCCTCATACTCCACTCGCCCCGATACTGATTTCAGCTGTCGAAGCTGCGAGATCCTGAGAAACTCGCGCACCGCACGACCTACTGCCTCAGAGTCGGAATCAACCTGCGTTAACTTCCTAATCTCAGCGATTTCGTCGGTGCTCAACGTGACTGTAATACCCACTGGGTTTGCCTCCAGGATGCTTGATGCAACGGCTCTTCGAGCAATTATAGCGGACCAATCGGGTTCGGGAAACAAATCCAATAGCACCTGGCGATGGGTGTGCCGGACCTCTTAAGGGTTCACCACGCTGCAGGCCGAAGGGGTCCAGCGGCTTCCCGACGACCTTCAGTCGGGGCATTGATCAACTCGGCCGGTGTCACTGGCTTCCGTTGGATCATTGCACTTCAGGCGGATGCCCGACGTGGGGACAAATTGGGGACAGCATTGGCAACGCAAAGCCAACTTGCTTACAATGCAAAGCACATTTGGGTTTCTTGTATCCGACACGCAGGAAGGGACTTGCAGCACATTTCCAACGCAAAGGCAACTCAGATCCAACCTATTTTGACTAGCTTCAAAATCCAGTGTCCTTAAGGACGTGTGGGTTCGAGTCCCACCTCTGGTACTTCTTCCTAGTCAACGACTTACGTCAGTCGGTTCTCTCCCCCCAGCGTGCCCCGCCGTTTCTCTAACTGGGGACAGCATTGCCTTAGCATTGGGTTTGTGTCGCTGGTTCATTTGAAAGCCGTGGGGCCAAAAGACTGATCCGAGGCTCTCACTGCGAGAACCGCGGTGATTCTCGATCAGGTGTTGGGCGACTTTCGGCCGACGTCCGCGAGCGGATCGCCTTTCAGGCTATCACCCGGCGCCATGGCCCTGGTGCCGTCCACTGATCGACAAATGGCCGTTTGGCTTCAACCGCCGCAGCGACCGGTTTGATGAAAGGAGCAATCGCGTCACACACCTCCTGGAGAGTTTCCGGCGCGCAGTCGATTCGAGACTTCCGACAGAAGCCACTCCATTGTGTTTGCTTTGCCGCATTCGAAGCAAATTCAGGCGTGAGCGCGACTGGTTCGATGTTGAATCGGCGTTCCACGGTTTTCGAACGTCCTTCGCACGGCATCGGCGAGATTTCGACCGTCGAAATCAAACTGCCGTGCAAGAAGCCAAATATCAAAGAAGTCGCGGATACGACTGTTGAGTTGGCCGAGTTTGACCATGGCCTCGAATTTCTCTGCCACCGTCGTTTCGCGACTGTACCCGTTCAGGTGTGGCGGATCGTGATCGAGGATGGTGGGGTATTCCATTGCAACCACAGACGGTGTAACCTTCGTTGGCTTCGAAGGTTGCGATGGCCTTCTCGACGGCTTCGGGGCGTTTTGAGGTCGCCTTGGGCATTGGTACAAACCACCTCCATTTACTTTCGTCTGGAGGTATTTTGTACCACAAACCTGCACTTGTCAAATTCAGGCGCATTCAGGTTTGGGCTCTGCGGTGGTAAACGGATCGACTTGATATCTTCGGCTTCGAGGATGTGGCGAAATGACGCACAGAATGTCGCATCGCGGTCCAATAGCAGATACCGCTTGCCGACGAGGAACCCATCCACACAGTCCGTCATGTTAATCGCCGTCCGCTTCATCCACTGCTCATCGGGATTCGGCGTACAACCGGCGAAATGGACGCGCCGTGTTTTCAGTTCCATCGCAAACAAATAGTAGAAGGTGACCAGTCCGCCCGTCGTCCACACCTCGATGGTCGTGAAGTCGATGGCCGCCAGTACGTCCCAGTGCGACTTGATGAAGGTCTTCCATGTCGTCTGTCGCTTCCGATCTGGCGCCGGTTCGATACCGTGCTCCTTGAGGATGTTGCCGACAGTCTGGTCAGAGATACTGTACCCAACGTTCGCCAAAGCACCTTGGATTCGATCGTAGCCCCAGCTTGGATTCTCCTTGGCAAATCGCACGACGAGTTCCACAATCTTCGGGCGAACACGCGGCCTGCCAGCCTTGGCTCGTTGACCGCTGTAATCCCACTTCCTGGCAACGAGCATCCGATGCCATCGCAGGATCGTGTCCGGCGTGAACAAGGTGCCGATCCGCTCCAACTGTTTTCGTCCCAGAATCCTGCCTTTGACGGCCAGCCGTCGACGTTGGTCGTCGCTGAGCAAGATCCGTCTCTTGCCAAGCTTCTCTTTGAGTACTTGGTTCTCAGTCCGCAGGTACTCGATTACTTGTTGCTGTTGCTCGTTGACCCAGCCGGCCAGAATGACGAAGAGGAGTTGCCACGGTTGGAGAATGAAGGTCACGATCAATGCGAAAAATGGAGTCTGTAGCATCATTACTGGGGATTGATGGTGACATGACATGGTGAGCGTTTTTCGGTATTCTTCTCGGGCCCAATTTCACCAAGGAGGGTGACCATGCTCGGACCGGGAGAATACGTAGCGGATCTGACGGAGGGAATCACGCGTGTTGATGACCTGCCGAAGGCGAAAATCGTCCAGCGCAGTCGCAATCGTTCGCGGCGACCTTGTCCGCAGTGTGGGCGGAGTTGTTACCGCCACCGCACGATGGAACGAACGACTGCATGATCTGGGCGACTCGCTATCGGAACGTCCGCGCGACATCGTCGTTACTTATTCGCAACACTACTGTTGTAAGTGCAAGACCTATTTCAATGTCGACATGTTGGACTTGGCCCTGCCGAAATGCCACTACACCCATCGCGTCGTCTCGCTGGCGGTGCGGTTGGTCGTGGAGGACGGTTTGCCTTACCGAGCGGCCAGTTGGCATCTCTGGCGAGACCACCGTGTATTTGTCCCCTACGCCACCATCCAGAACTGGGTCGAGGCCGGGGGGAAAAAAGGCGGAGCAACACGTCAATGGTGAGTATCTCGACACTGTGCTGGCTGAGTTTTCCGGATACATCGCAGCCGACGAATTGTACGATGGCCCGTTCTGTGTGCTCTCGATCGTCGACAACCGCACCTTCCGACGCATCACTTATGAAGTTCTCGACCACGACCCCACCCATGCTGACATCGAACACTTTTTCCGCCGGTTTCATTCGCTGTTAACACACCGCGGTTTGAAGGCACGACGATCAGCCGCAGGATCTCCTTCATCGTTTTGTGGAATCGTTCGACGACCGCGATGCTGCCGTGCCGGTTGACAGCACCAAACCGCGGCAGGATGTTCCTGGCTTTGCACCAGACGTTCTCGAAATGCTCACACTTGAACTCGGGGCCTTGATCGACAATCAAGTGCTTGGGACTCACTTCTTCGGCAATCATGATGCGATCCAAAGCGGCCGTTACTTCCTCCGATGTCGGTCGGCACTTGAAGACGCCCGCTCCCATCGACCGTCGTGAGAAGTGATCGATGACGTTGAGCACCCACCAGCATACCGGCCAACGCTGCCAGATCGCATTGGGCATCCAATTGGTCCAGAATCCACCGGAAATCGGCACTGCCGTCAGGTCGGCGTGCCAAGTGTGGCTTGGATACTTCGAAACGATGCGACATTGTTTGCCAGTTTTGTCAGTCGTCGGGCCTGGATGCTCCACAGGCTTCTCGTTCAGAATTCGCCCAACCGTCGTCTTGCCAATGTGGATGCCCGCCCTGGCCAACATGTCAGCGACCTTCACCTTTCCGAGCGTTGGGCAGAACAGCTTGATCTGTTGGACTGCGCAACGGATGAAGTCAGGGAATCGATTTACCGGCGTTTGCGTTTGCACCAGTGCGTCATCATCGACGCGTCGCAGCCACGATCGAATCGTATCGTCGGTGACAAAGAAATGGCGAGCCGTCTCTGCCCTGTTCCAGCCACGCATGGCACGCAGTTGCAGGATCGCCATCCGCTCAATCGTTGTATATTGCGGTCGCCGATGTGAGGGCACGCGATTCCCATTGACATCGTGCTTCAAATCTATCAATTATGTCGAGCACTCCCACTAAGACTGGGGAATCACGCCTCCACCGAAGTGCCGGTGAAAGTCGGTGGGCCAGCACACCGTGGCCGTCGATTTGCACAGGTCAAAGCATGTTCACGAGTTGGCGGTCGGCGCAATTTTTTTGACCACACGAGGTGTCTGCATCTTCTATTTCGTGCACAACCGTTCCGTGCGAAAGTCGGTGGGCCTGCTCTATTCATGATTCTTCGTTCGTTTCTTACTTGAGGCCTTTCTCGGTTCCACCTGCTTGACCTGCTCATCTTCCCAGATGATCACCGGTGTACCAGACTCTTTCGCTCGCTCAACGACTTTTTGGGCTGCTTGCTCGAATGCCGCGTCCGCCAACTTAGTCAGTGGTTGCTCAGGTTTCTTCTTCATGTACATTCTCCGCCTGTTGTTCGATCCGCCTAAAAAGGCGTTTCCGTTTCACGAGAAACACTCCCCGATCTTCCATAACGACCAGTTTTGGAGGCAACCTGGATGCATCGTAGAGCCACCAGCCATCGAGAATGGGGCGATACAGCCGAAACAGGTTCCGTACCCCAGCCACATAACGGCGCCGAATGTCGGCCGACGGAACATCGTGCCCGCCCTGCTTGACTCGGTTCTCGACGCGAGCCACGGCCATGTCCGCACTCGGCAACCACAGAAAGAACAGCAGAACCTGATAGCCATTGCGCCGCATGTCGTCCAGCAGCTTTACGTATGCGCGTCCCGACAGCGTTGTTTCAAAGCCGAAGTTGGCTCGTTCACCTACCAGTTCCCCAATCCGTTCCAACTGCAATCGACCAGCTCGTACGTTTTGGGTTTCCGGGGCGAAGGGCGCCAGCCCCGCGGCAATCAAATCCGCGTTCAGGAATTCGCGACACTGCACGAAATCCGGCAGGAATTCGGATGCAAAGGTCGTCTTTCCGGCCCCATTGGGACCGGCAATAACGTAGACCGTTGGCGGTTTCGGCTGCTGCTTCCCCATCCAATCTCACTCCACCTTTGACGACCAGGTGACCGCATCGTATGCATCATCTTGAAAGGCACGGCAGTGGCCACTTCCCCCCGACCTTAGCAGAGTTTGTTCTGCCTGCCAATGAGACGAGGAGCGAGGCTGATTCCGGGTAGTGAAGAGTGCGGCCCGCTACCACTTGGCCTCCGGGAGACTCGGGACTCCAGACTGCCCCGCTTCCCCGACTACGGCACGACGTTGCAGCACCCGACACCCGCCGCGATCGGTTTGCCGTTTCGGTGTTCAGGCGAGCCTAGCGTCGTGCCGCCACACAGGCCAAACACGGCCCAACAGCACGGCTCCGAATGCCGGCGAATTGGATGGCACCATAGATGGCACCACGGCCTTGAGCGATTGGCGAAAGTCTTTGCCACGTTGTGGTTAACGTCGCCGCGTCTGCGGATTCAAAATCCAGTGTCCTTAACGGACATGAGGGTTCGAGTCCCTCCTCTGGTACTTGCTTTCATCAAAGGACTTACCGCTGGCAGCCGTGAGTCCTTTTTGCGTTGCTGCCAAAGCCCAGTGTAACACCGGTGTAACCATAGGTGCGGTTCTTGGATGTGAAGCCGGCTCAAAAGTCGCGCCGTCCGGTTCCAGACTATCGCACGCGGTGCGGAAGCAATCGGTCGATCTGTGCCGCAAATGCCCTCTCAAACGTGCCACTCAGGGGTCGTAACGTTGAGGCGTTCACATTCAATCCAGAAATGCTGACCGGCCTGGGGCTCCAACACACCAAAGACTCTTGCAGCGTCGATGTTAGAACGCAACAGTCGGCGTCGAGAGACGAGCAACTGAAGAAACTCATCGGGACGGACAAAATGGCAATTAACGCGCTGCCGCAAAATGGCTCGCTGTCGATCCACGCCCGAATTCGGGCCGATGTTCGTCACGGACATTCGAGAGATTCCCAAAGAATCAGATCGGTTCGTACAAATTTGTTAGCTTTCCGCAAAACTAACACTCGGAAAGCGTTAGTTGCAGCGAATTCCAGGTGCGTCATGCCCAGACGACAAGCTAGAATGTCACCTCTCTCACGGTTTCCTTCCGCGACTTCCAGATACTAGTGAGGAAGCCTACCTTGAACACCAGTCCTGAACCTATCTCCAATCAGCGATCGCGCACTTGGTTTAGCCAGTTTAGCTTGTCCACGTGGATCTTCCTGGGGCTTGTCGTCGGAATCGCGTGCGGACTGTTCTTCGGCGAATATTGCAGGCCTCTTGACATCGTGGGGGATGTATTCGTCGGACTGCTACGGATGACAGTAATGCCGTACATTATTGTCTCGCTGATCGCCAACTTGGGTAAGCTCTCTCGCAAGGACAGCCGCCGACTCGCGTTAGTCGGTGGCACGGTTCTCGTTTCACTCTGGGCAATAACGCTGTTTACAGTTTTTGCACTTGCCCATACGTTTCCGCAGTGGAAAGCGGGTTCGTTCTACAGCACGAGTGCGCCGGACGAGCCACGTGAGCTTGACCTCGTATCATTGCTCATACCTTCGAATATCTTTGAATCACTTTCTGAGAATCACGTGCCAGCAGTGGTGCTCTTGTGCATCTGCATTGGATTTACGTTAGCCGGTATGCGCGATCGCGAGTTGATCATCGCTCCGCTAGACACGCTGGCCAAACTGCTAATTCAGATCAGCCACTCCGTCACGCGACTCGCACCGATCGGAGTGTTCGCGATCGCCGCCAGCACGGCAGGGACCATGTCGTTGGAAGAGTTTGGGCGACTACAGGCATATATTGTTGCCTATACTGGGGGCACCTTGTTTCTTGGTTTTGTCGTCCTTCCATTACTCGTCACGACATGTACACCGTTCAGCTATCGAGAAGTAATTCATGTATCAAAAGACGCCATGATCACGGCATTTGTAACAGGCAAGCTGGTTATCGTTCTACCGCTCATAATCGAGCAAACGGAAAGGCTGTTTGAAGCTCATCGAGCAGAGCAACCGGCGGGAAGTGTCCCGGCTGTCGATGTTCTCTACCCTGTCGCATATCCATTTCCCCACACCGGTAAGCTGCTGAGCATGTTGTTCATTCCTTTTGCCGCCTGGTTTGTGGGGAACGCGCTTGTCGCGAGTGAGTACCCCAAGATGCTACTCGCCGGGCTTGTCAGCTACACCGGTGGCCCGATTTTGGCAGTCCCGTTCTTGCTTGATCTGATGCACTTGCCCCACGACATGTTTCAGTTATTTCTGTTGACCGGTGTGTATGGTGAACGCCTAGGGGACGCACTGGGCGTAATGCACTTGGTCACATTGACCCTGATTTCCGCTTCTGCTTTCGTCGGCACGCTACACTACGATTTCCGGTCGCTGGTGAAATATGTGGGGGGGATTACGGTCCTTGGTATACTGCTCGTCGCAGGACTTCGCCTGATACTCAGCAACACGATGAAGTACGCTGAGGGAAGGAAAGAGATCATCGCCAATATGCAACTGCTGGAAGACCCCCATCCGTTCGTAATGATTGAAGAAGCGGTTCCCAATCCTGACCCTTTGCAGCCTGGCGAATCTCTACTTGCCAGAATTCGACGTCGTGGCGTCATACGTGTGGGATACAACGAAGACAAGATCCCCTTTGCCTACTTCAACATCGAGAATGCACTGGTGGGGTTCGACATAAACATGGCACACGCCCTGGCCAGTGATCTCGGAGTGACCATTGAATTCGTGCGTTTTGATCGCAAGACACTGGAAGCGCAATTGACTCACGACGAGTTCGATGTTGTCATGTCTGGTTTGGTGGGAACCTTGGAACGCTCAGAGAATCTCTATCACACTTCACCCTATCTCGATGTTACGTTGGCGTTGGTTGTACCTGATTATCGGGTGCGTAGCTTTCGATCACTCGATGGCTTGAAGAAGCAAGAGGATTTGAGAATCGGATTTGTTGATTTGAGCCGAGGGTTCGTCGAACGGCTTGAAAAGACCCTGCCAAATGCGGATTTGGTTGAGCTACCTTCCAATCAGAGATTCTTTGCTGATTCCTGGAAGCACATGGACGCGCTGCTCATCAGTGCCGAGAGCGGATCCGCTTTCACGCTGACGCACCCGGAGTTTGAGGTTGTTGTACCAAGTGATCTCCGCGTGAAGCTGCCGCTGATGTATGCCATCTGTGTCGAAGATCCCGAGATGAAGGACTTCTTGGAACATTGGGTTGCTTTGCGCCGCAAAGACGGGACCATACAAGAGTTTTACAACCATTGGATCCTGGGAAAGACGATCGGTTCTGAAGGACCACGACTATGTCGCTTCGATAAACTGACCCGTGCTTGCTTCTTTCCAAGTAGCCACGCGCTGCGCAGCTGTTAGTGAAGCGAGAGCGGAAGTGGAGGGGTGGGTTTGCGGTGTCGCGGGTGTTTTAGCTGCGACGAGCGGTGAGTGCGTCGTTCCAGTCGTGGGCAGGAGGCCGCAGACGTTGGATAGACGGGTGGCGGGCGATCAACTGGCGGCTGGCGCGTTCACCCGGCTCGTCCGAGTCGAAGCCGCAGTGGAGGTGATAGCCGCGGGCCAGCAGCGGCCGCAGCCACGGCGCATCCGAACGCACTCCGGCAGTCGAGATGCAGATGCACTTCCCGGGTATCAGTGGAGTAGGAAGCTGCGTGTGAAGTTGGAAGCAACTCATGGCGTCAATCGCGGATTCGCAGAGGACGATGTGCTGAACTTGCTGCTGGCCCACCCAGAAGTAGCCGGTGTCTTTGCAGCTTCCGGGTGCCAGACCGCGCCAGATACGCTCACCCGTGCCGCGCAGTTCGGCGCCAATCGGGCGGTTTGGTTTTCCCGCGACCATGAGGAAGACCACGTTGCCGCGCTGGTCCGCATACAACCTGCCCTCATCGATCAAGGAGTCAACGATCGTCGCCGAGATCGCACGCTTTTGGGTGAGATAGTGGCGCAGGCGTGAGAGATTCGTGAGGCTCGGTGTCGGCAAGCAGAGTGGTGTGCTGCGATTTTTGTCCGCCCGTGTTGCCCGGCGCGAGCGAGACGCTGCGGAGCTCAATGAGCAGTGGGTGCTGGACGCAATAGGCTCCGTATCACAACTGTCCAATTGACCGTCAAGCCAGCGGATCGCCTGCCTGGCGTTCCAGCCACTCAGGTGCATCACCAAGTCGATGGCCCCGCCACCACCTTGGCAAGTGTGCCAGTTGTAGAATTTGGCTCCCGTGACCGACAGAGGACCACGCGAAGTATGCCAGCGAGACTTGTCTGAGCGATCACGCACCGCGGCCCAGGAAGTCAAGACGACCTCCAACGGAATCGCACGCACGCGGTCGGCTTTCCGCTGGAAGTCGTCGTGGGACATGACAAGTTATTCCACGTTACGCGGGCGGTGGTGACGCTCACGCGTCTATTTGCCCTCGTAAACTCACGCAGTCTTTCATATTGATGACGTGACTGTTCGAGGTGAGGCGATCGGCCAAGGCGGCCGTCAACTGAGGATTCTTCAGGAACGATCCCCACTCGCCGAAGCCCAGGTTGGAAGTGATGATCGTGGTCTTCCGCCGGTGCCGCTTATGCATCAGCGTGAAGAACTGGCCGACCTGTGCCGGTTCGACCTCCACGTACCCAACTTCGTCAATCACGAGGCAATCGTACGACAGATAACGCCGCAGCACTTTGCGGTCGCTGCGATCGGCCAACGATTGAAACAGTTCCTGGATCAACTCGGGGAAGGTGACGAAGTAGCCGCGATACCCGCGATCGATCGCTTGCAGCAGGAAGGAGGTGGCCAGCCCCGTCTTGCCGCAGCCGGTGGGCCCCAGCCAGATCACGCCTCGCTGCTTGGTCATATAGTCGAAGTTGTCATAGAGCGACATGACGCGCCGACGATCGAGTTTCGGTTGTTTGTCGAAGGGGAACGTTTCCATCTCCAGCATCTCGGGGATGTTGGCTCGTTGTCGCCGCAGCAGCCGCGCAGTTCTCACGCTTGGTGCGATATTCCTGCTCCACGACGTATTTGAGGAGCCGCTCGGAAGAGAAACGACCCTTGCGAGCTTGCTCCAGGGTTTCATCCCAGTGCGCCAATAACCGTCCCAGACGAAGGTATTTCAACATGCCTTTCCGTTCCTCATCGACGGTCTGGCTGGATACATCAGCGGGGTTCGTCATCGGCGTCCTCCTGTTCTTCCTCTTGCGCAGCTGATCATATTGCGAGAGGTCCGGTGGGTCGGTCAGATAGCCTTCCTGGTAGGCAGGTCGCTGGCGGAAGTCATCATCCACCTCCACCTCCGGCAGCGCGTCATCTTCCTGGCTCAAGCAGAGCCAGGCGATGCGGCGGAGCGTGGCCAAATCCAGGATGCGATAGCGGTAAGCGCGACGAACCGTGTGGCGAAACACCTCATCGGTCAGCTTGCGTGAGAGCGCGAACAGCTCACGCGTGAAGCGGTGCCGTTGTCTGCCGGGAGCTGCGAGGGCGAAGTCGAGATAGGCCGACACGTCGCTGCCAAGCGCCCGCAGGCGCTGCTCTTCCAACTTGGCATGGCGATGGCGGTTGCGAGGCTGATACCGAGGTTGAGGTTGGCCTGGCGGACTGTAATGCTGACAGCGCGTCCCCTCGGGCGGCAATGGATATTCGGCCAGACAGTCGTAGTGTCGATAGATTTTCACGCGGTCCGCGTACTGGAGCACCTTCACGTCATCGCGCCGCGTGCCTGGAACCCAGTAGTAGTTGGCCGCGAAGGCCACGTAGCCGTACTGGTCGGTGACGCGCTGGTGCATCTGATAGGGTGCCGGAAGATGCGGAGGCAGCGCCTGGAGGTAGAGCCGCTCATGCTCGAACAACTGGGCGGGAATGATCCGTGCCTTGGTCTGCACGCGATGCTCCATCCGCACGGTTGCCCATTGCCGCGCTACATTGAGATCTTCCAAGCTGGCGAACGTGCGACCACGCAGGAAGTTCGTTTCCACGCTCCAGAAGCTGCGTTCGTTTGCCGCCTTTCGATTCGCATGCCCGATCCCGTGGCAGACGAACTGAAAGCTGCGACTCGCGGGCGAACTCCACGGTCTCCGGGAACTATCACCGCACTGCTTCCTGCGCCGCACAACCGCGCCAGGTTGGTGTTGTCGATGATGCATGTGTCGGCTGCATAGCCCCAGTGCATCAGTGCCTCGTGCAGGAAGCACTTCATCATGAAGCGGTTGAAGACGCGATCAAGAATTTAAGTACCGCCGCTTCGAATAACGCAAGTAGAGGAATACAGCTGGCGATCAGCCTGGCCCCACTGCTGGCCCAGTTTCAGCCGGTAGACCGTGGTGTCATGCTGCATCTCGGCGCCGGGCTGGTCGGGAACGCGATCACAACGTGACGCCGGACTAGACTCAAGCCCAGCTCACGCAACATCCGCGTCAAGGTCGGTCACCGACTTGAATGTTCTCCTCTTCGAGCAGCTTCTCGTGGATCCGCTGCATCCAGCCTTCACACTCGCGATAGAGACGCTCCAGCAACGCCGCGTCAATCTGCCGCTTGTCGCTCCGCTGTCCGCGCAGAATTTCCCCTGTTGCTTGACGATCTTTCGCACGGCATTGCGGCTCACCTGCAAGCGGCGACTGATCTCCCGCGAGAGTTTCGACATCCCCGCTTGATGCAGCTGGTAAATGGCAGTGCGCATGTCCGGTCCGATCATAGAACTCCTCCATCTTTTTGAAGAACGAATCTTGCCGACTGAGCAGGTTGGCAAGTAACAGATTGGCTTGGGCATGGAAGCCCCGTGTTTCCAGACGCGGACTGTCACAATGCGTCAGCACGCTTTGCATCGCCCGCAGTAATCGCTCGAGATCACGCAGCAGGCTGCGTTCCAGCGGACTCAACCCCTCGCACTTCTCCCCGGCCGCCTGCAGTTGATCGAGGGTCCACCGCCAGTGGCCCTGGTCGATGGCCTGGCGCAGGGACGAGGTGCCACGGAAGTAGCCATGGGCCAGGAGTTCGATCTCGCGGATGCTGAGTTTGGCCCCGGCGACGGCCTG
Source organism: uncultured Planctomycetota bacterium (assembly GCA_963700515.1). Taxonomy (GTDB): domain Bacteria; phylum Planctomycetota; class Planctomycetia; order Pirellulales; family Pirellulaceae; genus JAJRVM01. Next base: position 932 of record CAVOXY010000031.1, on the reverse strand, counting down.
CATGAACTTCTCGATCTCTTGGGGCGTGACGTCGTTCATGCGCATGAACGGCCGCAAGGTGACCATGTATGAATAGACCGGCAGCGCACCGCGGAACAGCATCTGCCGGATCGCGGGAGTCATCTCTGTGAGTAGATTGCGACGTGTGCTGACCCAGGCCTTGCTGCGCAGAGCAGCTCGGCCACGTCGGCCAGCGTCATGGTGTGTGTACTCATCAGCTCGTCCACGAACTGTGCCTGTTCGAGGATTGTGAGAGAGCGCTGCGGCGCTCAGCAAGCTGGCGATGCCTTGCACAGGGTCTTCACCCCACGAGACATATGGTACGCACTCGATGCCCAGCTTCACGGCACACCGATGACGGCGGAAGCCATCCAAGAGCAGACAACCCTGCGCGTACTGACGCCGCCCAGCGGCTCTTCGATCCCACGCTCGGCGATCGAGGCCAGCAAGCGCGCCTCGGCGGCGCTGTTGCGCAAGCGACAACTTTCGTAGCGGAGATCCAGGCTGCTGCGTTCCACCGTTTCGCTCATCACGGGCGCCTGGAAGGTCTTCAGGGCGGATGTTGATTCAGAAAACGGAGAACATACTCGCGCTGCGGCAGCCTGTCGAAGCTGCGTTGTCCTCATACTGCGGCACAGCGCCCAGAGCAGTTCGCTGACGCGGATCGTGCGCCGTTCCAGTAGGCTGGCCACCATCGCCAGATAGGGAAGCAAGGCAGAGTTTGCCAAGGTGACTTCGTCCAGCGCGAAGCCACTGAGCATCAACGTCACCTCATCGCAAGCTGTTGGTTCGATACCAGGGGGTGCTGGTGGAGACGCGTCCGCCTCTGTCGCCGCACACGTGAGGCCATCTGCGCTGCCGCCACCCGCCACGCTCCGCCTGCCGTTCAGTAGCTTCTTGGCCTTGCGCCCATGGGCCGTTTGATAGTGCCT
>CAVOXY010000030.1:0-97743 GCA_963700515.1 uncultured Planctomycetota bacterium | reverse complement strand
ACGTGTCGTGGAAGTCGTGCAACTAGAGCCTCGGATCGACCGGTTCGCTTTCCAGGGCCAGGACGCCGAAGACGCATTCGTGGACTCGTCGCAGTGGCTCCTTGCGGACGAATCGTTCCAACGCTTCGATGCCGAGTGCAAACTCTCGGAGGGCCAGTGATCGCTTCCGGCCCAGACTACGGTTTCGCAGTCGAGACAGGTTCGCCTCGGAGTCGTAGTCCGGGCCGTAGATGATCCGCAGGTACTCCTTTCCACGGCATTTGACGGCAGGCTGCACAAGCCCTTTCTTCCCCCGCAACACCCAGTGAGCCGGTTTCACGACCATGCCTTCGCCGCCACGTCCCGTCAGGTCCATCCACCATTTGATCCCGCCCTCGCCGCTCTGGGGATCGGTCACATCGATGACTTGGAACTCCGTTGCCAGAAGCAAGTCAGTGTCCTCACGGCAGACTTTGGCGAGCGTCTCCATGTGCCAGACGTGGTTCTGGTCGATGTGGACTTTGCCTTCGGTGGCCAACAGGTGAAAGGGAGCCAGTTTCAGATCGCTCAGCGAATCGACCGGCCAGCAGTATTGCCGATAGGCAGCGACGAACTGCTCGATGGTATCTCGCCGCTCTCGAAAGCGTGCCAGGATTCCGTTGACCTGTTGCTTGTTGTCGTCGCTCAAACGTTGTGATGCTCGTTCGAGAGCAGAAACCACTTCCGGTAAAGACGCCTTCCCAGCCGCACCGACCGCGGCATACTGCGAGCGAAGTAGCTCCTGGGCCTTGGCCGACCAGGGCATCAGTTCGCAGTCGAGACAAGCCCACGCTGTGTTGAACTCGTCCCAGAACCCGGAGGCGGTCATTGCCGCTCGCAGCCGGTCGAGAAACTGAGCTTCCAGATCGAGGTCGTTGAAGAACCGTCTGCCGGTGCGGGTGTAGACGATGCCGGTTTCGCCTTCAGCAATCCCAAACCGTTGTCGGGCTGCGTCTTCGTCACGACAAACGACCACCACGGCTCTCGAGCCCATGTGCTTCTCCTCGCACACGACCTGCGGCACGCCTTGGCTGCGGAAGTAAGCGAACGCCTCGGCCGGATGCTCCAGCAATCCTGGCTCATTGGATGTTTCGCAAGGCGACATCGTGGGCGGCAGGTAGATCAGCCACTTGGGATTGGCGGCAAAGCGGCTCATCACCTCCAGCGCAGCGGTGGCATTCTCCTCTCGAATCGTGACGTTGCGTTGCAGCCGAGTCGAGATGATCCGCTTGCCGAGCACGTCCTCGGCGTCGAGGATGTCGTCGTGCAACTGTTGGGCAGACAGCGACGGCATTTGCTGGTCATCGGCCAGAAATGGTCGAGCCGGTTCGCAGTAGGTCTGCTTGGCCGGTACGGAGACAAACTCCTTCTCCGGGTACCGCAGTGCCGTCAGCTTGCCGCCGAAGACGCAGCCGGTGTCGATGTTGATCGTGCGGTTGAGCCACTCCGGTTCCGGCACCGGCGTGTGGCCGTAGACGACCATCGCTGAGCCTCGGTACTCCGCCGCCCAGTTGTAGCGCACCGGCAGGCCGAACTCGTCCGTCTCGCCGGTCGTTTCGCCGTAGAGAGCGAATTCACGCACCTTGCCCGAGCCACGTCCCTGCATCTCCTCCTTCATGCCGGCATGGGCGACGACGAGCTTGCCTCGATCGAGCACGTAGTGGCTGACCAGGCCGTCGAGGAACTCAGACAGCTCCTTGCAGAATGCTTCACGCACGTCTCGGCAAAGACTCGATCTCGCCGAGCGACTGGGCCAGTCCGTGCGTGATCTGCACGTTCTTGCCCCGCAGCTTTCGCAGCAGCTTCATGTCATGGTTGCCGGGAACGCAGAAGCCAGTTCCCTGCTGCACCATGTTGCGAACAATCCGCACGACATCCAGAATGCGAGGGCCACGGTCCACCAGGTCGCCGAGAAAGACGGCCTTGCGGCCCTCGGGGTGGGAATAGACTACATTGCGTCCACAGCGAATCGTGTTCGTCGGTAGTGATCGTCTGGTAGCCCAGCTTGTCCAGCAACTCTTCCAGCTCATCGCAGCAGCCGTGAACGTCGCCAATGATGTCGAACGGCCCGTGCTCGTCACGCTTGTCGTTCCACAGCGGAACTCGCTCGATGGTCGCCGCTTCGATCTCCTCGACCGATTCCATCACGAAGACGTGTCGAAAGCCCTCCCGCTTGAGAGTCTTGAGAGAACGTCGGAGCTGGGATCGCTGCTGCCGGACGACATGCGGGCCAAAGTAGCGGTCGTCTCGCTCCCGATTCCGCTGCTGGCAGACGGTTTCCGAGACATTCAGCACGATGGCCACCGGCAGGCAGTGGTAGTCGCGAGCAAGCTGCACCAACGGCTTGCGGGCCTCGGGCTGCACGTTGGTCGCATCGACAACCGTCAGCCGGCCACGGGCCAGACGCTTTGCGGCCACATAGTGCAGCACTTCGAAGGCGTCATTGGTCGCCGTCTGGTCGTTCTCGTCGTCGCTGACCAACCCTCGGCAGAAGTCGGACGACAGCACTTCCGTTGGCAGGAAATGCTTGCGTGCAAACGTGCTCTTGCCCGACCCGCTGGGGCCGATGAGAACGACGAGCGACAGTTTGGGAATCGTGATTTCCATCTTTACCTCTAACCGCCTTACTGCGGTCGCATCCGTACTCGTACAAGCAGGTCGTTGAGTGCTTCGGCCCCACGAGGTTGCTCGGGCAGCCTGCTACTCACGAATGCCTGCTCCAGTTCCATCTTCAATCTCTCGTACTCCCGTTCGTGGAATTCCAGGTCAGACTGCTCCAACGTGCCTTTCTCAGTGCCGGTGAGTCTTTCGCTCGATCAAGTCATGGATGTATGGCAGCTTGAAAGACTCGTTCAGTTGGACGAGGTTCGCCTCGACCTCGCCGGTTCGCATCAGGTGGATGCCGGTCAGCAACACGCGGTAGACGTAGAGCAGCGGCTTGACCCTAGGCGGGTTTTCCTTTTCGAACAGCTTCCACTGCGTGGCGGCAAAGCCGAGGTAATGGTGAGCATGGTGCTTCGTGAGGCAATCGGTCGGCGATGGCTTTCAGTTCTTCATGTTCTGGCGTCGTGTGGACGACCAGCGGTGAAAGCACTTGCTCCAGGACGTAACCGTTCTTCTTCAGCATCAGCCCGAAGAACTTCTTGGCGTCGTGCGTGACGAGATCGATTTCGAGGCCGTCGTGAATGCCTGACTTCTCGACGGTCTCGTGGCTGGTTTTCAGTCCGACGATTTCTTCCAGCGGCAGCAGATGCACGCCTCGCAGGTCGTAATCCGAGTCGGGCGACGGAAAGCCGTACAGGTGAGCACCGCTGATCGTGGCGAACAGCAAGGGGTACGGATGCTCCGCGACCTGTTTGTGCAGTCGGGGATCGTTGATCATGGCAGTTCCTCCGACAATGCCGCACGGCGAGCCTTGATGAGAAACTCGTTGGCCTGCTCGTAGTCGGGCGTTCCGGCAGCTTGGTCTGCTCCAGTGCCTTGTCGAATTCCGCGTGCAGGCTGAGTCGCCACCGCTCGGTCTCTTCCCACGGCACCTCACCTCGCTTGATCGCCAGCAGTTGCTCCCGATGCTCGCCCACCTCGACGGGAACAAAGCCGTCACGCAGCACGCTGATGCCCGAGATCAACAGTCGGATCAGGTGCATGACGTGCTTCCACTTCACCTGGCCCTGGTTGCGGATGTCGGCCTGCATCTTCTTGAACTGCGACATGACGTAGCCGTTGTAGGTCTGGTACACGAGCCGGGAGAGGAAGAGCGACCGCATGGCGAGCAGTTCCTCGGCCAGCGGCGTGGCCTTCTCCACCAGCGGCGTGTAGAGACACTCCAGCACGTTCGGATTCGCCTTCAGAGCCAGTATCAAGAACTTCTGGATTTCCCAGTATGCCTCTTGCGTCTCTTCGCATTCGAGTTGTTCGGGGACGCCGTAGAGCGACCAGTGCAGTTCGGCAGGCGGCAGATAGAATACCACGACGGTCGATGTCCGACTCACTATCGGCCAGCCCGTACGCCTGCGAACCGATGACGCAGCGGTAAATCACTCGCTCGAACAGGTTGTTGCCACCAGCGGTGATAGTCACTATCGCCGATTTCGCCCTCTTTGAACTTGGCAAGCAGCGTCAACTCGCTTGGCTGAAACGGTTCCTCGACGCCATCGGGAAATCGAACACGGTAGGAGTGTTGCGTGTCTCGTGGGGCGGCGACCACCACGCCGACCGAGCCACGGGGATGCAACGTGCGACCGTTCGGGCCAACGACATCCCGCAGCGTCACGACCTGCGTGCCGACTGCGAAGATCAGATTGGGGTGGTAGTGGGCTCGGTCAGTCACGCTGAAACACTCCCATCTGTGTCGGAGGGCCGACCTGTTCATCTTCCGGTCCCACAGGAAGAAAGCGAACCGAGTAGCCGTGTTGCTCAGCCACTCGATTGGCCCACTCCTGAAACTCCTGCCGACTCCACTCGAAACGATGATCGGAGTGACGAAATTGGCCAGCGGGAAGCGTCTCCCACATCACGTTGTATTCCCGGTTTGGCGTCGTCAGTACGACCACCTTGGGCCGGGCGAACTCGAACAACACTCGCTCCAGTGCGGAGAGCCGAGGTGGGTCGAGATGTTCGATCACCTCCACCACAGCTGCCGCATCAAAGCCCTCCAGTCGCCTGTCCCGATAGATCAGTGACCCGTGGATCAGTTTCAATCGCTCGGCCTGTCGATCAGGTAACCGATCCAGCTTGAGCCGCTTGTTAGCCATCTCCAGCGAACGAATCGAAACGTCCAGGCCGACGATCTGGTCGAACTGTTTGTCTTTCAGGAGCTCACGCAGCAGCTTCCCTTCGCCACAGCCGAGGTCGAGGACTTTGCGGGCACCGCTGTCCCGCAGTGCGGCCAATACCGCTTCCATTCCGTGCCTCGTTAAGGCTCAGGGGCGTCTCCAGTGATACCTCCTTGGCTCCGGTTGTGTGATCCTCCTCCACCCGCTCGTCAACCTCTTCCTCGACCAACCGAGCAAGGGCTTGCCGAAACAAACTGGTCTGATGCCTCAGGTATCGACGCGTGATCTGCTCCTTTTCAGGATGAGATGCCAGCCAACCGATCCCTTTGGCAAGCAGTTTTTCCAGTTCATCGTCGCCCACGAAGTAGTGTTTGTCGTTGTCGAAGACCGGGATGAGGACGTACAGGTGCGTCAGCAATTCCGAAATCGTCTTGTTTCCACCGATCGTCACCGAGAAATAGGGACTCTCGCCCCATTCGGGGAACTGCTCATCGAGCGGATGACGTGTGGCCTCGACGGTGTAACCCAGCGGTTCGAACATGCTGTGCAGAAAGTCGTCGCCACCTCGCACCGGCAGGACATCGATCCGAGCAGTCAGCGGAATGGGCGTGCTACCAACTCCGGTCGGTCCTTACATCGTCCAGCCATGGCACTGCCGAACACCTGCGAGATCGCCACGCTCATGAAGGACGAAGCGACGTAGGGGCGGTCATTGACGTATTGTCCGAGCAGAAAGTTCTGGTTGCGATTCTTGCCACGCACCATTCCCACGGGGTCCACATCCAGCAGCAGGCAGGCAGTACAGCGATCCGCTCCGGTTTCGGGATAGAAGACGTGGGCCTTTCCGAAGCTGAGATCGAAACTCTGAAATCGATCCGGGTGCTTGTGCAGCAAGTACCCCAGGTCGGTCGCAGGCTGGTGGGTGGTTGTGATTGTCAGGAGCATCGGTCAATTCATCCATGCTGAAAATCGGCTGAGCCAATCGTAGTGCGGCGTATCCTAACTGGCAGGACAGCGTTCGCGTTGGCGGTTGGCAGCTGTCGGCAAGGCCATAGTCTAACCCGATCAGGACACGGATTCTGCCCCGTTGGTTCACATTGGAGCCGAAGTGTTCGAGAAGTGTTCGAGACCTGCGATGGGTGACATCTTCCAACCCGGCTGGAGCAACCGGCGTGATGGTGTCGTCGTTGGCCTGCGTGGGCAAGGCACAATTGACGACGCCTCTGGTATGCTCATGGAAAAGGCGGTAGTGTGTGAGGCGAGAATGGCTGTCTGACAGCGTCCGCATCGTGATGAAACCATCGACCCGATTATGACCAAGAGAACTACGTTCAGTCCGATAGCCCGGACGTTCTTCATTCTGTGCGGAGCGGTTTTCTGGGCGGCCTTGTTTGCTTTCGTGGGGTCGTTGACCCAACGGGCATGGAGTGGTGCGGCGTGTGGCACGGTCATCGGTGCGATTATCGGCTACGGATTTACCAAGAAACTGATCGGCAGGGTTGTTGTGTGGGTGAGCGTGTTCGGCGTACTCGGTGCGGTAACTGGTCCAGGGTGCGATGCAGATGCATGCTCATCAGCGGTTGGCGGGGCGGTAATCGGCGGCCTCTTGGGGTGGTTCGGCTGGCTTGGTGTGCTGATGCTTGTCTTCGGGACGCTGGGACTATCCTTGGGTGGCCACCTGGGAGAAGAAAGCGGAGCAGTTGTTGGTATGGTATTCGGGATGGTCGGGGTGGCGTCTGCATGGTTCGCTGTCTACTGCGACAGGAAGACCGCCGTCAAAGGAGAACTGGACAACTGCGACATGCCATCACATGGCGAACCGCCCAGGGATTCAAGGAGTACATAATCCGTCATTGTTTTCCGGCACAGCCCGTACCTTCTTCGCTGTGAATTAGCAGGTGGTCCACGTCGAGAGCGACAGGTGTCCGTGGCAACTTGATTTCCGGCGTGCCTACTATCAAAGTGTGAATTGATGGATACGAGAGACTTGCCTCGCCACAGATGGGCTGGACGAGTCCCGACATCCAAATGCCGGTCCATTGCATATTGGCATCGATCATGAGCGAAACAACAAAGCGTCTCGAAGCCGAGCTGGCAGCAATCACCAGTGCAATTTCGGCTGGGCAACTGGAAGACGCGAAACGGATGCTGGTCGGCATCCGTCCCACCACACGCAACGGGAGACTCGCTCCATGTTCGCTCAAATGAGTGACACCGCCAAGAGGTCGGCCGCAGAGGTCATCGGCACATTCTGCCTCGTCTTTGCGGGAACGGGGGCCATCGTCATCAACGATGTCTCTGGCGGCCAGGTCACGCATGTGGGCATATCTCTGACGTTCGGCTTGGTGGTCATGTCCATGATCTACGCCATTGGTGATGTGTCGGGGGCTCATCTCAATCCGGCCGTGACGTTCGGCTTCTGGATGGCCAAGCGGTTTCCTGGGAAGTCGGTTCTCCCCTACATCCTGAGTCAGTTGGCGGGGGCATTAGCGGCGAGCGGGGTGCTGCGGGCCGTGTTCCTCATGCACGAACACCTCGGTGCCACAATCCCATCCGGTGCAGCTTGGCAGTCCTTCGTGCTGGAGGTCATTCTGACGGGCATATTGATGTTCGTGATCTTGGCCGTGTCCAGCGGAGCCAAAGAGAAAGGACTGATGGCGGGAATTGCGGTCGGCGGCGTGATCGGCTTGGAGGCCCTGTTCGCTGGTCCGATTTGCGGTGCCTCGATGAATCCCGCTCGCTCGCTGGCCCCAGCAGTTGTGTCTGGTCACCTCACGGCTTTGTGGGTGTACCTTACCGCTCCGATCATCGGTGCCGCTTTGGGTGTCGCGGCCTGCAAACTCGTTCATCCACCGGGCTGCTGCCAGGGCGGCCAAGACTCGGCTGCGAAGGACTGACTGGCTGCGGTGGCTGGTGCCGCCCTCGGATTTCAAATCCAGTGGAGAGAACCCGGCAAGGTCTATTGGTCGGTTCGGTTCCGACGCCAGTCTTAAAGTGTGTCACCTCCGGTCGAGGTCGCTTGCCTTCTTCGTCACTCCCCGTTCTTCCCCGTCAACAACTGCGACGACGGGCGAAACTCAACACTGGACGAATTCGACCGGATTCCATGCATGCCATTTGAACGTCCGATTGGTCGCCCATTCACTGAAGGTATCGTGTCGCCACGGACGGAAGTGTCAGGCAAGCTCTTCCTAAGCTGAGAGAGTCCTTCGGATGAGGCTCCGCGTCGGTGAAATGGTCGCGGTAGGCTCTGATGCCGACCACACTCTCCCGCTCTCCTTGGAACATAAAGTGGTCGCCCTCGCGCAGATCGATGGCTCGCTCTTTCGGCTGCACCGGCTCGATGTTCACCCCGCTCCCATCGGGCTTGAGCGGGACGATCAGCTCACGCAGTTCGCCACCGGGCCCTGATGGCAGGCCGATTTGGAGCGAGTAGACGATGCGGTAGGGCAGTGATGGCTGATCTTTAGGCACGTTGAGGCATGCGGTCAGCAATGTTCACCACTCCATCACGAAGACGGACAACATTACAGCGACGGCCTGAGTAGTGGAAGTTTAGCCCTTCTTCCGCTTCCAGGTCATCTCGAAGCCCTTGTAAGGTCCTTCGGTCACCTTGATCTGGTTGGCATTCTCGTTGATGGAAGTCGTCACAGTGCAACCGGCTGTTTCCTGTCCCTGCGCATCTATCTCAGTTGAAGCATGTTGTTCTTGTCCGTCCACCATCTTGATGACCCCTTCAGTACGACCCGCAATCGTACTAACTTCGTGCAGGAGGATAGCTTTCTGCTTTGGACACCAACTAGCAAGGCCCTTCTGTTCCACTACGACTTCGCCATTCGGGTTCCGAAAAATGCGAGTGACAAGTAGGCCATTGCCATTCACAATCACTTCATCCGTCATTGTACCCGTGAATCTATCTCCCTTTTTGATCGCAGTACCCGGCACGTCCATGGGCATGGTAATTGTGGTTTCCCACTTCCCCTCCCACATCTTCTTGTACGCCTCCCACATATCCGGTGACTCAGTCTTGGCACCGGCAGCATCCGGATTCTTGTCCTGTGCAAAGCAAACACCACATGCCAGCAAGACGACCGGAATGAACATGGAAGTTGTCACGAAGCGTCGCATGGAATTATCTCCTTGTCGTAGGTCATGTAACTGGAATGGATCGGCTAACTGCCCGGCATTATCGGTCGCACACAACGACGCGCCAATTACCGAGCCGTGCGCCAACATGATGGTCACGCCACGTCCAACATGAACCGGCTAACGAAGTCACCATCGGGGGATGCCTAAACCCCACCCGTACCGATTTTCACTCAGGAAGCGGCCAGATGCGCCTGTCATTTAATTCAAGCGGAAGAAGTGAACACCCCTGCTGCGCCGATGGTAATCGAGTTTCATCTTGATGAGAGCATGCCCGGAGCCGTCGCACGCGGACTTAGAACTCGTGGTTGCGATGTCACGATGCCCGCCGAGGTTGGGCTTCTCTCCGCATCCGATGACGCCGACCTGGAGTTCACACGCAAAGAGGGGCGACTGCTGGTCACCGCTGACGACGATTTTCTTGCCTTGGCAGCCTACTTCCCCCGCAAGCTCCGCGACCTGGACAACGGGCAGGAGCAGCTGGGGCTGAACACCAAAAATGTGCCACGCACCGTTTCCCCATCGCAACACCGAGCCCACCGCCAACGTCTCGAGACCCGAACGTCACTACGCTGGCAGGCTCACAAAGGAGTCATGACCCCTTCCCCTTCACAATGCCATGACAGTGCTTTTCTTCCCTATGTTTCGCTGCGTGTCCCTGCGCGTGGGCGATCGCGGTCCGCGCGCTGGGCAAAAACCTCATCAATGAGTCCTGACCTTTGTTCCCCTCTGTTCCCAATCGCGAAGGTCGCTGGCCCTCTCCTTTCCCTGTATAATGAATCGTGGCATTTTCGAGATATTCAAAACGAGAAAGCGTCGGCCAGCTATGAGAACCTACCGGATCGTTGACCGCGGCGATGGTCCCAAGATCGAAGGATCACGAGTCACAGTCTACGCAGTCCTCGAATACCTCGAGAAGAAACGCTCGCGTGAGTGGATCGCTGCCATGCTCGGCTTGTCGTCTCGGCAAGTGCAGGCGGCCATCGACTATATTGAGGAACATCGCGCAGAGGTGCAAGCCGAGTACGAAAAGATCATGCAGCGGATTCGCAGAGGCAATCCCCCCGCGGTTGCACAGCGATTGCAGCAGGCGCATGAGAAGTTCCAGCAATTAAAGGCTCGCCAGCAGCAGGAGGCGATCGGCCATGCGCAGGATCATGGCGGACAATGACGTCGTCGGCCAAGTACGAACTCTGGTTCAGCTTTGCGAGTCGGCGCCCTGGGATGAGTTCTGGCGCGGGGCCCGGTGCGAACTTCAAACATTTGCGGATTTAGGCTTGGCGGAGGACGCCACGGACGCCCAACTCTGGTGGGCCTGCCAGAAAAATGACGTCTTGTTGATCACTGGCAATCGAAACGCCGAGGGCCCGGAATCATTGGAAACAACGATCCGGCGCCACAACGACGAACGGTGTTTACCCGTTTTGACGCTTGCCGACCAAGATCGTATTGCCCGCGAGTCTCGCTACGCCGAAACGGTGGTCGAGCGATTGCTGGAAATTTTCTTCGATCTCGACAATCTGCGAGGCACGGGACGGCTTTATCTCCCGTGAGACCAAACGGAAGCGGTGCACTGTGATCGTCGGTAGAGAAAAAGAGTCCTGACAGCTTTTTGCCGATCTTCGACGGCAAACGGTGCTGGCCCACCGTTTCTTTCAGTATTCCGGGCGTCTCGATACAGTCAGTATCTTCTTAGCGGAATTGTACGTGTGGGCCTATGCCGTGCGGTCAAAATATTGTGCCGAACTCCAAGTCGTGCGTTTGACATGAGTTATGGTAGACCGCAATGGCGGAGTCTCAGACGATGTCGCAGACCGCACTATTCGCCCAATCAGGACAAACTGAGGCACCTCGCCTTCAACAACTCACCGTTTGGCGGCTCAAGGACGGGACTCTGTTGACGCGGGCTAGGGGCAGCGAGATCGTGAACCATTTGGCAATCACGTTCATGGGCTGCGCCCTCCCAATAGGTAAGTCGATGGGCGAACTGAGCCGCGAGTTCGTCAGCTACAGATCGCCACTCATCACGGCGAACCGCATTGACTTCGTCAGGCCTTGCTTGGGCAAAATGATAGGCGTCAACGTACAACTGTAGAGCGCCACTCTTAATCGTGTCGCTGTTGGGAAGTAACAGGACTTGAACCTGCACGACCTATTACGGTCACTAGGCCCTCAACCTATGATTGGCACATTGAGCTAGGGTAGACGCCGTATTGGCTTTGTGTCGCAAGTCCTTTCCTGGACTGAGATACGGTCGAATTGACGTTGGATTCGCACTGTCACCGGATCGGCTTTGCATGGCCAGTGCAGCACCCCGATTTGCCCCCGATTCTTGAGCACCGTTCAGTCTCGTCGCCGACTGAGGCTCCATTCACCCAGCATGTGGAACGGGGTCTTCGTTACGTCCTTATGCCGAAGTTCACCCGAATCTGGGCTATGACCTGTCCAGGCTCAGGCAGACCCTTGACCGCTGCCCGGATGTTCCTCCAGTCCGGCGAATTTAGCGGTACCCTATCAAGGAATTCCGCCATGTCGTCACGAAGCGGGATCTGGAAGCGAGAAACGAGCATTGGGAGCGAGAGTCTGGTAGAGCCGAAAGACATCATTGCGGTGCTTGTTGATCTGGCGACTGTCGATTTGGTCTCCCTCGGCCTTTCGAGCGACGAGATCGAGATAAGCCCGCGCCTTCAAAGGGATCAAACACTGGACGGGAACAGTTGGCACACCGTCAATTGCTGTACGAGAACTGACGATGTAGCCGAAGTAGTCGTCACCAAGCAAGATTGCGGAGAGGCTGGAAATGTCCTCTCCGGCCGGTATCGGAGTCAAATGGTAGTCGTCGGGAACCGACAGGAAATTGCGGGAGAACAGTTCAATCATTAGCGGGTGCCGCGAGTCCTTGGGATTCTTGAAGCGATAGAACGATGGTCTCGTTTCGCTCTGCTCAAGACTCTCATACTGTCCTTCGCGAATGAATGCCCAGAACCGCTCGAAGAAACTGCTGCGGGAAGCGAGTCGGCAAGCAGAACGATGTCCAGGTCCTTCGTGGCCCGAAACTCAAGCCCGAAGTCTCCCATCCACAGATCGCACGCCGTTCCGCCGATGAGGATGAAATGGCTCTCGAATCCCGCAAAGTGCGTCACGAAGTGGTCCAGACCGTCTACCATTGCATTTGCTCCAGCAACTCGGTCAGCGCGGCTTGTGTTCGTTCGTCGTGATCGTCTTTCAGCGACAGATACAGAGACAGTCGATCAACCATTTGGTTGTCAGGGGATAGCAGGCCCGGAGCGTACTTCCACCGTTCAATCTGAACGGTGTTCTCTTCCGGATAGTCGGTCCGAACGAGCTTGCGATCCTCGCGTGCCGCTTCGAATGCAGCGGATGACATCGCATACACCTTCTCACGATCCGGGCCTATCATCGTGAGCCTTGCGAGTGCTGTCATCCCCGCCTCGAATATCTGGAGTCCCTCGTCCTGTACCCTCGCCCGCGAACGTGTTCGCACGGGGCTTGCCAGATGCGGAAGTGCGGACTCCCACAACTCCCGACGCTGGCGTGGGAACACCAACGTGACATGCCGACCACTGGCCTCCGTCCTGCAAAGTGAAGCGGTCGATAGCTCTTTATGCACACGGGTTAGTGTGCTGCGCGAGTATCCCAGAACATCCACCCATTTGCTCAAGGGCCACTCGCCGGAGTCCCTCTTCCTCTGAAGGTGATAAAGAAGCACCACCTGTGCCGGGGCCGACAGTTGCTCCTTCGGCTCATCAGGAAGTCTCTGGCCCCCTTTCGGGTTCTCTCGAAGGTCAATCAGGGCGACTGGAAGGTAGGTTTGCCTCCCTGGCACAACGAATGGAATCCGACGCTGGATGAGCCGCTTTCGATCAAAAGTGGGCAACGTCAGGAAGACGAACGCCACGTCTGGACCGAGGGCCGACCGCGCCAGCTTCAAATGCTTCTCGACCTCGGCCGGAGTTGGCCGATCTTCGCTCCGACAAAGCAGAAGCGAGTACTCTCGGTCAAACAGGTTACGCCCGGTGGACTTCGTAAGTCTGGCCAAAGAAGACCGGAAGTGACTTCGCGGCTTCGGTGTCTGGAGTCGGGACAGTCGCATCTGCCCCAATCTCATCCAGATACTTCATCAGTAGCGTAATGGGTGGTTGCATTTTGTCACCTTGTCAGGGAGGCAATGCCCCCTCGTGCGGGCTGTACAGGCTCGTATCATCTGCTTGACATGGCCTTGGGTAACCGCACACATGCGTCACGATGATGCACAGTACCATTTTTCTTGGAACTGTGCAAGAAAATGACGCATTTCAAGGCAGCCAAAACCTGCGCCCCTCTTCAGTGGGGTCGCGCGGAGATTCCGGACACAAGATCACGTATCGCTAATCCCTAACCTGCGGCAATGTGGGGTGCCCCGTGAGATCTTTCACGCCTAAGAATTCTCTGGATGGGAAGAGGTTGATCTTACTGATCGACGGCCATTCTGAACGCGTCAGAAATCGGACCGTCACCTGCGCGACCACCATTTGCCGCCACTGTGGCCTGGATGCAGTCGGTGCCCAGACCCCGTTCGCGTTTCACGGCAAGCGTCCCCGTCGCTTTCTCGTTCTCGTCGAGTCTCGCGTTTGTAGAGTCACTGCTCTCCTCGCGCGATGGCGATGTTCCCATTGCCACAAGACCTTCACAGACTACCCACCGTTTGCCTGCTGCGCACAAGGCGTACACCTTACCGCAAATGACCTCATGCGCTGGGACGTACGTCAGCAACACGTCAACCAGCTACCGCAAGGGAGTCTGTTCGGAGAATCTACCGATCTTCTATGCGAAATTGCCTACGGACAAGTCCACGCAGCTCGGCCAAACCGACGCAGATCTGAACCTTGCAACCATGGCGCACACCTCTCTTTTTCGCTGGGTGACCACGCTTGGTGAGGACGAACAACGGCAGTCAGATATCGTGTCTGCCGATTATACACCGGCCTCCCACAAATACACTTCGGAACAACGCCGGACTATTCTCATTCGGGAAGGCTCTCGGTGTACTCGTCGAATAGGTCACCGAGTTTGGCCGAATCCGGTGCGGCGAGTGGTTGGCTGAGTTGGCCATCGGAGAGAAGATACGTGGGGACGTCGACATCCTCGGGGATCGTCAACCGACCCGCCTCGACGAGTCGGATGGTTTCTTCCAGACGGATGCGTCGAGTTTCCGCGTCTGATTCGACCTTCGTCTTAAGCGACCGTTTGAACGTTCGCTTGCGAAGACGGAAGCGTACGTGGAAGTGCCCGGATGGGGTGAGTTCAAGCCAAGCCATGGGTGACTCCGTGTGCTGCACACCCAACCTTTAACTGGCGGTGGTAAGGTGGGGAAGGCCAGCAACACAAAGCCAACGCAAGCTCAATCGCGCTCCCGATTTGCCCCCGATTCTCCGACAGAGGGGCAATGGAATTGAAAAAGGGCTCAAGGAGTTGTCTCCCTAAGCCCTTTTGCTTCAATCACTTCCGAAGTGCGGGAAACAGGACTTGAACCTGCACGACCTATTACGGTCACTAGGCCCTCAAGCAACTTCCGCAAATCACGCAAACACCTGAAAAACAAGTGGTTTCACAGCATTCTACGCTCATCCAGATCTTTTGCAAGCCTTTGCGAACCAGTCGTGTTTTCTCGCGTCTTGTAGTGGTAGTCGAACGCGAAAGTGGTAGTTGGGTGGTAGTCTGTGAGTGGTTCTGACGGGCACACCAGTGACATGAATTTGCCTCCATTCGACCCTTGCCGCGAAATGCTTGGAGCAGCTATATTCGAGGGGTCATCTTCGACGAAGGTCCAATCCTACCCACATTTCTGTGGTGCGTCCCACACGATGACCGTGACCGAGCAACGGTTGCGGTTTCGCTTCTTCCAGGACGCGCATTCCGTATCCAAGCTCGGGCTCAACGTGCGCACCCTTGGTGAGCCGGGACATCATGGGGTACGCGACCGGGACCCCGGCAGCTATAGAAAAAAGGCTCGACTTCACCGCCCAGTGAATGCGTCGAGCCTTAGAGGAAGATCCAGTGCTCCATTCTACCCGGCATGGCCGCGTCCACAAAGGGCCGGTGTTCTATGTGCCCGAGTCTTTTCGTCCTGAAACATCACTTCCGCAACGTCTACTACTTCACGCGCAGTCAGCCTATTACTTGATGCACCTGATTCTGGTTCGCCTTGTCCACGGTGAACGCGATTGTGCGCGGCTGAAAATGAAGTACTTGGAAAATGTGATGGGAAGGCGGCATGCCGGCATAATCCGTGCCTCGCTCGAAGAGTCTGGGGACACTTGCCGTGTTGGCGGTTACCGCGAGGGCCAGTATGCCTTCGGCTATCTGCCTGGAGAGAAGTACCGGGACCAGCGACTCCGACCGTTTCATCCAACCAATCCCGAATTGCTCCAGCGATTAGCGCGCCTTCATCATGAGATCGATGAGAACGGCGGCCGCCATCTACTTCCCATCCATAAGCAGTGGGAACAGTGGCAGACTTCCCTCACGATCGACATCAATCAAGCGAGGAGTGCGGTCGCCACCCTTCCGGTGGCATCCAACCCGTATGACATACAGTCGTTGTTAATCGACCGCCTTCCTCGGCAGGAGTATCGGTTCAAAGTGGACGACTACGGCCGCGTGCACAACTCGATCACGAATCTGCACCGGCGCATTCGGCCTGCGCTGCGGATTCACGGGGAACCAACGATGCACATCGACATCGTGAACAGCCAACCAGCACTGCTCGCCGTGCTGATTCGGCAGCTGGCCCTCTGGGACGCGGACATCGACCATCCATCCAGTAGTGAACTGGCAGTTTCACGCTTTGCGCGTCGTCAAGTTGGGGCGGGGGGGACAGCATGCTCTGCTGTCGCTCATTCTGGAGGAAGTGGGGATCCCACACCGCTATCCATTTACGATCGAGCGCCTTTTGGCCCGACAGAGGGGGACAAACTCTACGAGCGACTCGCCACGAGTGGACGCCTGTACGAGCACCTCATGACGCTGACAGGAATGTCTCGCGCCGAAGTCAAGGTCGGCTTGCTACGCGACGTGTTTGGAAAACGCGGCCATTACTCTTGCCCGTTAGAACAGGTCTTTCGGGATGATTTTGCGGGCGTGCAGCAGTTCATTCGTTGGTTCAATCGGGACGACCATGCCGCACTACTACGCGAGCTACAGCGGGTCGAATCGGACCTTGTTATCCACCGCGTGGGAAAGCGGCTCAAGGAGCTGGGGTGCACCGGCTGTGTCAGTTTGCACGACGCCGTCTTCTGTGCCCTGGACGACATCAACAGGATCGAACAGGCGTTCCAGGACGAGTGCGACGCGTCGGGTATCCAGCTCAAGCTGGAGATCGCGGCATGAGCCACAACGCCACTTCCACCAGTCTTCGCCTACAAAGACGCCGAGGCCCTCGAGCCATGCCACGCCAACCGCATTCCGAATTTGTGGTGTGCTATCGACGCGCCGCGTGTCATCATCTCAGCCACCTGCCGGCGCCGGCCACGATGGCGAACATGGTCGTCGTCACTCGGTTTGTATCCTCTACATTTTCTCGACGTGATCTTGCCGGCCATGATACAGACGCCTGACGCGGTGAGCAGGTTTTGGCGGCTTCAGTTGGCTGCAGAGTTCGGCAGAAAGGGTAAAATTAAAGTGGCCCAGCCTCTTGAATTTTATTGTGGCTCAGCCAACGGTCTTACGGGCATTCTCTGCATACGAGGGTGCGCCTAAGTGTGCAACAGATTTCACTTCGCTCGGAGGTCCCTGAGGCCATGCCCAGCTCACCCGACTTCACGGTCCTCTCCAAACGAGCAGCTGGGCGCCGTCGCTACAACGAGGGCCGACAGTTCCAGGCCCTTCTTCGGCTCAAGAGGGTGGTCGATCTACTTTGGGAAACTGGGCTTTCGACATACGGCTATTAGTCGAAGATCGCCAAGAAACTGGGAGTCTCCCGCTCCACGATCTGCCGAGACTTGGCGCGACTGAAGCGGATCTATGTGGGTGGGACCAAGGCCAGCATTTTGGCCATGTTCAAGCACGCCTAGCTGGTCGTCCAGTTGTGCAGCAGAGATACTGAACAGCGGGGTCTGCGCGAGTGCCCAGACGGCCCACCGGAACGCGACAAGGCAGGCAAGCCGGAACGATAGCACTGGTAAGCACTTAGGGACGCCCCAGTGTCCCTGGGGGCTGTTACATGATTGTGCACCCAAGGCGAGTGCACGAAACTGCTTCAGCGAGTGGTGAAATGGGCAAGAAAAAGCAGAACATCAGCAGTACGGCCCCGGCTCACAAGGCGGCGGCTGATCGGCGCAAAGTGGCCGAGATGATGGCCTGCGGCTATGACAATTCGGAGATCGCGAAGCGGATCGGGATCCACCGCAACACGGTCACAAAGTACAAGATGATCATCCGCGATCAGTTCTGGGAGCACACCCAGCGCGACTACCAAGCGTGGCTCGAAGAAGAGATCATGAGGCTCGAGACGATTCGGGAGGCGGCTCTGCGGGCGTTCTACGAGATGCGTAACCGCCACGGCGAGGGATTCCAGTCCGGGTACCTGAGCAACTACGCCAAGCTGACCGACATGCTGCACGAGGTGATGCACCTGAAGGATCCCCAGGCGGCGCACATGGTTGGGGCTGACGACACCGATGTGATGATCGTCGAGGTGAACGTGACGACCCAGGAGCAGGCGGACGCGATCAACACCGGAGTCATCTCATTTGAGGACATGATTGCGATGCAAGAAGGCGCCGAGTGATCGCGGATGCACGTACGCAGGTGACGCCTTGGCAGCGGGGCAAGATTCCCCACCTAAACGCGAACGTCGTTCCCCTACGATTGGCCACCTCCTCTGGTCAATTCAGTTCTCTTTTGGAAGTCCCGTGATACGGAGATAGCCCCCAGGGGCGCGTAGGTCCTCATTCGGGATAGGGTTCAATTCAAAGTACCATTCTGTACGAATTGGTTGGTCTTGCCGGCGTTTGCAGTCCTCTTCGGCTCTCGCCAAGAGGTTGTGTTTGCACCTGTCCAGCCTTGAACTTGGCCCACATAACCTATGTTGGATTCATGTGCGGTAACCTTGCCACGTCTCGCCGCCCCTTGCGCTGCAGCTCGCCAGATCCGGGGCTCCGTCCTTAACCCCGCCTACCGGCTCTCGCTCACGGCTCCGCCCACTGGCTTGCTGCTTTCTGTGCTGGCAGACGGATCTCGGGCCACGCGGAAGCCCATGAGGTCGTTGCGGCCCGTCGGGGGCCCAAGCCACGGCTCGACGACCGGCAGCGCCTGTCAATTTGACCCAGCTGCCCCCACGGAGCAACCGGTCCGAGCCGGTTGCAGGTCCAGTGAGGTCATCCTTCGGTGATTTCGCGTAGTAGTCTTCGTCGTACCAAACCTGACACCATTCCCATACGTTTCCGAGCATGTCGTACAAGCCCCAAGCGTTCGGCTTCTTCTCGTCGCCGAGGCGCCAGAGCAACCGGCTCTGTCGCCCCCCCGCGCCGACCTTGCGTACAGCCCCTCCCGGTGCCCAGATGGCTGCCGCCGAGTCGCAGCAGATCGACAAGTCGTACGCTTCCAGAATTGCGGCGACGCGGGTGGCAAGCTGGCTGTCGTTCTGCAGTCACCGGGCGGTTTGTTGCCGACGACTTGTGGGTCGGTTTTGTGCCTCAGGTTAGCCTGAACGGTTGGCTAACTCGCCAGCGAGTCCAGGCTTGGCCCTGACGCGGTTAGTGGTCAGCATGCGATACATTTTTCGTCCACCGCTCGAATCCGTCAGCATCTAGCCGCATAGGCGGCCACCGCACGCCAGCACGCGATTGCCGACTTCAGCTCCGCTCACTGGATTTGCTTGGCCGGCCTACTTGCTAGGCGGGACTATGGCCACGCGAAAGCCCAGGAAGCTGCTGCGATGGCCGGGAATGTTCCTGCCACGGTACGTTGGCGTGCAGCGCGAGGCAGGATCGTCCCAGCTGCCGCCTCGGACCACTTGGTTCCGGCCCCCGGCAGGTCCGGTCGGGTCCTCTATCACCAACTTCGACGAGGCAGGATCGGACCCAAAAAGACGGACCACTTGGGTCCACGGGCTCGTGACAAGTTGGGGCGGGCCCTCTATCGCTAATTTCGGAAACGAACCCCCGTATTTGTCGCTGCACCATTCCGCCACGTTCCCATGCATATCATACAAGCCAAACGCGTTCGCCTTCTTCTTACCCACTTCGTGTGCATACTCTTCACCGATGCCGGACGCGTTCTTGTCGAACCATGCGTACTCTTCCAGTCGCGGAGCGTAGCCGTCAAACCCAATTTGAAAAAGCCCTGTCGAACCAGCAAGGCAGGCGTGCTCCCACTCCGCTTCTCTGGGCAGACGGTACGCCTCACCTTCCATGTCGCTTAACTTCTTACAAAACTCATGCACATCCCTCAAATTCACGTAACTAGCCGGATAGTCAGGACCATCTTTTACGTGTGGCTTCCCCCTCCATGGAGTAGTTCCCAGCACCGCCTCCCATTGACCCTGAGTTACCTCGTAGACACCGAGGTAAAACGGCCGCGTGATCCGAACCCATTGAAATGGCCCTGGGCCATTTTGCACTCGGAGCCTGTCGAGAGCCTGCCGTTTTCCCATCTTCGGCGAACCCATCATAAACTCACCCGCCGGGATCAGTTTGAACTTCATCCCGACACTATTGGTGAAGTCCTTGGGCGGTTCGGCGGACCAAGCAGGGGGTGCGATGGCCAGTATTAACGCCAGTACTGCGATTCGCGACATGGCGCGTCTCCCGAATATGTGATTGTGCGTGTCAACAACGACAGCGGATGTGCATGGCGAGTTCCACGATACACACCATTTTGCCAGAGACAGGACGGGTATCGCAAGCAGTCGGTAGATACCCCCATCTTTCTTTTCTGAATAACACGGCTGTAACAGCGCTCGTGAGCATCTAAAACGAGCGCAAGCAAACCTCGGCGACTCGGATGTCATGCCAGACATTCGGACGCGTCTGTGGCGCTGTAAGCGGGCTCAGCCGCCAGTCGCCCGAATGCTGCCGTCAGTCCTGGCCAGCAGATGGCAAGTGATGGAGGAGACGGTCGTACTCGCGACGACTGGCGGCGGTGCCGTGAGCACCAAGATAGAAATCCCGGCCATTGATCCGGACGGTGGCTTGGCCACTGTGATGACGCCGATAGGAAGGGATGCGCGATGGCTTGGGCATGTGCTACACCTTTACTGTGGATTAAAGTGGTAGACTACCACTTTGCCACTTGTTTCAGGTGCCGCACGGCCGACCGTCGACCGGTAACAGAAGTGCTTGCTTCGGCAGGAGTTAAGAGAGTGCGGGAAACAGGACTTGAACCTGCACGACCTATTACGGTCACTAGGCCCTCAACCTAGCGCGTCTGCCAATTCCGCCATTCCCGCAGTTTGGCTTCCAGACTCTTACGTTATAGACCTGTCACCCAACCGTCAAGATAGCTCGCCAAACCCGTGGGCACATGTTATCGACGAACACTCTGAAGCGGCCGGTGGCCGCCATCGAATTGGATCGGGATCCTACGTGCGCCACGGACGGGATAGGATCCCGTCCTACATACATCGGCACACGCGCGCGGTATCCGGCTAGGCATCTCTTGAACGTCGCCCGCCTGCTGTGGTCGAGCCCTTTCGCGCTCGATACGGTGCGCTTCGTCGGCTGTGATCGGGAGCATCCGAGGACGCGCATAACGCAATCCGTAGACACGCCCGTAAGCACGCTGCAGCTGATCGAAGTTGTACTCCAGGAAGTGATAAAACGCCGGCAGGCGGCTGCTGCGCCAACCAACGATCCACCAGCCTTCCCATCTCTCGATCATAGCTCCGCTTCGAGCCCGTGTGAGCGTAGCAACGGCCCTCGTGCCGACGAATGTCACCATCGAACTCGGGGCTGATATGCCACAACTCGTGCACGATCGTCGTCAACTTCTCGCGGAATTCCACGTCCATGAACCGCGGCAAATAGAACGAGAGAATGTAGAGCATCTCCCGCCCGTGGCGATCCGATAAGACCTGAGACTTGTAATAGCGTCCCCGCCGCTTCTCAACCGGCCGACCACCCGCAAAACGCATCGGCGTTAAGGACGCATGCACTCCGTACGCGCCCGCCTTGCGTGCCTGCGAAACACTGATCGCCACACGCGACAAATCGATGTGAGCCAACTCGGGCAAACGCTCTACCAGGTCCACGCACACCTGCCGTACCTGCCGCGTAAAGTCAAATCCAGCACGAGCCATCCCCGAGGGCCGCCATTCGCCTGGCATGGTACCTCCGTATGTTGTGGCGTACGATCCGTCTTCTTGGCCCGTGCAGCGAACGATCCCCAGCACCGGACGACCAGTACCGGGCGACCAGCCAAGCCGCTATCCCCTTACCGCAGGCGGACGATCGGCGTGGTCAGGGCGTCAAGACGTCGCAGAAGACGGCTTTCGTCCCCCCGCGCGCTCCAGCATCTTGCCACGCCAGCGGCCGGAAATCAAGCCAAATAGGGACGACCGAGATACGTCGCCATAAGATGCTATGCGACAAGATAGCCCCCTTCCGGCAATCCCATCGAGAGCAAGGGCGAGCTTTACATAGGGGGGGCGAACAACGCCGAGATCATTCGCACGAGTGAGCCGAGCGGTGAGCCTACTTCTCTTCGTCGACGGTCGTATCGTCCACAGCCGCGGATTCGTCAGCAGCGGACAGTTCGTTATCCGCGATGTCGTCCTGCAGCCATCTCCTCGTCGGCTTCGTCCTCGAAGGCCGGCCGCTGACTCGCCTGGACCGCGCGATCGTGCTTCCCAACAAACTCCAGGATGGCTCGCGTCCCGGCATCGCCCAGCCGCGGCTTGGCCAATCGCAGGATCCGCGTGTAGCCGCCATCGCGATCGGCAAACCGCGGGGCAACCTCCTCGAACAGCACCGACACCGCTTCTTTGTCACCCAGCAGTTGCAGCGCGCGACGTCGCGCGGCCACCACCGGCGCTCGAGCGGCACACCAGTCTTGCCACCCGTCACCGGTTCGCCACTGCCGCCAATGATCCGTATCACGCTCGGCGGTGGTGGCAAATTGCTCCGCCGCTTCCTCGTGCTTCGAGCGACCGACGAGCGATCGTGATACACTTCTCGACCAGCGGACGAACTTCCTTGGCCTTCTGCAACGTGGTGGTGATGCGTCCCTTCACCTTGGGCGGATTGGGATCGAACTCCGCATCCCGCTCGGTCAAGATCAGGCTGCTGGCCAGATTGCGCAGCATGGCCCGGCGGTGACTGGAAGAGCGTCCTAGATGACGGCCTCGTTTTCGATGTCGCATGGCTACTTCGTCTCTCTCTTATCGATGACCGGCGGGACCGGCATCCTGTCAATCTGTGTTATGCTCTGTCTTGTACGGTCGTGCTGTCTTGCGCGTCTGCGATTGCGCTGGGGTGAACGCACTGCCCGGCGTGCGGGACCTGGCATGGCTCACAGCGGAAGATGCGCCGACGGCACCCGCATGCCCAGGTGCAAGCCGAGTTCTTTCAGCTTCTCCCGCACTTCCGTCAGCGTCGTCTCGCCAAAATTACGGACTTCCAGCAACTGATCTTCGTTCCGCTGCACGAGGTCGCGAACCGTGTTGATGTTCTCCGATTCCAGGCAATTGCTGGCCCGCACCGACAAATTCAACTCGGCCAGGCTCATGTTCAACTTGGCTTCCAGAGCCGCATCGCCCACTCCGCCGCCGGAACGGACCGCCGAATGAACGCGATGCCCCAGTTCGGAGTACTGCACGAACGGATTCAGGTGCTTGCGGAAGATCTTGGCCGCCTCGACCAGCGCCATTTCCGGGCTGATCGAACCGTTCGTCCAGATCTCCAGGGTCAGCTTGTCGTAGTTGGTCTTCTGACCGACGCGCGTCTCGTCGATCTGGAACCGCACGCGCGTCACCGGGCTGTAGACCGCGTCGATCGGAATGATCCCGATCTCGTGGTCGCCCGATGCTCTGCTCGCCGGCCGGCACGTAGCCGCGCCCGTTCTCGACGACCATTTCCATCATGAACGGGACGTTGTCGGTCAGCGTCGCCAGGACGTGATCCTTGTTGATCACCTCCACGTCGGCGTCGGTCTGCACATCGGCGCCGGTGATCGACACCCGGTTCACTCTTCTCGACCGTGATCACACGCGTCGCGTCGCTGTGGTTCTTGACCACCAGCGACTTGACGTTCAGCACGATGTCGGTCATGTCTTCCAGGACGCCCGGAATCGTGGTGAACTCGTGCTGCGCGCCGCGGACCTTGATCTGCGTGACCGCACTGCCCTCCAGGCTGGACAGCAGAATGCGTCGCAGACTGTTGCCGACCGTCACGCCAAAACCGCGTTCGAAGGGTTCGGCCGTGAACTTGCCATAGGTGGACGAGAGTGTCTTCGCGTCACAATCGACCACACTCGGCAGTTCCAGCCCACGCCATCGAATATGCATCGGTAGCCTCCGTTGAAAGCGAAACCCCGCTTGCCAAGATGAAAGAAACGAGCGAGCCCCACGGAGCCGCCCCCGCAGTGGACTCACGTTACACACGCCGCTTCTTGCGCGGCCGACAACCGTTGTGCGGGATCGGAGTGCAATCTTCGATCAGCTTGACCGTCATCCCGGCCGACTGCAGCGCCGTAATCGCACTCTCACGCCCCGAACCAGGTCCCTTGACCCGGACTTCCAGTTCCTTCACGCCAAACTTGGCCGCCTTTTCGGCCGCCTGCTGAGCAGCACATTGACCGGCAAAGGGCGTGCTCTTGCGGCTTCCCTTGAAACCGCTCGTCCCCGCACTCGCCCAGCACAACGTGTCACCCTTCGTGTCGGTAATCGTCACGGTGGTGTTGTTGAACGTGGCCTTGATGTGGGCAATGCCCACCGTCACGTTACGACGAGGTTTTCGCTTCTTACTTGTACTCTTTGCCACGGACCATGGGCTCCTTGGAAATCTCTGTCTACTGTTCTTGCTACGTTTCTGGCTACAACTCGCTCTGCCGATCGATTCCGGCTGCCCCGCAAGCCTGACCGCGGACGACCACAGCAACACGCTCCGCCGAGTCCCAGCGGCAAGATCCCGCGGAACTACCGCAGATCCTTCACGCCCTTCTTGC
The DNA here is from genome assembly GCA_963700515.1 of uncultured Planctomycetota bacterium. Taxonomy (GTDB): domain Bacteria; phylum Planctomycetota; class Planctomycetia; order Pirellulales; family Pirellulaceae; genus JAJRVM01. The sequence continues at coordinate 73,641 of CAVOXY010000030.1, read as the reverse complement.
CGGCCACCGTCTTCCGCGGTCCCTTGCGCGTGCGGGCGTTGGTCCGCGTCCGCTGACCACGCACCGGCAACCCGTGCCGATGCCGCAAGCCGCGATAACACTTGATGTCCCGCAACCGGTTGATGCTCTGCTGCGTCTGACGCCGCAACGGACCTTCCACCACGTAGTCCCGCTCCAACAACGCCGCCAACCGGCCCAGCTCGTCGTCCGCCAATTCGCGAGCCTTCTTGTGCGGGTCGATCCCCGCCTTGTGACACAGCTCGCGCGCGGTCTGCGGCCCCACCCCGTAGAGGTAGGTCAACGAAATCACCGTCGGCTTGTCGTTCGGAATATCCACACCCAGCAGACGCGGCATTGGTTGAAACTCCTGAACTACTAACCACTATGGGCTAACCACTATGCACACTAGAACTGGCCACTAATGGTATTGCGTATTGACTAATCTCGACCGATTCTTGTTCCCGAAAAACGCTCATCGCCAAACGGTGGCGGTCCTGCCAGGGGGCGTCGAATCCGCTGCATGGGCCATCGCGCCAGGCAGCTGTCGGCCGCAGGCCGCCGTGCGAGCTGCCACCGGTCAGCCCTGCCGCTGCTTGTGGCGTGGATTGCTGCAAATCACGTAGACGCGGCCTTTTCGCCGCACGATCTTGCAGTTCTCACACATGCGTTTGACGCTTGTCCGTACTTTCATCGTTCGTCCCCGAGAAAAATGCCAAAGCGTATGAGTATAAACCCTTTACGCGACCCCCTTCAAGGGCCACGGCAGGTGATTTCGTAATTCTCTCGTCCAAAGCGTGTCCATTGCTCCGCCAGGCGGACCATCTGCCGCCGGCTAGCTGGTTCGTCCAGCCCTGCAGGAGGGTGACTTCACCGCTGCGAGCCCCGTTCGGCCGAGTGCCTACTTTCGCTCGGCCACAACGCGCCGAATCCGCTCGAATACCTCGTCGGGCGTTCCCGATCCGTCGATCGTGGCCAACAACCCGCGATCGGCATAGTACTGCAACACCGGAGCGGTCTGATTCTTGTACACTTCCAGCCGCTGGGCAATCGTCTCGGGCGTATCGTCGGGCCGTTTGCGAGCCAGCATGCGGCGGACCAGTTCGTCGCTGTCGACCTGCAGTTCCAGCACCAGATTCACTGGCGTCTCGCGTTTCTCCATCAGCTCGTCCAAGGCCTTGGCCTGATCCACATTGCGTGGGAAGCCGTCAAACAGGCAACCGTGCGCCATCTTCGGATCGTCCAGGCACTCGCCGATGATCTGCAGCACCAGCTGATCCGGGACCAGTTCCCCGGCCTGCATGAAATCGGCAGCCTGCTTGCCCAACTCCGACCCCTGGCTGATCGCCTGGCGCAGCATGTCTCCGGTGGAGACGTGGGGGATCTTGAGCAATTCGATTAACCGTTGAGCCTGGGTACCTTTGCCGGCACCGGGAGGACCGATGAAGACAACGAACATAGCTGGTGCTTGCTCCTAACGCGGCAAACGGCCGCTGGCCAAAGGGAGGAATGGAGTATTGGAATGTTGGAGCACTGAGTATTGAAGTGATCGCTGATCGAGACCCACTGGTGGGACGACCGCGGGTCCTCTCGCTAGATTTCCATAACTCCCGTACTCGCGCTCCGCACGGCGGCGTCAACGACACGTGCCACGCGCGCATCTTACACGCCACATTCCATCCCGTTCTCGACAACTCAAGCCGCGTCGTCACCCAGCGGGGGTGGGTCACGCCGGCTTAACCTTCCAGCAAGCCTCGATAATTCCGCATCACCAGGTGACTGTCGATCTTCTGCACCAGATCGAAGGCCACGCTGACGGCGATCAGCAGCCCGGTACCGCCGTAGAAACTGGCGACCGCGAAGCTGACGCCCAGCGAGCTGGAGATAATCGTCGGCACGATCGCCACCAACGCCAGGAAGCCGGCCCCCACATAGGTGATGCGAACCATGACCTTTTCCAGGTAGTCGGCGGTTCGCTTGCCAGGTCGATAACCGGGAATAAAGGTGCCGTAGTCCTTCAGGTTTTCGGACATTTCCTTCGGATTGAACGTGATGGCGGTCCAGAAGTAGCAGAAGAAGTAGATCAGGACCACGTACAGCAAGTTGTAAATGAACGACGTGCCGCGCGAGAAGATCGGAGCCAAGACGCTGAAGAACCGCACCCAGCTTTCGCCCAGCGCGGTCCAGCTGACGGCCACGTTAAACAACATGCCGGGCAACATCAGCAAGCTGCTGGCGAAGATGATCGGCATCACGCCGGCCTGATTGATCCGCAGCGGCAGGTACTGCCGCGTGCCGCCGTAGACGCGGCGACCGCGCACGTGCTTGGCGCTTTGCGTCGGAATACGACGCTGCCCCAGCGTGATAAACACCACGCCGAACACGACGGCGACAAACAACGCCGCCAGGATCAGCAGCGACTCCACACCAATGCGTCCGGGCCCGATGCCCACCAATTCGAATTCCGCCTGGTTGACCAGCAGGTCAATCAGGGCACCCGGCATTCGGGCCAGAATACCGGCCATAATCAGCAAGCTGATCCCGTTGCCGATCCCGAATTCATCGATCTGCTCACCGATCCACATCAGGAACACGGTGCCGCAGGTCATGGTCAGCACGGCGGTCAATCTGCCAGCCGAAGCTGAGCGTACCGGCCGAATTGCGGAACGCCTCGGCGATCAGGTTGCCACCATCCCCCGATTCCCGCATCAGCCAGAACTTCACGTAGAACCAGCTTTGAATCAGGCAGAGCACCACGGTCAGGTAACGCGTGTACTCGTTGATCTTCTTGCGGCCCGTCTCGCCTTCCTTCTTCAGTTCCTCGATCGGCTTCCAGACGCTGCCCAGCAGCTGGAAGATAATCGACGCCGAGATATAGGGCATGATTCCCAGCCCGAAGATGGTCGCCTGGGTCAGGTCGCTGGCGCTGAAGACGGCCACCTGGTTGACGATATCGGCCAGATTCCCGCTGCTTCTCGCCGCTGACTTGCAGCTGGGTCTGATCGACCATGGGCAGCGTGATCCAGTAGCCGACGCGATAGATGCCCAGGAAGAGCAGCGTCAGGAAGATCTTCTGTCGCAGCTCGGGTATCGTGAAGACAACGCGAAGTTTTTCCCACATGACGCCGATCCGTCCTCGCTAGTGTCAAGTATCACCACCGCGACCTGCTCTGCGACCAGCGCAGGCGGGACAGTCGCCTGTCGCACCATCAAGCCGAGGTCTTGGACGATTCCCTTCGTTTCTGCTTCTGTTTTTGCCGCACGGAGACTCTGCCAGGCAGGACGACCACCTCCCCACCCGCCTTCTCGATTTTTTCCTTGGCCGACTCGCTGAACCGATGTGCGCGACACGGTCAGCTTCTTGGTCAGTTCGCCGTCGCCGAGGATCTTCAGCACATCCCAGCGCGTCTTGGCCAGCGACTTGGCTTGCAACGTCTCGGGCGTCACTTCTTCCCCGGCCTCGAAAGCGCGCTCCAGATCATCGACATTGACGGTGCCGACGATCAGCGCGAAGCGGTTGTTGAATCCCCGTTTGGGAACACGGCGCACCAGCGGCATGGCACCGCCTTGGAAGATCGGATGGCGGGAGAACCCGGCCCGCGATTTCTGGCCTTTGTGGCCGCGCCCGGCGGTCTTGCCCCAGCCGGAACCGGGGCCGCGTCCGATGCGATGGCGTTTCTTGTTTCGCGTTATCCCGCGATTGACATCGTCAATATTCACTGCAATGACACTCCCCGTAGTCGCTCTACCTCTTGCTGAGTTCGCAGTTGGGTCAGCGCGTCGATGGTGGCCTTCACCAACGTGACCGGATTATTGCTGCCAAAACTCTTGGTCAGAATATTCGTGATTCCGGCCGCTTCGCAGACCGCACGCACCGCATCGCCGGCGATGACACCGGTACCGGGTCCGGCCGGCAGCAGAATGACTTGCGCCGCGCTGAAACGCCCCTTGACCTGGTGGGGAATGGTGCCCGTCGACCAGCGGCACCTCGACCATTTCTCGCGTCGCCTGCTTCTGGGCCTTCTCCACGCTGGGGGGACCTCATTGGCCTTGCCGTAGCCCCAGCCGACGCGGCCCTTGCCGTCGCCGATCACGACCATGGCCGCAAAGCTGAAGCGACGACCACCTTTGACCACTGCCGCACAGCGTTTGATCTTGACAACTCGGTCAATGTATTCGCCCCGTGATGATTCTGTCGCCACGATTCGGGGTGCTCCCAGTATCGAATTGCTATCCGCCGGCCGCCCGTCGCCAGGCGCGGCCAGCCATCCGTCAAATCTTAAAACTCCAGTCCGGCTTCCCGCGCCGCATCGGCCAGTGCGGCCACTCGACCGTGGTATTTGTAGCATCCGCGATCGAATCGCACCGTCTTGATTCCGGCTTCCAGCGCCCGCTGGGCGATCATTTGCCCGACGGTCTTGGCCGCGTCACAGTTGCCGCCGTACTTGATCTGCTCCCGCACACCCTTCTCGCGCGTACTGGCCGAAGCCAGGGTGCGGCCGGTCGAGTCGTCGATCAACTGGCAGGCGATATGCGTGCTGCTGCGAAACACGGACAACCGCGGTCGGTCGGGCGATCCCGGTACTCGCTTGCGGACGCTGTACTTGCGTCGCTGTTTCTGCTTGGCGATGATCTTTTGCTTGTTCACGATTCTGGCTCTGCAAAAAACGACGGCCGCACGGACTTCATCTCACACACAGGCGTTTGTCGCTCGCACCCAGGCTTCCCGCCACCGCGACGACGTCCCAGCGGCGCCGTCGCCTGGCACTCAGCGCGACTACGTCGCGGCCTTACCCGGCTTGATCTTCACATGCTCGCCCTGCGTAACGAATTCCCTTGCCCTTGTACGGTTCCGGCTTGCGGACGGCTCGCACTTCGGCGGCGAACTGACCCACCTTCTGCTTGTCACAACCCTTGACCACCACGTGGGTCTGGTCCGGGCAGGTCACATCCAGCCCGGCGGGAATCTTCTTATGGATTTCGTTGGCGAAGCCGACACGCAGCGACAGGGTGTCGCCCTGGATCGAAGCAGATGTACCCGACGCCGACGATTTCCAAGCGTTTCTCGTAGCCGTCCTTCACGCCGACGATCATATTCTGGATCAGCGACGCGTGTCAGCCCATGGAAGGCGCGGCCCGAACGATCGGTCATCGTCAGCGGCCACCACAATCTGCTTGGCACTCTCGTCGTAATCGCACCTTGACTTCCGGCCGGCACTCGTACTGCAAGCTTCCCCTTGGGCCCTTCGACGGTCACCAACTGGCCGTCGATCGAGACTTTCACGTCCGTCGAGCACGTTAACCGGTTTCTTTCCGATCCGGGACATAGCGATTTCTTTCCCACACAGGACTTCCCGAGCACTGTCCGGCAGCGACCGCGACAGTCCCGCGAAGCACATGCTTTACCACACTTCGCACAAGACCTCGCCACCAAGATTCCGCTGGCGCGCTTCACGATCACTCACCACTCCGCGACTGGTGCTGAGGATGCAGATTCCCAGTCCATCGAGCACGGGGCGCAGGTCACGTGCCTTGACTGTAAATGCGGCGTCCCGGCTTGCTGACGCGGCGGATCCGCTGGATCACGCGTTCGCCATTGGGGCCGTACTTCAGCTCGATCCGGAGTTGTTTGATCGGCGTAGCTTCTACTTCCGACCAGTCCCAGATATAGCCTTCGCGTTTCAGCACATCGGCCAAACCGCGTTTGACTTTGGAGAGGGGCATTTCGACATGGGGCCGCTCGACACGTACCGCGTTGCGAATACGGGTTAACATATCGGCGATCGGGTCGGTCATCATAGTGGTTCGGATCCCTTTACCAACTAGCCTTACGAACGCCAGGAATCAGACCCTGGTCCGCCAGTTTGCGGAAGCAAATGCGACAAATCCCGAATTTTCTGTACACCGCACGAGGCCGTCCGCAGAGCTTACACCGCCGCTCGCGGCGGGTGCTGAATTTCGGAGGCCGGTTCGCCTTGGCAATCTTCGATTTGCTCGCCACGTGAACTACCTACTCATGTGTTAATTCGTCGGAGATGGGAAAACGCATCCGCTTCTCGGAGTCGCACAAACTCTCAGGCCGCGGCTGTCGCATCGCTCGTGCTGGAACGGCAGTCCCAGCAGTCGCAACAACTCGCGTGCCTCATCATCACTATCGGTGGTCGTCACCAGGGTGATGTTCATACCCTGGACACGCGTAAACTTGTCGGGATTCAACTCGGGAAACACCAATTGTTCCGTCAACCCGAGGCTGTAGTTACCATGGCCGTCGAACGCCTTGGGACTGATACCGCGAAAGTCGCGGACACGGGGCAGCGCCAGCGCGACCAGCCGATCGAGGAACTCGTACATCCGCGCTCGCCGCAGCGTCACCTTGCAGCCGATCGCCATCCCTTCCCGCAACCGGAAGCCGGCGATGGCTTTGCGGGACTTGGTGATGATCGGCTTCTGGCCGGTGATCTGGGCCAACGCCTCGACGGCCGCTTCCAGGTACTTCTTTTCCTGGATGGCCGAGCCGACGCCCATGTTGACCACGATCTTCTCCAGTCGCGGCAGCGAGAGCCGGTTGGACCGCCCCAGCTTCTCGACCAGCGCCGGCAGAATCTCTTGTTCGTATTTTTCTTGCAAACGAGGCTTCATGGTTCTCTCACCAAGACGCGTCATGGCTGCCAGGGGACGCTCCGCGAGGACATCCCACGTCCGCCACAACAGGTTCTCTATGTCTTCTTCGCATAGGCTTTGCGAGCCGGAGCGATCTCGCCGTTGCCGGCACCACACTTCTTGCAGAAGCGTTCCTTGCTGCCATCTTCCAGGTATCGCGCGCCGGTGCGGGCCGGCTTGCCGCATTTGGGGCAGACCAGCATGGCATTGGACATCTGGATCGGCATTTCTTTCGACAGCCGGCCCCCTTGCGGGTTCCGCTGGCTGCGCCGCACGTGCTTGTACACACGATTGACGCCTTCCACGATGATCTTGCCGGCCTGATGATCGACCTTGAGCACCTTGCCGCGCACGCCACCGTCATCACCGGCGATCACTCAACACGATATCGTTTATTCTGATGTGCATTACACCACCTCGTTGGCGAGGCTGACAATCTTCATATAGTTTCGTTCACGCAGTTCGCGGGCCACCGCTCCGAAAATGCGCGTCCCCCGCGGGTTCCCATCCTTATCGATGATCACCACGGCGTTGCTGTCGAAGCGGATATAGCTGCCGTCGAGTCGTCGTGACGGCTGCTTGCAGCGGACGATCACGGCCCGCACGACCGCCTTCTTCTTAATGTCGCTGCCGGGAATAACACTCTTCACGCTGCACACGATGACATCACCGAGTCGGGCGAACCGGCGCCGCGACCCGCCGAGCACCTTGATGCACATCACCTCTTTGGCACCGGTGTTATCCGCAACGGCCAATCGAGTCTCTTGCTGAATCATCTCGACTTACCCTTCTCTTCGTCGCCTCTTGCCGGGCCGCCGCTCGCAAGGCCGCCACATCGACCGCCCGGCTCTTCTCTACGATCCGCACCAGTTCCCAGCGTTTGGTTTTCGAACGGGGACGCGACTCGACAATCTCCACCGTATCCCCCTCCGCCGACTCATTGCTTCTCGTCATGGACGTAACAAACCGTCCGCTGGCGGATGTACTTTCCGTACATGGGGTGCTTGACCCGGCGCGAGGATCTCGACCCGGCGAGTTTTCGCGTTCTTGGCACTGGTGACAACTCCAACGGCAACTTTCTTAGGCATGGCAGACTAACTCTCTTAATTCCCCTTGGCCTGCGGCTGGGACACGGCCTTCAGTTCCCGCTCGCGCTGCAACGTCATGATACGAGCCACCAAGCGGCGATTCCGCCGCAACTCGCTGGGCGCGTCGAGCCGTTCGGTCTGAGCCTGCATTCGCAACCGAAATAAGTGTTCCACCGTTTCGTGGAGCGTCAGCTGCAATTGCTCGTCGCTCATGTCACGAAGTTCTTTGGTATCCATGTCAGTATCCTTGCGGCAGCTTCTCGCAATCAGGGCGATTCACTACGTGGGCAGTCGCCGCACAAATCGCACGCGGATCGGCATCTTGTGAGCCAGACGCGCGAAGCAAACGCGTGCCTGCTGCTTCCGTCACCCCACCCAACTCATACAGCACCGTGCCCGGGCGGACCGTGGCCACCCAGTGCTCCGGCTCACCCTTCCCCTTACCCATTCGCGTTTCCAACGGCGTGGACGTAATCGAACGATGCGGAAACATCCGCACGTACAGTCGTCCTTCGCCGCGCACATACTGCTGAGCGGCAATACGGCCGGCCTCGATGGTCCGGGCCTTGATCCAGCCGCCCTGCAAAGCCTGGAGGCCAAACTCGCCGAAGACCACTCGATTGCCACGAGTGGCGTTACCTCTTATACGCCCTCTTTGGCTTTTTCGATGTTTTACTCGCTTCGGCATCAGAGCCATCGGATGCTTCTCCCTCGTGCAAGCCTCGATTAATCCACACCTGAACCCCAATATGCCCCTGCGCCGTCATCGCTTCCGTAAACCCGTAGTCGATGTCCGCCCGCAAAGTGCTCAACGGGATCGATCCCGAAATCTGTTTCTCACGGCGAGCCATTTCGGCCCCGCCCAACCGCCCGGCCAACTGGATCTTGATCCCCTTGGCACCGGCATCCATCGTCTGTTCCATCGCCCGCTTCATCGTCCGCCGAAAACTCGACCGCTTGGACAGCTGCTGCGAGACGTCCTCCGCCACCAACTGAGCCTGCAATTCAGGCCGGCTGATCTCATCGATCTTCAAGTTGACGCGGCGACCGATCAAGTTCTGCAGTTCCTCCTGCAGCAACTCGACCTCCTGCCCCTTCTTGCCAATGATCAGACCTGGCCGAGCCACGTGCAGGATGACTTTTACCTCGTCCCGCGTCCGCTCGACCTCGATCCGAGCAATTCCGGCATTACGGTACTGTCGCTGGGGATTGTCCTTGATGAAGGCGCGGATCTTGTGGTCTTCCAGCAACAACTCCGCAAACTCCTGCTTGGACGCATACCAGCGGCTCTTCCAACCTATCACCACCCCCGTGCGAAAGCCGACCGGATTAACTTTCTGACCCATGCTTACAACTCGTTTATGTCTTCCAGGGCGACGTGAATATGGGAAAACCGCTTGCGGATCATGAACGCCATGCCCCGCGCTCGCGGACGAATCCGCTTAAACATCGGCCCGCTGTCAATGCGTGCCTCGATCACTACCAACTGCTCAATCTTCACACTCCGCCCGGCATTCTGATCCGGGTCCTGGGCGCTGCCCAACGCGCTCTTGAGCACCTTCTCCAGCATGCGCGCGCCACGCTGCGGCTGGTACCGCAGGACATCGAGCGCCTCGTCCGCAAACTTCCCTCGCACCAAATCTGCCAGGGGCCGGACCTTCCGAGCGCTGATGCGGGCGAATCGATGGGAAGCCCGAAAAGCCATGACGTTGATCCTCGTGAGATTATCGTTTTCCCTTGCCACCGTGACCACGAAACACACGCGTGGGAGAAAACTCCCCCAGCCGGTGCCCAACCATGTCCTCGGTCACGAATACTTTCATGTGGTTCTTGCCGTTGTGAACCAGAAATGTCATGCCGACAAACTCCGGCACGATCGTGCACGCGCGAGCCCATGTCTTAATCGGATCCTTGTTGCCCGATTCCAGCTGCTGCTGGACCTTGCGGTACACCTTGAAATCGACATACGGCCCTTTTTTGAGCGACCTACCCATAACAGACCCTTATCCCCAGTGGCTCTATTTCAACCGCAATTGACCATACCGCCTCGAACGCCGACGCCGGACGATCGATGCATTGGAGGGCTTGCGACGTTGACGCGTCGAACCACCCTTGGCCGGCTTGCCCGTCGGACTGACCGGATGCCGTCCACCCTTTGTACGCCCCTCACCACCACCGTGCGGATGGTCAATCGGATTCATCGCCGTACCACGCACGTGCGGCCGCCATCCCAACCATCGGTTGCGGCCCGCCTTGCCCAGACGCACCGCCATGTGATCCGCATTTCCCACCTTGCCGATCGTGGCCCGACAGAGCGACGGAACACGTCGAATCTCTCCGCTGGGCAACGTGATCTGAGCCCAATCCGCTTCCCGCGCCACCAACATGGCGTTCGTGCCCGCACTGCGACAGAGACAACCGCCATGCCCCGGCAACAGCTCAATATTGTGAATCGCCGTCCCCAACGGGATCTTCTTCAGCGGCAAGCAGTTGCCGACCGTCGGAGGCGCTTCGGGCCCGCTTTCGAGCGTGGCCCCAACCTCCAGCGAGTCTGGAGCCAAAATGTATCGCTTCTCACCATCCGCGTAGTGCAACAAGGCAATCCGCGCACTGCGATTCGGGTCGTACTGGAACGAAGCCACCGTCGCCGACACACCATCCTTATTCCGCCGGAAGTCGATCACGCGATAACGACGCTTGTGACCACCACCGCGATGCCGCGCGGTAATCTTACCCTGGTTGTTCCGGCCCCCCTTCTTGTGGATCGGCCGCAACAACGATTTCTCGGGCTTGGCCCCCTCCGTCAGCTCAGCGAAATCGCTGACGGTAGCCCCGCGCCGTCCCGCCGACGTCGGTTTGTATTGTCGAATGCCCATTGCAGTGCTTCCAGACTATATGCGATGCCCGCCAAGGTGCCCCTTGAAGACACAGTGCCCTCCGAAGACACACCCGCGAACGATTAAAAGAAGTCAATCCGATCTTCACTATTCAACGTGACGATCGCTTTCTTCCAGTTCTTCGTGCGCCCGTGCGTAAAACGGTACCGCCGCGGCTTCCCCTTGCGGTTCTGCGTCCGCACCTTCAACACCCGGACATTGAACAGCGACTCCACCGCCTCGCGCACATCCAGCTTCTCCGCGAGCGTATTCACCTCGAACGCATACTGATTGTTCCGCGTCGCTCGATGCATCCCTTTTTCAGTCACCAGCGGACGCAACACGACCTGATGCGGTAGCAACTTGATCTTCTTCTCTTGACTCTTGGCCGTGGATGTCGTCGCCTGAACCATCTAACCGATTCCCTCTCGCAAAACGCTCACCATCGAGCATTTACCGTCCCCAGGTACCCGCTCCCGACCCCCATACCAGCAGCCAACGCCGCCCCATGACGACTCGCCAGCCCCCACTACGAGGCCGCCGCCCGCTCCCGGATCGTATCGAGCGCCGCCTTCGTCACCAACATGCGACGGGGCACGAGAACACTCAATGCATTCAAGTCCGATACCGGCGAGACAGACACCCTGGGAATATTCCGAGCACTCTTATACACATTGGCATCGAGCGACGCGGTGGCCACCAACGTACTCACCCCGCCCAAGCCCAAAGCCTTCAAGATCGCCGCCATCTCGCGCGTCGTCGGCGAGGCGAACGACAAATCATCAATCACCACCACCTGCTGATCCATGATCTTCGAGGCAATCGCCATCCGGGTCGCCGCCTGCACCGCCTTGCGCGGCATGCGGTAACCGTAATTGCGCGGACGCTTGGCAAATGCATGCCCACCACCACGGCGAATATTCGACCGCCGCGATCCAGCTCGCGCGTTGCCGGTCCCCTTCTGCCGATACATCTTCTTCGTCGTTCCAGCGACCTCACTGCGCGACTTCGATTTCGCCGAACCCTGACGTCGGTTCGCCTGATACATCACTACCACATCGTGCAGCAACTGCTTACTGATGCGGGGAGCCAGCGTGGCCGGGTCAATCTCGTACGACCCAACTTCCGCACCGGTGCGATCAAATACAGGCAATGTCGTCATAATCCACCGACTAAAAAGAAACAGCTCGCAACACGAATTCGCGTGCGAGCCTGCACTATCCCACCTTGTTCGTTTCGCGAATAATCAGCCATCCACCCGTCGGCCCCGGAACGGCACCGTTGACCAACAGCAAATTATTCACCTCATCCACACGATACACCTTCAAATTGCGCACGGTCACCCGCGAGTTCCCGTAATGGCCCGCCATCCGGTGACCCTTGAACACGCGACTCGGACAAGCACTCATGCCCGTACTAGCCGGATGCCGATGCACCTTCTTGACGCCGTGCGAGGCCCGCTGGCCGGCATAGTTGTGCCGCTTCATCACGCCCGTGAAACCGCGACCCTTGCTGACCCCGGTCACATCGACGGCGGAGACCTCCGCCAACTGACCGACAGTCAACTGCTGCCCCACTTCCAGGCCAGCACTACTGCCACGCAATTCGCGAACAAAACTCTTGGGCTCACACTCAGGCTTGGGAGGCAGCTCGACACCAGCCTTCGCACGCCGGTCCGCTCGCTTGCTGCTCAACTTTGCCGTGACATGACCACGCTCGCTGCGACGAGATTGACTCCGGCGAGACCTCCGGTCACCCTGCGGCCGCTTCTTGTCGGAAAAACCAAGCTGCACCGCCTCGTAACCATCACGCCCCAGGGTGCGGACCTGAAGCACATGGCAAGGACCCGCCTCAATCACCGTCACGGGAATCGCTTCCCCTGACTCATTGTATACTTGCGTCATCCCGACCTTGCGGCCGAGCAGTCCCTTCACCATGAGTCTACACCTTTGTGGTCTGTCACCTGCAGGAAGCCGGGAACCCCATAACTAGACAGGTCCCGCTTTACCCGCGCGGCTTCCGTCCCATAGAACGATCTACCAACCTGGGTCTATACGAAACGAATTCACTACCGCGAGGATGCCTTGATCTTAATATCCACACCCGCCGGCAGACTGAGTTTATTCAACGCCTCGATCGTCTTCGCGGTCGCCTGCACGATATCAATCAGCCGCTTGTGCGTTCGAATCTCGAACTGCTGCCGCGCCTTCTTATCCACATGCGGACCGGACAGCACCGTATACCGCTCGATACGCGTCGGCAGAGGAATCGGACCATGGACCTCCGAATGCGTCCGCTTGGCAGTGTCCACGATGTCCAGGGCGCTCTGATCGAGGATCCCGTGATCGTAAGCCTCCATCCGGATGCGAATGACTTCGTGCTGACCTGCCACGTCGATTCCCCCACAGGGCCACTGGGCTTGCCGATCTCATTTCAACGAGATCGAAACACCGCCGTCCGATTTGCCAATACTCCCCAGCCACGTTTCAGTGACAGGGAAACCACAGAGTTTAAAGATCGCCGCCAGTCGCGTCAACACCCAGCAGAGCAATCGCGGGATGGAATTTTGCGGTCGCTCGCCATCTGCCCACCGTCGCCCCCCCTACTTTCGCTACATCTCATAGCGCTTCGCCACATCGGGCGGGGCCGGCGCGTACTCCAAGGGCTCCATCGAGTAACTGGCCCGGCCCTGACTGAGGCTGCGGATCGCGTTGACATAGCCGAGCAGTTCGCGCAGTGGCGCGTGCGACTCAACGACCACGCTGACACCCCGGTTCTGCGTGCGAGCAAATCAGTGCTCGCCGCTGCTGCAAATCGCCGACAATATCCCCCAAATACTCCTCCGGCGTCATGATGTCGAGCTTCATGATCGGCTCGAGCAACACCGGACCACCCGCCTGCAAGCCTTTTTCAAAGGCATCCACCGCCGCAATCCGAAAGGCCGTCTCATCCGAATTCTCCGGATGCGCTTCGCCTCCCGTAATCGTGACCTTCAGGCCGGTCAGCGAGAAACTGCCAATGGGGCCGCCCCCTTCCGCACACAACCGGAGCTCCTCCACCGCCGCCGCGGTCAAGGCGGGCGGCACGGCGTCCGGAGAACAGAAATTGAGCACCTGCGGCACCTTGGCCCCGGGAGCCGGCTCGAGCGTGACGCGCAGCCGCGGCAAACAGCTGCTTGCCCCCCACCTGCCGATGACACTCGCCCGTCACGTCGAGCGGCGTGCTCAATCGTCTCACGGTAACTGACACGCGGCTTATGAACTTTCACATCCAGATTGAACTCCCGCAGCAGGCGATGCTTGATCACCTCCAAGTGCAATTCGCCCATACCACTGATCAGCGTCTGCCCCGTTTCCTCGCTCTCCACCGCGTTGAAGGTCGGGTCCTGTCGTTTGAGCATCTCCAGCGTCGCCGACAACTTCTTCCGCTCCGCCGCACTTTCCGGCTCGATCGCCATCGACAGAACCGTTTCGGCGAACTGAATGGAAGGGAGCAGAATCGGCTGATGGGAATCGCACAGCGTGTCGCCCGTAATGGAGTGACGCGGCCCAATCACGCACACGATATCGCCGGTCGACACTTGATCCACTTGCCCGTCGCGTTCCTTCTTCGTGGCGTGAATCTGCCACAACTGTGCTACATTTTCCTTTTTCTCGCGTGCCGGATTCAGCACGCGGGAATTGGCTTTGAGCAGTCCTGAATAGACGCGGACCCAATACAGGTCACCCGTCTTGGCGGGGAGGATCTTGAAGACCAGCCCACAAAACGGCTCTTCGGGCCCCGGCGACCGGCGCAAGGCTCGCTCGGGGTCTCTCGGATCCGTTCCTTCCACCGGCGGGCAGTCGAGCGGACTGGGGAGATAATACCCCACGGCATCGAGCAGTGGCTGCATGCCGATGCCATGCAAGGCCGTTCCGCACAGCACCGGCTGGACATACAGATGCAAAGTGGCACTGCGCAACACACGCCGAATCAACTCGGCAGGGATCGGCTGCTCCGACATCGCCAGCTCAATCAACTCGTTGCTGTACTTGTAAAGGACCTCGAGCATCTCTTCGCGCCAGGTCGAGCGCCTCATCCAGGAGGTCCTCCGGCACGTCGCTGCGGACCACCTCCCCCCCTCTGTCACTGGTCGTAAACTCAAGCAGCTGCATGTCGATCAGATCGATCACGGCGCGAAACGGATTATTGACGTGGCTGGGCCCCTCCCCCACGGGCAGGCAGACGCACCACGGGGCTGGCCCCCAACCGCGACTTCATCTCGGCGATCGTGGCCTCGAAACTGGCCCCTTCCCGATCCATCTTGTTGATGAACGCGATCCGCGGCACGCGATATCGGTCGGCCTGGTGCCAGACCGTTTCACTCTGCGCTTCCACTCCCTCGCGAGCACTGAACACCACCACCGCGCCATCGAGCACGCGCAAGCAGCGTTCGACTTCCGCCGTGAAATCAACATGTCCCGGCGTGTCGAGCAAGTTGATATGCCGGCCTCCCCAGTCAAACGTCACACAGGCCGAGTAGATCGTGATACCGCGTTCCTGCTCCTCCTGATCGCTATCGGTCTCGGTCGTCCCTTGATCCACCCTCCCGACTCGATGCTTCGCACCGCTCAGAAACAGCATCTGCTCCGTGACGGTTGTCTTCCCCGCATCGATGTGGGCGATAATGCCGATGTTACGGATATCTTCGATCTTACGTGCCATCGATCGATTTCCACTAGGATGTCACAGGCGCAATAGAAACGCCGCGTCGAAAAGTCCATCGACGCGGCGAGTATTCTCAGACGGCAACTACCACGCGAAATGGGCAAACGCCTTGTTCGCATCGGCCATGCGGTGGACGTTTTCACGACGGGTGATCGCCGCCCCTTCCTTCTTGTAGGCGGCCAACAGTTCATCGGCCAGTTTCTGGTGGGTCGGCCGCCCCTTCTTTTCACGCACCGCCAACAGGATCCAGCGAAAAGCCAGCGACTGCTGCCGACTGCGGCTCACCTGCATCGGAACCTGATATGCGGCACCACCCACGCGCTTGGAACGCACCTCAATATGCGGCTTGACGTTCTCCACCGCCTGCGTGAAGACCTCGATCGGTTCCTGATCGGGAACGCGTTTGCGCAGCACTTCCAGCGCGTCGTAGAAGACGCCCTGTGCTGTCGACTTCTTGCCATCCCACATCAGACAATTTACGAATTTGCTCGCCAACAGCGAACCGTAAACAGGATCCGGCTTCAACTGCGTACGACTGGAAGTAATCCGACCCATAGTGCTCTGTATCCAACAAATGTGAAATCTACACGGCTCATCGTGCCGCTTAACACCGGCCCTTTCGGGCCCGACTTAAATCCATGCGAAGCCGTCGAGTCCGCGGGCGGCAGCCACGCGGGAAGCGACGGCCACGACACCCGAAGATGACGACTTCTGCAAGACTACGACTTCTTCGCTCCGTAGCGACTGCGCGATTGCTTGCGACCATCCACCCCCAGCGAATCGAGCGAGCCACGCACAACCTGATAGCGCACACCGGGCAAATCTCGCACGCGTCCGCCGCGCACCAACACGATCGAGTGTTCCTGGAGGTTGTGCCCTTCGCCCGGAATATAGACCGTCACTTCCTTGCCATTGGAAAGTCGCACGCGCGTGATCTTCCGCAAAGCCGAATTCGGCTTCTTGGGAGTCATCGTCCGCACCTGCAAGCAGACGCCCTGCTTCTGCGGGCAACGATCGAGGACGGGAGCCTTGGTGAACTTACGCTTCTGCTTGCGTCGGTGGCGAACCAATTGGTTGATAGTGGGCATGCAAATCTCGCGCTCTGTCGGTGATATTTGATCGTCCCGCTGCGAAGTACAGGCGGCTGCGAAGTACCATTTCAGCCAGGCGCCCGCCGGTTTTCGGCGTGCTTCACTTCGGCGGCAGTCCGCATCCAGCACAGGGGTGCTTCGACACGGGAAGCAGGTTTCTCCATCGAGAACTACTTAGACTATCGTTTTGCAGCAGGTTGTCAAGCCGGACGCCGGGCCCGTTTTCTCGAGCCGGGGCGATCGGCGGGCCGCTACCTGCTGCCGCCCGCCGTGTGCCGATCGGGTCTCTCAGTCCTCGTCGGCGGCGGCGTCATCGTCATCGGTGCCATCGTCATCGGTGCCATCGTCATCGGTGGCTGACTCATCGGCGGCGTCATACAGGTCGTCCAGCGTGAAACCAGCCGAGAACTCCTCGGCGCCGGCAGTGGGCGGCTCTTCCGGCTGGAAAATACTGGTAGGCTGTGCCGTTTCACGCGTCTCGCCCGCCGTCTCGTGTCCTTGCTCAGCACTGCCGGTAGACTGCAACAGCGGGAAGCTGGTAACCAGCGTGCGGTCCCCTTCGGTCGCCATTTCGTGCAGTACCTCGGGCCGATACCGGACTTCCGATTCCTGGAAGGCGTGGAACCCCGTGCCGGCGGGAATCAAGTGGCCCAGGATGACGTTTTCCTTCAAACCCACCAGATTATCCACCCTGCCAGCCAAAGCCGCTTCCGTCAGCACCTTGGTTGTTTCCTGGAAACTGGCAGCCGAGATGAAACTGGAGCTTTGCACCGCGGCTTTCGTGATACCCAGCAGTTGGGTGCTGGCGACGGCCGCCTTGGGTCGCGAACCCTTGGCTGGCGTACCTCCCAGGCGTTCGATCTGCGCGTTGGCCTGCTCCACGGCGTCGATCGGCACGATCGCTGCCGCTTCAAACTCGCTGTCGCCATTCTCCGTGATCTTCGCACACTGCGACAGATTGCGGTTCACCTGGCGATACTCGAACCGATCCATCACCAAGCCGGGCAACAAGTTCGTATCTCCAGCGGTCTCCACGCGCACTTTGCGTAGCATCCGGGCGATGATGATTTCAATGTGTTTGTCATTGATCTCCACGCGTTGGCTACGGTACACCTGTTGAATTTCGTGGAGCAGGTATTGCTGCACGGCCTCTTCCCCCGACACGCGGAGGATATCGTGTGGCACCAACGGTCCGTCGACCAGTGCTTGTCCGGCTCTGACGAAGTCACCGGCATGGACGAGGAAGCGTTTTCCGTGCGACACGAGGTGTTCGCGTTCGAGTCCCGTTTCGCTGCGTACGACGATCGTACGCTTGCCACGTTGCCGCTTGCCGGAGATCTCCACGATCCCATCCACTTCGGCAATCACCGCCGGGTCTTTCGGCTTGCGGGCCTCGAAAATCTCCGTCACTCGCGGGAGACCGCCGGTGATGTCCGTGATCCCGGACGCTTCGCGAGGGGTCTTGGCCAGGACGGCCCCGGCGTGGACTTCGTCCCCTTCGCTGACTTCGATATAGGCCCGTTCCGGCAGGTAGTAGACGTCAAGTGGTTTGCCATCGGCATCTTCCAAGACGATCTGCGGGTGCAGATCACCTTTGAGATCCATCACCATGCGTCGCACGTGGCCACTCTGGTCCTTTTCGACTCGCAGCGTCTCACCTTCCACGATGTCCTCGTAGCGGACCTTGCCGGAGATTTCGGCCAGGATCGGAATGCTGTGCGGATCCCACTGGCACAGGACCGCACCGGCCTGGATTTCCTGATTTTCCTTGACCATCAGGACCGCGCCGGTAGGAACCTCGCATTTCTCCAATTCGCGTCCCTTGGCATCGAGCACGGAGATTTCGCCGTTGCGGGTCAGCACAATCTCGTTCCCCTCGGCGTTGCGTACCAGGCGCATGCGCGTGAAGCGGACGAAACCGTCTTTCTTGGCCCGCGTCTCGCTCTCCTCGACGCTCATGTTGACCGTACCGCCGATATGGAAGGTCCGCATCGTCAGCTGCGTCCCCGGCTCCCCGATGCTCTGAGCGGCGATAATTCCGACGGCCATTCCTTCCTCGACCATGTTTCCGGTCGACAGGTCCATCCCGTAGCAGCAGCGACAGACTCCCAGTGAGGCGTCGCAAGTCATCGGACTGCGGACCTGGATCTTTTCGAGTCCGAGCGATTCGATGCGGCGGGCGATCGCGTTGGAAATCATCTCATTCTCGCGGACGATCACTTCGTCCGTGACCGGATTGACGATGTTCTGCCTGCTGACGCGGCCCTTGACCGCATCGGCCAACCGAACTTCGACCTTCTCACCGCGGTAGATGACCCCCTTGGTAATACCCTGGGTGGTTCCGCAGTCATGCATGGTCACGACCACGTTCTGCGCCACGTCGGCCAGTTTACGGGTCAAGTAGCCCGAGTCCGCGGTCTTGAGTGCCGTATCGGCCAATCCCTTGCGAGCTCCGTGCGTCGAGCTGAAGTATTCGAGCACCGACAGCCCCTCGCGGAAGTTCGCCTTGATCGGCGTCTCGATAATTTCCCCCGTCGGCTTGGCCATCAAACCACGCATGCCGGCCAGCTGGCGAATCTGCTCCACACCACCACGAGCACCAGAGTGGGCCATGAGAAACACCGGATTGACATACGATCCGCCACGATCGTCCGCTTTCATGGCCGCCATCATTTCCGTCGTGATCCGTTCACGGGCGTGCGTCCAGGTATCGAGCACCTGGTTATACCGCTCCGCTTCGGTAATCACGCCGTTATTGTACAGCTTGCGAAAACGCAGCACTTTCTTCTCGCTCTCCGCGATAATCTTTGATTTCGTGTCGGGTGTCACCAGGTCATCCGTGGCAAACGACAACCCGCTGCGGGTACTTTCGCGGAACCCGAGCTGGTTCATGTCATCGAGCAGGTCGATGGTGGCGCTTCGGCCGAGGACGCGATAGCAATCGGAGATCACCATGGCCAGGTCACCGCCTCGCATCGGCATGTTGTAGAAATCCATCCCCTGGGGAAGCATCATGTTGAAGAGAATCCGGCCGTAGCTGGTATGGATCCGCGCGCCGGGCTCCGACACCATCTCTTCATCCACGCGGGCAGACCGGCCGACGGGAAGTCGCACTTCAATCTCCGCGTGCAAGTCGATCACCCCCAACGCGTTGGCCAGATCAGCCTCTTCGAGCGAAGAGAATCGCATCCCTTCTCCCAGCCGCCCCGGTACCGTTAGCGTAATGAAGAAGCAGCCCATCACCGTATCCTGCGAGGGGCTCATAATCGGCCGACCGTTGGACGGCGCAAAGATGTTGTTGGTCGACATCATGAGCGTATGAGCTTCCACCTGAGCCTCGATCGAGAGGGGGAGGTGGACCGCCATCTGGTCGCCGTCGAAGTCGGCGTTGAACCCTTTACAGACCAATGGATGGAGGTGAATGGCGTTGCCTTCCACCAGGATCGGCTCAAATGCCTGGATCCCCATGCGGTGGAGCGTGGGAGCTCGATTCAGGAGCACCGGATGATTCTGAATCACCGCCTCCAGAATATCCCACACCTCCTCGTCTTTCCGTTCGAGCATCTTCTTGGCGCTCTTAATCGTGTCGGCGTGCCCCAGTTCCTTCAGTTTGCGAATAATGAAGGGCTGATACAGCTCCAGTGCGATTTTCTTGGGCAATCCACACTGATGCAACTTGAGCGTCGGGCCGACCACAATCACGCTCCGCGCCGAATAATCGACACGCTTGCCCAACAAGTTTTCGCGGAACCGACCCTGCTTGCCCTTGATCATGTCGGTGAGCGACTTGAGCGGTCGATTGCTGCTCCCCAACACGGGACGCTTGCATCGGTTGTTGTCGAATAACGCGTCGACGGACTGCTGCAACATGCGCTTTTCGTTGCGAATGATCACTTCCGGCGCGTTCAGGTCAACGAGTTTGCGGAGTCGGTTGTTGCGGTTGATGATCCGGCGATACAGGTCGTTCAAATCGCTGGTGGCGAAGTTGCCGGAATCGAGCAGCACGAGCGGCCGCAGGTCGGGCGGAATGACCGGAATGGCATCCAGGACCATCCACTCAGGCTGGTTATCGCTGTCTCGAATCGCCTCGACGATCTTCAGTCGGTTGGTCAGGTCTTTGGTTTTCTGTTTCGAGCGCGTCTCGACCAACTCGCCGCGCAACCTGTTGGAGAGCGCCACCAGGTCGAGCGCTTTGAGCAGGTTGCGAACCGCCTCGGCACCCATATCCGCGGTGAAACTCCCCTCCCCGTATTGATCGCGCGCTGCCCGAAATTCTTCTTCCGTCAGCAGCTGCTGCCTCTCCAACTCGGTGTCGCCCGGATCGACCACGACGTAATCCTGGAAGTAGATCACCTTCTCCAGGCTGGTGGTCTTCATATTGAGCAGGTTGCCGAGACGACTGGGCATGGCCTTGAAGAACCAGATGTGCACGACCGGCGCGGCCAGTTCGATGTGCCCCATCCGCTTTCGCCGCACGCGGGAATGCGTCACCTTGACGCCGCAGCGATCGCAGATCATCCCCTTGTATTTCATGCCACGATACTTACCGCAGGCACATTCCCAGTCCTTTTCCGGACCAAAGATGCGCTCGCAGAACAGCCCATCCTTCTCGGGCCGATACGTGCGGTAGTTAATCGTCTCGGGCTTCTTCACCTCGCCAAACGACCAGCTGCGGATGTCGTGCGGTCGAGCAAGGCTGATTTTGACCGAGGCATAATCGTTAATTCGATCATATGAGCTTTCGCCAATGGTCATGTGCCCGCGGCTCCTTATGAAATCACTGATCGGTCATTACCGTCTATTGAGCAGGTTCGCCCTTCAACAGGCTTCGGTTCGACTGCTCGCGACGCGTGCGACATGGGTCCGCCGCGTCTGACAAACAACTTGTGCGACACGTCACACGCGACGCTTCTCGAGCTGCATATTCAAAGCCAGCCCGCGAATCTCGTTCGTCAACACGTCGAAGCTGGCCGGCGTGCCGGCCTCCAACGTGTTCTCGCCCTTTACCATCGACTCGTAGATCTTCGTCCTTCCCTCGACGTCGTCACTCTTGACCGTCAACAGCTCTTGCAGGATGTAGGCGGCACCGTAGGCTTCCAGTGCCCAGACTTCCATTTCTCCAAACCGCTGCCCGCCAAATCGTGCTTTGCCACCCAACGGCTGCTGCGTGATCAACGAGTAAGGCCCGGTACTCCGCGCGTGGACCTTGTCATCGACCAGGTGATGCAGCTTCAACATGTAGATGTAGCCCACCGTGGTCTCCTGATGCAGCGCCTCGCCGGTGCGGCCGTCGAACAGCCGAGTCTTGCCATGCCGCGGCAAGCCCGCTTCCTGCAGGCAGCCGTTGATGTCCTCTTCACTGGCACCATCAAAGACCGGCGTCACCGCCTGGAACCCCAGCAGGGCGCCGGCCCAGCCCAGGTGCGTCTCGAGAATCTGCCCCACGTTCATACGACTCGGAACGCCCAGCGGATTGAGCATGATCTGCAGCGGTGTTCCGTCTTCCAGGTAAGGCATGTCCTCAGCCGGCAGAATCTTGGCGATCACACCCTTGTTGCCGTGGCGGCCCGCCATCTTGTCCCCCACCGAAATGACTCGCTTGGTGGCGATGTAGACCTTCACCATCTGCAGCACGCCGCTCCGCAACTCGTCGCCACGCTTCATGCTGTTGAGTTTGCGGTCACGCTGATCCAGCGCCGCTTCCAGGTCGGGCCAACAAGATTTGTGCACACGTTCCACGTCGGCGATCTTGTCCTGGCTCCGCATCTTGGCGGTGATCGAGCTGAGCCGGAATTGTTGGGCACGCTCGGCCAAGTACTTGGGATCCTGATCACCCGCCAGCGGCGTGTTGTCCTCGTCGGTCAACTGGCGGCCCAGTGCCGACTCCATCTCGCGGATCATGGCGGTGAAGACTTGCGTGATCAACGCATTTCCTTCCGCTTCCGCCTCCTTCAATTCCTTCTCGAACTTCTTCCGTTCTTCCTCGGTCAAGCTCATCCGCCGCGAGAACTTCTGTGTGTCGATCACGATGCCCTCGATACCCGAGGGGACTTCCAGCGAATCGTTCTTCACGTCCTCGCCCGCGCGACCAAATATCGCGTGCAGCAGCTTCTCTTCCGGCGTCAGTTCGGTCTTCGACTTGGGAGACACTTTGCCGACCAGAATATCACCCGGTCGCACGTAGGTTCCCACGCGGACGATGCCGCTATCGTCCAGGTTGCGCAACGTCTTCTCGCTGACGTTGGGAATGTCCCGCGTAAACTCCTCGCGACCCAGCTTGGTTTCGCGGATCTCCACGTCGAATTCCTCGATGTGAAGCGACGTATACGTATCCCGCTTGACCAGATCTTCACTGATGATGATCGCGTCTTCGAAGTTGTATCCATCGTACGACATGAACCCGACCAGGACGTTGCGTCCCAGAGCCAGTTCGCCCTGATAGATCGCCGCTCCATCGGCCAGCACCTGCCCTTTTTCTACCTTGTCCCCCAGCTGGATGATCGGTTTCTGATTCAGGCACGTTCGCTCGTTCAACCCCACGAACTTCTTCAGCGGGTAGACGTCCCCTCCCACTTCGATTCTGGAAGCATCACAGTAGGTGACCTTGCCAGCGCGTCGTGCCCGGATCACCATACTGGAGTTGACGGCGACGTCCTTCTCCATCCCGGTCGCCACAATCGGTGGCTCGGTAATCAACAGCGGCACCGCCTGCCGCTGCATGTTCGAGCCCATCAGCGCCCGGTTCGCGTCGTCGTGTTCCAGAAACGGGATCAGACCGGCCGAGACTCCCACCATCTGGCTCGGCGCGACGTCAATGAAGTTCACCTCTTCGGGCGATACGATCCGGAAGTCGGCGCGATAGCGGGCAATCATATTGGGCCCCGCCTGCAACTTGCCGTCCACCACTTGCGTATCGGCCGGCGCCACGTAGGCTTCCGATTCCTCATCCGCCCGCAACCAGGCGATTTCGTCGGACAACTTGCCTTTCTTGACCCGCCGGTAGGGCGTCACCAGGAAGCCGTAATCGTCCACCCCGGCATAGATGGCCAAGCTGGAAATCAAGCCGATATTCGTCCCTTCCGGCGTCTCGATCGGGCAAATGCGACCGTAGTGCGAAATGTGCACGTCGCGCACTTCGAAGCCGGCGCGCTTGCGATTCAGGCCACCCGGCCCCAAAGCCGACAGCCGCCGTTCGTGCGTCAATTGCGACAGGGGATTGGTCTGATCCACGACCTGCGATAATTCGCCGCGGCCAAAGAAGTACTCGATGGCGGCCGAGATGCTCTTGGGATTGATCAGACTGCGGGGGGTCATGTCGGCCGCGTCCTTCAGACTCATCCGTTCCTGGACCGTGCGGCGCAGCTTGAGAAACCCTTTCCGCAACTCGTCGCTGGCCAGTTCGTCAATGGTCCGCAGGCGGCGATTACCCAAGTGATCGATATCATCGATCTCGGCATCGTCCGCTCCTTCGGACAGTTTCAGCAAGTAGGCGATGGCCGCGATCAGGTCTTCTGGCCGCAACGTCATCTCTTTCTCCGACACGCCCAGCTTGAGTTTCCGGTTGATGCGGAACCGCCCGACGCGTCCCAGGCGATAGCGATTGACGTCGTAGAATTTCTCATCGAACAGCGTTTTCGCTTTTTCGAGCTGGGGTGGATTGCCCGGTCGTAGCCGCTGGTAGATCCGCAGCAAAGCTTCTTCATGACTCGACGTGGCATCGTCGGCCAGGCTGTTGAAGATGAGCGACGACTTGGGAGCCGTCATCACCTCTACCTTGCTCACCCCCGACGTGCAGATCGTCTCCGCCGCGTTCTTCGTGATCTTGTGCCCCGCGTCGACGATGATCTCACCAGCCCGCTCACCCGACATCGGGTAAATGATGTCGTCGACCGCCACTTTTCCCACGATCTTCGCGACACTGCGTCCATCGACGATCTTCTCCACGGTCGCTTCATAAAAAGCCCGCAGGAGGTCGGCATCGGTACTGTAGGAGGGGCTCATGGCGCGGAGCAGGGTGATGGCCGAGAACTTGCCGCTCTGATCGATGCGCACGCTCAGACAGTCTTTCTTGGTGACGTTGACCTCGATCCAACTCCCCCGCTCCGGAATGATGCGGCAACTGGGAAGCTTTCGATCGCTCGTTCCGTCTTGCTCCAGCACGAAGTCGACACCCGGACTGCGGTGCAACTGGCTGACCACCACGCGTTCGGCACCGTTGATAATGAACTCACCGCCACCGAGCATGATGGGGAGATCACCCAGGTAGACTTCTTCCTCGTACGGCTCTTCCTTGTTGAGACGCAGCATGACACGAAACGGCCGGCCGTAGGTCAACCGCAGCTGCCGGCACTCGTCCGGGGTGTAGCGCGGCTTGCCCAGGTCATAGCTGAGATATTGCAGCGAGATCTGCTTGTCATAGCTTTCGATCGGAAAGATCTCTCGAAGGACGCTTTCGAGCCCCTGATCCTTCCGTTTGTCAGACGACAGGTCTTCTTGCAGAAAAGCGCTGTAGCTGACGGTCTGGATTTTGGTTAAATCGGGAGTCACAAACGATTCCCGACCACTGCCAAAACGACGGATTTCTCTCGGCTCAAGACGTCGTTGCGCTGGAGTAGCCATATGCAGAAAAAGCTCCATGCAAAGCGAATCACGAATGGGACGGCTGCCACAACCGGACATACCCCAGCGCTACGGCGGCGCAGTGCGCGCCGGAGCGTGCCTCAACGGGGTGCCACGACAGAGCACGGGAGGGTGAGCGCGCACCATCTCCCGGGACCAACACAAGCACGAACAAACGCTTGCACTGAAGGATGTTGAAAATCAAGCGGTCACAACCTACACCCCCGCCCGGCACGCGCTGCCAAACGGGGTCACTGGGTCACGGATCGGCAGCTTACTTGAGTTCAACCGACGCGCCGGCTTCTTCCAATTCTTTCTTGACTTTCTCGGCGTCCTCTTTGGAGACCTTTTCCTTGATCGCCACGGGAGCGCTCTCGACCATCTTCTTGGCTTCCATGAGGGTGGAACCGGTCAAGGCCTTGACGACCTTCACCACGTTCAACTTCGAGTCACCGAAACCGGTCAACATGACGTCGAACTCGGTCTGCACCGCGGCAGCCTCGCCCCCTCCCTCACCGGCCGCTGGGGCCATCATGATCGCGCCGCCGGCAGCCGGCTCGATCTTGTACTCTTCCTTCAGGTAGTCGCTCAGCTCCTTGGCCTGCTTGAGCGTCAGGTTGGCAATCTTATCACCCAATTCCCTGGCTTCCGGAGAGAATTCCAATGTGGCGGTATCGTCAGACATGGCGGATGGTTCCCTTTCTCAAATTACCCGTGGCGTCGCGCGGGAGCGACGCCAATCGCTGGAGTTGACCGTGAATAACTGCTGTGTTGTCGATCGACAGCGCGAGCCCCCCGCTCCCGCCTGCCGAACCTGGCACAAGGTGATCGGGGAGACTACTCCGCCGGCTCCTCGGCTTTCTGCTCGATTTGGCTGGCCAAAGCCCCGCCAGGACCAATCAATTGCGATGACAACTGGGCACCTGGCGAGAGCATTTGTCCCGACACGATGCTCAATTGCTCCAAGCGGTTTGGCCACCTGCTGATCTGGCGAACACGGTCCGCCGTCAGGTGCTCGCCATCCATGACGCCGCCCCGCGCTTCAAACTTCTCGTACTGGCTCGACTTATCGAGCCGAGTGACTTCTTTGACCAGCGAGATGAAATCCTCGCCACCCCAGACGACCGCCAACGTGCCTTCCACGCCCTCGAACGCCGGTCCCAAGGGAGTCCCTTCGGTGGCGCGTCGAGCCATGCTGTTCTTGACGACCAATAACTGCATACCCTTCTGGCGCAGTTCACGACGCAGGACCACCGTTTGGTTGGCACCCATGCCGATCACGTTGACCAGCACCGCGTCTTCGACGCCAGTGAGTCGCTGGGCAATATCACGCGAAATCAGATCTTTGACGTATTTACTCATAGTTCATCAGCCACATAAGTGGTTGGTACGTTGGACTGTAGCTCGACCCGCTCTCACGATCAGGTTTCCGCAGCGTCGGTCCGCCTAGGCCGCGATCGGCACTCCCGGGCTCATGGTCGCACAAATGGTAATCCCACGGACGTAATTCCCCTTGACGGCATGCGGCTTCATGCCGGTAATCCGGTCGATAAACGCCTGGATGTTCTCCTGCAACTTGTCGCTGTCGAAACTCATCTTGCCAACCACGGCATGCACGTTTCCACCCGCATCGTTGCGGAATTCCACCTTTCCCGCCTTGTACTCCCGCACAATCTTGTCCACCTCCTGCGTGACCGTGCCGCTCCGCGGCGACGGCATCAATCCGCGCGGACCCAACACGCGACCCAAACGCCCCACCACACCCATCATGTCGGGCGTGGCAATGCAGGCGTCGAAGTCGAGCCAGCCTTCCTGGATCCTCTTGGCCAGTTCCTCCTGCCCCACTTCATCCGCGCCCGCCTCCAGCGCGGCTTTGGCCAAGTCTCCCTTGGCAAACACCACCACCCGCTGGGTCTTGCCAATCCCATGGGGCAACACGATCGAGCCGCGCACAATCTGATCCGCCTGCTTGGAATCGATCCCCAAGCGCATGTGGATCTCCACGGTTTGATCAAACTTGGCAGTGCCGAATCCCTTCAGCTGCACAATCGCCTC
The DNA here is from genome assembly GCA_963700515.1 of uncultured Planctomycetota bacterium. Lineage (GTDB taxonomy): Bacteria > Planctomycetota > Planctomycetia > Pirellulales > Pirellulaceae > JAJRVM01. The sequence goes on along the minus strand of CAVOXY010000030.1, from coordinate 46,548 downwards.
GGTTAATGGCAACGGTGTTTTCGTTGTCTTTTCCGCCAAGGCGCGATAACGTTTTGACTTGTTCGGCATCAGACTACCCTTCCAGGACCTCCAACCCCATGCTACGAGCCGTCCCCTCAATCATGCGCCGAGCGTGTTCTAGATCGCTGGCATTGAGGTCGGCCATCTTCTTCTGACAGATATCGTCGAGCTGCAGCGTGTCACCCTGCCAACCTTGTCCCGGTTGGGAACCCCCGAGCCTTTGGCAATACCTGCCGCCTGCTTCAACAAAGCCGCTGCCGGAGGACTCTTGGTGACAAAATCGAACGTGCGGTCGCTGTAGACACTGACCACGACCGGGATCGGAGTACCGTTGTATTCCTTGGTTCGATCATTGAACTGCTGAACAAACTGGCCCAGATTGATCCCGTATCTACCAAGCGATGTTCCGACCGGAGGGGCGGGGGTCGCCTGGCCACCGGGGACCTGAAACTTCGCTTGTCCAACTAGTTGTTTTGCCATGATATTCGTGACTCAATCGCTGCTGATGAGCCGTCCACATACCGCGCGCCACCGGCCGCGACTCAGACAGACTCGATTTGCCAATGCTCCAATTCGACAGGCGTGGAACGGCCAAAGATGTTGATCATGACCGTCACGCGGCCATTCGCCTCATCAATCGCTTCCACGTCACCCTCAAAGTTCTCAAAATACCCTTCCTTCACGCGGACGCGATCGCCCGGCTTGAAGGGAATCGACGTCTTGACCGGCGCTTCACCCGCTTCCGCGCCTCGCGTCGAGCGGACGATCCGCTGTACTTCATGCGGCTCCATCGGCGTCGGCTTGCCGGCGGAACCGGTGAAATCACCAATCCCCGGCGTCTCCCGCACCAGAAACCACGTATCATCGTTGAGCACCAAGTGGATCATGATGTAGCCCGGATAGAGCTTCTTCTTCACGATCCTCCGCTTGCCACTCTTGTTGTACTCCGCCACGTCCTCGGTCGGCACAACGATCTCGCCGAAGTACTCCTCCAGACCGGCGACCTTCAACCGCCGCTCCAGCGCGCGGCGAATCGACTCCTCACGATTCACCTGTACCTTCAGGATGTACCACTTCTTGACGGCAGCTTCCTCTTCACCCTCGGCCTCGGTGGCTTCGGTCGCAGAGGGCTGAGCCCGCTTCTTGCCGCCCGCTGAAACTCCCGCCGCCGGCTCCGCGTCTGCCGCCGGCTCCGCGTCTGCGGCCGGCTCCGCGTCCGCCGCCACTCCCGCGTCCGCCGTTTTCGCAGCTTCGGCCGTTTTCGCAGCTTCCGCCGTTTCCCTGTCGTCGCCCGACGACGCGGACGACTCGTCCACGACCGGCTCACTCTCCGACTCCACAGCACTTTCCGGCTGCTCAGGAACCAACTCGTCTCGGCTTTCCGGGTCGCTCGTCACATTTCCACCTTTGTTCTTAGGCCCCAGCTCACCTATCTTGACCCGCCGCTGATACAGCACCTGATCGGCGTTCAACTACCGCCGCCACAGGCACCGCATCACCGATTTAACCCGGGCGCACCCCCATCAAGACGAACAGAGAACGCCACACCAAATCGTATGCAAACAAGACGGTCGCCAGCAGGAAAATGACAAAAATGACCACCACCGAACTGCGAATCAACTCTCCCCGCGATGGCCACGAGACCTTGTTCATCTCGGCCTCCACCGCAATCAGAAAGTCCGCAAATTGCGACATATTCACGAGGCGGTAGCCGAGCCAGAGACCCAGCAGCAGCATGCCACCGGCCACCAAGTACCGCAGGCTGGAGCCGCCACCCATGGTCGCCCAGGCTCGCCACGCGCCAATGAAAAAAGCCAGCCACACGAACGCGCACGTCACCTGGCGCGTCACCCTTCCCTGGCTCTTCTTGTACACGCCGAACTGAAAGAGCTCTCGAAAAAACGGCGTCTTTGCTTTTCCCATCGGGCGACTCACACACCTCTAAACGATTCAACAGCACCCAGGTCCCTTATCCATCCTCCACGCCGGCCGCAGGAAACAGCCACCGGTTGACGGCATTAAGCACCGCCGACTGGCGGCATGACACACCGCCCGAGAGAATCGATTCAACACCCCATGGCCACTGTCGGATTAGAACCAAGTTGGAACAGAACAAAAGTCGGGACAGAACCAAAAATGGCAGGGGCGGCGGGAATCGAACTCGCAACCTCTGGTTTTGGAGACCAGCGCTCTGCCAATTGAGCTACACCCCTGCATCCCGCACACCCTGGCCACAACGGAGCACCTCGCCTAACCGTCGACTACTTGAAGATCTTCGTCACCACCCCGGAACCGACCGTGCGGCCCCCTTCGCGAATCGCGAAGCGAACACCGTCGTCCATGGCGATCGGCTTGTGCAATTCCACTCGCACTTTCACGTTGTCGCCGGGCATGCACATTTCGGCTTCCACCAAATTGGCCGTGCCCGTAACATCCGTCGTGCGGAAATAGAACTGCGGCCGATAACCGCTGAAGAACGGCGTGTGTCGACCACCTTCGTCCTTCGACAAGCAGTAGACTTCCGCCTCAAAATCCGTGTGGGGCGTAATCGAGCCGGGCTTGGCCAAAACCTGGCCGCGCTCAATCTCCTCGCGCTTGACACCACGCAGCAAGCAGCCGACGTTGTCCCCAGCCTGCCCCTGATCAAGCAGCTTGCGAAACATTTCGACCCCGGTGCAGATCGTCTTGCGGCTGTCGGGAACCAAACCGACGATCTCCACTTCGTCACCGACCTTCACAATGCCGCGCTCGATACGACCTGTCGCGACCGTGCCGCGGCCTTCGATCGAGAACACATCCTCCACCGCCATCAAAAACGGCTTGTCGACAATCCGCTCCGGCTGCGGAATGTAGTTGTCGATGGCTTCCAACAACTCGGCAATGCACTTGATCGCGTCCGGATCCTCCGGGTTCTGGTAGGCCTTCGATGCTCGCCCCGCGCACGATGGGCAAATCGTCGCCCGGGAAGTCGTACTTATTGAGCAGCTCCCGCACTTCCATCTCCACCAGGTCCAGCAGCTCGTCGTCGTCGACCAGGTCGATTTTATTGAGGAACACCACGATGGCCGGCACGTCGACCTGACGCGCCAACAAGACGTGCTCTTTCGTCTGCGGCATCGGGCCGTCCGCGGCCGAGACCACCAGAATGGCGCCATCCATCTGGGCGGCACCGGTGATCATGTTCTTGATGAAGTCCGCGTGACCGGGGCAGTCAATGTGAGCATAGTGGCGATTTTCCGATCTCATACTCGACGTGCGCCACGGCGATCGTCACCGTCTTGGTCGAGTCACGAACCGTGCCACCCTTGGCAATATCCGCGTACGACTTGAACTTGGCCAACCCCTTTGCCGCTTGGACCGCCAGAATAGCGCCTGTCAAAGTAGTCTTGCCATGGTCGATGTGACCGATCGTACCAACGTTGACGTGCGGCTTGTCTCGTTTGAATGTATCCTTGGCCATTGATTTCCACACCTAAATTTTACGGATGTCGCTATGCGACGAACAAACACCTAGTACAACACACAGCGTATCAAAGTAACACAAGTAACAGGTCACTCCGGCTACCCGAAGGAGCTGCTGATGGGATTCGGACCCATGACCTCGTCCTTACCAAGGACGCGCTCTACCAACTGAGCTACAGCAGCTGACAGCAAAGAGCGGGTGAAGGGAATCGAACCCTCGTCTTCAGCTTGGAAGGCTGTGGCTCTACCATTGAGCTACACCCGCACTTCTCCCGATTCTCCTCAAACCTCTTCACCCACTCGGCAACGCCCACCCCGCCATCAACCTCCGCAGCCGCAGCCAGACCCTCCATCCATCGCCAAAAACCTTCCGCCCCCAGTTCGCCCGGCACCTACAGTCAGGAGCAACAGAAAATGGGGGGTGTAGGATTCGAACCTACGAAGGCATTGCCATCAGATTTACAGTCTGACCCCTTTGACCGCTCGGGAAACCCCCCGATACAGCTGCTCCACCTTACCGCTCGGCATGCCGCGTGCCCCACCGACGCTGCTTCAATGGGACAACACACTTGACCAGTCACTGCGCGAAGCCAGCGGAGGGACTTGAACCCACAACCTGTTGATTACAAATCAACTGCTCTGCCAGTTGAGCTACGCTGGCCTACTATCCAACTTGCGAAAACCAGTAAATATAACGAAGCAGCGCTTCCATGCAATACGGACGCGGAAAAAAACACCCTTCCCGCACGATGAAATCCCGGCCACGTACCGGTTCTGCGGGCTCGGTCCTAGAAGGGGTCGGCCACGGCATCACACAAAAAAGACGACACACCCCATCGGCAGCAATCCCAGCGACGCGCTGCCACAGGCGCGTTCATTGGCACGCTCTGCGCCGTGCCGTCTCTCCTCGCGATGATGTCCCTCCCCCGAGAGCAAGATCCCCTATCTTGGGGCACCCATGATACTGTCGCTGGCCGCCAACCACCCCCCCCGCTTGTGCGAGGGGCTATTCGGCCGACACTAGTCGGGCAACTCGATCCGCTCCTCCTGCGCCGCAAGACGCAGTTTATTCAAAGCACGAGCCTCAATCTGCCGTACCCGCTCCTTGGTGACTCCCATCTCGTTGCCAACCTCCTTGAGCGTCAGCGGCTCCTGGCTGTGATCCAGGCCGAAGCGACTAATGATAATTTTCTGCTCTCGTTCGTCAAGCCGTGATAGGATCCGTCCAATCTGTCGCTGCCGCAGATACTGAGCACTCTCCTGCTCATAACGATCGGTTCGCTCGTCCTCTTGGGCACTAAACATCTCTTCGTGGCTGGTTCGAAACCGATCTCGATGCTTGAATTCGTCCGGAATTGTGCGGGCAAAATTCTTCATAATGGCCCAACTGGCGTAGGTACTGAACTTGTTGCCTCGCGAATAGTCGAACTTCTCCACCGCCCGAATCAACGACATATTGCCGTCGCTGACCAGACCAAAGAAATCGTCCGAACTGCTCACATGCCGCTTGGCAATCGACACCACCAGTCGCAAATTCGCCTTCACAATCTGGTTCTTCGTCCGCACCGCCTCCTCGTACAACTCCTCAATCCGATCCATCAGGCTACTCTTGGCCCGCGCCGGATCGAGCTGGGACCGCAACTCATTGGCCCGGTGCTTCAAGATAGTTGAACTTGCGGAACAGATGCTGCTCCTGCTCCCGCGTCAGCAAAGGAACCTCGTACAGCGAAGCAAGATAGTGCGGCAAGCCAGCGGGAATCCGCGTCTTGCGACGACTGCTCCGACCCTCGGGCAACGGAGCTCAGCACCCTCCGCTCAATGCTCGGTTTGTCAAACTCCTTGTTGTACATGTAGTCGAGCGGCAACTCGAAAATCTTGTTGGCCCGAATCTCGTTGACCACTCGATAAATGCTGGTCTTCGTCCGGCCAAACCGCTTGGCCAACACCTCCACCGAGGTACCGCTGCGATACTCGCGGTAAATCTTGTTCTTGGCTTCGGCGGACAAGGGCCCGGAATGATCGGGAAAAATCGCCGACTTCGGATGCTTCTCGTCGAACTGCTTGAGCGTGTAGCGAATCGTCTCGACGCTGCGATTCATGTGCTTGGCGATCCGCCGGGCGACCTCGGCCGGTCCCCCTCCGGCGTGTGCCAGACGGCGAGCCCGCTCGATGATGTCGCCGCGTTCGACCTCCGTCAGCTGGCTGAAACGTCCGCCGCGACGCACCCGCTCCGGATTGCTCGACACATAGCGATGCACGCTGCTGCCCAGAAAGCCAACCCGCTTGCGGCCGCTGAACACGAACTTGCGGCTCACCAAACCCTGACGCCGCCAACGTGAAATCGTCTTGGTCGATACGTTAAAGTTCTTGCTCAAGTCCTCCACCGTGTGGACCGGCTCGCGCACCTCTTCCACACTGATATTGGCCGAATCCGACAGATCTTCAATGAATAGCCGCAGGTCGTGGTTCGCCTCGGCGGCCTGAAATCACGCTCCCCGCAGCACTATCGGGTCGGTAATCCGTGATCCGGAAACAGAGATACTCATACGTGTAAGCACGGTCCGTATCGATCTCATGCAACAGCTTCTCCGCTCGATCAAGCTGCTCCAGCTTCTTTTCGCGCGGAGCGAACCGGACCTGCTGGTCACGCAGTTCACGCAAGGCTGAAATTTGATAGTCGGTATGCATGGCAAACCTCTTCTCGCGACGGGATGATCTCAATGGTGTTCCCTGCGACTCCCATCGCCCACCAAGACCCCATCCAGTGTGGGAAAGGCGTCCCGTCCCGGGCCGCTCCCCGGCCAGCCGCATCACGACTGACCGCTCATCGATTACGACCGCCAATGCTCGTTGGTTCTCTCGTGACGGCTCTCAAAAACTCCCCGCTACCCAAAATCGCTGCTAGTACCTGGACAGTTGCCGAATCAACAAGGCCTGAAATGGGTCCCGACAAGTTCACCGGTTATACCTAGTACCGTCGCGTTTTGTCTCGCAGAAGTTCGCGGCCAACCCTCACTTGAAGGCTTAATTATTCACGTAAACCATTACAATAAAAAAACTTAATGCATTTTAGCCAATTTCAAAATGCCATTCAAGATAGCACGCAAAACAGCCGACAACAGACCTGAAAAAGACCCCGCCAAACAAGCCCCCCCACCGACTACGGAAATCAACCACCTCAGTCAACTGTCTTTGACGTAATTTTCGACTCAATGGTGACAACCAAATCGGACGATCTACCCATTTGGAGCGCGTAGACCTGCCGTTCAGTTCACAGCTCCTCGCACATCGCACAGAGCGCCCAAGCTACCCGACTCCACATCGGCCTCGGCCTCGAAAAGCCCCTGCGTGTGCCACTGATCTACAGTGCCGCCAGCCACCGCGTCACTGATCCAACGGGGCGCGCACGGCCGTACTTCGCTCGCGTCACTCGATTCTTGGACTAACCCATGAGCGCCAAAGACCCAAATACGGTGCGAGTTTTCGCCCTCTTAACTGTTATAGTCCCGACGCTATACCTCTATTGGCCTATATCGTCACCCGCCGCAGCGCCAAAAAACACACCGCCAAAAAACGCCGCCCAGGTCGAGCTGAAGCCGCTGATTTCCGCTGGCGATTTGCAGCAGGTCAAGTTGCTGTTCGAATTGGACGGAAATATTACACTCAAGGCCGAGTCGGCTGGGCCGGTCACGACCCCCGTCAAGGTCAAGGCCCAACTGTCCTACGTCGAGAGAACTTTGGAAGCCGCGATTCCCCAGAAGACGACCTGGTCCCCGTCGGCCGTGCGGTACTACGAAACCGCCCAAGCCAGCATCACATTCCGCGAAGGGGTCGTACAACCGACGCTCCGCAGCGACCGGCGAATCGTGGCGGTATCGGCCGCTTCGTCCCACGATGTCGCCCTCTTCTCCCCACTCGGACCGCTCAACCGGGATGAACTCGACCTGATCGACGTGCCGGCCAACAGCCTGCTGATCGACGGTCTCCTTCCCTGGCGCGCCGTGTCGGTCGGCGAGAGTTGGAAAGCGTCGTCCGACCTGCTACCTGCTCTGCTGGGCCTGGATGCCGTGAGCAACCAGACCGTGATGTGCAAATTAGACCGTGTCGAACGCAATATGGCCGTCATACATGCCACCGGTTCGGTCAGTGGGGCCAGCGGAGGCGTGTCAAGTGAAATGGCGATCGCCGCCAAGTTCACTTTCGATTTGACACGCAAACGCACCACCTGGTTCGCGATGTCGATCAAGGAGCGACGCTCGGTCGGTCACGCTCAGCCAGGAATCGAAGCCACGGCACGAATCCAAATGACATTGACCCCACGGTCCACCGTGCCGACACTTCACCGGGATATCCTGGCGGACCTGAACCTCAAAGCGGACGCCGCATCTCGGCTGCTGGAATTCCGTTCGCCCAGCGGAGGTTTCGAATTGCTCTTGGACCGCAATTGGCACGTGATGATCGAACGACAGGACGTCAGCATCCTGCGACTGGTGGACCGCGGCGACCTGCTCGCCCAGTGCAACATCTCCGCGTGCCGCCGGTTGATGAAGGAGAACAATTCACGATCCTCGACTTTCAGGAGGATGTGAAACGGGCGTTAGACACCAACTTGGGAGAGTTCCTGGCCGCCTCCGAATCATTGACCGACGGCGGGCTGCATGTGATGCGAGTCGTGGCGACGGGCAAAATCTCGGATCTTTCCATCGAGTGGGTCTACTATCACATTTCCGACGACGAAGGCCGACGCGTCTCCTGCGTATTTACCTACGAATCGGACCTGTCAGACCGCTTTGCAGCCGCCGACCAGGCGGTGACGAGTTCGCTCCGTTTTGTCGAGCCAACGCCGAAAAGCGGTGCCGACGCCAAGTAGTCCGTTCCCCCGGCCACACCATGCGGTGCGCAGGGGCCACGTCCTGACACCGCCATCTGAACCCTGCCGACGGCCGGCACCCGCGTCGCGTCGACGAGTGCGTTGTCCACGCCATAATTGGGTTGCCTGAGCACGAGAAATCGTGGTGTGTGAGCACGAGACGGCTTGCTCAAGGGTGACAACAAGCCAGCGATGGCCGTCTTCGCTGCAACAATTCGTGCGCGAAGTATAATCAAGTCAAGCGCCCACCGTGCGCCCTCTACCGTCGGGGGGATTCTCCCCCGGGGAAAACATGCCTCACCGGCAGGTGGGGGTGATCGGCAGCTCGGCGCCGAAAATCCTCGCTGGTTGACGGGATCAGCAGCTTGGCGCCGAAAATCCTAGCTAGTTGACGGGAATAGTCCGGTTGCAGCGACCTTTTGGGCTTTCTTTTGTTCGGCCGGGCGTCTTGAATGCTTGATTCTGGGAAAACTGGGCAACTATACTAAAGATCCGGCCCATCTTGAATCGGTTCATCTCGGGCAACATCCTCCCTCGAACGAAGAGTCGGGATAACTTCATGGTCTGGCGATTGGCTTCATGGTCTCTTGTGCTCGCGGCATTGGTTTCCACGGTCGGAGCGGTCTCGGCGCAGTCCCGGCAGTATGCGCCCGGTGTACTGACGGTGATCCCGCCGGATCCGCAATACGAGGAAACCTATTCGGGTCCCTTGGAATTGGTGGAGATTGCCAAAGGTCTCCCGGATACAAACTGGGAACCGAACTACGCTGCCAAGAGCCAAACGGTGTTCGAGAAGTCGAAGCTCGTGGTGCTGCGGCGCGAGGTTTGGAGCTTTGAATTCGCCTTCAAGCCACTGCGGATGATCTATGTGGACGTGCCGCAAGCCAGCGGCAAGATGCAGCGGAAGCTGATCTGGTACCTCGTCTACCGGGTGCGCTACCTGGGTGGCGATTTGACTCCCGAGCCTTCCACCGACGAGTGGGGACGCATTACTTTCACGGATTCACCGGTGGCACGCGAGGGGCGTTATTTCTTTCCGCAGTTTCTGTTGGAAAGTCATGACTTCTCCAAGACGTACCAGGACCGGATCATCCCGGCCGCCAAACAACCGATCCAGGATCGCGAAGTCCGAGGGGCGGAACTGTTGAACAGCGTCGAGATCAGTCGCGATGCCGATCCCGTTGAGCACGCCCGATGATCCGCAGGAAGTCTGGGGGCTGGCCACCTGGGAAGATATCGATCCACGGATCGACTTCTTCTCCATTTTTGTGAACGGGTTGACCAACGCCTACAAGCCGGTCGATCTGCCGGATGTCTACCAGGCGGGCGAGAAGCCGGGTACGGGCCGTGAAATCCTGTCCAAAACGTTGCGACTCAACTTCTGGCGGCCCGGAGACACGATCGACGAATACGAGGACCACATCTACTACGGGGTCCCCTATTCGCCCGATGCCGCGCGGCAGTACGAGATTCTCACCGCTTTTGGTCTCAGGCAACGGCTTGATTACTCTGTGGGTTTATCGCTAAAAGTAAGGGTTTCCCTCTGGGACAACCAGGACTTCATTGACGAGGACCCCCCGCAATGGCCCATAAGAAAGGTCAAGGCTCGAGCCGAAACGGCCGGGATTCGAACGCGCAGCGGCTCGGCGTAAAGCGGTTTGGCGGACAAAAGGTGCGGGCAGGAAACATCCTGATTCGCCAGGTAGGCAACAAATTCCATCCTGGTGCCAATGTGGGTCAGGGGAAGGATTTCACCTTGTTTGCGCTGACCGACGGGGTCGTGATGTTCGACCGCAAAGGGCGTCGCATCAACATCTTAGCCAATTGACCGTTGAGCTGCGCCGTAATGAGCGAACAGCATCAAGGGACGTTCCCGGCCGGGGGCTGTCCCTTTTTTGCGTGTTGCCGAAAGATGGTTGCTGCTGGATGAACGGGATCGGTTCGACGAGACTTGGGCAGGTGTCGGCCGGCAGCTGCCGCCAGTATTTCACCAATTTTTCTGCGATGTGACCATCCAGCTTGCCGGCCGAGGTACCATCCCCGTCCCACCGGAAGGCAGTTTTCCACCGATGTTTGTTGATCGTGTGCAGATCGAGGTCCGTGCCGGCACGCGGCGGCAACGGTTGTCTGAGCTTCCGTCGGGAGCGGTACGTACCCAAAGGAGGTCCCGACGGCGGCGACGGGGGCCATGGCGGCAGCGTGATCATCCTCGCGGAAGAGGGAGTCGACAGCCTGGCGGCATTGGTCCACCGCCGATCTTGGCATGCCGGGAACGGACGGCACGGTAGCGGCGCGAAGCGTCACGGGCGCAGCGGCAAGGACCTGATCATCCATGTTCCGGTCGGCACCGTTGTGATGGGCGAACAGCAACAATTCGTGATGAAAGACATGGTCCTCGCGGGTGATCAGTTCGTCGCGGCGCGGGGAGGAAAAGGGGGCAAGGGAAACACCCATTTCAAATCCGCGACCAACCAGGCCCCGCGCGAACACACGCTCGGCGAGGAAGGTGAGCGGCGCACGCTGACTTTGGAGCTGAAGGTGATTGCCGATGTCGGCTTGATCGGCAAGCCGAACGCGGGGAAAAGCACGCTGTTGAGTCGCGTTTCCCACGCTCGGCCGGAAATCGCCGATTATCCGTTCACGACGAAAGTGCCACACTTGGGCCGCGTGCGGATCGACATCGATCGCACGTTTGTGTTGGCCGACATCCCCGGCCTGATCGAAGGGGCCCACGCCGGTGTCGGGTTGGGGCATGAGTTTCTGCGGCATATCGAACGCGCAGGAATCCTCGTTCACCTGGTGGAGCCCATGCCCATGGATGGTACGGACCCGGTTGCCAACTATCGCGCGATTCGTGCCGAGCTGACACTGCACAAACAGTCTTTGGGCGAGCGTCCGGAGATCGTGGCGGTCACGAAAGCGGAGTTGCCCGGTGCCGACGAAGTCCGACAACGACTGCGGGACGAGACTCAGTGTGATCCGCTGCTGATTTCCGCCGTCACCGGGCACGGTCTCAATCACCTCCTCCAGGCGATTGCATCGCTGTTGCTGCAAAGTGTGAACAAGCCGGCATCCGAGCCGGTCGGGGTCGACTCCCACCCCACTCAACTCGACCGCCATGATGCCTAAACATTCCTGCCACCTGATCGCCGCCGACATTGGAAATAGCGCCGTCAAACTGGGCCGGTTCCGCGTGTCGACCGATGACGAGCAGGCCGCCGCGGAAGTGGATCTCCAACTCGACGGCATCAATCCAATCGTCGTCGACGGTCACGACGTTCTTTCGCTCGACACCACGGCATTGCCCCCGCCAGGCCTGGAGGCACTGTTGGTCCGGTTGCCCGCCGCGGCCCATCGCTGGTATGCGGTGAGCGTCCATCGACAGATTGCAGTCGCAGTTCTCGACCTGGCTCCGCCAGCGGCGTCCGCACGACGAGTACGTGTTGCTCAACGTTCAGTCATTCCCGCTGGAAATCGATGTGCGAGCCCCGGAACGTGTCGGCACGGATCGACTGGCGGCGGCCGTGGCGGCCAACGAACTGCGGAATCCGCACCACGCCGCGATTGTCGTGGATGCCGGTACCGCCGTGACGGTTGACCTCATCACCCGTGACGGTGTATTCCGCGGCGGAGCCATTCTGCCGGGCATCCAGACGGCGGCCGCGGCCTTGGCCCACGCCACCGACGCGTTGCCTCTGGTAGATCTCGCCGATCTCTCGGCAGCGCCCGCGCCGATCGGCAAGTCGACGCAGGAGGCTATTCGGAGCGGTATCGTGTGGGGCTGTGTCGGCGCCATCCGGGAACTCATCACGCAAATGAGTGCGACCTTATCCAACGTCCCCGAAATCTACTGCACCGGCGGCGATGGCATGCATCTGGCTCGCTTGCTGGGACGCGAAATCAAGTTCGACCCCAACCTTGTCTTGCGGGGCATCGCCCTCACCGGTTTTCGTCATTTGTCCGGGAACTTCTGAATACACCTACACTCACCTGCCAACAGGCAGTACGCAGTGAGCCGCAGCAACATGGCATCAGCAACATGGTAGTACCCGATCCGGCCGCAGTGTCACAACCAAGTCGAGCAGAGGCGGCCGAGCGTGCCTGCCAGGTCGCCGTGCTGACTCCCACGGGTCGTGGTGCCGTGGCCAGCATCGTGGTGGACGGGCCATGCGCCAAGCAACTGGTGGGACGTCTGTTTGTCCCGTCAAATTGCGGCCGCTGGATGAATTCCCCGCGGATCGCATCGTCGTCGGTCGCTGGCAAACGCCCGCTGATCTTGCCGACGAGACACCGGGCGAGGAACTGGTGGTGTCCTGCCGCGACCAAGAACATGTCGAGGTGCATTGCCATGGTGGAGCGGCCGCCGTGAGATCCATCGTCCATTCACTCATTGGCGGAGGGTTGCCAGTTCGTGCCCGCGCCAGAGTGGTTGAGAAGGGGGGAGCCGGATCGGATCGTCGCCGACGCTTGGCTGGCGCTGTCCCAGGCACGCACGCCACGTGTCGCCGCGGTCTTGCTCGACCAGTATCGGGGCGTTCTTTCCCACGCCGTGGACCAAACCCTACAACAGCTTGCCGGAGGCAGGCCGCAGGCCGCGGCCCGGCAATGGCAAGAACTGCTCGATCGGTCACTGTTCGGAGAGCGGCTGATTCGCCCCTGGCAAATCGTGTTGGTCGGCAGGACCAACGTCGGCAAGAGCAGCCTCGTCAACGCGTTGCTCGGCTACCAGCGGGCCCTGGTGTGCCACGAGGCCGGCACGACGCGCGATATCCTGACCGACGTGACGGCGATCGCGGGGTGGCCTGTCGAACTGGCGGATACGGCAGGCCTGGGAACCGCCGAGGACGAGGTCGAATCGGAGGGGATTCGTCGTGCGCGGCAGCGCGCGGACACCGCCGACCTGTTGCTGATCGTGGCGGATGCAGCACGACCCTGGCAGCACGACGACCGGCAGTGGCCCACCCAGACCCGCCGCGGATCCCTGCTCGTGCATAACAAATCCGACCTGGTCACCGCGATTCCCACGGATCGTCCACCCGGGATCATGACCAGCGCGACCACCGGCGCGGGGATCGCTGAATTGGTCGACGCGGTTTCCCGCTGCCTCGTACCGCACGTCCCACCGCCAGGGACCCCGATTCCGTTCCTGCCGGAACACATCGAGTGCCTGACTCAGGCGCTCGCTGCCGTGCACTCCGGCGACCTGGCACGAGCCGAGCATGCTATCCACCAACTCTTCGGGCGCAACGCCGGAAACCAATGACCAATGCACCAATACCTGACCACCATGACCAATGCCAATTGACAGCCCGTTCGCATACCGCGTTTTGGCTCCCGGAGCGATACCAGCATGCCGAGTCCGCTATTTGATGATCTGACCGACGTGTATGAAGCGATCGTCGACTGGCCCAAGCGGTTGGCGCGGGAGACGCCGTTCTATCGAGAGCTGTTTGCAGCGTTCGGTGTCCGATCGCTCGTCGACGTCGCCTGTGGCACAGGACATCATGCGGCCCTGTTTCATGAGTGGGGTCTGCAGGTGGAAGGAGCGGATATCAGCCCAGCCATGATCCAACGGGCGCGAAGCGCGTTTGGGGAGCCGGTGGGACTGGTTTGGAAAGTGCGATCGTTCCATGAGTCCGTGCACTGCGAGCGGCCGTTTGACGCGGCCATCTGTATCGGCAATTCCCTGGCGCTCTCGCCCGATCACGCCACGGCAAAGACCGCGACGCAGGAGATGCTGCGTGCGGTGCGACCCGGCGGAATCGTGGTGCTCCAAGTTGCCAATCTGTGGGCGCTGCCCGACGGACCTGTCGTCTGGCAAAAGGGTCGCCACTTGGCCGGCACCGACGGAGAAGCGATTGTCGTCAAGGGGATCCATCGATGTGGCTCGCAAGGATTCGTCAACCTGGTCATCGTTCCGCTGGCAAAGCCGGCCGAGTTGACCAGTCAATCGGTTCCTTTCCTGGGACTCACCCCGGAGCAACTCACTGACTGGCTTTCCGACGCCGGAGCCCAGTCGGTGCGTTGTCTCGGCAGCTACCAAGACACCTCATATGACCAGGCCGCCAGCCCAGACCTCCTGGTCGTCGCTCAGAAATTGGACGCCGCATGAACCAGACGGCTGGCCCTCAGAACCGCTCCCGTCGCGCCGACCTCAACATGAGCTACAGCACTTGCTGGCCACATGCAGATCTTTTAACCTGAGTTTTCCTTCCCGAAGATCAGCGCCCCTGCGGAGGATACAGATCATGTCCGAGCATTTAACTCGCCGCCGATTCCTGCACGAGACGGGCAGCGCCCTGGCGCTGTTGGGAGCTGCACAACTAGCCTTCGCCCAGACGGACAGCCCAGCGGAGCCGCACGCGGAGGAGCCACCCCCAGAGAAGCCACACCATGTTACGGTGGCTGCCCACCCCTGGGTCTACGCGGCAACCATGCCCGACTACGATATCACACCGGCGCTGAACGACATCTTTGCCGACATGAAATACGCCGAGATGGATGCGATTGAGCTGATGCATACGGCGCTCTACGGCGACAATTCGGTCGAGCGCATCGGTGAGCTTTCCCACAAGCATCAGCTTGCCCGTGTTGGGAACCTCGTTTGGCGCAGCCATGTGGGATCGGCAACAGCAAAGCAAGATTCTCGATGATGCCGAACGAGTGATCACACGGCTGGCAAAACTGGGTGGCCGGACGCTGGGAACTTCCGTGGGCGACTCGGGCGGCAGGAAGACACCGGAACAACTGGACGTTCAGGCCGATACGCTCCGTAAGATCAGCAAGCTGTGCGAGGCGAACAAGGTCGTGTTGAACCTGCACAACCACACCTATGAAGTCCGAGACGGCATGCACGACGTGAAAGGAACGCTGCAGCGGATTCCCGACATCAAGCTCGGTCCCGATCTCGATTGGCTGGTCCAGGCAGGAGTCAATCCGGTGGATTTCCTGTTGCAGTTCGGCGATCGAATTGTCTTTCTTCACCTCCGCGATCAACAGGAAGATAAGACCTGGGTCGAGGCCATGGGCGAAGGAAAAATGGATTATGCCGCGATCAGCCAGGCCTTGAAGAAGATCAACTTTGCCGGCGATGCGGTCATCGAACTGGCGCATCCCCAGGGTCTGGTACTGACGCGGCCGTTGCGAGAGAGCTTGAAAATCAGTCGTCAGTTCGTTCGCGACAAACTGGGCTATTAGCCGCAAATCGCCGCAAAAATGGAGAGGCTCCTGCGGCAAGACAGGCAAACTGGGGGGGGAATTCGGCCGATTCTTGAAGTTCTGAGAAATTCCTCTGGACCTGATTCGTCGAAGCTGGCTATGATGTCCCGCCATTGTCCGATCGGGGGACTCCGCACAGGCACGACGCCGGTGTGGCATTAGTGTTCAGGAGGAGCACGTCATGGGACACAACCGTTCCACTCTCCACGTCCAACAGGCAATCTGCCGTCGATTGCCACGAAGTCTCACGTGGGCGATCGGTCTCGGTCTGCTGGCGGTCACTGCCGTCGGGGGCCAGGAGGTGGACCCTACCCAGTCCGCTCCCCAGGAGCCCGGGGCGTTGCCGGCTGCGGTCAAGCTGATCCCGGTGGAGGAGGCGCCGCTGTCACCGGCGCCGAGCGTCATCGCTCCCGTGTCAGCCCCGGCAGTGCGGTTGGCGCCAGAGCCACTGCCGCAGCACGCTCAGAAAGCGAAACAAATCACCAACGCGGTCAACGGAATCCGCCCAGCGAGTTTCAAGGAGTTGACACCGGGCGAATCGACTCGGCAGGACGTCTTGGAGAAACTCGGCGAGCCGCAAGAGACGACTTCCAGCGACTCGCAGGAGAAACTGGTGTTTGCACTGGGGCCTTTTCCGTCCGTGCAGATCACCCTGGTCGACCATGTCGTCACGTCCATCGTCATTCACCTGGCAGCTCCCAGTACGCGTGCAGAGGTGGTCAAGGAACTGAAGCTGGAGGAGTTTCAGCCGGTCGAGATTCGTGACGACGCCGACCGCCCGCTGGGAGAAGTGTACCCGGAGCGTGCCTTGATGCTTGCCTTCGATGGCACGGCCGGCACCGGGGAGGAACCGAAGGTGGGACAGGTGGTCCTCGAGCGCATTTCGGTCGAGCCGTTTCTTACTCCGCGTGCAACAGGCCTCGGCCGAACTGATGGCCAAGCGATTGGCTGACCTTCACACCGTCGAGCAATTACTACCGAACGACGCCGAAGCGTTTGCCTGGGCCGCCCGTCTGGATGGGCAATGCGGCCGTATTACCTCGGCGATGGATGCCGCCAGAAAAGCTGTCGACCTGGACGTGAAGCAGGCCGAATATCGCATTGTGTTGGCCGACTTACAGCGACAGATGGGGCAGCACAAGGAGGCCACGGAAACGCTCCTTTCCGTGTTGAAGGACGACAACCTATCACCGCTCGATCAAGCAGAAGCTCGTTTCATCTATGGTCGCATCCTGGCGGCGACTCCGAATTACAACTACAAACAGGCGATGCAGGAGACGGTCACGGCAATCAAGCTGGCCGCCGCCCAAACCTCTCAGGAGGAGAAGGACGCTCGCTTGCGAGCACGTCAGCTATTGATTCACGCCGAGCTGTCGCTGGCCGAGATACTCGCCTACGGTCCGTGGAAACAGAAGCATCAGGTCGTCCCGCAATGGTTGGCCAGTGCGGAAAAGGCGGCGAACGAACACATTGAGAAGGATGGTGCGTCACGCGCGATTCTGCTGAGCGTCTACAGTGCGTCACTACACTGTCTGCAGGTACTGGAAGGACAGGGGTCTCCGGACAAGATTGCTGATGCCGCGATTCATCTCGGCCGCGATTTGATCGCTCAATCCGACGACGAGGACTTCCAATCGCTCGTGGAATGGCGTTTAGGGACGGGGCTCTGGCATGCCGCTCAAGTATTGCAGAACCAGGGACATCCCGACCAGTCGCTGCAACTGGCCAACAATGCCGAAGCGCTGATGACCGCCGCCAGCCACGTCCGCGAGAAAACGGCTGAAACGACACACCACTTGGCACAATTGCACTTCCTGATGGGTTCGATTCATGCCATCCACAAGCACGATCATGCCATGGCGACCAGTTGGTACGACAAGGCGATGCCACAACTGACGGATTCCTGTCCGGACAGTCTGCTCGACGAACGGGGGTTGCTTGGCGAACGATTGGTAAGTGTCGGCATCTCGTTGTGGGAAGCGGGCCGGCGGAACCAAGCGGTCTCGGCCACGGAAGAGGGTGCGGCACTGATTGGCAAGGCGATCCGGGATGGCACGTTCAAGAAAGTCGCCCTGGCCGTCCCGTACCAGAATCTGGCGGCGATGTATCGCGAGTTGGGTGACGAGAAGAAGGCCGATTTGATGGCGCGGAAAGCGGCCGAATACGAACCACCTGCCTCGGACTCGAAGAAACGCCGGTAGCGCAGAACGGGAATCGGATATCTTGTTATGGAAATTGCTGGCGCTGTTCGTGCTTGTGCCCATGGCCGAGCTGACGCTGCTGTTGCTACTGGCTCGGCAGACGAGCCCCTGGACGGCACTGCTGGTCGTCCTCGGAACCGGTGTGGCGGGAACCCTCCTGGCTCGCTCGCAGGGCTGGAAGACGCTGCGTAATATTCAGCTGGAATCGAGCCAAGGAAAGATCCCCACCGACTCCCTGCTCGACGCCGCTATGATCTTCTGCGCCGGCGCATTGTTGCTCACCCCGGGACTGCTGACCGACGCGGTGGGACTGTCGCTGCTGATCCCCTTCTTTCGCCGCCGGTACCGCCAACTGCTACGCCGCTGGATCGGTCGCCACTTCCGCGTTGGCTCGTTTGGATCAACGGGGAGCGCAGAGCGCACGGAGATCATCGATTCTTACATCGTTGATTCTTCTGCACCCAAGGAGCCTTCGCGCCGCACTCCCCTCGACGGCACCGATCACCAGGAGAAATGACGCGACTGGGCCGAGCAGCACGTCGGCCTGAGGAACCGTTCCGATTCAAGGCGATCGGTCTCACGCGAAAAGACTCAAGTGTGAAAGACGCGCGACCATATCGAGGATCTCTGTTGCGAAGAAAGGAATCACGCAATGAGCGCACGAAGCAGTGAAGAGCGATTATCTGGAAACGCGATTGGGCCAGCCACAGGAGGTGGCGACAGCGGCAGCAGAAGCGACTCGGGCCAAGTTCGCCCTCCGCCATCCCATCGTGACCTTCTTATTGCTTCCCGTGCCCGTGCTCCTGTTGCTGTGGGTCGCCTACACGATGGGACTCGCCGGCATCCTCAGCCTGTTCCAGTCCTATAAAGACGCCAGTTGGGCTACGACAGCCGCCGGCATTCTGATACACGGCCTGGCTTATGTACCAGCGATCGTACTGACCATGATCATCGCCTGGGTCGCCCATCGCAGCCGGGCGGGATTAGCCTGGTGGCTCACCGCCTCGACGCTCGTGGCCTTCGTCTCCGGTCTGTTGATGGTCACCTTCCGCATGCCAACGGCCCCGGGCACCGGCAACCTATCCGTCGGATTGGGATTTCCGCCCGACTTGTCTCGCTGGCCGCAGATCGTCATTCCCTTGGCCGTCGCGCTGGCTTTCGCATTGCACACCTCGTTCAAACACCGGGGCGGGCAATTCACGGCGTCCATGTAATCGAGCAATCGGCGTCACAAACATGCGCACCCTCCGCGCATCCTACACAATAGAAATTTGAGGTGGCCAGCGGCCACCATCAAACTAGCTCGCGATCCGATGTGCGAGCATGGACGGGATAGGATCCCGTCCTACGAACATGACCCCAGGGCGTCTAGATACCGCCGAGTGAGACGCCACTTCCGAGTCGATAGTCGGTCGCCAAGCGACTTCGTGGACAGCCGCAGACTAGTCATCTTTGTCTTTTCCTTTGTCATTCCCTTTCTCAGACGCCGCTTCGTCCGCCTTTTGACCACGGTTTGCTCGACGGTGATTCTTTTCCGCTCCTTCTTTTCCGGTCAACGGAGTGGCGGCCGTGATGGTCATCTGCTGGCCTTCCGCCTGGCCCATGCGGGCGGGAAAGTAACGGGCAATGATCTCCGCTTTGTCGTCGGGCCGCACCCACATAACGTCGTGCAGCTCCACCGACACCTCGGCGGTGTCCGACAACTCGGCCTTGACCATGCGTCCGGCGGCGATGCGCAACTTACCGTCTTTGTTTTCGATTAGCCGGCCGATGATCAGGCAGGGGGTTTCGACCGGTTCGCTGCTGGCTCGCTTCTTCTTCGCCTCAGCCTGTCCACCGCCGAACAGATCATTGCGCTGATCGTTCTCGTTTTCGGGAAAGATGCCCATCCCGACATTCGGGCGCACGGTGGCGACCGTCAACGCCGTGATCGGCTCCTTGAGCGTGATCTCTTTCTTTCGCTTTTCGATCGTCACGGTGGCATGAAAACGCACCGTCATGCCCGGGCGCAGCCAATCCGGTGTGGCGGTGGCCTGAAACACGATGTTCTCATATTCGGCGGGTACCGACACCAGCCACTGCTTACCGTCCTCGGCAACCACCTGCAATACCCGCGGGGAGACCCCTTTGACCGTCGCCGTTGTGCGGAGCGTTTCCACCGGCAGCCCCTGACCGCGCCCTTGACCGCGCCCTTGACCGTGCGCCGACAGGAGCGCCAAGCGATACGGCCAGCAACAGAATGACCACGCGATAGAATGTACGCATCGCAACGTGCTCCGCAAAATCACCAACTCACTCGACGACACCCAGGGGCCCTACCGATGGTGGCAGGGCCATCGACAGCAGGCAAACATCAACATCCGGTACGCTCCCGTTTGTCGCGACCGCAACCTGCCGTGCCCGATGTAGAAAGAGACATCCACTGTGACGCCACCTCCGTCAGCATACTGGTCCAGGCGGCAAAAAGCCATGAAGTCGGGAGTTTTGTTTCGGTGGCCAGCGGCTCGATTTGGCCCGACCGCGTCGGGCGAACTTAGCAGATGGGGGGGCATGCTGTGTCGGTGGCTCGACAGCGTCTCCGACAACACTGGGGTCGGGCCTGCCGACGGTGGGCCGCGGCAGATTCGCCTGGCGCCTGCCGATCAAGCTGGGCAATTGCCACACTGCAGGTTGTCACTTTCACTGTTGGCCGTAACAATGCGGTGGTTATGGAAACCTCAAACTGCAAGTCACGCGTTCCCTGTAGCCGGTGAAGCCGTCTTTTTGGATTCGCTTCGCATCGGAAAGAGTTCGGAATTCACATCCGGTGTGTCCTGGCAAAACGACAGGCATTTCCGGCGTCGGATCAATTTGGCAGGGGCGGGAAGGCTTGCACTTGGGGTAAAGACCTTGTTCCCTACTAGCAGTGAGCGGTTCACATGGCCGGTAAGCCTCAGCGAATAACGGTCCCGAAATTCACGTCCCTGAAAGACTCGGGACGCAAGATCAGCATGTTGACAGCCTACGATTTTCCCTTCGCTGCCCTGCTCGATGAAGCGGGAGTCGATGCGATACTGGTCGGCGATAGCCTGTCGATGGTGGTGCAAGGCCACGAGAACACGCTGCACGTCACGCTCGACCAGATCATCTACCACACGGAGATCGTCGGGCGGGCGGTGCAAAATGCGCTGGTCGTGGCGGACATGCCCTTTCCCAGTGTCCACATCTCGCGCAGCACCGCGATTGCCAACGCCGCGCGGATCCTGCAGGAGACACGTTGCCAGGCCGTCAAGCTGGAGGGAGGGGTGGAGCAGGCCGAGACGATCGCGGCGCTGGTTGGGGCTGGCATACCGGTCATGGGACACGTTGGCCTGCGCCCACAAACGGTGCATCAGATGGGCGGATACAAGATGCAGCGTGACGCGGCCAAACTGCTGGCCGATGCCCAGGCGGCTGAACTGGCCGGTGCGTTTGCAATTGTGCTCGAATGCATTCCATCGGACATCGCCGGCCAGATCACGGCCACGTTGAAAATTCCCACGATCGGAATTGGCGCCGGCCATCAGTGCGATGGACAGGTGCTGGTCATGCACGATTTACTCGGCATGACCAGCGGATATGTACCGCGTTTTGTGCGGCAGTACGCCGACGTGGGTAGCATCGTGAAGGACGCCGTCCGTCGGTACTGCCGCGACGTGGCAGACGGCTCTTTTCCCGGTTCGGATGAAACGCTGTCCTAGCGGGAAGGTCGAGACTTTTCATGAACCACTTGTCGCAAGAGACCAGTCCGTACTTGCTGCAACACCAACACAATCCCGTCGACTGGTATCCCTGGGGGGCAGAAGCCTTGGAGCGAGCCAAGGCGGAGGACAGACCGATCTTTCTCTCCATCGGCTATTCGGCCTGCCACTGGTGCCACGTCATGGAGCATGAAAGCTTCGAAAACGAGCAGATCGCCGCCTTACTGAATCAGCAGTTCATCTGCATTAAGGTGGATCGCGAAGAGCGTCCCGATCTGGATCACATCTACATGCAGGCCGTGCAGTTGATTACGGGGCGCGGAGGATGGCCACTGAGTGCCTTTTTGACACCTGATTTGCAGCCGTTTTATGGAGGCACCTATTGGCCACCTACCGCGCGCATGGGGATGCCCGGTTTCGATGAAGTGTTGCTGGCGGTCGTCGATGCCTGGACCAATCGCCGCGGCATGGCTGTCCAGCAAGCTGCGCAGTTGACGGCCGCCGTGGCGAGTGAGCGTCACGAGGCAAGAGAGCGAACCGCCACGTCTGAGCCCTGGATGCCGTCCGCACAACTGTTTCGCACGGCGACAGCACGGCTGGCAGAATCTTTCGATGCCGTACACGGCGGTTTCGGCGGAGCGCCGAAATTCCCCCGGCCCATCGAACTGCAGCTGCTGCTACGCACCTGGCACCGCGATCACGACCCCCAATGGTTGGACATGGTCTCTTTGACGCTCGACAGAATGGCCGCCGGAGGCATGTACGATCACCTGGGGGGCGGATTCGCACGCTACTCGGTGGATGATCGATGGCTGGTACCTCACTTTGAAAAAATGCTTTACGACAATGCGCTCCTGGCGGATGCCTATCTTGACGGGTATCTGGTGAGCAAGAATCCACGGTACCGGCAGACCGTACTCGAAACGCTCGACTACATCTTGCGCAACATGGTCGATCAAGCAGGCGGATTTCACTGCACGGAAGATGCCGACAGTGAAGGCGAGGAGGGGAGGTTCTACGTCTGGACCGTGCACGAGGTGATGCAAGAACTCGGTCGTCACGCGGGGGGACACTTCTGCAACGTTTATGGTGTTCTGCCGGAAGGCAACTTCGAAGGAAAGAATATCCTGCATCTGCCGCGCCCGTCGAGCAAGCGGCCGCCCAGTGGAGTATCGATCCGGCCGAATTGCGGCACGAACTGGCGGCATCGCGCGAGAAGCTTCGGCAACGTCGCGGCACTCGGATTCGTCCCGGCAAGGACGACAAGATCCTTGTCAGCTGGAATGGCTTGATGATCCACACTCTGGCACGCGCGGCGGGTGTGCTGCAGCGAACCGACTACCTGGCGGCGGCTCAACGGGCGGCTCACTTCCTGCTCACCGCCCTGCGTCGCGAGGACGGACGACTCTGGCACTGCTGGCGTCGTGGCCAGGCGAAATTGAATGCCTATCTGGATGACTATGCCAACCTGATCAACGCACTCGTCACCCTCTACGAAGCGGATTTCGACGAGCGGTGGATCGAGGATGCGATCGGTCTGAGCGATATCCTGCTGGCACATTTCCAGGATCAGGATCACGGCGGATTTCATTTCACGGCGGATGACCACGAAAAACTGGTCGCCCGCACGAAGGAATGGACCGACGCCAGTGTGCCAAGCAGTAATGCCATGACGGCCACGGCTTTCATCAGGTTAGGTAAATTGACGGGACGCGGCGACCTGCTGCAGGCTGCTGTGAATACACTGCAAGCAGCCGAATCGCTCATGCAGCAGGTCCCGGAGGCTGTGAGCCAGCTGCTTGTGGCGGCGGATCTCCTCTGGGGCCCGACGTGGGAGATTGCCCTGATCGCCCCCGCGCAGGACGAAGCCACCGGGCGCATTCTGGAATCGCTGCGGACGGCCTTTATTCCACGTCGCGTCGTGGCATTTCGCCTCGCCGGCGATAGCAGCCAGCGTGCTTCTCAACTCGCTCCGCTCTTTGCCGGAAAATCGGCACGTCAAGGACAGCCAACAGCCTACGTCTGCGAAGGATTTGCGTGCCAAGAGCCACTCGTGGGAGAACCGCAAATCCTGGCCTGCTGGCAGGAATTAGCAGAGCGTTAGTGGCCAATCGGCCCTGCAGACGCAAATGCCGGTGGGATGTCGAAACTTCTGCATATCCCGCGGGTTTCATGGATGTGGCGTCAATCAGGCCGCTCACGCCTGTTAGGTCGGATCAATGGGATTAATATCAACGCGCGCTCAGCTGCAGCTCTGGCTGGCCAAACTGGCGGCCCGGCGTCTTCCCCAGGAAGACGATCAGTCGCAGCCCTTTGTGTTGCTCAGTAAGCAGCGCAGCGGCTCGACTTGGCTGATGGAGTTGCTCGACAGCCATCCCCAAGTCCGAGTCTATTCCGAGCTGTTCCATTCCGTCGGTTACGGGCGGCCCCGCGTCGGCCGTCACCGTGACATTCTGTTCTGGAAATCGTATGCGGCGCACCACCGGTCTCGCGGCCGACGGGCCAAACTGCGTTTGTATTTCCAATACTTGGACACGGAGGTGTTTCGTCCGCGACCCGGACTTGCCGCTGTAGGATTCAAGTTGATGTACAACCAAGCGGCCTCGTTATTGGGATTGTTGACCTATCTCAGTGTCCGCAGCGTGTCCATCATTCACCTCATCCGAGGTAATCACTTGAATGCTCTGCTCTCGGAAGAGACGATGTTAGCCCGGGGAGTTGCCCATGCGAAGACCGGCGCCCAGGTCGACGACCTGCAGATCGAACTGGACACTTTCACCCTGCTCGATCGGCTTGAGCAGCGTGAGGCAGAAGTCAGCGCCGCATCCCATTTCTTCTCAACCGCGGGAATACCCTATCGCGAGGTATTTTACGAAGATCTGGTCGCCGATCGAGCGGCATTGCAGCCGGTACTTAACTTCCTGCAAGTCCGCGAGAATCTCTCCTTGACATCCAGCTTGGTCAAAATCAATCCCACCAACCAGCAGCAATTGATCCGCAACTATAGTGAAGTCAACGAAACACTGGCAGGCACGCGATTTGCCGGATTACTGGAATGATTCGACCGGTGACGGCTTTCGCTTGACCGCACGCCACAACTGCCCCGCTACGGCCACTCGCGCGTGGTGGTCCACCGAGCGCAGCGACCCCAGGGCCATGGCCACGCTACATTTCCTTGACAGCTGAGATGATATCGAGGACAGCCTTCTGGCCGTCCCCGAACAACATGAGTGCGTTATCGGCGGCGAACAGCGGATTGGGGATCCCGGCGAATCCAGGGCTGAGACTCCGCTTGATGACGATCACGGTCCGCGCTTTGTCGACATCGATAATCGGCATGCCGGCAATCGGACTCTTGGGATCGGTCCGTGCCACCGGATTCACCACGTCGTTGGCCCCGATCACGATCGCCACATCGACCGTATCCATGGTCGGATTGATTTCGTCCATTTCCTTCAATTGATCGTAGGGCACATCCGCTTCGGCCAACAGCACATTCATGTGCCCTGGCATGCGTCCCGCCACCGGGTGAATCGCATATTCGACCGTGACCCCACGAGCCTCCAGCAACTTGGCCAGGTTGCGCACCGCGTGCTGCGCTTGGGCCACCGCCAGACCGTAGCCAGGCACGAAGACGACGCGCTGAGCGCCATCGAGAATCATCGCGACATCTTCCGGGCTGGTGCTGCGCACGTTGGCGTAGATCTCGTCGACATTCCCAGCGGACGTACCGGCCTCCATGACGCCGAACAACACGTTGAACAACGAACGATTCATCGCCTTGCACATGATGCTGGTCAAGATGATCCCCGACGCGCCGACCAACGAACCGGCAATAATCAACACGTAGTTGTCGATCACGAAACCGGTCGCCGCGGCGGCCAGTCCCGAATAGGAATTGAGCAGGGCAATCACCACCGGCATGTCCGCCCCACCGATCGGATTCACCAGCAGGAAACCGAGCGCCAACGAGACCAGGGCGAGCGGTATATAAACCCAACCGTAGCCAGCCGTGACCAAGGCCCCCAATAACAGCACGACGACCGCCACCAGCGCGTTGATCGGCTGCTGATAGGGAATCGGCATCGGCTTCTTGAAGAAGTCGATCTCCTGCAGTTTTCCCCAGGCCACGACACTGCCCGAGAACGTCACCGCCCCGATCAGTCCGGAGGCGGCGGTGGCGACCAGCGAGTCGGTGGTCATCTCGGGGATCCAGCAGCATGGCACCCCCCGCCACAAATACGGAAGCCAGCCCGCCAAAGCCGTTGTACAACGCCACGAGCTGCGGCATGGCGGTCAACTGGATGCGGTACGCCAAGACGGCACCGATGGCGGAGCCCATCACGACCCCCAGCGAGATGTAGATGAAGCTCTTGTCCGCCTCCGGCCGTGACCTCGAGCCAACGCCGCGACGATCGCCAGGAGCATGCCGGCGGCGCCCAGCAAGTTCCCGCGCACGGCGGTTCGCGGGTGCGTCATGGCTTTCAAGCCGAAGATGAACAGCACCGCCGCGAGGAGGTAGACCAGCTTGACAATTGTTTGCGTATCCACGGCCAAAACCCTTACCGGTCGAATCAACGTTTCTTGAACATGGCCAACATGCGATGGGTCACCAGAAAGCCACCAACCACGTTGATGGTCGCCAGAATAACGGCCACGCACCCCAACAGCGGAGTGAACCACCCCGACCCGTGCCCCGCCACAATCAACGCCCCCACAACCGTGATGCCGCTGATGGCGTTCGAACCCGACATCAAGGGTGTGTGCAGCGTCGGCGGCACCTTCGTGATCACTTCAAACCCCACGAACATCGCCAACGCAAAAATCGTGAGGCTGGCAAGCAGCATCTGCCGCTTGTACGTGGCGTGAGGGACCGGGACTCTTTCCGATCCGGGATCTTCCCCTGGCTCGACCGCCTCGGCCGCGGGATCGGGCGTATCGGAAGGAGAAGCCACATCGGTAGGATCAGGCTGGGAAGCCACTTCGTCCGGCCAAGGTCTTGTCAGCCGGCAAAGTCGAGGAGGCGTGGTTCCTTCGTCGCCACTCCTTGTCCATCGGCCGCGCCGTGCGGCGGCACGCCGAGGAACATGATCAGTCCCAGCATGGCCCAGAGGGCACCCACCCCAATAGAATCTGTTGCCGCTCATTTCGAATTCTCCTCCCGCGCGTCGTCACCTGATTCGGCCTCGCCTGACGGCGGATCCTCCGCAGCGACTTTCCCCACCGGCTCGCCGGCCGCGTCATTCTCCCGGGCGAGGGAGACCAAGCAGGTTGCGAACCCGCCCGTTGGTCACCTCACCCTGATGGCAAACCAGCGTATCGCGAATGATCTCGTCTTCCAGATTCAAGTTCAACCGTCCCTCCTTGACCATGTTGACCAGAAACTTGGTGATGTTGTTCGAGAACATCTGGCTGGCATGGTAAGGGATGTCGGAGGAAAGATTGGTGGGACCATAGATCACCACGCCGTGCTCGACCACCCGCACATCCGGTTGACTCAGCTCGCAGTTGCCGCCTCGCTCCGCCGCCAGATCGACAATCACACTGCCCGGCTGCCATGCCCTCTACCGCCGCCGCGGTAATCAGCAGCGGAGAGGGCTGGCCGGGGATGGCGGCGGTCGCGATCACGACGTCGCTCTCAATCACCACGGACGTCATCAATTGACGCTGCTTCTCGTAAAACGCGTCCCCCATCGACTTGGCATAGCCCCCCTGGTCCTCCGATTGCCCGGCCTCCAATTCCAGGGCGACAAACTTACCTCCCAGACTCTCCACCTGCTCGCGCGTGGCCGGCCGCACATCGTAGGCGTGCACCACCGCTCCCATGCGGCGAGCGGTGGCGATGGCTTGCAGCCCCGCCACCCCCGCCCCAATCACAAACACTCGGGCGGCCGCCAACGTCCCGGCCGCGGTCATCATCATGGGGAACATCTTCGGCAGGTCGCCGGCCGCCAACAAGACCGCACGGTAACCCGCGACCGTCGCCTGCGAAGACAGCACATCCATCGTCTGAGCCCGCGTGATCCGGGGGATCATTTCCAAGGCAAAAACGGTCGCCCTGGTCTGAGCCATTTCGGCGATCGCGGCCGGGGCTCCCAACGGGTCACACATCCCCACCACGACCGTCTTGTCGCTGAGCCACGGCAGGTCTGCCTTGCCGGCCTCTCGATTCGCGCTGAAACACCGCACCTGCAGCAAGATGTCAGCACCAAACAACTCCGCTCGGTCCGCGATCAGGCTCGCCCCCTTGTCGAAGTAGTGCTGATCGGGAATACCGGCCGACAGCCCCGCCCCTTGCTCGACCAATACTTTCATGCCCAGCTTGGCGAGTTGGGGGACATTGGCCGGAATCAGGGCCACGCGCCGTTCGTTGGGATACGACTCTTTGAGGACTGCGACCTTCATGTCAAGAAACCTTCATACAAGCCAGACAATGTCGGCGACCGACAGGCGTGCGAGGGGACCGACCAGACCGTCGACGCACCCTCTCTCGAATTCCCCAGGACTGGTTTATAGCGAATATTCGCCCGTTGCACAGGGTGCCCGCCGGCCATCGCGACTCGCCAGCCAAGACGGCCGCGGTGCCCCCTGACTGGCAACCGACTACGGAACGCGTCCAGAATCCCTGCCCAGCGGCGCCGGGGGGGGAGTGGCTGGCCTTCCCCGCTGAATCCGCGTCTTCCGCAGTCCGTCATCGAAAGCCACCGGCGAGCACAACAGAACGCCCAGCCGACCCTTGTGTGGAAGGGATGAAATCGCTAGAATCGTGCGTTTTGGCACTTGAGTTGGGAACCGACCGGGCTGATCGCGGTTCCCCCAGCGGAGGATTTCAACGTTGGCTGGCACAAAGACGTACATGGCCAAACCGGGCGAGGTCCAGCAGAACTGGTGGCTCGTGGACGCCGAAGGCAAGATCTTGGGACGGCTCGCGTCCGATATTGCCGTGATTTTGATGGGTAAGCACCGTCCGACCTACACGCCTCACGTGGACACCGGCGACTTCGTCATCGTCACGAACGCCGAGAAGATCGTGTTGACGGGCAACAAGTGGTCCCAGAAATCATACACCTGGTACACGGGCTATACGGGCCTGCGCACGGAAACCGCTGCTCGCCGACGGCAAGAGAAGCCGGAAATGCTGTTGCGTGAAGCGGTGCGGCGGATGCTTCCCAAGAATAAGTTGGCCACGAAAATGCTGTCCAAGTTGAAGGTTTACACTGGGGCCAGCCACGAGCACCAGGCTCAGCAGCCGCAGCCGATCGAGTTGGGCGTCAAGAAGTAGTTCTCTAACGAAGAAAAAACGTCGAGACCATGGTTGCAGTCAAGAAAGACAAAATTAACGGTGATGCCCTCGGTACGGGACGCCGCAAGTCGGCCGTAGCGCGTGTTCGCATTCGTTCCGGCACGGGCCGCATTGTCGTCAACAAACGCCCGCTCGAAGAATATTTCTGCATCGAGCAGGACCGTCGTCAGATCACGGCGACATTGGAATTGGTGGGACATCGCGACAACATCGACGTCATCATCAACGTGCGTGGCGGCGGCACCACCGGTCAGGCCGGTGCCTGCAAGATGGGTATCGCACGAGCTATGGTGAGCTACGACAGCGAATCATTCCCGGCCCTCCGCGACGGCGGCACGTTGACACGTGACTCACGCATGAAAGAACGCAAGAAATACGGTCTGCATGGCGCTCGAAAGGGTACGCAGTTCTCCAAGCGTTAATCCCTCAGCGTCATGTTGGCGGGCCATCCAACGAGACCCGCGCAGCCTTTCGCAGGCTACGCGGGTTTCGCATGCGCCGTGAAAAGCTGCCTGCCGGACTTGGATCCGTCCTGGCAGGCGGGGCGGAAGATTCGGGATGCTACGCCGCCACTCACGCTTTGCCGATCATCTGTAGCACCTGCATGGCGACTTCCTCGACCGCCATATACGAGACATCAATACAACGCCATGAGTGCTGCCGCATCAGCTTGAGCGCGTAGCGCAACTCCTCGCTG
This sequence comes from uncultured Planctomycetota bacterium, assembly GCA_963700515.1. Taxonomy (GTDB): domain Bacteria; phylum Planctomycetota; class Planctomycetia; order Pirellulales; family Pirellulaceae; genus JAJRVM01. The sequence continues at coordinate 17,057 of CAVOXY010000030.1, read as the reverse complement.
ATGGTCTCCCCGTGCACGTAGTAGTCGACAGCGCGGGTCCCCAGCCGATGTTGTCGCGCCTGACGGATGTTTTGCAGCCGATTTGGCGTCACGGTCAAGCCAATTACCTTGTCTCGAGGGATTTCTAATAACTGCTGGGGAGGGTCGATCCCGCTGATTAATGGCACATTGGCCGCGCGTACTCCGCGATAACCCAGATAGAAGCAGGTGACGCTTTTCGAGGCCCGTGACACGCCGACGATCACCACATCGGCCTTGTGCAGCGTATTGACCCCGGCACCGTCGTCGTGATCGAGGGTGAAGCTCACGGCATCGACGCGATCGAAATAGTCCTTCTGCAATTTGTACGACAGACCCGGCTGGCCTTGCGGCGTCAGCCCCAACTGATCGCTCAACACCGCCAGCACGGGCCCGAGGATATCGACGGTCGGAATCATCCGGCGTTTGGCTTCCTCCAACACCGCATCGCGCACCTTGGGTGAGACGAGTGAGTGGAATATCACGGCGTGCTGGTTCGTGATCTCGCCAACAATACGTGCCGCGGCTGCGCCACTGCGAATATTGGTTTCTTCCACAATCTGCACGTTGGGTTGATCGTATTGCGCCAGCGCGGAGTTCACGACGGCCCTGGCAGTGCGCCCCGTCGCTCCCGAAATGATCACGATCAGCAGCGGTAGTTCGCTGGGCTCAGCCATCGGCGGACCTTTCACGTCGCACTGCTCCCTGGCACTCGACACGGAAGTCGTGCGGTACAGTCGGCTCCTTGGTTCAAGATAACCGGGAGCGTCGAGCCCAGCAAGAAACCTGCCTGCACCGCGCTCACCTGGTGGCTGCCGCGTCGCGCGATAAAAACTCGCCCTGGCAGGCATCCAGACATCGTCCCCGTTCTGGTTCGCTCGCTGCGCAGCCCATTGGGATCAACCCGACGGAAGCCTGAAGTGGCCGACGGCGGGAACAAGAACGGTCGCCACCGCACACGGCATCACAGCGTCCAAGGACCGACTGCTCAACTGGCCCAGCTGCCGCGCTATGGGCCGGGAAACCGCAGCTCTTGCGATACGGTCGACCGTTTTCCCGACCAAACCTCCCGAACACGCGCGTCACCCGTTGGCGAATCGCCTTCGTCTTGTCATGATTTCTTGTAACCACGTGGCGTGGCTGGTACACTCGGCACACCCCAGGCCGATGGCGAGCAGCGGAAGGAGAAACAGCATGGCAGATAAGTTGGCAATTGCCGGAGGTACTCCGGTCCTGTCGCGCAGCGACTACCAGAACTGGCCCGTCATCACCGAAGATGATCGACGGCTCGTCAAGGAAGTGCTGGATAGCGGAATCGTCGCCGGGGCGACCGGGCCACAAGTCGTGGCACTCGAGCAGGAGTGGGCTGAGTTCGTGAAGGCCAAGTACTGCCTGACAACGGGCAGTGGCACGGCGGCCCTGCATATGGCGTTGGCTGCCGTAGACGTGGGCCCGGGTGACGAAGTCCTGGTGCCCAGCTACACCTTTCTCGCGACGGCGTCCTGCGTGATGCACCAGATGGCTATCCCGGTGTTCGTGGACATTGATCCCGTGACCTACACCATGGATCCGGCCAAGATCGAAGCCGCGATCACCCCCCGTACCAAAGCCATTATGCCGGTGCACATTCAAGGGTGCCCGGCCGATATGGACCCGATCGTGGAGATCGCCCAAAAGCATCATCTGCACATTATAGAAGACGCTTGCCAGGCCCATGGCGCGATCTACAAGGGCCGCATGTGCGGTACCCTCGGTATTGCCGGCGCCTTCAGCCTCAACAACCTCAAGAACCTTTGTGGCGGCGAAGGGGGATTGTTCGTCACCAACGACGAAGACGTCCTCAAGAAGGGCGATTTGGTGCGCTACTTCGGTGATGAGTGCGATGAAGTGACGAGCCGGCAGAAGTACAACGCATCCATCCTGGGCTATATGTACCGCAACCAGGAATTGCCCGCCGCCTTGGCCCGTGGGCAACTGCTGCACTTGAACGAACACAACGACACGCGCATTCGCAACGCGCAGTATCTGAGCCGTGAACTGGGAAAGATTCCCGGCGTGATTCCCCCCGTCTGTCCCGCGGACTGCAAACACGTGTACTGGTTCTACGCCGTGCGTTTCAACCCCCAAGCTGCCGGTATCGACGCGTCTGCGAGCCGGTTCCGAATCGCCGTGGAGAAGGCTTTGTCCAAAGAAGGGATCTTGGTTGGACAGTGGCAGACGATGCCGGTGTTGGCACAAGATGTATTCCAGAGCATGATTGGGATCGGTCGCCGTTACCCGTGGGCCATCAACGAAGCTGCGGGAGTCACCTACAAGTACGATCCCAGCGATTACCCGGTCGCTCAGATGCTCTGCGATTCATACACCAACGTGCATTCGATTCACCCGCCCAACGGCCTGGAGTTGAATGAGAAAGTCGTGGCGGGATTTCACAAAGTCTTTGCACATCTCGATCAGGTGATGGATCACGCGGACGATGATGTACAAGTCGGCTTCGACGGCCGACTGTATGGAGTCGGATAGGGACTTCGTGTGTCACCGGCGAGCACCGTGCGCGCGGTGTTAGATTCGAAAAATTACCAGTAACAAATAGCCGAGACCGGAGATGCCATCATGCGCAGCAGGGGATTGTTCGGCAAGAAGCTGCTCGATATCCAGGAGCGCGTACGCGAGATCGGCGCGCCGGGCGAAGACGAAGTGATCGTCAAGGTGCGGGCCTGTGGCGTGTGTGGTACCGACATCAACTTCGTACGTGATTGGGCCGATGAGCCGATGGCGCTGGGGCATGAGATCTCGGCGGAAGTCGTGGCGATCGGCAGGAACGTGCCGAACGTCAAGCCGGGCGACAGCGTGATCGTGGAAGATTGCACGATGTGCGGCGTATGCGAGGACTGCAAGAACGGACAACCGCAATTCTGCCGCAATATGTACGACTTGCAGGGGCAACCGGGCATCGGGGATTACCTGTGCGTCCGATTCAACAGCCTCGACAAGTACGAGGGACTCGACCACGTCTCGGCCTGCCTGACTGAACCCTTGGCCGTGTCGCTGACGTCCGTACTGAATGCGCAGATCCCACTGGGAGGAAGCGTCGCCGTGCTGGGCCCCGGCCCGCTCGGTTTAATGAGCGCTCGCGTGGCCAAACTGTATGGCGCCGGCTATGTGGCGATTACGGGACTGCCGGCCGACAACGAGCGGGAACGAGCGAGATTCGCCTTGGCCGGGAAGTTCGGCTGCGATGACATCTTTGAGATCGGAAAACATGACCTCGAGGGAACGATCAAACGCAAGTTTCCCAAGGGAGTTGATCGGGTGATCGTATCGTCGCCACCCGAGAGCATGCGGGACGCTTTGAAGATCATTCGCTTTGGAGGACTGATCACATTCTACGGACTCCACTTCGGTGGCCAGAGTCGCATCGAGATCGACTTGAACGACCTGATCTTTCGCAAGATCTCACTGATCCCGACGTTCGCCGAACCGGCCATCAACTTCCCCGTCTCCAATCGGCTCTTGCGCGATGGGCTGGTCGATGCCCAATCGCTCATTACCCATACGTTTCCATACGCACAGACTCGGGAGATTATGCAAAGCATTGTGGACGGCAGTCAGCCCATCATTAAGGCCGTCATGGTGCCCGACAACTGAACGCGTGTGGCGCATCAGGCACGACGTCGCGCGTCGTGCTTGTGCTCACTTCAGCGGGCCAGATTCAGGGACCGGCCCACTGCCCCCCGCACTGGCGACCACCCTCGAGAGGGAGATTATTCGTGAAAGACAAGCGCACCGCGCTGGCCATCGGTGCGCATCCCGACGACATTGAATTCAACATGGCGGGCACACTCTGCCTGCTCGCACAAGCGGGACTCGAACCTCACATGATGAACGTGTCGCGCAGTAACCTGGACAGCAACGAGTTGCCCGAGGACGAAATCACGCGCATCCGCCTCCATGAAGCCAAGAACTCGGCGGCCGTGATCGGAGCCGTCTACCATGAACCGATCGCCAGTGACTTGCTGATCATGTACGAAGAGAAACTGCTGCGAAAAATGCTGGCCGTGGTGCGCGAGATCCGCCCGACGATCGTGTTGCTCCCGTCCTTGAATGACTACATGGAAGACCACACCAACACCGCTCGACTGGTCGTCACCGCCTGTTTCAGCCGCGCGATGCGGCATTTCGTCAGTGATCCGCCCCGCGAGGCCACCGCGCAAGACGTTTACCTTTATCACGCGCAGCCGCACCTGAATCGGGATGGCATGCGCACTCTGGTCGTACCCGACCTGCTGGTGAATATTACGGGGGTCATGGATATCAAACTGAAGATGCTCGCCCGTCATGAAAGTCAGCGTCAATGGTTGGGGGAGACGCAAGGTCTGGATGACTACCTGGAGAGTATGCGGCAGTCGAGCAGCGAAGTGGCTCGGATGCGCCCGCCGGGCGATTGGGATTACGCGGAAGGCTTCCGCCAGCACAGCCACGCCGGCTTCTCCGCCCGCGACGCAAACCCGCTGGCTGAGATTCTCAGCCCTCACGTCGCCGCCGTAGCTGAGCCCGCCAGGGCTCAGTCGTAGCTGAGCCCGCCAGGGCTCAGTCGCAGCCGTCGTAGCTGAGCCCGCCAGGGCTCAGCCGCACTCGTCGTAGCTGAGCCCGCCAGGGCTCAGCCGCAGCGGAAGACGTACCATGCCCAGGCAGTCGCGCGTAGCTGAGCCCGCGTCAGGAGGTGCTAGCCTGCAGCGGCAGATTGACGTGACGCATGCCGCAGGCAGTGAACGCATGCTCAATACCCGCAACCCGAGGCTCCAAATACGAAACAGATCCAAATGACAGAAACGGATGAGACGTAGTCTGTCGTCCCAGCACAACGCCGAACCTGGGCGGCACCTCGCACCAAGGCGATTCATCAAGCGGGCCTCATACTAGGGGACTCGGATCCTGGAGGTGGCTCTTTCCCCACGCGGCCGGCGGACTGTGGTCGGTGCTAGATGCCTGGTGCCACGGAAGAGGTGGAATTGCTAAAGTCTGTCCAGATCGCCCGGCCGGCAAAAAGGGGTACGGGGGACCGGGAAGAAGTGTGTGGGCGAGTTTGGAACCGACGCGAGGCGGCGACGTGACTGACGGCATCGGCGAATCCGCAAGCCATACCTGGTGGAGCCGCCCGTGTGGGGGGCGGGATGTATCGCGTTTGGCCATGCCACTGGTGCTATCGAGCCTGTCGTGGACCGTGCTGACCTTTGTCGATCGCATGTTCTTGACGCGGTGGTCCCAAGACGCGTTGGCAGCGTCATTTCCCGCGGCAATGCTCTGGTGGTCGTTACTCTGCTGCCCGCTCGGGATCTGCATGTACGCCAATACATTTGTCTCGCAGTATTTCGGCGCCGACCAGCGACAGCGCATTGGCCCCATCGTCTGGCAGGCTGTCTGGATCGCATTGCTCGCCACGCCGTTGACGATGCTACCGATGTTGTGTGCCGACTCAATCTTCGCCGCGGCAGGGCACGCACCGAGCGTCCGGGCGGGGGAAGTCGTCTACTTTCGCATCCTCTGCCTTAGTTCCGCAGCGATGCTGGTTTCGCACGCCATGTCTACTTTCTACAGTGGGCAGGGAAAGACCTGGGTGGTGATGCTCATCGATTTCGGCTCCGTGTTCGTGAACATCGTACTGGACTATGCCTGGATCTTCGGCCATGGCGGATTCCCGGAAATGGGAATCGAAGGTGCTGCCTGGGCGACCTTCGTCGCGATCTGCCTAAAAGTGCTCGCCTATCTACTGCTGCTCAGCGGGTCCGCAAACCGCTCGCGTTTTAGCTCCCTGCAGATGGCGTTTCAATGGCCACTCTGCAGACGACTTCTGTACTTCGGTGGCCCCGCTGGGCTCCAGATGTTCCTGGAAATCGCCGGCTTCACCGCGTTCGTGTTCCTGGTTGGCAGTCTGGGCGTGCAGGAGCTGGCGGCCACCAATCTGGCCTTCAATGTCAGCTCTTTGGCCTTCATGCCCGTACTGGGACTCTCCACCGCCGTGGCGATTCTCGTGGGCCAGCAATTGGGCGCAACCAGCCCGAACTGGCCGCCCGCGGTACCTGGACCTCCCTGTCATTGGCGGGGATCTACATGGTCGTGGTATCCACCCTCTACGTGGTCATCCCCGACGTGTTCCTGTTCGGTTTCTTTTCGAGTGAAACGCTCGACAGCAGCCAGGAAGTCCGGGCGCTCGCCATCGTGCTGCTGCGCTATGTGGCTGCGTACAACCTGTTCGATGCGCTGAACCTGATTTTTGTCAACGCCATCAAAGGAGCCGGCGACACGCGCTTCGTGTTCGCTGTCAGCCTGGTCATGGCCCTGCTACTGGCCGGCGGTACTTGGGTGGCACTGGTGTTATTCGATGCGGGTCTGCACGTCTGTTGGCAACTCGTGACTGGCTGGGTGTGGGCGCTGGGAGCCATCTACCTGGCCCGCTTTCTACGTGGACCGTGGCGGTCGCTGCGTGTGATCGAAATGGAACCGGCGAGCGTGGCTGTCTGAACCGGGCTGTCTGAACCGCAGTCCGAACCGCGCAAGCCTGAATCGCGGACGGTGGCCGGCCGCGCCGGCACCTCCCGCCCGCCACAGCACTCACCTGACGCAACGCAACAGACAGTCGCCGCCAGGGCTTGGCGACTATAAGAATTCCTTCTCCTGACAATATCGGTATTTCAAAAACTACTACCACAACCGGTCTCCGCGACCGTCCATCAGCATCCTGACGTGCACGGGCCAATGCCAGCGACGCGCGGCGGCAGGCCGTTCCCCCGGCTTGCCGCGCATGTGCGATCGCGGTACGGTAAGGACTTCTTGCAGACGTGGGCCAGGCAGTCCGGTCCCGTTTCCTAATCCAGTGGTTTTTCCGCAGTCCCTGAACTGCAACTGAAGGAGCCAGCCAGAGATGCCAGACAATTCTTCCAGCGACAATGGGACCAAGTTAATTCCCCCGAATGATACGTTTGCCGGCAAGGCCCATTGCCCATCTATCGAGAAATACGAGGAGATGTATCAGCGATCGATCAGCGATCCCGACGGTTTCTGGGCCGAAATCGCGGAGGCTTTCGTCTGGGAGAAGAAATGGGATCAGGTTTGTGACTACAGCTTCGAAGGCAACGTGCACATCAAGTATTTCGTCAATGGCAAGACGAACATTTCGGTGAACGCCTTGGACCGTCACCTGGCGACGCGGGGCGACCAGGTGGCACTGATCTGGGAAGGCAACGAGCCGGGCGAGCAGATCAAGCTGACGTACAAAGATCTGTATATCCAGGTGTGCAAGTTCGCCAATGCGTTGAAATCATTGGGTGTGAAAAAGGGGGATCGAGTCTGTTTGTACATGCAGATGATTCCGGAGTTACCGGTGGCGATGCTGGCTTGTGCTCGCATTGGCGCCATTCACTCGGTGGTGTTCGGAGCCTTCAGCGAAGACTCGCTGCGGGATCGCATTCAGGACTCCGAATGCAAGATCTTGATCACGCAAGACACGGCTCTGCGTGGCAAGAAGAACGACATCGAGATGAAGGCGAAGGCAGACAAGGCGGTCGCACAGTGCCCGAGCATTGAGAAAACGGTGGTCGTGCGGCGAACCGGGATCGACGTGCCTTTCCAGTCCGGGCGTGACTGTTGGTGGCACGAGTTGATGGCAGCGGCCGATGAGAAATGCGATCCGGTCTGGCTGGATGCGGAAGACCCGCTGTTCATCCTCTACACGTCGGGTTCGACGGGCAAGCCGAAAGGCGTGCTGCACACGACCGGCGGCTACATGGTCTACACGACGACGACGTTCCGCTACATCTTCGACTATCAAGAGGGTGACATCTGGTGGTGCACGGCCGATATCGGCTGGATCACCGGGCACTCATACATCGTGTACGGTCCATTGTGCGCTGGCGCGACGAGCGTGATGTTTGAGGGTGTGCCCACGTATCCCGATGCGGGGCGTTTCTGGGATGTGGTCGACAAGTACAAAGTGACTCAGTTCTACACCGCTCCGACCGCCATCCGCGCATTGATGCGGTGCGGTGAGGAGCCGATTGATTCGCGTGACTTGTCAAGCCTGAAGCTGCTGGGGAGCGTGGGTGAGCCGATCAATCCGGAAGTCTGGTTGTGGTATTGGCGTCATATCGGCAAGGAACGGTGCCCGGTCGTGGACACCTGGTGGCAGACGGAAACGGGCGGCATCTTGATTACTCCGTTGCCGGGTGCTCACACGCTCAAACCGGGAAGTGCCAGCCGGCCTTTCTTCGGCGTCGAGCCAGTCATTGTCGACGATCAGGGTCGCCCCGAGCCGGCCGGCACCTCGGGCAAATTGTGCATCAAGAGGCCCTGGCCTGGCATCATGCGGACCACGTGGGGCGATCACGAGCGTTTCGTGCAGACGTATTTCAGCACCTTCCCCGGCCTCTACTTTTCGGGTGACGGCTGCCGGGAGGATGACGGTGGTGACTACTGGCTGTTAGGACGTGTGGACGACGTCATCAATGTCTCCGGACACCGCTTGGGAACGGCGGAAGTCGAGAGCGCTTTGGTGAGCCACGTGGCGGTCGCGGAAGCGGCGGTGGTCGGCTGTCCGCATGAAATTAAGGGTCAAGGCATTTACGCTTACGTGACGTTGCGAGTGGGCTATGAGCCGACTGATGCGTTGCTCAAGGAATTGGTCAAACACGTGCGGAATGAGATCGGCCCGATTGCCACGCCCGACGTCATCCAATGGGCACCCGGACTGCCCAAGACACGCAGCGGCAAGATCATGCGGCGCATCCTCCGCAAGATTGCCGAAAATGAAACGGACAAGGTGGGCGATACGAGCACCTTGGCGGACCCCTCGGTGGTCGAGGATCTGATCCGCAATCGTCCCCAGCGATAAACGCAACCTGACCGCGCTCGGCGGGGGCTTCCGGCCTCGCCGAGCGTTTTTCTTGCCCGCCACAGCGGCCGGGACGCAGCATCACGCCGACCACCGCGGGCGCGGATAGCGTCAGGGGGCATTTTCTCGCCCTCAGACTAATCTGATGTCACGACGCGCACCGCTGCTCCGCTCCCCTCTTAGCGGTCAGGCCGACCAGTGCGCACCGCCCGCGAGGCGTAGTCGCTGGGGCAACGCATCCACGCTGTCGCGCGGCTGCCACGGCTTCGCCGCGCGTGTGGGACGTCAGCGCTCGCGGAGCGCCATTTTCTTCGCGCGGTTGGTTGTCCATGTGGTAGAGTTGTTCTCTGCAATCGATTTCGCCCGCCTGGAACAAATTGTCCATAGCGACTAACCTGTACCGCAGTGGTTTTTGACATCCCCTCACCTTGATCTGTCGCCATCCGTGGCCAACCGCGGTGTTCAGTTCGAGCACAGCAAGCCTGTCACGATATGTTGTTATCGCTCGTATCTCCCACGGTCCTCTGCAGTGTGACGGGACGTATCGGCGGGGTAATCCTGCGACCGAGTCCCTCCCGAGGCCCGGGCGCGAGCTTCTCGAAATCTGTCGTTTTCCACGTCGCTCCAGATTGAGGTGACCGAAGAGGACTCTCATGCCAGAAATGCCGTCCACTGAAGCGTCCCCCGTACGGGACTTGACGCAGTTTTTCAAACCTCGATCGATCGCGGTCGTCGGGGCATCGCGCAAAGTAGGATCGGTTGGGCACGCGTTGGTGCGCAACTTGATTTACGGGGGTTATACGGGGGTCATTTACCCGATCAATCCCAAAGCGAAGGGAATTCAAGGAGTTCCTTGCTTCCCGGATCTCAGCGCCATCGGAGAGCCGCCCGACTTAGTCGTGGTGGTGGTGCCGGCCACGCACGTCGAACGTGTGGTGGCACAGGCTGGCGACTTGGGAACCCGGCACATCCTGGTCATTTCGGCCGGTTTCAAGGAAATCGGAGGGGAAGGAGTCGAGCGAGAAAATCGGCTCAAGAAGATCGCCGCGGACAAGGGCATGTCGATCGTGGGCCCAAACTGCCTGGGGATCATCAATACCGACGCCAGAGGTATCGATGAACGCCACCTTCGGTAGCGACATTCCGCCACACGGCTGCTTGGGACTGATATCGCAGAGCGGTGCGCTCTGTGCCGCACTGTTGGATTATGCCAAGGGGCGGGGGATCGGCTTCTCGCAGTTCGTCAGTTTCGGCAACAAGTGTGATGTGGACGAAGTGGATCTGCTGCGTTCGCATCGCGGCGGATCCGAAGACACGAGCCATCATGATGTACGTGGAGGACGTGGGCAGTGGCCAGCGTTTCCTGCATGCGGCTCACGAAGTCACGCACGGTCCGAACCCCAAACCGGTGCTCGTCATCAAGAGTGGCCGAACGGCCGAGGGTGCGGCGGCGGCGGCTTCCCACACTGGATCGTTGGCCGGCTCCGACAATCTCTATAACGCCCTGATGACTCAATCGGGCGCGATTCGCGTGGAGACCGTCGCGCAGTTGTTTGACTTGGCGGAGGTCTTCACGGATCCGATGCTGCCAGCGGGCAAGAAGACGGCGATCATCACGAATGCCGGCGGCCCCGGGATCATGGCGACCGATGCCTGCATTCGGCACGGCCTGGAGTTGTCGAAGTTCCGCGACTACACGAAGAAGTCTCTGCAGTTTCAGATGCCGATGGTGGGGAGTATCAAGAACCCGGTCGACGTGATTGGGGACGCGCGTCACGATCGCTATCGAGCGGCTTTGGATGCCGTTTCCGCGGACGACCAGGTAGACCAGATCCTGGTGATTGTCACGCCGCAGACAATGACCGACGTGACGCAGATTGCCGAAGTGATTGGCGAGACGAAGGAATTCTGCAACAAGCCGATGGCGGCTTGCTTGATGGGACTGGTGGACGTGTCGGCGGGAGTCAAACTGCTGCAGCAGAAGTACGAAGTACCGACGTTCGCGTTCCCGGAGAACGCCATGCGGGCGCTGGCCGCCAAGGCGAGATTTGGCCAATGGGTCCGCTCGCAGATCAAGGGATACCAGCAGTTTGACGTCGACCAGGAGGGCGTCTCCCAGTTGTTCCAGCGTGAGTTGGCCGAGGGGCGTCCCAATTTGATCGAACTCAAGGCGCTGGAAGCACTCGAACTCTACGGTTTCCCCACGGTCCCCTACAAGCTGGCCAGGACGGCCGACGAAGCGATCTCGGCGGCGGCCGCCATGGGATATCCGGTGGTGATGAAGATTTCGGGCCCGAAGATCTTGCACAAGACGGACGTCGGCGGCGTGAAGTTGAACCTGGCCGATGAAGCGGCGGTCCGACAGGCCTTTGATGAGATGATTCAGAACGTGCGGCGGCGGTTAGGGGACGAAATCGAGATCTGGGGTGTCGTCATCCAGAAGATGCTCGATCCCGGCAAGGAAGTGATCCTGGGCGTCACCCGCGACGAACGGTTTGGCCCGGTGCTGATGTTCGGCCTGGGGGGCATCTACACCGAGATATTCCGCGACGTGGCTTTTCGCCTGGCCCCCATTCGCGAGAACGTCGCGAAGGAGATGATTCAGGAGATCCGCTCGATCAAGTTGTTGGAAGGCGTGCGTGGCGAGCCGCCGTCGGACCTGAATGCCGTGGCAGAATGCCTGTTGCGACTGAGTCAGTTCGTGACCGACCACCCGAACATCAGCGAACTGGATATCAATCCGTTGTTGGTTCATCCGCGGGGCAAGGGAGCGATCGTGGCGGACGCACGCATCATCCTCTCCGAAAAGAAATGAGACGCAGCCGACATTGACCTTCAGTGAGTCGCCTGGTGAGGCACCCGGCCAACTCATCTCCCCTACCCAACAGAACCGCGTACCTATTGGAGTCTTCCCGATCATGCAAACGGACTGGCGCGAAACCTGGCATCAGAAGGTGGTTACCGCAAAGGATGCGATCAAGAAGAACATTCGACCCGGTGATCGCGTCTTCGTCGGCTCTGCCTGCGGCGAGCCGCAGGAACTGGTTCGAGCGCTGGTGGATACCGCCGGCGGCGCCGAAGATACCGAGGTCTTGAACGTTCTGACCATGGGCGTCGCGCCCTACACGGACCCCAAGTACTCCGATCGATTTCGCGCCAACGCGTTCTTCATTGGCAATAGCATGCGGGATGCCGTGGGGCAGGTGCGGGCGGACTACACGCCCATTTTCTTCTCGCAGATCCCCGAGATGTTTCGCTCGGGCCGGCTCCCCATCGACGTGGCACTGATCATGGTGAGCCCCCCCGATCAATACGGATTCTGCAGTCTCGGCGTGTCGGTCGACATGACCCGTGCCGCGGCCTTGTCGGCCAAGTTGCTGGTCGCCCAAGTCAACAAGCACATGCCACGCACACTGGGGAATAGTTTCATTCACGTGCGGGACATCGACTTCCTCGTCCAGCATGACGAACCGCTGCTGACTTGGCCGGTGATCGATGAGCCCGACCAGGTGACTCGGCAGATCGCCGCCAACGTTGCCACGTTAGTTTCCGATGGCGACACACTGCAGTTGGGGATCGGCCGTTTGCCCGACACCGTCCTGTCTGAACTGACAGACCGCAACGAACTGGGCATCCACACGGAAATGCTCTCGGACGGCGTCATTCGATTGGTGAAAGAAGGTGTGATCACGGGCAATCGCAAGACGTTCCATCAGGGGAAGATCGTGGCGAGCTTCGCGGCCGGAACACAGGCCCTCTTTGAGTTCCTCGACAACAACCCGATGATCGAGATGCACCCGTCCGAGCACACGAATGATCCGCGCGTGATTTCGCAGCATGACAACTTGGTCGCGATCAACTCGGCAATCGAAGTCGACTTGACGGGACAGGCCGTCGCCGATTCGATTGGCGAACGACTCTACAGCGGTATCGGTGGCCATGCCGACTTCATGCGGGGAGCGGCAATGGCCCGCGGCGGCAAGCCGGTGCTGGCCTTGCCGAGCACCGCCAAAACGAAGGATGGCATTCGCAGCCGCATCGTCCCCTTCATCCAACTGGGGGCCGGAGTGGTCACCACTCGTGGCGACGTGCATTACGTGGTGACGGAATACGGAGTCGCTTACCTGCACGGCAAGACGATGCGAGAACGAGCCATGGCGCTGGTCGCGATTGCGCATCCCGACTTCCGCGCCGAGTTGTTGCACGCCGCCAAACGACGACACCTGGTCTATGCCGACCAGATTCTCCCCGCGGCACATCCCTACCCGGCGAATCTGGAAAGTACCTACACGACCAACGATGGCAAGAAACTCGTCATCCGGCCGATCAAGCCGTCCGACGAAGACCTGATCAAGGACATGTTCTATCGGTTCAGCGAACAGACCAAGTACCTGCGCTATCACGGCACGCTCAAAGCCATGCCGCACAACAAGGTGCAGGTCTTCTGTAACGTCGATTACGATACCGAAATGGCCCTGGTCGCCGTCCAAGGCAGTGGCGGTCACGAGGAAATCGTCGCGGTCGGACGCTACATGACCAATCCGGCCAAGCGGGCGGCCGAGATGGCGTTCGTGGTCGCCGACGAGTGGCAACGGAAAGGGCTGGGGAGCTACTTGTTCCACCGACTGCTCGAGATCGGCAAGCAGGAAGGAATCCACGAATTCCACGCCGATGTGCTCCCCGAAAACGCCGGCATGCTCAAGATCTTCCATCGTAGCGGCATGAATACCGAGACGGTGACCGAAGAAGGCGTGGTCAGCGTCAACATGACCGCCGAGGAGTGAGGATGGGCGTGGTGGCGTGAGGGAGTGGTGGAGTGAGGGAGGGCAGCGTCGCGGGCACTCCGGTCACAGCGGAGCGCCGCAGCGGGGGCAGGCCAGCACACGGCCCTGCCGCGCCTGGGGAATCTTCACGACGGCGCCGCAACTGCTGCAGGATTGGCGCTCAAATCCCGCTCCCGATAAGAAGGCATCACTGGCGGCGCGCAAGCGTCGATGCGGTACATCGTGTTCCGCCACGGGGGATGGAGTCTCCGCCCCCACCTGCCCGGCTCCCGACAAAGTCCGGGCCCCGATCACGTGTTGCCCGATCAGCTTTGTGTAGGCTTGATCGTAGGCACTGAAGTCCGCGCTGGTCCCCATCCAGCGCAACACGGCAATGCGTTTCTCCAGCGGCGGATGCGTGGCAAATGCCGAAGTGAAACTCCGCTGTTCCCCTTGTCGTAAGGGGCGAATGATGTACATCGGCGCGGTCACCCGATTCTGATCCGCTTGCGGGACCGACACGCCACCGATCTTTTCCAGCGCAGACGCCAGTCCTTCCGGCCAGCGCGTGAACATGGCTCCCGAGGCATCCGCCAGATACTCGCGTCGCCGGGAGAGCGCGAAATAGATCAGCTGAGCCAGAATGGGGGACAGGATCATGAAGATCAAGGCCACCACCATGAGGATCGCCTGAGCTCCGCCACCGCCACCGCTGTCATCGCGTGACCGACGCGCACCGCCGCCAAACCACATCGCGCGCAGTCCCAGATCGGCCAGAATCACGATCGCCCCCAACATGATCCCCGCCGTGGTCATGAGGGCGACATCTCGGTTCTTGATGTGCCCGATCTCGTGCGCCACGACCCCCTGCAACTCATCACGGCTGAGCATCCGCAACAGGCCGATCGTCACGGCCACGGAAGCTTTGCTGGGATCACGCCCCACGGCGAACGCATTCGGGGCGGGATCATCCACGATGAAGACGCGCGGCATCTGGGACAATTGAGCGGCGATCGACATTTCCTCGACAACATTAAACAACTGCGGATGGTCCTGCTTGTCGATTTGCCGAGCGCCGGCCATTTGCAGCATCACGTCGTCTCCCTGACTGCGTGAGAACAGCCACAAGATCAGCCAGATACCCAACGCGATCGCTCCCCCCACCAGCAGGCCTTGCTGTTGACCGGAAAACAGCATCCCCAGTGCCATGCCCACACCGATCAGGATGATTCCCATCACGGTGACAATGAAGACACTCTTGCGTTGATTGCTTTCGATCTGATCCCACACCGCTTGCACACCTCATGGAGCGTGACAGATTCACTGCGTGGCCTGAGAGCGCGTCCCCACGATGGACGATTCACGGAGATTTACGATTCGCGCACGCTGTCTGCTCATTCAAATTTCACGTTGGGGACTTCGCGCTCGCTCTTTACCTCGATCTCAAACAACTCCGCTTTGGCGAATCCGCCGCTGATCATATTTGCCGGGAAGACTTCCCGCGCGTTGTTGTAGCGTGTGGCGGCGTCATTGTAGGCCTGGCGAGCGAATCCAATGCGGTTCTCGGTGCTACTGAGCTCTTCCTGTAGAGCCAGGAAGTTCTGGTTCGCCTTCAGGTCAGGATAGGCTTCCGCCAGGGCAAACAGCTTGCCGAGCGCCGCACCCAACATGCCTTCAGCCTGCCCGGCCGCCGCCGGACCCTGTGCCGAAACGGCCTGGTTCCGCGCCTGGATCACCGCATCCAAGGTCTCCCGCTCGTGCTTGGCGTATCCTTTGACGGTTTCCACCAGATTGGGAATCAAGTCATGTCGCCGTTTCAGCTGCACGTCGATCTGTGCCCAGGCATTGTCCTTCTCGTTACGCTTGCGGACCAGCCCGTTATAAATCCCGACGAAGTAGCCGCCGATCGCCACGAGCACCACGATAATGCCGATTATCCACCACATCGCTGTCTCTCCTCTTCAGTAGCTGGAGATGATGAGTTCATTCGACTGCCCAGACCGAAACGCCGTACTCCGCACGCCAGCGGGCAGCAACAACACGATCCATCGGCTTGGGCAACGCCACACAACGCACCAGACCGAGACGAACCGACTCATTGCGGGGAGCCGTCCGCATCATGATGGCGTGCCATCACTCGCTGGTTTCGCGGCAAACTGCCCCAGATATCTGCGGACCTCCGACAGAGCATTGCTTTCTTCCTCAAGCAAGGACGCGAAGAGTGTCTCAAGCTCGCCCTGGTCAAACCACAAACCATGTCCCCGAGAACACTGGTCCAGTATCAATTCACGATCGCCAGTCGGTGCTCGGACGGGATCGATTCGTCCGCGACACCGCGGACACGACCGACGCGCGGCGGCGCGCGGCAGCCGCTCCAATTGGTTCTCGAGGTCGTAGATAGACTGGGGCGCGCCCACCAGTTCGAATAACTGGTGCAACTCCTGAGCATCAAACCACACGCCACGACAATCGGGACAGGAGTCCAATTCAATCTGTTCGAATTCCACGATCAGCATCGGTTGCCGACAGACAGGGCATAACATGATCGATCACGCCGGTTTTCACACACACGATGGTGCCAGAAGAACAGGAAAGTGCCCCACGGGCGCCGTCAGTGTACCACTGCCAATCGCCAATGTCCACTTGCGGATGGCGGCGACACCCAGCGCCCCCGGCCCCCCACCGGGGTCCGTCTGACGCGACAAAAACCTGAGTTGCCGTGATTCCTCTTGTGATGTCGTGATGGCTCCTTCAACGAATGGTCCGCAGCGATCTCGGATGATGAGAAGACTGTAGGACAGAAGAAACGATGACAAAAAGATCTCGGTGTGTTACGGCTACTCCCGCGTCTCGTTCCGGTCGCGCTGAATCCACCCCAGAATCTGACCCGGCTGAACCGCGTCGTCCTCGAACAGTTCCTTCTTGACCAGCACTCCCCCTGCCGGCGCTGGGAGATCGACAACCGCATCTCCGGTGAAAATTTCCACCACGCGATCGCCCGGGACCAGCTTCGTTCCCAGGGGGACCAGCCAGACACTGATCGTCAGAGTGAAGGTCGGCATTCCCAGGTCCGGCATGGTGATGGCCGCCAGTGCTGGATCATCGTCCACGTGACATCCTCCCCAGCGTGTCACTCAAATTGCCATTCCTCACACGGCCGAAGGCCGCAGCCGCGATCACGCACGCATGTTATGGACGAACACTCTCACCCGTTGCCTCGCTGGCCAATTCGCGAGCATGGTAGCTGCTCCGTACAAACGGCCCACTGGCCACCTGCTGGAATCCCATGGCTCGCGCCAATTCGCCTAACTCGTCAAACTCCTCGGGAGGCAGATATCGCACCACGGGTAGATAGCGATGCGGATCGGGCTGCAGGTATTGCCCCAACG
>CAVOXY010000029.1:0-30241 GCA_963700515.1 uncultured Planctomycetota bacterium | reverse complement strand
GGATTTAAAGCTCCAAGAATAAATATTTTGTAATAGGAGGAGCGGGTCATGGATTTGGCAGAGCAATCACTTTAGCCTTAGCGGCAGAAGGCGCTAACATATTGGCTGTGAGCAGGACAAAAGAAAAGCTTGAGCGACTAAAATATAATTTCCCTGATAATATTGAATTTATCACTGGTGACATTTCAACAGATGAAGTGCAACAAGAAATTATTGAAAAGGCGGAAAAAAACGCTGTTTCTGGGGCAGTTATCAATGCTGGTGGACCGCCTGCTGGTGGTTATACAGAAATAAGTATGCAACAATGGGATGAAGCTTGGCAAAAAGTGGTACGCTGGAAAATAAACCTGATCAATCAACTGATGCCCATCTTTTTAGAAAAGCATTATGGAAGAATTTTATGTATTGAGAGTGTTTCGGTAAAGCAACCTGTTGAAAATCTTATACTTAGTAACGCGATGCGCCCTGCTGTCGTAGGCTTTGCCAAATCAGTGGCAGCAGAAATTGCTTCGGAGGGAGTAACGATCAACGTACTGGCTCCAGATTTCATGAAACAGGGGCCATTGAGCGTTTGTTTGCCAAAAAGAGCGAATTGAAGCATATAACATTGGAAGAAGCCAGGTTAGAGTTCGAATCAGAGATTCCAGTAGGGGAGATGGGTAAACCTGAAGAATTCGCCAGCATTGCCTTATGGCTATTATCTCCACTTTCCCGTTATGTAACCGGACAAACGATTACCCATGATGGTGGAACTGTGAAAGGAATTTTCGGATAAAATATACGAATAAAAAGATTATTCTAGCACGTAACAATTGTAATTTATCAAAAATATAATTTGTAGATATTAGTATGTAACAAATTTAATTACAAGTAGATATACAAATGTAAACATGTTATTATAGCCTGCTATTCTTCTATCCAATCAATAATTTCCGGGTCATCAGGTCTAGTTTTCGGATTGATCACGTTTTGCAAAATTCCATCTTTAGATATAAGGTATTTTTGAAAATTCCATTTAACGGAAGAATCTTCAATCCCATTTAATTCTTTGGATGTTAACCATTGATAAACAGGATGCATATCCTTGCCTTTTACTGAAATTTTACTCATTACGGGGAAACTAACGCCATAATTTTCTGAACAGAATGCTTTAATTTCTTCATCTGTTCCAGGTTCTTGTCCCATGAAGTTGTTGGCAGGGAAAGCGATGATCATAAAGTCAGCATCTTTATATTTTTCATAAATGGTCTGTAATTGCTCATACTGAGGAGTGTAACCACACTTAGAAGCTACATTAACAACCATTACTTTTTTTCCTTTCAACTGTTCAAATGAGAATTCATTGCCATCAATATCTTCAACATTGAAATCATAAAAATTTTGGGTTTGCGCGTGTGACAAAAATGGTAAAAGTGCAATTAGTATTAGAGTGAGCAGTTTTGTATTCATTTTATAATATTTAGGATTTATATTTTCTTTTCTTAGCAAACTTAGTAATAATGACGGATTAATCCTGTTTTTCAAACATCAGAAAATCAATAAGATGATTACTATTTGCAACCCTTATGTTTTTTAGCTGTCCTTAATTCTAAAACTAATCAAATCAAATTTTATTCTTTTAATAATTAAAAAATAGGCCTATTCAGTTAAAATATACTCAGTAATAATAAATATTAAGCCATGTTGTATATAAGTTTAATAGGTCAGCTTTATTTTCGAGACTATTTATCAAATTCATCTCTAAGTTACTCATCTGATTCCATAACAATTCAAAATGGGAATTTGTTGAAATGAAAAATGAAATCGTCATTTCTGAGCAATGGATAGAAATTACTGAAGAGCATAAAACAAGAGAAAGAAAAGGCAGAGTCTCAATTAATCTCAGAAGATTGAATATTTAATTCCACTTATTCGCGAAGAACTTGAAGTTCCAAAATCGATGAATAGCACCAGATCCGTTGAAATTATTGAGGATTATGGTAACAGCTGGGTTTCATACATTACATTTGAAGCGCCCTGGCCATTCAAAGAACGAGATCTGGTCGCTGAATTCCATGTGCATAATGATTTACTAAATAATAAAACAATAGTCACTGTTAAAGCTATTCCCGGCTTAATGCCATTGAAGGAAGATGTGATAAGAATTGAAAGTTATATTGCTTCCTGGGAGTTCCAAAAGGCGACTGGCTATTTAAATGTAGTTTTCATAGCCATGTCAGATACACCACCGATTGTACCAAGATGGATTCAGGACCCGATTACTCAAAAAATGTTTTGGGAAACACTGGATAATTTCAGATCTGAGGTTATTAAGAAATCAACTAATCAAAGTAATTTCAGTTACCCGCTGAAATAAAGTAAAGCTTTAATTCAGTAGATATAAAATCAATACAATCAATTTATTATATTTTAAATTTAATTCATATAAAAATGAAAACACGGGAAAAGTGTGCACTTATTACAGGTGCCAGTCAGGGACTGGGAAAAGAAATAGCCATTGCATTAGCGAAGCGAAAAATCAATATTTTAATTGTTTCACTTCCTGGAGAGGGCCTGGCAGAGACAGCAAGAGAAATCGAAAAATTATTACGATGTATCTGTAAAATATTTTGAAATTGATCTAACAAGGCTTGATTCTGTATACAAAATTGCTGATTGGGCTAAAGCTAATGCAAAACTCAGTATTTTAATAAATAACGCTGGTATTGGTGGGGGTCAAAGGATTTGAAGATGCCAGTGTGAAATATATTGAAAACATTATCATGTTAAATATCAGGGCTACTTCTCTTTTAACGCGTTTACTAATTTCTGAATTGAAAGAAGCACAGGAGGCATATATTTTAAATGTAGCCAGCATGGCTTCATTCAGTCCAATTGCATATAAAACAGTCTATCCAGCTTCAAAAGCCTTTATTTATTCATTTTCAAGGGGTTTATATGAAGAATTAAGAGGTACGAGTGTTTTTGTAAGTGTATTGCATCCTGGGCCTATAAAAACAAATCCGGAAGTATGAAATTGATCAACAGGGTATTTTTGGGAAAATGGGATTATTAACAACAGATAAATTAGGTGAATTAGCTGTTAAACAGTTATTTAAAGAAAGATTCGTTGATTATACCAGGTATAATTAACAAAGTTAATTGGCTATTAATTAAAACGGTTCCAATTTGGATTCGCTTGCCATTAGTTTCAAATGTTGTTAAAAAAGAGCTACTCA
Organism: uncultured Planctomycetota bacterium; assembly: GCA_963700515.1. Lineage (GTDB taxonomy): Bacteria > Planctomycetota > Planctomycetia > Pirellulales > Pirellulaceae > JAJRVM01. Next base: position 27,023 of record CAVOXY010000029.1, on the reverse strand, counting down.
TCGCTGAAAAGTAAATAACTATGAAGGTATTCATCACAGGTGCAAATGGATTTTTAGCATCAAATATTATTAGGGAATTAAATAAAAGAGATATTGAAGTAAGGGGAATGGTCCGTGAAAATCATAATATACTTTCCTTAAAAACAGCTAAATACGAAAAAGTAGTAGGTGATATCAATAGTTATAAAGACCTTATAAATGCTGCATATGGTCGCGATGTGATCATCCATGCTGCAGTCAACAGCTCGCATCCGTAATCGAGCAGGTCGGCCAACGTATCGAGCAGTTCAGGGCGTGATTCGCCCAGGCCGAGCATCAAACCGCTCTTGGTCTTGATGCGGGAATCCCACTTCTTGACGTGCTGTAACAGTTGAAGGGTCCAGCGATAGTCCGATTTGGGACCACGCACCTGGCGATAGAGTCGCGGCACGGTTTCCGTATTGTGATTAAACACGTCGGGCGCCGCCTGTACGACCCGCTCGATGGCGGACGCGTTGTACAAGAAGTCGGGCGTCAGCACTTCCACGGCCGCGCCGCACGCTTCGCGTACCGCCTGGATGCACTGGTAGAAATGCTCCGCTCCCCCATCGGGAAGATCGTCGCGCGTGACCGATGTGATGACGACATGCCGCAACCCCAAACGCCAAGCCGCCTGGGCCACGCGACGAGGTTCGTCCGGATCGACGGCCGCGGGACGCCCACGACCCACCGCGCAGAACGAACAAGATCGCGTGCAGACGTCGCCCAGGATCATGAATGTCGCGGTCTTCTGCGAATAACACTCCATGCGGTTCGGACACCGTGCGTGTTCGCAGACGGTCTGCAGCGCCAGATCCTGCACCAGGTTGGCGGTGAAGTGATTCACGTTGCCCTTGGGCACTTTCCGCTTCAACCACCGGGGCAGTCGCCGGACCGGTTCCGGGTGGTCGATAATCGGGAGTTCAGGAGGCACGGTATTGGGATTCACGGCGAGCCCTTCGAGTTTCCATCAGTAATGGATGCCCCGTTATCAAATGATAACGCTCCGTCCCCAGCGCGGCAGCAAAACGAGGAATCAGCGTAGCACGTACGCGCGGAACGAGCATTGATTGTCGCCGTTCCGCCGACAGGCAGCCCATCGTGGACTTCTGCTGCGGCGTCCCTTTCAACGGATCCATCACATCCACAAAAGGATAGTGTGTCATCGGCGGATTGACGTTGACGTGGGCACCATGACTGGTGATCCAGTGGCGCACCGCCAAGCCCCAGGCAACCAACTGGCCACTGCGTCCCCAGATCCCACACGACGCGTCAGGGGTCTCGTGACGCACACCCAAATCTGCCAGCATCCCCGTCAAGGCGGTCCGCAAACGCCGCACGTACTCTCCCACCGTCCAGCCATGCCAAGCCAGCGGAACGATGGGGTATACCGCAATCTGTCCGGGTCCATGCAGAATGCATCCGCCGCCACGGCTGACCCAACGAATCGGCAATTGGCGCAACCGCAGTTGCTCGTTGGTGAAGCGTATGTGGCCGCGCGATCCCGCCCGGCCAATGCTGATCAGTGTTGGATGTTCGCACAGCAACACCGTGATGCGGCCGTCATCCTGCCCCCCCGCCTCATAAACCAATCGCTGCTGCAACACCAGGAAATCGTCGAACGGTACCGCCCCCAACAGATGAAATTGCACCGCAAAGGACGTGGGGGCAGGTGACTCGTGCCAGCCGGATGGTGCAGGAAACTTGGGCATGCAGGAAATTCCGGGAACGGGCCAACTCCCTCCGCCGCACGGTAGCGGGTTGACCGCCTCATATGATAATCAACGCATCACAATCCACCCTTCACGATGCACGGGTGCGTCGGTGCCAGACCAGCGTGGCGTCTCGCCATCGGTGCACCCGTCGCCGCGTTCACTCTAACAGGCTCGACCAGCGTGCGGAAGATCAGCCGCCGACCCCCGTGAGACGGCCAGTCCTCCGGTCGTCGCAGGGCACCCGCAATCCACTCTGGCGTGTCGTCTGCGCGGCACTGGAGGGTCAGCCGAAAACAGCTCGCACGGCTTCCCTTATTCCTGTCTGTATGACACAGTGGAAAGGCACCTGACGCGCGCTATGAGCCGCGGGTCCGCCCCCAACGAGCGGAAATTCCCTGGAAATCGCCTACATGGCCAAGAAGCAAACCCCACATAAAAAGACCGGCGGGGCTCCACAGCCCCAGAATCGCCCGATTACCGAGAACCGCAAAGCGCGGCACCGTTTCGATGTGCTCGAATCGCTCGAATGCGGCATCGTGCTGGCGGGCAGCGAGGTAAAGAGCTTGCGGAATGGCAAAATCTCGTTGGAAGAAGCTTATGGGCGTGTCCGCGATGGAGAACTGTGGCTGGTCGGCTGCGATATTCCTGAATACACCCAAGCCACGATCTGGAACCACCAGCCAAAACGACCTCGCAAGCTGCTCGTCCACCAGCGCGAACTGCGCAAATTTGCGGCGCTGGCGCACGAAAAAGGCCTGACTCTCGTGCCGCTCAAAGTCTATTTCAATCAGCGGGGCATCGTCAAAGTGCTGATGGGACTCGGCCGTGGACGCAAGCTCCATGATAAGCGCGACGCGATGAAGAAGGCCGACGTCAAGCGGGATCTGCAGCGGGCCATGCGCAGCCGGCAGGCACACTGAATCCGCATGCCGCTGGCAGAGACGAGGGCATTCGCCCCCCCAAACAAGGCGGGTCGGTGGCGTAGGGAAAACGCGGAGCTCGGGAGTTCGGGGAGAATCGTGCGGCCTTGGCTCCCTGGCGGTAACACTTGCTCCTCCGAACCATTGTTCACGCATGTCCGTAGAAGACGGGCCGATAGGCGGGCGGACTTACCAGTCTGCACCTGCCGTGGAACGTCGACACCCTCGCCAGTTCGCTCACACAGCAACTGACGACCGGTCCGTAGCTCGTAAACTCCTTCCCCAGATAAAATTCCCCGAGAAACATTTCGTTTCATGCTCCTCCTTGAAGACGTCAAGAAGTCGTACGTCGAACCCAACGGGCACGTGCTCCCGATTTTGGACGTTCCTCGCTTCGAGGTCTCCTCCGGCGAACAAATGGTGCTGGTGGGCCCCAGCGGCTGCGGCAAGACCACGCTGCTGCACGTGATCGCGGGCATCAGCGGGACGAACTCCGGCAGAATCGTGCTGGACGGCGTCGACCTGGCCAAATTGTCCGAAGCGGGACGCGACCGATTCCGAGCCGCCAAGATGGGCTACGTGTTCCAGACTTTCAACTTGCTTCCGGCATTTACCGCCTTGGAGAATGTTATTCTCGGCATGACCTTCTGCCGCGGCCGCAAAGATGGGGAGCGAGCCAAGCACCTGTTGGACCGAGTCGGCCTGGCGCATCGCGATCACCACAAGCCGACCGCCATGTCGGTGGGTGAACAGCAGCGCGTCGCCGTGGCCCGAGCCCTGGCCAATCGGCCCCGCCTGCTGCTGGCGGATGAACCGACCGCAAATGTGGATCCGATGAACCAGCAGAAGATTATCGACCTGATTCGCGATACTTGCCGCGAAGAGAAGATCGCCCTGCTGATGGTCACTCATGCGACGGAAGTCGCATCGCAGTTCTCGCGTGCCGACAGATTGACCGAACTGAACCGGGTCGTCAGTGCCGGCTGACCTGCTATAAATCAAACGGTAAGGTGATTGGCAAGTGAAAATGCCCCGCGGGTAAGACAAATCCTGCCGATCGCCTAAGTCAAGCGGTCCACGAAACCGTTAAAGCCACTCCGTGGCACGTGATTCTCTCCGATCACCGCAAGGGACTCGTACGATGATCAAGCGATACCAATCGTCTGTTGTGATCATAGCCGTGCTCTACCTGTCGGCCGTGGCAGATACGACGTTGGCCTGTCCGTTTTGCACAGCGATCTCGAAGACCCTGAGCGAAGATATTTCCTCCACGGACGTCGCCGTCATTGCCAAATTGACGAACCTACCGGGCTCGGCCAGTCCAGCAGGTGACCAGCGGACAAATTCTCCGCAGGCACAGTTCGCGATTGCCAAAGTGCTGAAAGGTCAGCAGGAACTCGGCTCGACGACGACTCTGTCAGCCGTTTTTTTCGGGGACGCCAAGCCGGGTGACCTCTTCCTGATGCTCGGTAGCAACCCACCGAAACTGGCCTGGTCACCTCCGATGCGATTGAACGAGCGCCAACATCAGTACGTTCTGACACTGTTAAAACTCCCTCAGGAGGGCCCGGAACGGTTGAATTTCTTCCAGCAATATCTGGAGGACTCGGATTCCCTGCTCTCGCGAGATGCCTACGACGAGTTTGCTCGCGCGCCGTACTCCGCCGTCAAACAACTCAAGCCCTCCATGAATCATGACCAACTCACCGCCTGGATCGCGGATCCCAATGTGCCGGCCAGCCGTCGACGACTCTACCTGACAATGCTGGGAGTGTGCGGCACTCAAGACGACCTCCCGCTGGTGGAACAACGACTCCGCAGTACCGACGCGCAGTCCAAATCGGGACTCGACGCGGCGATCGCCTGCTACCTGACCCTCCGCGGTCCCGCCGGGGTGGCGCTGATCGAGGAGTTGTTCCTGCAGAAAAAAGAGGGGAATTTCAGCGACAACTACGCCGACGTCTACGCCGCGATCATGGCCCTGCGTTTTCACGGCATCGAGGGAGATATCATACCCCGTGAGCGTATCCTGAAAGCCTTCGGATACCTGCTGGATAATCCCCAAATGGCCGACCTGGTGATTTCGGATCTGGCCCGCTGGGAAGACTGGTCCCAGCTCGATCGACTCGTCGAACTGTTCAAAAACGCCGATCCTAAGGCCACTTGGGTCCGCATACCAATCATCAATTTCACACGCGCCTGCCCACGCCCCGAGGCAAAACAGGTGCTGAAAGAATTCGAGTCAATCGACCCGGAGGCGGTCAAACGCTCCCTGACCTTCTTCCCCTCCATCCCAGAACAAGGGAAGTAAACCCGCACCGCAGAGGGGGGCACATGCGAGCGAATGCCGAACCAGCTAACAGAGTGGCAGCAGCAGCGCTCGCGGAGGCGAGGACAGGTTGGTCCGCGTTCCCTTGAACCGCTCAGGCAAAACATCCGTATCTTCAGAGGGCAACGGTTCTGCCAGGGACAACTGGCCCGCTAGGGACAACTGGCGAGCGACAAAGGGACAACTGGCTGGACTTTTGGGAGTTCTTGTCTATTCTGCCCTATATCGGACCAAGGTGACCCACCCCGCGACTCGACCTGCCGGACGGTCCTCGCTCTGTGCGCGAGCAAGGGTCGTTCGAACGGTGTGAAGGTCAGGCTGGCGGAGCGATGTTGGCGCTCGGCCAGCCGGCCTGTTGACATGGGCAGGGGCGATATCTCCATGCCAGGCGAAATTCAACCTCACGAACAAGAACACGAAAGCCTACCGGTTGGTAAACGCGCTGAACCATGACCACTGAAATCCAGCTGCAGAACGACGAATACGAAGACGACGAATATCCGGGCGACGAGATGCCCGTCGATTCGGATGAGGGACTGTACGAGCCGTATAAGTCCCTGAGCAAAGCGGCCTCGCTCTCGGTGATCATGGCATTTCTGTCGCTCGTCGGGCTGCTGTTTCCAATCTTCCTGTCAGCCGCCGCTTTCGCCATTTTACTAGGCGTCCTGGGCTTGCGAAATTTACGGCGGTACCCGAACGAGTTGACAGGCCGCCCAGTCGCTCTTGCCGGGGTCGTCCTGGGAACGATGCTGTTGGCCGGCGGTACGATAATGCACACCTATTTGTACATGACCGAAGTACCCGAAGGCTACGAGCGGATCTCGTTTGAGCGTTTGCAGCCAAGTGAAAGCCACCCGTCGGACCTGCCGATGGAACTGGACGGCAAACGTGTTTTTGTCAAGGGCTACGTGCATCCGGGCGTGTCGGACATGGGTGAGATCAAGCGGTTTATCCTCGTCCCCGACATGGGCACCTGTTGTTTTGGCGGACAGCCCAAGCTGACCGACATGATCGAAGTGACAATCACCGGTCCGCGAGGAGTGCGGTACGCCCCGACCAAACGGAAACTTGGTGGGATATTCCACATTCACAATCGCATCAAGCAGGTTGTCGGTGGACTCGAGGGGGGAAACTATGAGCTCGAAGCGGACTACGTGAGGTGATGGCTCCGTCCCACGCGGGTAGATGCGACGGTGCGAGCCGCGTAGGTTCTGCATGCGAACCGGTGCTCATTGATGCTGACGAGGCAGGGCCTGGAACCAATTACGAGCTACCGCTCGGACTTTGTTCGCCCGCTCCCGTTGGTCGCTAGAAATTGACTCAAAATGTTCGCGTTTTCCCCCATTAGTAGACGAAAGACCGGTCCACCAACTCAACCACGAGACTCGTGGCCTGTTTGCCCTGGTACACGTAACCTCTTGCGGGCCAAGTGCTACGTTTGGCCTGTCCGTGCGCAAGCGACCTGTAACCGGTCGCCGCAGGATCCTGCAGCGATCCTGCGGAGGGTGGTCGGGATGTCTCTGGTGGCACTGTTGGCCGGTTGTGGCACTCCGGCAGATTCCCAGAACAGCCATGTCACGAACGAATTCCCGCCGCCGGCTGCTGCCGCGTTTTCACCCGCTCCCACGCCCGAACAGACCGTAAGTGATTCCGCCACCACATCCGCCGATCCGAGTACTGGTGCGATGGCCCCCTCGAATACCACGCTCACGGACTCGCAGCAAGTTCCGTCCGGTCGTGAGACGCAACCGCTCGATCCCGACAAGTTGATCGACATTACGTTTGACGATCTCAAACTCGATATGCAATTGGGGACGCTCTTTGACCGGTCGATGCTCACGCCTCGCGCTGCGGAACTGGATGGACAGCGGGTCCGCCTGCGCGGATTCATCTTCGCGGGTGGCGTGTTCCAGCAGTCGGGCATCAAGAGTTTTCCGTTCGTCATGAACACGCAATGCAAATTTGGACCGCAGGGATTGGCCTACTGCGTGATGCTCGTCGACCTCGATGAGGGTGTCACCACGGAATTCACAACCTATCCGGTCACGGTCGAAGGACGCCTGACAGTCCGTCCCTATGACGCCGGCGGCTTCACCTGGTCCGTCTACCACATGCAGGGTCAGCGAGCTTACTGACATCCCCCCAGGACAAATCCACCCATCCCCCCCACCTTGCCGCAAAAACGGGGAGCCTCCCCGTTTTTTTGGCGGACAGGAGAAGAAAGGGGGGATAGCACACTAAGCACACCAGAGCGGCTGGGGTTGGTCGTGGATCGTGGGTGGGGTCGGGCAGTAGCTCTGAATGTGTTGCTGCATCCGTGCGACGTCGGCCGCTGTCGGATGCACTTCCAGTCGCAGGTCGAACGAGCAAGTACCGCCTGGTGACAGGGGAACGACGCGACCCTGACGCTCCTCGAACGAGCGCGGATTCGGATAGTTCGTGGCGGGCTCCAGTCCCGTCACGTATCCATCCGCCTCGGCAATCTCGTTTTTCCAGAGTGAGAAGCACGGAAGCTGCTGAGGGTCGAATTGAACGCTCACTCCACGCTCTCCCTGGGCGTTTTTGAGCAGCACGGCGGAGCGCTGCTGCTGATCCGCTGCGAGATCGAAGAAATAGACTTGCTCTGGACTGCCGGCCTCGGGTGCCACGAATTCGGACCAGCGGGCCAGCCCCTCCACGGCTCGGGGATCGCGGGGGACCAAGGTGCGGACCGGAGCCACGACACTCGCACCGGGCTGCAGCAACGGGGGCCCCACGTTGATATGGTAGAGCAATTGGATTTGGGCGGGGCTGAGCGGACAGGTTCTGGACCGTGTCATGAATCTCCAGCCAGGGCTGTCCGACTTTGGTCTTGATGGTGCTGAACATCCGCAGCTTGAAAAAGTGAAAACGCACTTCGTCGACGACACCCAGGAGCGTGATCTCCCCGGTTTCGCCATCTACGCGCAATTCGACCTGATGTGCCGGTTTATTTCCGATACGACCGTGCAAACCGTACTTCACGCGCCCCCGCTCGTCGAATTCGGGAGCGCCGTTGCTTTCCAATCCGCACCGCACCAGCAGTTCATCGAATCCATCGAGCCATCCGAGTCCGCTGGGGTCTGCCAAAGGAACGAGGGCGGGATGGACCGGTCCGCGGACGGGCGAATTCCAGCCGACCGATTCTCCGCCGAGAGAGGCCTTCCAGAGCCCCATGCCACGAGTGGGAAGCACATCGAAGGCCAGGACTCCATTGTCGACATGTACCACATCCACGCCGTCACTCAACCCACCTTGGAGACGCTGTTTGTGGACCCGGTAACCTTGTGCGGCACCCCCGACGAGTTGCGGGGTCACCTCGATCTGCTCGACATACGTACGATCTGCCCAATTGGTCAGGGTCCAGCTTGTGTCGGCCATCTTATCGCATACTCCCACGGACAAGGGTAATTCTCAGCAATACCTCGTTGGATACCAATTTACGGTCCAAACGGGGTCCTGGCCAGCAGCGACACTACGGGTATTTTTGCGGTCGTTTACTTGCGACCGCGGGTGGAGTCGAATAAAAAGCACGTTTGCGAAAAGCATCCCGCTAGTTCGGCTGGCCTGAGTCGTGGCGGGTGATGGGGTTCTTACCGGCGCACGGGTGGTCGTGCCCCCTGCGGCGGGGCCACCGGCGGCAAGAAGGACCGTTCGTTGGGGGGGCAACTACACCGTGTCTGACACCGTGTCTTTGCGGCTCGCATTGCCGCGAGGACCGTGTTGGGCAGCAGCAAGTTGTTGGCCAGGCCAGGCGCCCTGCCGCGGAACCATCGATTGAGCAAAACCACCGGCTCTCTGAGAGCGGGTTGGCAGCACACAACGTGATGGAAACCAATTTTGAGTACAAGTACGTGGAGACAAGTGATGAGCACGGCGAACGTAATTCAGGGGAGTGATGTGGCACCCGTACTGGAGAAGGCGCTGGCAGCGGGCGGCGGGCTACTGCGACTGACGCCGACATGGGTCCCCCGCAGCTTCCTGCATCCGGGCCGCCGCCTCAAGCTGCATCCCGACGATCTGTATGCCTACGGCGCGGAGCGGGGAGGCATCGACGAGCGTTGGTTTGCCAGCACCACGGAAGCAGCCAACGAAGGGCGCGTCTGGCATGAAGGGCTGAGTTTCGTGACGTTTGGCGGGAACCATTTCACGCTCCGCGACGCCGTGGCGGCCGCGGGCCCGCGTTTGATCGGCCAGCAGATGTGGAACGACGTACCAGCGTTGGCCGGTTTATTCCAAGTTCTTTGACAACATGGGCCCGATTCCTCACCACATGCATCAGTCGCAGAAGCATGCCCAGCTGACCGGGCAGGAGGGGAAACCGGAAAGCTATTACTTCTCGCCTCAGTACAACAATGTGGACAACAATTTCTGCTACACCTTCATGGGCCTGGAGCCTGGGACCACCAAGGCACAGCTGCGCAAGTGCCTGGAGGATTGGAGCAAGGGGGACAACGGAATTCTGGACCTGTCGCGCGCCTATCGGCTCAAACGAGGCGCGGGTTGGCTGATTCCGCCCGGAGTCCTCCATGCCCCCGGATCGCTTTGCACCTACGAACCTCAGTGGGGGAGTGACGTCTTCGGCATGTTCCAGTCCTTGGTGGAAGGCCGCGAAGTACCGTGGTCATTGTGCGTGAAAGACGTTCCGGAGGACAAGAAGCACGATCTCGATTACATCATTGACCAGTTGGATTGGGAGAAGAATGTCGACACGCATTTCAAGGAACATACATACCTGGAACCGATTGTTGCCGGCAGTGGCAAGGGCTGGGTCGACAGGTGGATCGTGTACGGGCTGATCGAGGGCAAGCAGCTGTTCAGTGCGCGGGAACTGACGATCGAACCGGGTGCCAAATGCACGCTCAAGGATCCCGGTGCCAGCGGCTGGACCACGGTGCAAGGGAAAGGCCGCATGGGTCAGCTCAACCTGCAGACGCCGGCCATGATTCGCTTTGGAGCGGAAACGGAAGACGAAGTGTTCATTTCCCACGAGGCCGCCACGGCCGGGGTGGAAATCGAAAACAACGGCAGTGAGCCGCTCGTTTCCCTGCGTTACTTCGGCCCCGACGCACACAGCTCCGTCCCGAATGTCGGGGACTACAAGAAGGTAGGTTGAGCCAGCCGTCCATGAATCGTGCCGGGGTGGCACTTTCCTGCCAGTGCTGTTGTCGGTTCGCAACGGCCAGCACTGGCAGGAAAGTGCCACCTCGGCGGTACCCACACGATGACACCGTTCACTGCACATGACGAGAGTGTTACGATTTTTCTTAGCGTTGCCGAGCCTGGAAGGGATTGAAACATGTCGAAACGTACCTCCATCGGAACATGGGCCTTTCTGTTTAACCAGAAAGAGCCGATCGTGTTTGAGGAAGTGGTCACAGGGCTGCACGAATTGAAGTTCGACGGTCTGGAATTGGGAGGGTTTGGCATTCATCCCAACCCCGATTTATTGACGACTCGCGAGCAGCGGGCGGCGGTACGTGACCTGTGGGAATCGCGGGGCATGGGCTGCAGCGGATTGGCCGCCGACCTGTGGGGCGAGCAGTTGATTTCCGCGCCCAGCAATGAATCGTACCTGGCCGCCTTTCGCAAGAATCTCCAATTCTGCAACGATCTGGGCATCGAAGTGATTCGTGTGGACACCACCGAAGACCCTTGGGTTCTCGGTCCGGTCCCGGGAGAAACGTGTCCCGAGAAGGTCACGAAGCAGGTCGCCTACGAGGCGGCATTGGAGCGTGTTTGCAGCACGTGGCGGCAGTGCGCTCAAGAGGCGGCGGACGCGGGCGTGCGTGTGGTCTGGGAATTTGAACCCGGTTTCGCGTTCAACAAACCGAGCGACATTTTCCGCGTCATCGACGGCGTCAACCACGACAATTTCCTGACCATGTTCGACACCTGCCACGCGGACAACGTCGCCGTCCAGGGCCAGCGTCAACCGGGTGACAAGGAAACGCTCGCCGGTGGCATCCGCGAATTGGCCCAGCGACTCACAGGAAAAATCGGCCGTCTGCACCTGATCGATTCGGATGGCTCCATCAACGAGCACATGACCAGCACGCATCCTCCCTTTGGTGAAGGACAGCTGGACTTTGCCGAGTTCATGCCTGCCATCGTCGCTGCGGGATGTCCGGACGATTGGTGGACCATCGACCTTTGCTTCTGGCCCAACGCCTGGGACGCGACGGCCAAGTGCAAGAGTTCGCTCGATGAGCTGATCAAGAAATATGCGTAGAACAGACTCCAACCGCAATTCAGCAAAGTGAGACAGTCATGGCAAAACGATTCAACGTCGGCATCATCGGCACGGGTTTCATGGGTCGAGCGCATTCGAATGCTTACCGCAAAGTCGGCAATTTCTTCTCCTTGGAGACCAAGCCGGTTCTGAAGACCATCTGCGCCCTGGAACCGGAAGAGAAGCTGCGGGCCTTCGCCGATCAATGGGGCTATGAGTCCTACGAAACCGATTGGCGGAAGCTGATCGCACGCGATGACATCGACCACATCGACGTCTGCACACCCAACAACACCCACAAGGAGATCGTGCTGGCGGCCGCGGCGGCCGGCAAGAGCGTGATCTGCGAAAAGCCGCTGGCGATGTCCGTGGCCGAAGCGGAAGAGATGTGCCAGGCCGTCGAAAAGGCCGGCGTCGCCAACATGGTCTCGTTCAATTATCGCCGCGTACCGGCCATCTCGCTGGCCAAGCAGGTGATCGACGAAGGTCGCATGGGACGGCCATTCCACTACCGAGCCACCTATCTGCAGGACTGGACGATTTCCAAAGACGTGCCGCAAGGTGGTGCCGCGCTCTGGCGACTGGACGTGAAAACCGCCGGCTCGGGCGTGACCGGTGACTTGCTCGCACACTCGATCGACACTGCCGAATGGCTCAACGGCCCCATCGAATCGGTGGTCGCCAAGACGGAGACCTTTGTCAAGCAGCGCATGCACCAGGAAACGGGCAAAATGCAGCCGGTGGGAATCGACGACGCCTGCATGTTCCTGGCCGTATTCGCCAACGGATCGATGGGAACTTTCGAGAGCACACGTTACGCACGCGGTCGCAAGAACTACAACACATTCGAACTCAACGGCGAATTGGGAAGTGTCTTCTTTGACCTGGAAGATCCGCAGTACCTGGATTATTTCCGCTACGCCGACCCGACGACGGGCAAGAAGATCGAATCGCACCTGACCGGCTGGCAGCGGATCCACGTCACCAATCCTGAACACCCCTACATGGACAAATGGTGGGTACCCGGTTGCACGATTGGCTACGAACACACGTTCGTGCACCAGCTGGCCGATTTCCTGCAGGGCATCGAAACAGGCAAGCCGGTCCAGCCCGATTTCCGCAACGGGTTGCGCACCCAGAAGGTGTGCGACGCGGTGCTGGCCAGTGCGGCGAGCGGACAGTGGGTCACCATCGGCTGATTCCCTTCCCCTGACGCCATGAACTACTTCGCGCACGGGCGAAATTTCGTCCACTCACCCTACTTCCTGGCCGGCACGGCCGTCCCGGATTGGCTGAGTGTGGTGGATCGTCGCGTGCGCGCACGGCGGCGATTGGCGCGCCAGTGGATTCACGATCCCGATCCGCCCTCTGGCAGCCGTCGCGCGCGGTGTGGTGCAGCACCATCACGATGACGCCTGGTTCCATCAAACGCGGGCCTTTGCCGAATTGAGCCTGGAGTTCACGGTCGCCATCCGGCAGCTGCTGCCCGGCGATCACGGATTTCGGCCGAGTTTCCTGGGGCATATTCTGGTGGAGATCCTGCTGGACGCCGTGTTGATCGAGGAGAATCCGCACCAGCTCGACGCGTACTACCAGGCGGTCGGCTCGCTGGACCCGCTCGTCGTAGCCGCGGCAGTGCAACGCATGACCACCGGCCGCGCTGCGCGGCTGCCGGAAATGATTCGCCTGTTTTGCCGCGAGCGGTTCTTGTACGACTATCTCGACGATGCCAAACTGCTTACACGACTCAATCGTGTGATGCGCCGCGTGAAGCTGCCGGAACTGCCGCCAGCCATGCTCACACTGCTGCCGGCCGCTCGACAACAGGTACGGGAGCGGCGGCCTGAGTTGCTCAATGGCGAAAACAACCTCGTTTTCTAGGAGTAAACTGATGAAATTTGGAATGAACCTGCTGCTGTGGACTGGCGATTTGAGCGAAGCGATTCTGCCGACGCTGGAAATGCTCAAGAAGATGGGCTACGACGGCGTGGAATTGCCCATGTTCGACTTGAACGTCGACAAGTACGCCCCCTGGACCAAACGCCTGGACGACCTCGGTCTGCAGCGTACCGCCGTCACCGTGCGCGGCGAGCAGGACAATCCGATCAGCCCCGATCCGAAGGTCCGAGCCGCCGGAGTGGCCAACAACAAACAGGCGATCGATTGCTGCCAGGCGGCCGGCGCCACGCACCTGGTCGGTCCCTTCCACTCGGCACTCGGCTACTTCACCGGCCAGGGTCCGACCGACGACGAGTGGAAATGGGGCGTCGAATCGATGGCCGAGGTGGCCGAGTACGCCGGCCAGCATGGCGTCACTTTGGGTCTGGAATGTCTCAATCGGTTTGAGTGCTATTTCCTCAACACGCATGCCGATTCGGCGCGGTTTGTCAAGGAAGTGAATCATCCCCACTGCCGCGCCATGTACGATACCTTTCATTCGCACATCGAAGAGAAGGACACCGCCAGCGCCATTCGCAGTTGTGCGGATGTGCTGGCCCACGTCCATATTTCCGAAAACGATCGCAGTACGCCGGGCAGCGGAAATGTCCGCTGGAAGAGCACGTTCGACACCCTTCACGAAGTCGGCTACGATGGCTGGATGATGATCGAGGCGTTTGGTCTGGCGTTGCCGGAATTGGTCGCCGCGACGAAGATCTGGCGTCGCATGTACGAGAGTGAAGAGCAGCTGGCTCGTGATGGACTGGCGTTCATGAAGAGCCAAGTGGCCGAGCGATGGTAGATCCGTCGCATCCGATCGTGATCCAACGCTCCCCGCCGCCTCGCCGGCGGGGGCCGGTACCCATAGCGACAGGGAGCAGGATCTGGGACTCGATCGCTTCGCATCGCTGTCCGACGACCAGGGTATTTCGCTCGACGAACTGAGCCAAGCCTATGCCGACCTGATCGGCAAAGGCGACGATCCCTACGAGCCCCCCAGCGACCCTACCGCGACGGGGGCCGAGGAAGTGCTCGATCAAGCTGAAGACACGCGAGAAGACGACGCCTGTGAACTCTGCCCGCGTGCGATTGTCGAGGCCATCCTGTTCGTCGGGCACCCGCGCAACGAACCGATTTCCAGCCAGCGTCTCGCCTCCCTGATGCGAGGCGTTCCGGCTCGTGAAATCGACGAGCTGATCGCGGAGCTGAACGCCGACTATCAGGCGCACGCACATCCCTATCACATTCGTGTCGGTCGGGTCCGGATACCGACTGGAGTTGCGGGAAGACTTTGCCCCGCTGCGCAATGTCTTCTATGGTCGGGTGCGTGAAGCACGACTCTCGCAAGCCGTGATCGATGTGCTGGCCATCGTGGCCTATCGACAGGGTTGCACGCGAACGGATATCGAGGAGATGCGGAGGCGCCCCAGTGGTGCACTGCTGTCCCAATTGGTGCGCCGCAAGCTGCTGCGGATCGAGCGTCCGCAGGAGAAACCGCGTGTCCCACGCTACTTCGTCACCGATCGGTTCCTCGAGCTCTTTGGACTCGCCAGCCTGGACGAGCTGCCGCAGAGCCACGACGTGGATTGACCAGAGCCCGCCGCAAGGACCGCTCCGACGGACCGTCAACGGACTCGCCATCGCAACTCACTAAACCATTACACAACAAACACCTTACGCAACAGACAGGGAAACCATACTGACGATCCCGGCGGCGGCTGTTAGAATGTCAGGCTTGATTCCGGGGGCGCTGCGGTGGGGCACCGAGGCGATTTCCGGATCTGTGAGTTCTCCACGCGGCGCGGCAGACCGGCGTACAGACAGGACATGCCTATGGCGGGCGGCACCAATGGTCGCTCGAATACTTATCGTCGCAGTGTTTCTCACCAGTGCCGCCGCCATCTTGCTCTTGAAGAGGTTCCCGCTTTGACGTCTCGACGTGATCACTTCCTGACTTTGCGCCACGATCAGCCGCATGTGCTGCCGTCGCTGCTGTCGGCCGATTTCGGCAACCTGGAGCGGGAAGTGCGAAAGCTGGAGCAAGTGGGCGTACGGAGCCTGCACTTGGACGTGATGGACGGCTGCTTTGTCCCGAATCTGACGTTCGGTTTGCCCGTGCTGGAGGGCCTGCGGCGGCTCACGAAATTGCTGCTTGACGTGCACCTGATGATCCGCGAGCCGGCGCGATACATCGAGCGGTTCTACGCGGCGGGAGCCGATTGCCTGACGGTGCACATCGAGGCGGTCGAGCGGCCGCGCGAGATCCTGCAACAGATTCACGACCTGGGTGCCGCGGCGGGAATCGCGTTGAACCCGGCCACCCCGATGTCGAGCATCGAGGGGTGCCTGGACCTGTGTGATCTGGTGTTGGTGATGAGCGTGCCGGCGGGCTTTGGAGGACAACCATTTCACGAAGTGGCCCTGGAAAAGCTTGCTCACGTGCGCGCGATCACCGGTGATGAGGTGTTATTGGAAGTGGACGGCGGGGTCAACGTCTCCACCATTGAACGTTGTGCCCAGGCCGGCGCACGGCTGTTCGTGGCCGGTTCCGCCATCTTCGGCAGTGATGACTACGGCGAGGCCGTGCGGCAACTGGACCGACACGCTTCCATCTCCTAAAGAGGTCTGAACCACCATGTTACGCATCGTAGTGATCCAACCCGGTTCGACTGACTTCGACGAGCAGGGAAGAATCAAGGGATCGTTGGATCTTCCCCTGAGTGTCAACGGAGCCGGGCAAGTCGCCCGCGCGGCGGAACAATTGGCCCCTGAGCCGATTGAGGCGATTTATGCTTCACCCAGTCAGTCCGCAATGCAGACGGCCCAATCGATTGCCGAGAACCGCAAGTTGCGTGTCCGGCGGGTCCAGAAACTGCGAAACCTGGACCACGGTCTGTGGCACGGCAAACTGATTGATGAAGTCAAACTGAATCAGCCGCGGATTTACCGGCAAGGCCTGGAGAACCCCGAAGCGTTTTGTCCGCCGGAAGGTGAATCGGTAGCCGCGGTCCGCCAGCGGGCACGGACCGTGCTCGCCAAACTGATCAAGAAACACAAGAGCGGCACCGTGGCACTCGTGGTCCCGGAACCACTGGCGAGCGTAATACGAGGCATCCTGCGCGACGGTGAATTGCAAAATGTGTGGAAAGCGGAACAGGACTCCGGCGACTGGACCCTGATTGAAATTCAGCCCGGGGAAGTCCCGGTAACCGGCTAAACGGCAATATTTTGACAGCAGCCCGCGTGGCGTGCCAGCGGCATGCGTGACACCTACCTGGTGCGATTTTATGACCTCAACAGCGCAGACTCGAGACAAGATGAAAAGACAAAAACGTGGCGTTCCAGAAGGTCTCTGGCAGCGGTGCCCCGGTTGCCAGGAAATCATCTTCCGCAAAGAGTCGGAGCGGTTGCTGGGCGTCTGCCCCGAATGTGACTATCACTTCTACGTCTCCGCCCGTGACCGGATCCAACAGGTCTTGGACGACGGCACGTTCGAGGAATGGGACGCGCAACTGCGTCCCACCGACCCGCTGGGGTTTCAGGACAAAAAACGGTATGCGGATCGCCTGGTCGACGAACAGACGCGGACCGGATTGTCCGACGCCGCGCTGACCGGCACCGGCATGATTCGCGCCCGCCGCGTCGCCTTCGGAGTGACCGATTCCGCCTTCATCATGGGTAGCATGGGTTCGGTGGTCGGCGAACGGCTCACCCGGCTCGTGGAACGCTCCACCGAGCAGCAGCTGCCTCTGATCATCGTCAGTGGCTCGGGAGGCGGCGCCCGCATGCACGAGGGCATCCTGTCCCTGATGCAGATGGCCAAAGTCTCGGCCGCCCTGGCCCGCTTCGACGCACGCGGGCGGCCTGTTCATTTCGGTGCTGACAAACCCCACAATGGGGGGTGTAGCAGCCAGCTTCGCGTCGTTGGGCGACGTGGTGTTCGCCGAACCGAAGGCGCTGATCGGCTTCGCCGGCCCGCGGACCATCAAGGCCACCCTCCGGATTGAGCTGCCCAAGGGATTCCAGACCAGCGAGTTCCTGCTCGAACACGGCTACATCGATCGCATCGTGCCCCGCGGAAAACTCAAAAGCGAAATTGCCCGCACCATCGACTACTGTGGGAAATAGGGCTCTTCTTGCGCCAGATAGTTGCTCAAACGCATACCTGCACCTAGATTGGAACCATGGGCCTATTCGATCGATTCCAATCCATGTTCCAGAGTGACCGCGTCGACTTGCGCGAGCGGTTTGAGATCCTGCGCAAAGCCATTTCAGGAACCATGTCGAAGTTCTACATGGCTCGGGATCTGAAGAACGACCGTATCGTCGGACTGAAGATTGCGGACCGCGAGAAGGTGGCTACCTTCGAAGGCCGCTTTAAGGGCTTAAAAAAACCGACGGAAGGTGAGATCGCCATCAATTTCCACCACCCTTTGGTGGTGGAAACATACGAGTACGGAATGACCACCGAAGGCGTTCAGTACATCGTGATGGAGTTCGTCAAAGGACCGGGCCTGCAACAGCTGCTGAACAACCGTGACGAGGCCATCGAGGGCCGGCGGCTCCAGTTGATTCGCCAGATGGCGGAAGCACTCGAGTACGTGCACTCGCAGGAGTTCATTCACCGGGATGTCTGCCCGCGGAACTTCATTTTCGAGTCGGACACCGGCAACGTGAAATTGATTGACTTCGGCCTATCGTTGCCCGCCCGCAAGGAGTTCATGCAGCCGGGCAACCGTACGGGAACGCCGCTGTACATGGCTCCTGAGGTCGTCCGCCGACGCTGGACGGACCAGCGGCTGGACATTTTCGCCATGGGAGTATCCGCTTACCAAATATGCACTTACGAGTTTCCCTGGCCGTTCACGGACACGACCGGACAGGCGGCCCTGGCCCACGACACCCAGCCGCCCCGCGATATCCTTGCCTATCGCCCTGCCCTCAACAAGCAGCTGGCCAAAGCCATCATGCGGTGTATCCGCCCCAACCCCAACGATCGCCCGCAGGCGGTCACTGATTTCCTGAAGGCCATTCGCCAGGTGGAGGCGGATGACGAGTGAAGGCCGTGGATCGCGTCGCCCAGCGCCGTGACTTCCTCGGGCAGGCTTCCAGCCTGTCCTTTGGGAGTCACGTAGCATCGACACTTGACGGAGCAATCCTACAGGCTGAAAGCCTCTCCCAGGTGCTCTGACTAAACCCGCCAGCCCTGGGGCCGCCGTAACCACCTGGCGGCTTCCGCCAGTCAGGCGGATGGCACGCAAGTCGCATCTCGGTTGTCGATTTGGCAGCCACCCCATATACTGGTCGGTTTCGCGAAAGAATCCGCGGTGCGGAAGGAGTACAGGTAAATGACGATTGATAAGAGTCTGAGGATTCGCGCCGGTACGAGCCGGTCACGCAATGTGCTGACGCGTGCTGAGCGATTGGCCAAGCTGCAGGAAAGCGAACGTTGGTCCGACGGTGACTCCGTGCTCGGGCTGCCGAAAGTGCTGGTCCAGAAGGTGTCGCTCAAGAAGAAGAAGAAGGCCAAGAAGGCGGACGAGGAAGAGAAGGCTTAGTCAACTATGCGTGTTCGGCTGGAATATGGTCGAGATGGATTGGATGTTGAGCTGCCGGACGAGCGCGTCGTGCGGTCGTTGGCATACAAGGACGCTCATCCGTTGCCGGACCCTGCGGCTGCGCTGCGCAAGGTATTGGATTCGCCTCGCGCTGCGGCACCGTTGAAACAACTGGCCGCTGGTCGCCGCACGGCTTGCCTGGTCGTCTGCGACATCACGCGCCCGGTTCCCAACGAGATGATCCTCGGTCCTGTACTGCGGGATCTTGAGGTCGCCGGCATCGCCCGCGACGACATCCTGATCTTGATTGCCACCGGGCTACACCGGCCCAATGAGGGTGATGAACTCGTCGAAATCCTCGGGGCCGAGATTGCTCAGAACTACCGCGTCGAGAACCACCACGGGCAAGTGCCCGCAGAGCACACCTACCTGGGTGACAGCCCGCGTGGCGTGCCGGTCTGGATCGATTCGCGATACGTGGCCGCGGATCTGAAACTGACGATCGGCCTGATTGAACCGCACTTGATGGCTGGCTTCTCTGGTGGACGCAAATTGATCTGCCCTGGAATCGCCGCGTTGGAGACCGTCCGTGCCTGGCACAGCCCACGCTTCCTGGAAGATCCGCGAGCCGACTGTGGCATCCTGGACGGGAATCCCGTCCATGAAGAAAATACGTGGATCGGCCGAAAAGCTGGGTGCGACTTCATCGTCAACGTCGTGCTGGATGATCATCGGCGACCGCTGAAGTTCGTGGCCGGGGACATGGAAGAAGCATTCCTGGAAGGGGTCGAGTTTGTCCGCGGTGTGGTGACTGACTCCGTCACGCACCCGGTCGACATTGTCGTGACCAGCAGTGCCGGCTATCCCCTCGACACGACATTCTACCAATCGATCAAGGGCATGACCGGCGCGCTGCCCATCGTCAAGCCTGGCGGGACCATCATTATTGCCGCCGGTCTCTCCGAGGGTATTGGTAGCCCGCCATTCCAACGGCTGTTCCGGGAACATGCCGACCTCGAATCGTTCGTCAACTGCATCCAAAGCGACGACTACTTCGTCATGGATCAGTGGCAACTGGAAGAATTGGCCAAGGTACGACGCAAGGCGAGCGTCACCATGGTCAGCGACGGCTTGCCGCCTGAAGTGCTCAATACGCTGTTCGTGCAGAGCGCTCCAAATGTGGAGACAGCGGTCCGTGAGGCGTTAGATCAACACGGCCCCACGGCGGAAATTGCCGTCATCCCGAAAGGCCCTTACGTGCTGGCGCAGGTCGCACCTTGAAACCACGTCGCTCATTGAAGCGCTCGATCGTGGATGCCTGAGCCGCAGTTGGCTGATGTCGGCGCGACAAAGCCCCCCTCGATTCTTCGATCCGGAAGAGCGTTCGTCGACAACATGCGCGCACGTTTGTGGCCGCCGCCATTGGCCACCTTGGGGGAATTCACTGTTCGTACGGCACGGTCCCGCTGCCGTCCACCGTGTAACCCCATTGCTCGATATAACGCGAGCCGGAGAGAAATCGATCGGCCGTCGCGTCGAGCTTGTGCTGTAACCGTGCCTGGAGGTCAGCCTGGAGCTGGACACATTCCGCGCGATCGACCAGGTTTTCTTGTTGGTACGGGTCGGCCACGTTATCAAACAGCAACCAGGGACCGTCGAGCGTCTGCGCGTACGTGTAGCGACTCGTGCGAATTGCTCGATATTCATGCCCCCCGCCGTTGCGCGTCCATTCGCCAAAAGGCGCCGGGCACGTCAGCAACGCAGCCCCGTCAGACGGATCGGCCGCTCCCTGCATGTATTGACTGTAGTCCAGACCTTCGACTGTCGCAGGGACCGGCACACCCGCCAAAGCCAGCAGCGTGGGGAGCAGGTCTTCGCTGTTAACCAGCGCGTCGAGACACTGGCCGGACCTACCGAAAAGATGCGGATAATGGATCAGTAGGGGAACGCGCACCGATTCATCCCACGGCCTCTGCTTCCGCATTTGGCCTTGCGAATGCAACATGTCGCCATGATCCGACGTGAAAACGAAAATCGTATTATCCTCGATCTTCAACTCCCGCAACGCCTGCCACAAATCGCCTACGCATTGATCGAGAGCGGAGCAATGTGCATAGTAACCAGCCAATTCCGCGCGGGCCTGTTCTGCTTGGCTGGGAGGAACATTCGGACGTAGCTGAATCGTATCGCTGCGGTACATGGCCCGGAATTTCTCCGGGGCGGTTTCGTAAGGATTGTGTGGCGGTCCCCAGGAAAGCATCAGCAGGAATGGCTGGCCCACCGCGCGGGCATCCCGCATATACTGAACCGCCTCCTCTGTTTGAGCGAAGGCATCGTAACCGTCCCATACGTGGCGCGTCGGATCGTCATCCTCGTAGTAAAACGACCGCCCATAATCGTGCGTGCACTCCAACGCCTTAAAAAACGTGAACCCCTGTCGTCGCTCAGGCGGAATGTAGGCGGACCGCCCATGTCCATCAAGATGCCACTTGCCGATATAGGCCGTCTGGTAGCCGTGCGGTAACAGCAGCTCGGCCATCGTCACTTCTTTGTCCGACAGCTGCACATCGTTGAGGAACACGCCATGGGACAGCGGGCGGCGACCGGTCATCAAGGTGGCTCGATAGGGACAGCAGACGGGACAACCCGACACGGCCTTGGTGAAACTGACGGAAGCGCGCGCGAGCCGGTCGAGCTGAGGCGTCTTGACGTTCGGATCACCCGTATACCCCATCGCATCCGCCCGCCACTGATCGGCAAACACGAAGAGAATATTAGGTCGGTCCGGCGAAGCGGCAGCGGACGACCGCCCGCCGGTGAGCAATACAACACACCATAACACCAGGCAAAGTGGCAACCGGGCCCACACTCTCACCCGCCAACTCTCGGCTGACCACAGGCGCTCCGCTCCCCCCCACACCCGCTTTCTTCGCCACCACATACGTTCCCAGCCTCCACAACAAGGCAGTGCAATGCTTCCTTTGGACCTAGATCCATATTTTAGCCTGTTCGTCAGTGAATTGCGCGCATCCCTACGAAGTCAACCGCTGGATGGGGAAACGATAAGGAGTAAGAGTAAGAGTGGAGAGTAAGAGTGGGCAGTATCTGGCCAAGAAGCCGTCACACGGTCGCAGTGCCCGTTCGACCTCCACGCATGCTGCGGCCGAGCGCGCTAACCCCAGAACTGCCACCAGGGACGCGCTGCCTTACGACGCGAAGAAACGCTTGTCCCCACGCGTTGACCATGGGGGCCGATAGCCCCTTCCATTTTGATGCGGGACATCTTCGCATCGGCCATCTTGGCGTCGAACATGTTCGACAGGGTGAGATTGGCGCCAATAAGATTCGCACCCGTCAGATCCGCTCCTCGCAAATCCGCACGCGACAGATTCGCTTCGTTCAGGTTGCCCCGCAGATCAGCCACGCTCAGATCGGCGCCGGTGAGATTTGCACCGGTCATGTCCGAATTGGGCAATCGCGCGTAGCGGAAGACGGCCCCCGAACAGTCGGCATCACAGAAACGGGAACCTTCCAGCAAAGCGTCCGTGAAATTCGCGTTTCGCACGACAGCTCGCACAAACGCTGCGCCGCTGAGACTGGCGCTCTGGAAATTGGCACCCTCCAGATTGCATTGGCTGAAATCGGCATCGCGCAGATCGGCATTGTGGAAGTCGGCTTTCCTCAGGTCCATGCCGGAGAAGTCCGCACCAGGCAATCGAACACTGTCAAAAGAATGATCGCCAGGATCGTCCGAGCCGATCTGGAGCAGGACTTGACCCGTTTCCTTGTGCTTTATCTCAATCATCCTCTAGACCACGCTGGGCTGGGCGCCTGAAGAGGCTATCGGTGACCGAATGGCCCTGAATTTCGCTGCAAGCAATCTCCGCCTGATACTCCTTTCGACCTGGAGGTAGTCCATTATTGTTGTGTCACCTCCCGACATTTCGAGCAAGACGAATATACCAGACTTCTGGCCAGGAACCTATTTTTTTCCCAAAAATTGAATGATCCCGCGCCCCGCACGGGAACGGACCGCAAGACGACCCTTTCGGAAGGATGAGGCCGTGTGAACGCCGCAGCCGGAAGTTGAGACTGGAGAGTTCTTTCCGGTTAGTCCGATTATAACACCGAGCGAAGTCCGATGCGCAACTGGTCGCGACGGGCCCCAACCACTAAAATTGGGGCATCTGTGAAGACTGGGGGCCGGCGTCCGGTTGTCGTGAGGGCCGAGAATCCCCACCAAGGTGGGTCCCGGTCGGTTTTCTGAGTTGGTTGTCTGAGCTGATTTCGAGCGGTTTCGGGCTTGGACCCGTCAAGGAATATGAATTTTTACGTCGATCTGGACACCTACCGAGGTCCGCTGGACCTGCTGCTGTACTTGGTGCGGAAGCACGAGGTGGACGTGATGGACGTCCGCATTGCGCTGGTAACGCAGCAGTATCTTGAGTATTTGGAAGTACTTGAGGCGTTGGACGTGGATGCGGTGGGCGAGTTCCTGGAGATGGCTAGTACGCTGGTGGAAATCAAGTCGCGGCTGGCATTGCCCCACAGTTCAGACGATGAGCAGCCGCTGGAGGACCCCCGCAATCAGCTCGTGGAGCAGCTCTTGGAGTACAAAAAGTACAAAGACGCTGCCAGCATGCTGGAGGAGCGCAGCCGCCAATGGCAGAAGCATTTCGCAGCGCGTTGCCGATGACCTGCCGCCGCGTCGCGTCGACCCGGGTGACCAGCCGATCCACGAAATCGAACTCTGGGATCTCGTCAGCGCGTTTGGGCGTGTCATGCGGAGCAATCGCGCGGCACAGCCTTCGAACATTGTTTACGATGACACGCCGATCCACGTGCACATGCAGCGGATTCATCAGCGGCTGGTAGATCATGGCAGGGTCTCGTTCTCGGAGATGTTCGCGGCAGGAGCTCACAAATCGGCGCTCATCGGCGTCTTTCTGGCGATTCTCGAACTGGTCCGACATCACAGTGTGCGGACGGAACAGGAGTCCAGTCAGGGCGAGATCTGGATCCTGCCCGGTTCCTGCTTTGATCCCCGCCTCGACCTGCGGGACGCCGACGAATATGCACAGCGTCGCCCCGTCGAAGAGGACCTTCCGTCACGGCCTCGCTGATCGCCGCGGAGAGTGTATGAGACGGACCCCGTCGCTGCCGCAGCGCTGGGTCATCGCTCGACGCCTGATACGGCCTCTTCGGTGGGAGGTCCCGTGAGGCATCACACCGCCGCCAGCCCCCCCCTTTCGCGGACAGGGCGATCGTTCTAGACTACTCGCCAGCCAACAGTCTCCAGGACGCACAATGCCAAAGAACGCTCCCATCAAGCAGCTGGTCCACAATGGCCTGACGATCGAAGGCTATTCGCGGGCGGCGGTTCAGACCTATTGGCGAATTCCCGAATTGAAACTCGGTTTCGACCTGGGTGCTCAGCCGTGGGATTTCATGGGAACGGCGACTTGGTTCGTGTCGCACACGCACCTGGACCACATCGCGGCCTTGCCGGTCTACGTCGCTCGTCGTCGGATGATGAAGATGGATCCGCCGACGATCTACCTGCCGGCCCACGCGGTGGAATTGGTCGAGCAGCTGCTGAGAGTGTTCAGTCGCTTGGACCGCGGCCGGCTTCCCTGCCAGCTGATCTCGGTGGCGGCCGGGGACGAGATCGAGCTGTCGCGCGAACTGGTCGTGACGGCACATGCCACGACCCACACCGTCCCCTCGCTCGGCTACATCGTCTGGGAGCGCCGCCGCAAGTTGAAGCCGGAGTTTCGCGAGCTCAACTGGCCCGCAGATTCGCGATATCCGTCTTTCCGGCGTCGAGGTGTCACACGAAACACGATTTCCACGCGTCGCTTACCTGGGGGACAGTAATCCTCGCGGACTCGACGATTGCCCCGACATGTACAAGGCCGAGATCCTGATTGCAGAAATGACTTTTGTGGCACCCTCACATCGCACCGAGCTGATCCACAAACATGGTCACATGCACCTGGATGATATTGTCGAGCGTCGTGAACGTTTTGAAAACGAACAGATCATCTTCGCTCACTTCAGCACGCGTTACCATGCGAGTCAGATTCGAGCGTTTGTGGCCAAGGCCCTCCCGGATATGCTGGGAGGACGCCTGCATCTGTGGCTGTAGGACTTTTCACATGTTTGGCCCCGCCTCGTGCCGCCTACCTGCATGTACCCGTTTTGCCGACACCGCTGCGGCTACTGCAATTTCACCGTCGTCGCCGGGCGCGACGATCTGCAAACGACTTTCCTGCAAGCCCTCACTGCCGAATTGCAGCGGCTCGAAGTTCCCCGGCCGGTCGATACGATCTACATCGGCGGCGGCACCCCCACACAACTGACGGCCGAGAATCTGCAACTGCTTTGCCAGACTGATTCGCTCCTGGTTTCCGACCGGCCCGCACTTCGAATGGTCGATCGAAGCAAATCCGTATGACCTGACGCCGGAGAAGGTACGGCTGCTGCGAGCTGGCGGTGTCAACCGTATCAGCCTGGGAGTCCAGTCGTTTGACTCCGCGAAACTGGCGGTGCTGCAGCGTGACCATCGATTGCCCGAGATCATGGCGGCCTACCGACTCTGTCGCGACCACTTTCCATCCGTCTCACTCGATCTCATCTTCGCCGTGCCCGGCGAGTCCCTCGCGCAATGGCAAGCGGATCTCGCACGCGCTATTGAGCTGCGTCCGGATCACATCTCGGTCTACGGGCTCACGTTCGACAAGGGAGCTCGTTTCTGGGGCGCTCTGGCACGGGGTGATTTGGTGCGAGTCGGTGATGAGTCGGAGCGGGCCATGTACGAACTGGCCATCGATCAACTGACGCTCCACGGCTGGCAGCACTATGAAGTCTCGAACTTCGCACAACCGGGACATCGTTGCCGGCACAACGAAGTCTATTGGGTCGGTGATTCGTACTTCGCCGCCGGCCCGGCTGCCGCCCGCTACGTCGACGGTCGCCGTGAAATCAACCATCGCAGTACGACCACCTACATTCGCCGTGTTCTGTCCGGCCAATCGCCGGTCGCGGAATCCGAATCGTTGGCTCCCGAAGACCGTGCCCGCGAACAACTGGTATTTCAGCTCCGCATGCTCGCAGGCGTGGCACGCGGTCCGTTCGCGGCCCGGACCGGATTCGACATCGATCAATTGGTGGCCGAGCCCCTGCGCAAGTTCATCGACCTGGGACTGCTGGAAGATACCGGCTCACACGTTCGGCTCACGCGTGAACGGATTACTGATCAGCGATGCCCTGTGGCCCGAGTTTCTGTAACGGTGACGGGGAGAGTGGGCATCGATCGATGCACCCCTGACACTGCGACCGTATGATCGTCTACAATCGCGCGGCAAACCGGCCCTGGAATCCGAAATGTTCAGCACGAAAGATGATGTCACCGCTGATCGCGTCGCGCGAAATTCGTGGCGTCGGACGGGATTTCACGCAGACGAGGTACCAACATGAAACTGAGCAACAGGACAGCGATCATCACTGGCGGGTCCAAAGGGATCGGCCTCGGTTGTGCACGCGTGTTTGGCCGGCATGGTGCTAAGTCGTCATCGCCTCACGCGGCGAAGAGGCCGGCCGCCAAGCGGAAGCCGATCTCCGACAGGAAGGGATCGATGCGACCTTCATCGCCTGCGACGTCTCAGACGAGACGCAAATGAATGCGCTGCTCGACCAGGCAGTGGCTCGATTGGGCCGACTGGACTGTATCGTCAATAACGCGGGTTGGCACCCGCCAGCGATGAGTATCGACCAGATCAGTGTCGATGATTTTGAGAAGCTGGTACGGCTGAACCTGACCAGCACCTTCATGGGATGTAAGTTCGCCTTGCCGCACCTCGAGCGCACCCGCGGCAGCATCATCAACATGACCAGCGCAGTGGCCCTGATCGGGCAGGCCGCGGCGGTCAGCTATGTCGCGACCAAGGGGGGGCAGATCGGTCTGACCCGAGCATTGGCCGTGGACCTGGCCCAAAGGAATCCGCGTCAATGCCGTCGCGCCTGCCGGTGTGATGACCCCGCTCGTGCAGGCAATGGGCCCAAAGCGAATACGACCCGGCCGAGGCCATCGAATCGGTTCACCGCTGGCACCTCTTGGGCCGCATGGCCACGAGCGAGGAAATCGGCGAAATCTGCGCGTTCCTCGCCAGCGATGAAGCCTCCTTCCTCACCGGGCAAGTGATCTGTGCCGATGGTGGAGCCGCACTGAGCTACGCCGTCAAAGCCGAGCAATTCCTCCCTGGACCGTTTGCCCCACAATGACCGAGCCCGTGC
>CAVOXY010000028.1:0-11650 GCA_963700515.1 uncultured Planctomycetota bacterium | reverse complement strand
GCTGGTCTACTCGTTCAGCGTATTGCTGTGATGCTAAGAAAAGATTCTCACAGGCATCCGCGCTAAAAATAATGTGCGATCAATACAATGCTATTTTCATTATCAATGATGATATTGAACTGGCACTGGAAGTTGATGCCGACGGCGTACACATTGGTATTCACGACTCACCACTGCAACAGGCGCGTAAAAAAATCGGTACAGAAAAAATTATTGGCGTGTCCTGTTATAACAAGCTCGAACTTGCCGAGCAGGCTGTAGCAGAAGGTGCGAACTATATCGCTTTTGGAAGTTTTTTCTCTTCACAGATAAAACCGGAAGCTGCTCGCGCCACACCGGATTTATTACTCACCGCAAAACAACAATTCGATATTCAGGTCTATGAACACACAAACAACTATTGGCTGGGCGACATGAACCGTGTTCACATTTTCTTGAACGACGGCCAGGGTGGATTCAACGTCGCACCGGAAACACCTATCGAACTCAGCCCCTACGACAACGGCGGAATCCTGGCGATTGCCGACTTCACCGGCGATGGCCTGGTCGACGTGGCGATCGGCAGCGGCAGCAGCGTCGCGATCTACGGCAAGGACCGGTTCCTGGGATACACGTTGTCCGCCACGCTCTCGACCGGCAACGACCAGTGGTATCCAGCGGCGGGAGTGACGGCCGATTTCAATGAGGATGGAAGGCCTGACCTGGCCGTCACCACCGGTGGTTATTACCTGGCGAACCCGGGAACCGTGGTCTACCTGAGCACACCGACCGGCCTCGGACCGGCCACTCAGCTGCAATACGAATATCTCAACGGCGGATCAATCGCCGCCGGCGATTTCACCGGGGACGGGCACGCGGACCTGGCCATCCTGCACGATTATTACCGCAACAGTTACGGGATCCAGGACGGCAACGTGATCAGCCTGCTTCCTGGCAACGGACACGGCGATTTCACGGAACTTCCCCATCAGTTACTCAATCGAAGAGCGTTGGGCCTGGTCGGTGCCAGCGACATGAATGGAGACGGCAAATTGGATCTCGTCCTCACGGCGGCTCCTTGGCCGAGCAACTATGTGGGCGGATTCCCCGGCCTGGACTATTCTTCATCCTGGATTCTCTTGGGTGAGGGTCAGGGCAACTTCCATCCCGCGACGCCCGATCCGGTACCGATGGTTCCTCTTAGCAGTGAAGGCGCATCATTCGTCACACTCGCGGATCTCAATCGCGACGGTTTTCAGGATGTTGTCATGGGAAGCAGCACAGCGCCCACGGTTCGGTTTCTGCTCAATGACAAGAATGGGCGTCTGCAAAGTGCACCGGAGTCGCTGCATACAGGCATTCTGTTCAGCCAATCGGATGCGGGTGCTCGCCGCCTCGTGGACGTGAATTCCGACGGTCTTACGGATCTGCTCGTGCTGTTTGGACGAAAACCCAAAACAGTTGGCTGTTTACCTGAGATCGCCCGACAATCAACTGAGCTTGCATGGGATCATTTCCGTCGCCGGAGCTAATGACCCCTGGTCAGGTAACGGTTGGATTCAAACTGGCGATCTGAACAAGGACCAAATTGTCGATGTGATAGCCGGTAGCGATGCGAAAGGAATCATGGTCCTGCTGGGCACCGGGAACGGGGATTTCATCCCCACGACCACTTCACCGATCGCTGTACTGGACGTGGGCGGCCTCGAAACTTACCACTCGGGAACGATTGCGGACGTCAATGGCGATGGAAATCCGGACCTCATGGTCACCATTTCCAACTGGGACAACGGGTACGGCACGATCGCTACCGGATGGGCTGTTTATTTCGGCGATGGGACCGGAAAGCTATTCTTCAACAAGCATACCTACCTGCCGTTTCCGGAGGGGTACAATTTCCCCACGCCCTATGGCTACTATCCGCAGTCGCCGGCCTATTCGCCGTTGATTCGAGACTTTGACTTCGACGGCAAAGTCGACATGCTCGTGGCGACGATTCCTTCCGGTGAAGAAACGACTCGCGTGACCATCTATCACGGAAACGGCAACGGCACGTTTACGCCTGGCAAGGTCACCATACAGCCGCAGGCCAGATCCCTGTTCGGCTACGTGGCGCCGATTTCAACAACGACGGCAAACTGGACGTGCTGGGATACTCCGCCAGTGACATCCAGCTTCTCTTGGGTGACGCGGCCGGGCATTACCTTGAGTTGGCCGGCGCTACGCAATCGCTGCTCGACTTCGGGGCGGGCTTTTCCTTCGCGAACTTTCAGGTAGGGGACTTTGACGGCGACGGCACGCCCGACGTAGCAGTGACAAGATCCACCAGTCAAATCGATCTCATCCACGAGACCCAGTTGGTGGGCCTCTTCCTGAACGACGGCACGGGGCGATTTCACGAGGGCACCATGGTACCGATGGGGAGCACTCCCGGGTCGCTGCAGACGGTACAAGATAACCGCTGGGTGACGGGTGGAGCATCGGTCATCGTACCTACTTTGTGGCCGGTAAAACTCGACGGTTCCGACGTGATCTATGCCAACCAGCAAGTCTTGTCGGGTTCCGGCCAGCCCGGGGCGAAAGTGACGATCTCCGCCGCCGGCAGCCCAATCGGACAGACGCTCGTGGGAAGTGGAGGGCAATGGTCTGTCAGCGTGCAGCCGTTACTGACTCTCGGGTTCCATGCGATTACAATTACGACCGCGGACGACGCGGGCCAACTCAGCGCGCCGGTCGAACAAACGATCTTGGTGGTGCCGGCACAAAAGGCCTGGCACAACTCCACCAATCCGTACGACGTGGACGGCAATAAGTTTGTGTCGCCGATCGACGTGCTGCTGGTCATCGACGAATTGAACAAGCGCGGCGGTTACCTATTGCCGGACTCGCGTCCGGCCCTGAAACCCTTCTATGATGTGACTGGCGATGGATACATTTCCCCGATCGACGTGCTGCGCGTCATCGATTACCTGAACCGTCGCGGCGAGGGTGAGATGACGGGTGCGGACGGTGAAGGCGAGACAGCGGACGTGACCACGGGGACGCAGCCCACCTTCGCACGCGGGCTGAGCGGAATCCCCCGTCCCACTGCACTGTCCGCGTTGCAGGGTGACACAAAGACCGTGACCGAGCGGCGAGACCAATCACCTGTGCGAAATTGGCTCTCGTCCCTGAATCCGATCGAGCCCGCTGCGCCCGCAGTCGGCGAACTGGATGCGTGGAACACACTCCGACTCCGTCGGGCCGGACGGCATCTCGCCTCACGACCTTCCGTTATCGCGGAAGAGCCCGTTGTCGCGGAGGACCAGGCTGGGGTATGGCAAGACGATGAGAACTGGCTGGATGCCTGAGGACGCCAGAGAAAAGCAACTTCCAGATTTCCTCACGCGTCTGGCGGCCGCTGCCAAACGTGGCTGTGGCGTCTCGCCGCAGCCACAAACATGCGCACGGGCGTGCCACTGGCTGAGCGAGCGGCATTATCACAACCATCGTCACAGATCGTCACTCGCGAGCGGAGCCAGTGCTGAAGCAAACCCCCACTCACCACTTCCCAGACATCTGACCACATTCTTAAGCACGAAGCACGAAATACCCACGCCCGAAGGAATGACGAAGCTCGAAGCACGAGATGATGACGAAATCCATGGCTGAAGACGTCTGCCGGAAAGTCCTATTCCGTCATTCGAGCTTCCTTCGTGCTTGGGTATTTCGTGCTTCGTGCTTGCGTCCTTCGTGCTTGGGTATTTCGTGCTTCGTGCTTGGGTATTTCGTGCTTCGTGCTTGCGTATTTCGTGCTTGGGTATTTCGTGCTTCGTCACTTGCGTCTTGCGTATTTCGTGCTTCGTCATTCCTACCAGGGTGCCAGGACATACTTGTAGTTGTCGGCGGTAGCCCAATCGGCCGGATCCGGTTCCTGGCCGTAGGTGGTCAGATACAGCTGCAGCAGGTGCGTTTCTCGATCCTCGAGCAACGAGAAGTTGGAAAACTGCACGTTGGCCGACTGATTCGGCTGGCGATCGTCGATGACGGTCACGGTCTCTTTTCTGAGTGCCGCCTTGGCTTCGTCGACTTCCGCGATGACCAGTGGATACCGGGGTGAGTTGCCGCTGGGAGGCGTCGGACTGATGTTGCCCAGCCAGTAGAGTTTTCCCGAGACACTGTGCCGGATCATACGGTGGATGGAAGACGGCGAATAGAAGTCGCTGCCATCGTCGTATTTCCAGACCTCTGGGGGCGTGAGTGTGTGACCTCCGTCGGAGGAGACGCTGAAGAACTTTCGGCCTGGCAACTTCGCCACGCTGCCGTCCCAGCCATGCGTCGATCCGCGCCAGACAACCAGCAGTCGGCCGTCGGCCAGTTCGGCGACCTCTGGCTCCATCAAGCCCCGCGCAGAGTGCTCGGGGGAGATCTCGACGCGCGCGCCCGGCGTCCAGTCGTAGTCCTGGCGGTCCGTGTTCCACCGCGCAAGAAGCAGCACCGAACCCATGCGCCAGGGACGCTCATTGTTACGCGGGTCACCAGGGGCGTTACAATGTGCCAGTACGTGCACGAGCGTGCCGTCGTTACGGATCAACAGATTGTTGCCGAAATAGCCCTCGTTGTGATCGAGAAAAGCGGTTTTCGTCGGCTCGTTCGGATCGAAAGCGTCCCCTTCTTCGTAGCGAAGTTGTTGCGGTTCGCTCCAGGTGCGTCCCAGATCCCGCGAATGGCGCGAGTAGGTGAAGCAGTGATAGAGTTTTCCGACGACGATCTGCCGCAACCACGACTGTACCAACACTCCGGCCTGAGCGTCGAAAACGCAACAGCCTTCGCCCTCCCAGACCGTCACGCCGCCGTAGTTGACGTTGTTCGACGGCTGCACGGAAACAAACTCGGTCCAACTGCGGCCGTTGTCCAGCGACCACCGCGCACGGACGTTGTCACCCACGTCGTCTTTGACTTCTTCCGCCTGGATCTCGCGGAGTTCGAGGTTCCCTCCCACGTAGCTCACGGACACCAGTGGCGCCTCACGCGGCCGCGCGTGCTGCCGATACAACTCCTTGCTCACAGTCACGACCGGCGGATTGGTCTTCCACGGTGGCGCATCATCCGCGGACTGTGCAGGCACCTGGCCTGTTACTGTCAGGGCCAGCACGCTCGCCAGAAGGCCGATGGCCACAACCAAAGTAGGTGTGCGCTCAGACATCTCAATTCTCATATGTATCGGGAACGAATAGGGAATGCGACGAATGCGACAATGCGGAACACACAGCACAGTCGTCGCCATGAAACGCTGCCGGTGGCCACAACCGAAGTAGCTCGGGATCGCATCCCGCGCACGGACGGGATAGGATCCCGTCCTACACATATGCGTGCATCTCACCCGCCAAAAAAGTTGATCTGAAGAACAAATTGCCGCAAAGCCCTCCTGCGCATTCCGCAAGAACTCACACTATAATGACAACCAAAGGATTACCCGACCACCGACGTCGCACTCTATATAACGTGCGCAACAACAAGTAACAAGTAACCAAGTAACCAATGTAACCAGTGACCAATGACCAATGACCAATGACCAATGACCAATGACCAATGACCAATGACCAACAGGACTTCCCACTCATGCAACGATCAAAGACGCTGAGCTTGAACGGATGGGCCGGCATGTGCGTGCTGTGTTTGGCTTCAGCGGCACTGGCCCAGTCTGATGAGAAGTCCCTCATCGAGTGGCGGTTTGACACGGCAGGTGATTTTCACGGATGGACTGTTGGCGGCCTGATCGCGGACGGTGCTGTTCGCGACGGCGCATTGCACGGTCGTGCGACCGGCAGCGATCCGATCCTGTTCGCGCCGGTGTTCGAGATTGCAGCCGCTCCGCTGCAATGCGTGGAGATCTGCATGAAAGGGACGGCACCGGCCGTGGCCGAGCTGTACTGGACCGAAACACTCGAAGGCCAGTACGGCGGGTTCAGCCCCGAGAAGTACCGCCTGCTTCACACGCAGGGGGACGGCGAGTATCACGTCTACCGCATCTGGCCGTTCTGGCATGCGGCGAAGAAGATCATTCGCTTGCGGTTCGACCCGCCCAATGTCGGCGAGTTTGATATACAGTGGGTCCGAATCACCGAGAAGCAAGGGGTGGCCACTTCGGCCGCGAAGGCCTGGCAGGGGAGTGAGATCGGTCAGCAGTGGTTTGCCGCGGGCGATGTGGAGGGGAACTCACAGGGACCGATTCTGTTGAGCCCGCGGCTCGCGATCCACGCAGTGGACCATCCGTTTGTATGCGTGCGGATGGCTACCGACCGCGCGGGGAGCGGCCGCCTGTTCTGCGTTTCCAGTAGCCGGTTCGGCTGGGAGAGTCTGGCGTTTCCCCTGCGCCCCGACGGCAAACTGCATTCCTACAACCTGGCGGTCAATGGGCTGAGTAAGTGGCAAGACGAGATCATTCTGTTGGGCCTCCAAGTGCCGACTGCCGCGGATGGCAGCACGAAGGTCGAATCGATCGAGGTGGCCAGCGAACCCCGCGGACCCGCCGAATTGGAGATCGATTATTTTGGCCCCTCCGAGGGTATTCAACGTGCCGGGCGGCCGGCGGTGGTTAGTTGCACAATACGGAACCTCGGCGGACAAGTGGCGGAGAATGTGACTGCTACACTCCAAGTGGGCGCCAACGTCAAGGTGCTCGACGGCGCCCGAAAGACCATCGATCAGCTCTCGCTGTACCTGCCCAAGACCGTGGATTGGCAAGTCTCCTCGGAAACGCTCGGCAAGATTGACCTGACCGTGGAGGTAGCTAGCGCGAAGACAGCGGCCGTCTCCGCACAAACGTCCTTGAATTTAACCAAGGCACCGGAAGTACCTAAGACGGCCTACGTTCCCGAACCGAAGCCGGTACAGAGCAAGTACGAAATCGGCGCGTTCTACTTTCCCGGCTTCCCCACCGCAGGCCAGTGGCAGCCCATCCGCGGCTATCCCAACCGCAAACCGATTCTCGGTTGGTACGACGAGTCGAACCCAGAGTGCGCCGACTGGCAGATCAAGTGGGCGGTGGAGCACGGCATCAATTTCTTCATGGTCGATTGGTATTGGTGCCAGGGCAATCGCCAGTTGGAGCACTGGGTTCACAATGCCTACGGCAAGGCTCGGTACAAAAAGTACTTGAAATGGGCCGTCATGTGGGCGAATCACAATCCGCCGAACACACACAGTGCTGAGGATTGGCGCAAGGTCACCCAGTACTGGATCGACAACTACTTCCACACGCCGGAGTACTACCGCATCGACAACCGGCCGGCAGTCTTTATCTGGGCGCCCGGCAACGTGCGTGGCGATCTGGGTGGTGGCAGCGAGGCAGCGAAGCTCTACGCCATGTCGCAAGAGATGGCCAGAGCGGCGGGATTGCCGGGCATCTATTTCGTGGCCATGAGTTCGCACGATAGTCCCGAGCGTACCAAAGAGCTGATCAGCGAAGGTTACGAAGCAGCGACAACGTATCACGGCTTCCAGCTCGCGTGGCAGCGGGCGCAAAGCGACCGTTTCCCCTACGCCAGTTTGCTCGATACATGTCCCGAATTGTGGCGCGAGGCGGAGCAGTCCGCTGAGGGCCTGCTCTACTTGCCAATCGTCGATACCGGCTGGG
This sequence comes from uncultured Planctomycetota bacterium, assembly GCA_963700515.1. GTDB lineage: Bacteria > Planctomycetota > Planctomycetia > Pirellulales > Pirellulaceae > JAJRVM01. Next base: position 4,053 of record CAVOXY010000028.1, on the reverse strand, counting down.
ACGCGCGTCCCTGGCATGGCGATAAATCGATCGTGGCCTACGACCGAACGCCTCAACTACTCGGTAAACTCTGTCGGCTGGCTCGGCAATATGCTGACGAGACGGACAAGAAGATCATCGTCCTCGGGCCGGTGAATGAGTGGGGGGAGGGGAGCTACATCGAGCCGTACGCCGAGTACGGGTTCCAGGACCTCGACCAGGTCCGTGAAGCTTTTTGCGAACCGGGCGATTGGCCAGCCAACCTGATCCCGTCGGATGTCGGCCTCGGACCGTACGATTTGCCGGTGGTGGCAGCCAAGACGGCCTGGGAGTTCGATGCCAACGGTGGCCTGGAAGGCTGGACGGCCAACGGTAACGTCGCGGCGTTGGAAGCGAAGGACGGCCTGCTGCAAGGCCGCTCGACCGGCCGCGATCCGGTGCTCCAGGTCCCCGGTATTCAGGTCGAGGCGAGCCGCCTTCAGCGTCTCATTTTCCGGATGCGCAGCGACCGCGATCAGCGCGTCCAGGTCTTCTGGGCCACGACGCTCACGGCGATGAGCGGCGAGGCATCGCTGGGCATCGAAGTTGTCGGCGACGGCCAGCTGCACGATTATGAGATCGATCTTGCCCAGAGCCCATACTGGCGCGGTGTCGTGACAGTCCTGCGGATCGACCCAGCCACCGAACCGGACGCCGAGTTCGCCCTGGACTACGTGCGGCTAAAGTGATTGGTGTGCCACCCCCACTTCTAAAGCACGAAGCTCGAAATACCCAAGTCCGAAGGAATGACGAAGCTCGAAATACCCAAGCCCGAAGGAATGACGAAGCTCGAAGCACGAGATGATGACGAAATCCATGGCTGAAAGCGTCTGCTGGAAAGTTCTATTTCCGTCATTCGTGCTTCCTTCGTGCTTGGGTATTTCGTCCTTCGTCATTCGCGCCGGGGTATTTCGTCCTTCGTCATTCCTACCGGGGTGCCACTGGCTGAGCGAGCGTCGAAGATTCCACCAACTTCGAGAAACACGAACCGCGAGCGGAGCCAGTGCTGAAGCAAACCCCCGCTCACCACTTCCCAGACATCTGACCACATTTTACCACTACCACTTCGAAAGCACGAAGCCCGAAATACCCAAGTCCGAAGGAATGACGAAGCTCGAAGCACGAGATGATGACGAAATCCATGGCTGAAAGCGTCTGCTGGAAAGTTCTATTTCCGTCATTCGTGCTCCTTCGGCATTTCGTGCTTCGCCGGGTATTTCGTCCTTCGTCATTCGTACCGGGGTGCCACTGGCTGAGCGAGCGTCGAAGACTCCACCAACTTCGAGAAACACGAACCGCGAGCGGAGCCAGTGCTGTAGTAAACCCCCACTCACCACTTCCCAGACATCTGACCACGTTCTACCACTTCGAAAGCACGAAGCCCGAAATACCCAAGTCCGAAGGAATGACGAAGCTCGAAGCACGAGATGATGACGAAATCCATGGCTGAAAGCGTCTGCTGGAAAGTTCTATTTCCGTCATTCGTGCTTCCTTCGTGCTTGGGTATTTCGTCCTTCGTCATTCGCGCCGGGGTATTTCGTCCTTCGTCATTCGTACCGGGGTGCCACTGGCTGAGCGAGCGTCGAAGACTCCACCAACTTCGAGAAACACGAACCGCGAGCGGAGCCAGTGCTGTAGCAAACCCCCACTCACCACTTCCCAGACATCTGACCACGTTCTACCACTTCGAAAGCACGAAGCCCGAAATACCCAAGTCCGAAGGAATGACGAAGCTCGAAGCACGAGATGATGACGAAATCCATGGCTGAAAGCGTCTGCTGGAAAGTTCTATTTCCGTCATTCGTGCTTCCTTCGTGCTTGGGTATTTCGTCCTTCGTCATTTCGTGCTTGGGTATTTCGTCCTTCGTCATTCGTACCAGGGTGCCATTTGTCGTTGTAGCCGGATCGAGAATGTGGTCGCCAAAAAGGGTCAGGAAATGTTCCCACCTACATTCAATCTCATTTAGAATAGTACGGCATGCCCTCGGGGAACCACGCTTCAACCGCGAAGGAGTACTGTTGCTGTGAAAACGAATCGACTTGTCTGCATCGCGGCTGCCGCTATTACGTGCGGCGCTTTCGTCACCATCATCCGTGGCGAGGAGCCGCCGGCTGCGCGGCTGCGCTCCAGGCCAATTCGGTATCCACAACTGCGGACACCGGGCACAGGCGGACATTCAACGTGCGCGAGTTCGCCGCCGTTGGGGACGGCGAATCGAACGATACCGGCCCGATCCAGCAGGCCATTGACGCTTGTGCAGAGCAGGGGGGCGGTATCGTACTGCTGGATCGCGGTACGTTTCTCACCGGCACCCTCGTGCTGCGCAGTCACGTGGAAATGCATCTGACTTCGACCGCCATTCTGCTGGGTGTGGCTGATCTTGCGCAGTACCACGTCGACGCTAAGGTCGTCTACAAACAGCTCAACCAATCGCTCCTCTATGCCGCAGGATGCGAACACGTGGCGATCACTGGCCAGGGCACGATTGACGGTCAGGGTAAGGTATTTAGTAACGGCGAACGAGACTCACGTCCCGTATTGATCCGCCTGCGTGACTGCCGCAATGTGCGGATCGAAGGTGTGCTGGTAAAGGACGCGGCCTCGTTCGCAGTCCACCCGATTCATTGTCAGCAGGTGCGCATCGAAGGCTTGCGGATCGATAGTCGCGTCCAGCCCAATAGTGACGGTATCGACATCGACGGCTGCCAGGATGTCTTCATCTCCAACTGCAACATCCACAGCGGCGACGACAGTATTGCACTCAAAACCATCGAGCCTGGGGCACCGTGCCGTGACGTCGTGATCACGAACTGCATTCTCAGTTCCGATTGTGCTGCCATCCGAGTCGGGCCCGATGCAGTCGAGAACATCGAGCGCATCTGCGTTTCGAACTGCGTCATCCGCGATACCCGTTTGAACGGGATCAAAATCCAGATGGCCTTTGGAGTGGTCATGCGCGACATGGTATTCTCGAACATCGTCATGGACAATGTCACAGGTCCTATCTCCCTGCGGCTGGCGGGATGGAAGCTGGGCGCGGGAAATGCCTGGGCCGTCTTCGACGATAGCAACTGGCAGCAGGGGGAACTCCACAACATCCTGTTCGAAAACATCCGCGCCCGTGTTCCAGCCGATCAAATCAAGTCGTGCATTTCCATCACGGGCACTCCACAGACCAAGCCGCACGCCATCACGTTCAGTAACCTCGACATCTCTTTCGCGGGAGGTGGAACGGCACAGGAAGCAGCACGCCGTGACGTACCCGACCTCGAGCGTGACTACCCCGAGTGCTATATTTTCGGCATACTCCCCGCCTACGGACTCTACATGCATCACGCCCAGGGCATCACACTCAACAACGTCCAGTTCCATCTTGAGGCCGAGGATCTGCGTCCCGCGATCGTCTCCGACGACGTGCAAAATCTGACGTTGACCGGCCTGCAGGCGGATGGCTATCCGAATGCCGAGTCACTGATACGCCTGCAGGACACCCAAGCCGCCCTGCTGACTGCCGTACGAGTACTCAATCCGCTGGGGACATTCCTGCGGGTGGAAGGGGAGCGCAGCCAGCGCATCGTGTTAAGGGGCAATGACCTGGATCTCGCCAGCAAGATCGTGTCCGTAGCTGAAGGAGTGCCTGCCGAGGCGGTGCGGCAAGGAACCGAGACGACCGCGACAGAAAACGAGAAGTAGTATGGCGTTTGGGTGCCACCTTCCTGAGCGAGCGTCAAACCCACTACTAACCACAAGAAACACACGGGGTGCCACCTACCACTTCTAAAGCACGAAGCCAGAAATACCCAAGTCCGAAGGAATGACGAAGCTCGAAGCACGAGATGATGACGAAATCCATGGCTGCAAGACGTCTGCTGGGAAGTTCTATTCGGTCATTCGTGTTTCCTTCGTGCTTGGGTCTCTTCGTGCTTGGGTATTTCGTGCTTCGTCATTTCGTACTTGGGTCTTTCGTGCTTCGGATTTCGGATTTGCAGCGTGCGTCCACCGTGCGCATGTGACCGACTAGAATGGGCGAGTTA
>CAVOXY010000027.1:0-189569 GCA_963700515.1 uncultured Planctomycetota bacterium | reverse complement strand
CTACGACAACATTCAATACGACAAACAAAATCACAAGAGCCCGCGTCGGCCACGACGCGGGCTCTTGGCGTATTCTGGACGACGGGTCGTCGTCCCTCACAACATCGGCGATTCGTCGTATCTACTGCGCCACGTAGCACATGAACGACCGGTACGTCAACGTGACCCGGTGCGTGGCAGGGGGCGCTGGACCGTCCAGATTCGGATAGATATCGCGGGGCGACTCTCTGGCCGTGTCAATGAACAGCCGCCATCGTTTGTCCTGTGTGACATGCGGGAAGGTGAACTCGCACGGATCGGGTGTCGAGTTGAACAGCAGCAGGAGATCCCGCGTGGTTCCGGCGGGATCGTCCGATCGATCGGGCGCACTGAGCAGACACATGAGGGCCAGTCGCATGCTACCCCAGTCGATGTGTTCGCCGTTGGGACCGAACCAGGCGACGTCGGGCAGCCCGTTGTGGCCATTGGTATGACCGGTGAGGAACCGCTTGCGCCGCACCGTGGCGTGGCTGCGGCGGAACCGGATCAGCGTCTGGACGAACCGCAGCAGATCGGGGTTTTGCTTTCACCAGCCGCCAGTCGAACCACGAGATGTTGTTGTCTTGGCAGTAGGCGTTATTGTTACCGCGTTGCGTGCGACGGCATTCGTCACCCGACACGATCATCGGCACCCCCTGGCTCAACAGCAACGTGGAGAGCATGTTCTTGACTTGCCGCGCGCGCAAGATCCCGGACGGCTTTGCGACGTGTCGGCCCTTCCACTCCGTAGTTGTCACTCAAGTTGTTGTTCTCGCCGTCACGATTTCCCTCGCCATTGGCCTCGTTGTGCTTGTCTTTGTAGGTCACGAGGTCATTGAGCGTGTAGCCATCGTGGGACGTGATGAAGTTGATACTGCACGAGGGCGGCCGCCCGGTGCGCATGTACAGATCACTGGATCCGGACAGACGCGTGGCCATCGCTCCCAACGTACCGGCATCACCGCGCCAGAACCGCCGCACGTCATCGCGATAGCGCCCGTTCCATTCAGCCCACCGCAAGTGATCCGAAAACGAACCGACCTGATAGGCGCCGGCCGCATCCCACGCCTCGGCAATGATCTTCGTATCCGCCAACATCGGATCTTCGGCAATCATCTCGACCAACGGTGGGTTGGGAACCAGTTGCCCCGCTCGATTGCGACTCAGAATCGATGCCAAGTCGAAGCGGAATCCGTCGATGTGGTAGTTGTGTACCCAATGACGCAGGCAATTGAAAATCATCTCCCGCACAATCGGGTGATTCCCATTGATCGTATTGCCGCACCCCGAGTAGTTGCAGTAGCGACTGCCGCCGTTGGCAATGTGATAGTAAACGTGGTTCTCCAGTCCCTTGAAAGAGAGAACCGGACCCAGTTCGTTGCCTTCACACGTGTGATTGAACACGACGTCCAGAATGACCTCGATCCCGGCCTGATGAAGTGCCTTGACCATCTGCTTGAATTCCAGCACCTGGCACCCCGCTTCGCTCCCCACCGCATAACCGCGGTGCGGCGCGAAGAAGGCCATCGGATCGTAGCCCCAGTAGTTCGGACGCTCGGGAATGTTCCCCCAGATGTCCCGAATGGGAAACTCGTGAACCGGCATCAGCTCGACGGCCGTTATCCCCAGCGATTTCAAATAGGGAATCTTCTCGATGATCCCCAGATACGTCCCCGGGTATTCGACCTTGCTGGTCTTGCCACGTGTAAAGCCGCGTACGTGCATCTCGTAGATGACCGTCTCCGACAGGTCCCGCCGCAAATGGCGATCCCCTTCCCAATCGAAATAGTCGTCCACCACCACGCACTTGGGTGGTCGAATGATCCCGTCGTCCGACTTGAGGAAATGCCCGGCCAACGCCTTGGCGTAAGGATCGATCAAGCGAGCCTGACCGTCGTACCAGAGCCCGCGTTCCGGATCGCGCGGGCCATCCGTCTGGAAATGATACAGCTGCCCCGGCCCGATCCCCGGCACGAACACGCTCCACACATCTCCCCAACGATCCGAATCGCGATCAAACGGGATCACGTCGATCGGCTCCCGGTCACTTACGTGATCGTAAAGCAGCAGCCGCATCGCCGTCGCGGAGCGGCTGAAAACGACGAATTGCACGCCGCCATCATGGAGCATCGCGCCATACGGGAGCGTATGCGTGAATTGAAAAACAGGATGGGGATGTCGCATCAGCATAGACTGGCCTCGTACCGGTCCCGGATGAATATCGTTGGTGTACCACCAACCATACCACGGGGAGATATACGAAGCCGTATCGCCAGCCACTCGGCACCGAAATTCCTCGAGGTTCTTCGTGTGTCGCAATGCCTGGTGAAACTTCGATGCAAAGCCAGATTGTTTCACCCAGGTAAACTCTGCACACCAGGCAAGAACTCCGCTGATTTCGTGCCGCAGGCGGTTCCCATTTGAAATCCGGAATCGACTCCTTCAACGTTCAATACTCTGCAATCCGTCGGACCCCACCCCCCTTGTGTGTCAAGCTCCCACGCGAGGAGCCCAGGGGATATGCCTACCAGCCGAAATATTTCCCGGCAAGTTGCCGCCGCGAACGTCCACCAGCTGCCTTCGAAGACACCGTCGGCGTCGGATCACCACCGCACCCATGGCGCGACGGAGCTCGCCACGCTCCGCTCGTCAATCCTTGAATTGATCGTGACAGTCGTCGCAGGTTCGCATCAGTGGCTTGAGCGCATCGTTGGCGGCGTCCTGGTCACCGCGACGAACCGCATCGTGTACGTCCTTCGCAGCGTCACGCATCAACGCACACAATTCGACCCATTCCGCACGATCGGCATCGTCCCCGCAATACGTCTCGTCGAACATCGACACCTGAGCGATCGCCGCGAGTGTGGCCGCCAATCCGGCAGCTTTGTCGGCCGTGCTGGCAAATCGCTTGGGATTCACCGCCCCGCGCAAACTCGTGTTGAGCAACGGCACCTGGAGCATGATCTCCTGAATATTCCCGACGCTCTTCCACTGTAACGGTTCCGAGCTGGCCGGATGTTTGGTGGCCTCGACCAACGCCGCATAGGCCACCTTCGCATCCGCCAATTTCTCCGCCTTGTCGGCTAACTGCGTCGCAGCCTGAATCACCTCCGCCGCCGGCCGTTGCAGATTGTTCTCGTCATCGTGCTTGCCCAGCACGAGCGCCAAGACGGCTATCGTGTTCGCATCCTTCACCACGCGTTTGGCGTGCGTGTCATACTGAGCTTCATCTTCCAAGTCTTCCTTGATGCGGTCCAGGAAAAAGGAAACCTGGAACTCCAAGTCCTTCGCCGGTGCATAGGAAGAGGGCTTTCGGTTGATCTCTTCGCTCGGCGGCTCTGCCAACACCGCCGCCCAACCGACCAACACGAAGACCAGAAGACTTCCCTGTAACCAAGCCAGCCGTCTCTTCCAAGTCATGCGTCATTCTCCCTCAAACGACGGCGAACCGTGTCGCCTGCGGGGCTCCGTGCTCGCATCACAGTCGCTTCTTGGGCATGCCAACTGCCCGACCGACTGATCCGCATGGGGCCCACCCCATTTACTATCCCAGACAACCAATATACCCCAGTATTCCTACGCTGGGTGAATACCAGCGGGACCGTAACCGGTAGACCTAAACATACCGAATACTGCCTGACCGGGCTATCTCAAAGGGTCGCTGGCTGACCGCCTCACTGCTGGTCGCTGTCACGTCAGGCACGTCCCCCTCCTTCGGCGATACACGTAGCCTCATCCCAGGGCTCCAGCTTGTCACGCGTGGTCGGCCAGACGAGCCCTACAGTCGGCGCTGTGGATCTCGTCTCCGCGACGTACGTGGGTACTGCGAGCTTCCACTCGGCCAGGACCGACCCTGATCGCTTGGATCGATTCCGGGCGATATTTCGTGTCGGTGATACCACGTGCCCGCAAGCCCGCATTCCATCGTTGGGAACGTCGTAGGCGCTAGAGAGTCTGCGTCGATGCTAGCCGCCGAAACGGAATCGATGAGTTCGACTGTGGCAGCACGGCGGTGCGTTGACAACCGGCGCGCACGCCTCGTAGAATTCGAGCTTTGCAACTCCAGGACAGGCAGAGGCGATGGGCAAGGCAACTTACAAGAATGCGGGCGTGGATCTGGAAGTTTATCGCGAGTCCATGTCGCGACTGCCGGCGCTGATGCATCGCACATTTTCGCCCCGTGTCATGCGGCTGGACGGCGGATTCGCCGGCCTGTTTCAGCTCGATTTCGGCAATCGCCTCTTTGCGCGGCACTACGAAGAGCCGGTCCTGGTGTCGGGCACCGACGGGGTCGGCACCAAATTGAAACTCGCTCGCTTGACCAACATTCACAACACGGTCGGGATCGACCTGGTGGCGATGTGCGTCAATGACGTGATTTGTTGCGGGGCCGAACCGCTGTTCTTCCTCGACTACGTGGCGATGTCGCACGACGACCCGGACGCGCTGGAGCAGATCGTGGAGGGGATCAGTAACGGCTGCCTCGATGCCGACTGCGCCTGCTGGGGGGAGAAACGGCGATCATGCCCGATCTTTACGCTCGTGGCGACTACGATCTGGCCGGCTTCGCGGTCGGGGTCGTCGAGCGCAAGCACCTGATCGACGGTTCGCATATGGCACCCGGCGATATCGTGCTGGGAGTCGCCTCCAGTGGGCTGCACTCCAACGGCTTCAGCCTGGTGCGCAAAGTCGTGTTCGACATGGCCGGCCTCGGGGTCGACGACGAAGTGGCGGACACGGGCTGCCACGGTCGGCTCCCTCCTGCTGACCCCACTCGCATTTATGCCCGGGCCGTGCGAACCGTTCTCAAGCACTACAAAGTGAAGAACGTCGTGCACGGGATTGCCCACATCACCGGCGGAGGCATGCTGGAAAACGTCGAGCGGATCGTGCCCGCGCAGGTCGACGTCCGGATCCACCGCAACAGCTGGACCATGCCACCCGTGTTCCCCTGGCTGCAGCAACTGGGCGACATCGACCAGGAAGAGATGTTCCGCGTCTTCAACATGGGAATCGGCCTGGTCCTGATCGTCAGCAGCTATTACGCCGACGCGATTCGACGGACGCTCAAAGACCAGCAGCTGACAGTTGGCAGATCGGCGAGGTCGTAGAGGGCAGTGGCCACGTCGTCTGGTCGGAGTGAGGGGCCAGATGGTGCACTGGAGAAGCCACCCAACCTGGCGCGATAAAAACTCGCCCTTGTAGCTGACATAGCCCATTTGTCCCGTCGGGTTCAGCCGACGGACTGAGGACTGACGTGGCTACGGTCGATGGAGCGAAGTTGCTGGCCGAGGCGGGTGTCCAGGAAAGCCGCCAGCCGAAAAGCGGATGCGGTCTCGAAGGCGTGCCGAGTAACGGCACGTCGACTCGACCGAAGGTGGCATGGCCTGTCGGTAGCGACCAGTTTGGCCCGCCGGGATAACCCGACGGAAGCCGGACAGGTGGATGGTCAGAAGGTAGCGACCAGTTGTGGCTCCGCCGGGATAAACCCGACGGAAGCCGGACAGGTCGATGGCCGTGGATTAAGAGCGTACTGGTCCACTGAACACGGGCTTTGCCGCCGACCGTCAACCAGTCATCCGCGCGGACTGCTTCCCACTTGCGACATGCGATCGTCACGTGAGGGTGACACCACCCGCTCATCTGAGTTGGAACTGCGGCAGTTCCGCGGTTGGGCCCCGTCGGTTTCCTCTCGCCGGAAGGACCAGCTTTCTCGAGAGCATCGAGCACCTGTTGCTGAGTGATGGGTCCATCCAACGTGATCGCGTCGCCGCCACTGCCGGGATAGACCGCGAGGAAGGGAATCCCCGCCGCCGAGTTACCAAGCTCCTGGAGTAGTTGAATGACGTCCGGTGGATTGTGAGTCTTATCCGCCTTGACGGCAATCACGCCGTTCTTGGCTAACAGTGCTGCTACATCTTTTCTATTCAAGGCGACCGCCTCGTTCACTTTGCAGGTCGCTCACCAGTCGGCCGTGAAATCAACCATCACGGTCCTTCCTTCCGTGAGATGCTGATCCAAGGTGACCCGCGAATAGGGTTGCCATTGAATCAAGTGATGAGGGACAAGCAGGATAAACCCCAAGACGGCCGCGGCGGCGATCATCAGCAGACTGGTGGCCCATCCCTTCAGCCTGGCGGCAAAATCGGCCGTCATGGGAGTCCTGCCGATCCACCAGCACGCAATTCCGATTCCCAACAACAGCGTCAGTGTGGCGATCACGTATTTTTCAGGCACGGACACAAACAGAAACACCACGGTCCCCATCAGCAAAAAGCCCATCAGCTGCTTGAACGTGTCCATCCAAGCACCGGGCTTGGGTAGGAAACTGATCAGTCGCGGCGCGATTCCGATCAACAGATAGGGAGCCGCCATTCCCAAACCGATCGAAGTGAACGTCAGAAACGTAAGCCCAGGAGGCTGCGTGGTCGCCCAGCCGACGGCAGGCACCAACAAGGGCCCCGCACACGGGGTCGCCAACACCGTCGACAGCACACCTTTACTGAAGGCACCGACGGCCCCTTCTTTCTGGGCGGCTCCTTGTACCTTGCTCGATCCCACAAACCCCGGAATGGGAATCTCCCAAACTCCAAGGAAGCTAAGTCCAAAGGCAAACACAATGCCGATCATGGGGACCAGGAATCGCAAGTCTCCAAAATATTCTGCCCATCCCCAAGTCTGGTTGGCCAGTCTGGCGGACACAGCCATGGCCGCGAGAAACCAGAAAACGCTACATCAGCCCCAAGAAAACCAGAGATTAAGAGCCAAGATCTCGCGTCGACTGCCCCCAGCCTGCTGCACGAACGACATGACCTTCAAACCGATCACCGGCAGCACGCAGGGCATCACGTTGAGAATCAAGCCAGCGAGAAACGCCAAGCCGATGACCGTCGACACCGACTTGTCCGACCATGTGCCACCCACCGCGGGACTGCTCTGCGCGACTTCTTGGCGTCCGCCATGGCCGCCGCTTCCTTGGCGATCTTGTCATATTTACTAGCCGTAAACGCCAGCGGTACCTGCCCTTTCTCCGCGGCGGCTACCAACTTTCACCGTCACCCGAAAGTCCGCCGCCGACGGTAGATCACAGGAACTGGGCGTGCAGGTTTGAAAGCCAATTCCACCGGCAATGTCATAGTCACCTGGTTTGGCGTCCTTCGCAACGGAGATCGGCACCGTCCAGGACACCGTTTTCTCGTGGTAAAACAGGATCGGCTCGTCCTCCAATCCCGACTCTTCTTCCTTCGGCTTCACCGAGACGGCTACATCCCCGTACTGCCAACCAGCAGTCTTGCGCAGCACAATCAGAGTCGGTTTGGAGATCTTCTTCGGATCGATCGGTGCATAACGATAGACGTGCCAGTCACCCTGGAGCTTCGCGGTCAGCACGAGTCGAACCGTATCGCCCGGAGCTGCAACCTTGGGCTCCACGTGTCCTGCAATCGTGATGTGCCCGTCTTCGTCCTGAAAGACCCCGGCAGATTTCGGTGGCGTCGCAAAGCCAGCGAACATCACCACCACCGGCTGATTCGTAATCAACTCGCACGATCCGCCGGTCTTCGCATGCCAGTCCATTCACGACAACCTGGATCTGGAATCGCCTCTGCCCGAGCATTGTCGGCCAGACGAAGAGGCGCGGTCCACGTCACCTCGTCAGAGAACTGCTCGATGCGAACTCCCGGAAATACTGCTTCGGAATGAATCTGAGGATCCCGATCGGGGACGAACTCGCCCACCACCTGGAAATCCGGGAGATGTCGTCACATCGATCTGCGTCGGCCGAGGGCCGCCCGCTGGCTGCGTGATCGAATACACGTGCCAACCCGGCTGGATCTTGGCGTGGATCGAGAGCGTGCCGTTGCGCGTACCCTGCTGCACCTGATAAGAGCCCGAAAACTCGACTTTGGCCCCAAATAGAGTCACCGCCAGCAGGTGCGCCAAAGGAAGGCAATGAGTTGAGCGAATCTTCGAAGCTCGGCGGAGCTTCGCTGGTGCTGGGCGGGGCTTGCACTGCCGCCATCGGCGCAGACAGGACCACCGCGGCCAGACCCAACAGGAGCGGCGCTACAATGCGATACATGGGCTCTCAGTCCTCCGGTACAATTCCGAGTTCTTCCGTGTCCTGGCCAGATCAGCGGCACATGCCATCGTAGACAGTTCCAGCCGCCAAAGAGCCCCTGCGCAATACAACTAGCGATGCGCACTGCCAATACCCTTCCCTGTGGGTACCGTTACTATGGCGTCAGCGGCGAGTCTCCGGCCCAATCCAATTAGACGCTACAGCAGAACGATCGGTTACGGTCCACCCCATCTCTGGGCTGCTCCACGACTCCCCGGCGGCGGAGGACCCGATGTGGCGTGGATCGCCCGTCGGCCTGCGCGGTGATTTTACCGGTTGGCGTGCGCACCGGTCAACGGTGGCATCTGGCGGCACCCGTGCCGCCCTGCTGCGCGCACCGGTCGCAATCACGCTACTGCACACCTCCCCCCCCAACGCTGGTTCACAAGTGGTTTAGCCGAGCCATGATCCCCTTGAGCCGCTTCTCGACACGCGGCCAGGGCGTGAACTGACGCCGATCGATGTATATCCATCGCAGCCAGTTGATGCCTGACAGCAGCACCGTCGACTGGTCGAACACGCCTAACAGTGCGTGCTCAGCCGGTGTGAGCGAGTGAAGACGCTGGTAGGCATCGAGACCGATCTGCCATTGCGTGGAGTCGTCACCGGAGAGGCTGCCAAGCAGTCGTGCCACGTCACTGCTGGGTGACTCCAATCGCAGATTTCCAAAATCGATCAGGCCACTCACACGCTCACCCGTAAACAGCAGATGGTCGTGCCACAGATCTCCGTGACAAATTTGTAGCGGCACGCTACGACACACGACACTTCGCATCCGAGCGATCAAACTGGGTGCCGCCTGCTGGTACCGACGGAGAATTTGGGCCGCCAGTTCGCCCAGGATGCCGGAAGGTCCGTCTGCAACGCAGACCACACAATCGATCGTAGAGTCCCCGGTCGAGTTCACGGAGCAGTTCCTCTCGGCGACCGAGTGCCGGCGAGCGACCGTGCACCACGCCTGGCGGAACGACCTGTGCCGCACAGGCATGGAACCGGGCCAACGTCGCGAGAGCCGACCGCAGTCGCTGTGGCGTCGCATCTTCGCAATAGTCAGCTCGGCCAGGCATCCACGGCGTCAATTCCCAAAATCGATCCTCCCAATCGACCCAACTCGCGTGCCGTGTGGTCTCCCAGGGCACGGGCACCAGGTGGCAACCGCGTTGGTAGATCGCCCTGAGCGTCGTGTGCATCCAGGCCAAACGAGCACTATCTCGCATCCCCGGCGGCCAGGCGCGGAGGCAGAGCGACCCGCGCGGGCTCTCCAGACGCCAGATGGCCGCACCGCTGAAACCGTCTGCCATCTGTTGCGGCACAATCTGGCCGTTCAGTTCCAACGTGGGGAATTGCGTCAGAACGTGTTGACAAATCAATGGCCAGAACTGGCTACTGTCCCAAAACTGTGTGATCTTTCTTCCCTCCCTTCCACCTCGCGTGCTATTCTATGCTACGAGTGGGCAGCAGCAGGGGAAACGAGCCACAAAATGCCACTTTCCTGGGTGCTCGGACCGCGAGACCTACAGTTTGAGTGATCTAGCCCTGCCTCGCTGCCCTCGACCTCCACGAAGCAAGTGAACTGTGTGACCAAGGACTGTGTGACCAAGGACTGCGTGCCGATATATCCTCGCGGAGATACCTGGGCGTCAAGGAGAAACACTCGGTGAAGATGATCATCGCCATTATTCAGCCCACGAAACTCGGTGCCGTTCGCGAAGCACTGGTCAAAATTGGCGTGGAACGCATGACCGTGTGTGATGCCCAAGGTTTCGGGCGCCAACGAGGTCACACGGAATTCTATCGCGGTGTCGAGTACAAGACACAATTGCTGCGCAAAGTCGCCCTGGAAATCGCCGTCAACGACGATTTCCTGGACCGCACTATCGACACCATTATGAGCGTGTCGAGGACCGGAGTGGAAGGGAACATCGGCGATGGGAAGATCTTCGTCCTTCCCTTGGACGGTGTCATTCGCATGGGCGGAGTGGCCACCGGGCCGGAAGCGGTCAACTGAGTGCGCTGCCAGTCCCCGCGTGCTACCAAGGAGCAGAGAGAGTGGAGGAGTGGAGGAGTGGATCAGCTTGGATCTACGTGGCATGGGCCATGCTGAAGGGGAACCGACGCGCGGCCGACAGCGGAAGTTGAATGTGACGGTAAGCTTGATCCGATCAGTGATGTGGGCGATAATTCAGTGGCCGTGTGAGTTTCACGTTTGTTGGGTGCCCAACGGTAGTCATATGCCCCATGGCGATTTTCATCACCGATCCAGCGATGGAAGAACATCTTTTGGCCGCGCGGGAAGCCAGTGGTGCGGACCGATACGACGAGGTCTGGGAGGGGGTCCGCCTGATGGCACCCATGCCGAACGACGAACACCAACTTCTCGTTTCGCGGATCGGGTACATCCTGGAGGACATTATCGGACTGCCAGGCTTGGGGGAGGTTCGTCCCGGCATCAATCTCAGTGCTCGGCAGGAAGCCTGGAACCAAGATTATCGCGTCCCCGATGTGGCGGTTTTCCTGCGCGAGGGCAGCGCGGTGAACTTGGGAACGCACTGGTGTGGTGCCGCCGATTTTCTGGTGGAGATCATTAGCCCGCATGACCGAACGAGAGAAAAGATTCCGTTCTATGCGCGTATCGGCGTGCGAGAATTGCTGTTGATTGACCGTGACCCCTGGTCACTGGAACTCCTGCGTCGAGACAAGGGCGAACTCCGCGCTGTCGACAAACGGGATGACCGAGCCACTGATGAGCTGAGCAGTAGCATAGTGCCGCTCAATTTCCGCTTGATCTCCGCAAGTCCTCGGCCTCGGCTGGAGATCACGCATGCCCCCAGCGATCGACGTTGGCTCATCTAACGTGGGACAAGCTTCCAGCCTGTCGCTGTTCCACGGAAATGACAGGCTGGAAGCCTGTCCCACGACTCGCGCTGCACATCAGCCTTGAGGGTCATCATCCACGCCGGGCACGCCGGCCGCATCGATGGTCAGCGGCGGGAGACCATAGCGCGTCGGCTCATCTTCCACGTAGACGTTGTCGAACTCGATCTGGTCCGCGTCACGTCGCAGCAGCAGATAGACGGCACCGGCCGCGCACCAGAGAAAGCTATAGCGGAAGGCGGCTGCCACGGTCAGCACCAGGGCATTGAGCGACGCGATGATGGACATCCCGAGCAATGCCGGCCCACCCTTCTCGATCACCCCGCTCCCCAAAGGCTCCAGTCCTGACCCCCACGAAACAGCCCAGAAACTGCCATAGACCACCCACTGCGCAAACAAGCTGACCAGGTAGAACACGACGGAACCGACCACCAACGTGACGAGCGCGTAGAAGGCATAGTGGAGCGGGCGGCCATAGACGTAGCTGTAGGATCGTTGCGCCCCTTCGAACACATCTCCCATTTCCTCAGCGCTCAGAGCTCCCCACATCAAGGGCCATCCGAGCAGCAGACCGACCACCAGGATCGTGATCGTCAAACCGCCCACCAAGACAAGCAGCCACACGACGCTGGCCAGCAGAACTCCCACGTCCCACCGCATCAGCCAGCCCAACGGGGCCGCCAACACGACCACGATCGCGACTCCCGACAACGCGAACAACGGCGCACCGACGAAGGCCAGCAGTCGTCGCCGCACGAAGCGGCCGGCATCCAGTAATCCTTCCCGTTCTTCGCGGCCCAATCGCATCACGGCAATCCGCGTAATGGCTCCGCCAAAAAACCCCCAGACCAGCAGATTCCACACACCGCCGATGCCATAGTAAAACAACTCTGGCCAACTCATCTCGAGCCTCAGCAGCGGGCGTAAGGGGGCCACCAGACAAGCCGTGGCGGAGAGCATGGGAGTGAACAAATCGCGCATGCTGCCACGACGGTGAGGATCGAGGGTGAGGAAACCTCGCCACCCGCGTCGGCCGCCCAGTGTCGGAGCGAAGGGGTCTGTGATCGCCGCCGCCGCCGCCGCGCGACCCGTTTCAGGAAGCAGAAATCCAGCCCCCCACCAGCCGAGCGGCATCAGGACGGTTCCCAGGGTCGCCAAAAACAGCATCGGTATGCTGGTCGACAACCGTAAAGCGCGGAAGATCATCAACCAGGGAAAGACCTCGCCCCAGGCGACACTGCGCACGGCTCCCCGCTTCGTCCGACATGATCACGACTCCCACCGCGTTGGAAAGTTCCCAGTGCCGGCGTGGTGCGAACCGCAAGAGACGCACACCATCGAAGCAAGCGGCAGGTGATCGATGTTCCTGCCCGCCTGCCGGTGGCCCGACTGGCCTGCTCACCCGGATTGGCCGTCATGGCCCGCACCTGGCCCGTGTGACCAGCAGCATGCGCTACGCGCCGCCGGCGCGCGACAAGCTGGCCGAACCAACCTGGACTGGCCGCGCCAACGGCTCCGCTCGCAACGTGAACGATGTCCCGGGCGGCATCATGGAGACTGAGCTACGTATCGCGTGGGGGCTTCGCCGATCACGAACGTACTCAAGTCCGTTCTACTAATCTTCCCATCATAATCGCTAATGCTCGTGCCATGCCGCCTGTCGTCGCCTTCCGGGTCGACAGGCAGGCCGTGCCGCTCGTCCAGCCAGCGACCCAGGTCGATCAGTCGACACCGCTGGCAGCAAAACGGCAGGGCGTCCGACTTCTCAGAATGGAATTTCGGTCGGCACAGGTGGGACAAATCAGGATAGGCATAGCTGCAAACCACAACGGCAACCGATGTGATTATTTCGACTCCTTCGCGTCCGACTTCTTCGCATCCGACTTCCCGGCCCTTCGCCTCCGACTTGCCCTTGGCCCCGGACTTCGCATCGGCGGTGGACTCAGACGACGTCTTGTTATCTTCAGCAGCTCGTTTCTTATACGACTCGCTGCGATAATCGGTCTGATAGAACCCGGATCCCTTGAATACCACGGCGGCACCGGCGCCAATCAACCGTTTCAATTTCGGCTTGCCACATTCGGGGCATTTGCGCAAGACAGGAGAAGTCATCGACTGAAAATGCTCAAACTCGTGCTCGCACGAACCGCACTGGTAATCGTAGGTCGGCATAGATATCTCCGATCTTCAAAGGGGGCGTCACGTGGCAGTGCTCAAAGAGCAGCAATCCCCGCGCAGTGATCAGGGGGCGCCCCACATGTTTCTCAGGAAAGACCCTCACATCGTACTCAGCAGATCGAAGGAAGACAACGGTGTCCTCCACACGCTGGCTACCTCACGCAAGTCACTCGGCTGGCAGATCCAAGCTCCGCGACCGCACGTGGCTCGGCACAACCACCGTGCTGTACCATTCATTTCCATAACCGCCTCAGCATCGTTCCGCCGCCAGCGAGTTGTTGCCAGCGATTGGGCCACCAGTGGGGACGTGCTACTCCGGTGTCTCGGGGGCATCCGGCTTAGCCGCCGCCACAATCACCTGCGATGGGCGTATCACGCGTCCGTGCAATTGGTATCCGGTTTGGGTCACCTGGGCCACCACGCCCGGCTCATACTCGTCGCTGGGGAACTGGGCAATCGCCTCGTGGAAATGCGGGTCGAAAGGCGTGCCTTCCGCCTGAATCTCCTCGCAGTGATATCGCTGGAAAATTCCCGTGAGCTGTTCCAGCACCATCTTCACTCCATCGAGCAGTCCGGCAGCGTTCTCCGTTTGCTGTGCGGCGTCGATGGCACGACGCAGATTGTCCACAACCCCCAGTAGATCGCGCAACAGTGGCAGGGAGGCAAATCGTCGCTCCTCCTCCAGTGTACGTTGAGCTCGCTTGCGGTAATTCTCCAATTCCGCCTGCGATCGCAGCGCCCGCAGGCAGGCCTGATCGAGCTCGGCTTTCAGCGACGCGACGTCGTCGGTCGTCGCGCCGACCAGCTCATCGGCAGGAAGCTCGCCCGCAGGCTCTTGCGACCCGTCGGCCACGTCGGCTCCCGACGGCGTGTCGGACAGAACGTCGTCGAGCAGCGTTTCTTCGTCCGGCACAAACGATTCATCATCTGACTGCTTCGGCATCACTTCTCCTCAATCTCCTCGTCCCCAGTCGGTGCGAAGTAGTCGCGTAGTTTCTCCAGAAAACTCTTGCGATGCGGCGTCACCTCGGCATGTTCGAGTTCCGCCAACTCGCGGAGCAGTTCTTCCTGCCGCGCATTCAGCTTCTTGGGCACTTCAATATAGGTCCGCACCAGCAGATCTCCCTGGAGACCGCCGAGCGGATCCGGCATGCCGCGTTTGCGCATGCGAAAGACGTCGCCCGATTGGGTGCCTTCGGGAATCGCCAGTTGATCGGGACCGTCGAGCGTGGGCACCTCGATCTTGGCTCCCAACGCCGCCTGCGTGTACGTGATGGGCAACTCCAGGATCAAGTGGCTGCCATCGCGATGAAAGAGCGGATGTTCACGGACCGAGACAAAACAATAACAATCCCCCGGCGGGCCACCGTCCGGACTCGGCTCACCTTCACCGGACAGCCGCACGCGCATGCCGTCGTCGACCCCCGCGGGGATGGCCACATCAATGGTCACGCTCCCCGCCTCATATCCGGAGCCGCGACATTGCAGGCAGGGATGGGAAATGACCGACCCGCTGCCACGACACGACGGACAGGTCGTTTGCACGCGGAGGATGCCCGCCGCCTGCACCACCTGACCATGGCCCCCACAGCGCCGACACGTTTCGCGGGTCGAGCCGGGCATGGTCCCCGTTCCATCACAACGGCTGCAGGGCTTGCTGCGCTGAAACGTGACGGTCTTGGTCACGCCCCGCGCCGCTTCTTCCAGGTCCAACGTGACGTCGCAACGGATATCGCGACCGCGATGCGATCTCCGACCGCGGCGGCCGCCACCAAAGAAATCGCCGAAAACACCTCCGCCGAACATGTCGCCAAAGGCATCCAAAATGTCATCGACGCTGTGGAATTGCGAGGCGTTGCTGCCGACGCCCGCATGACCATATTGGTCGTACCGCGTCCGCTTGTCGGCGTCCGACAACACCTCGTAGGCTTCCGCAGCTTGCTTGAACTTGTCCGTGGCATCTTCGTCACCCGGATGACTGTCCGGGTGATATTTGATCGCCAGCTTGCGATAGGCAGCCGCAATTTCCTGAGGCGTCGCCGAGCGGGCCACACCCAGTACTTCGTAATAGCACGCTTTGTCCGGCATAGTCGCCATGGCACGTATGTACGAACGAATCGTCTTACGCTTTGGTAAATGGTCTCCTGGCTGGCGGGCCGGCGAGGCACGTTCCGAGCAGCGTCCCCATCGCCAACTCCGCGTTCTCCCGACAGGGAAAACGACACCGATTCCTTCCCGGCATCCGCCTCTTAAAAATAGGCCGTCAAATCGGCCGAGAGGATCGCATTTCTCTCCCCAACCGCCCGTCCGACCCCTCTCCGGAACTCCCTCCCCTTGGCTCGGCGAACCGCCGACAACACGGCGAACCCCTGACAACATAGGGGCCACTTCCCGACGAAGCGGCCCCTCAGTTTGTCCGTCGGCAGACTTCCTGCTCGTGCCGGGCGGGTCTGATGACCCGCCCCAACTTGGGAACCGGCCCAGGCACGCAGAGCTAGGAGACGCTCCCTTCCACGCGGTTCTTCTTCTTGTCCTCTTTGTCGTAGGTCGTCACCAACGCTTCGGTGGTCAGCATCAACCCGGCAATACTGGCCGCATTGCTCAAAGCCGTTCGCACAACCTTCACAGGATCAATGATCCCCGCCTTGAACATGTCGACGTACTCACCGGTGTTCGCGTCGTAGCCGACGTTCGTGGGCCGCTGAGCGACTTCATCGGCCACCACGGAACCGTCGATGCCGCCGTTGTCGGCGATCTGGCGCAGCGGAGCATCGAGCGCTCGCAGCACAATGTCGACACCGATCTTCTCGTCGCCACGCGCCGCATTGCGAGCCGCCGTGATCGCCTCGACACAACGCAGCAGCGCCACGCCGCCGCCGGGAAGAATCCCCTCCTCGACTGCCGCACGCGTGGCATGCAAAGCGTCTTCCACGCGAGCCTTCTTCTGCTTCATGTCGGCTTCCGTCTCGGCGCCGACCGAAATCACCGCTACGCCACCAGCCAATTTGGCCAGCCGCTCTTGATACTTCTCACGATCATAGTCGCTGTCGGTCTGCTCGATCTGGTTCTTGATCTGCTCGACACGCTTGTCGATCGCCGTGCGATCACCACCACCCTCGACCAGCGTCGTGCTGCTCTTGTCCACGGTGATCTTGGCAGCGCCACCCAGATGTTCGAGCGTCAGATTCTCCAGCTGAATACCGAGATCCTCGCTGATCAGCGTGCCGCCGGTCAGCACCGCAATGTCGCCCAGCATCGCCTTGCGGCGATCACCGAACCCGGGAGCCTTGACGGCACATACGTTGAGCGTCCCGCGGAGCTTGTTGACGACCAGCAGCGTCAATGCCTCCGACTCGACATCCTCGGCAATGATCAGCAACGGCCGACCACTATGGCCCGTCTTCTCCAGAATCGGGATCAGCTCGCGAATATTGCCGATCTTCTTCTCGTGGATCAGGATGTAGGCGTTCTCCAGCACACACTCCATGGTCGGACGTGTCGTTGATGAAGTAGGGCGAGATGAATCCCTTGTCAAACTGCATGCCGTCCACATACTCGACCGTCGTGTCGCGGGTCTTCCCCTCTTCGACCGTGATGACACCGTCCTTGCCGACACGCTCGAGCGCTTCGGCCAGCTGCTCGCCAATCACCTTGTCGTTGTTGGCACTGATGGCACCAACATTCGCGACTTCCGACTTCTCCGAGACCGGCTTGGCCATGGCCACCAGCTTGGCTTCGGCGGCGTCCACCGCCTTCTCGATGCCGCGGCGCAGGGCAGCCGGGTTGGCTCCGGCCACGATGTTGCGGAGCCCTTCCTTGAAGATGGCACGCGCCAACACCGTGGCCGTCGTCGTCCCATCGCCCGCCAGGTCCGAAGTCTTCTGAGCGACTTCGACGACCAGCTTGGCACCCATGTTCTCAAAACGATCTTCCAGTTCGATTTCCTTGGCCACGGTCACACCGTCTTTGGTCACCGACGGCCCACCGAACGACTTGTCAATGATCACATTGCGCCCGGTCGGTCCCATGGTCACGGCGACAGTGTCGGCCAGCTTGTTAACGCCCTGCATCATCTTCTGCCGGGCATGGTCTTCAAAAAGTAGTTGTTTGGCCACGCTTGCAGGCCCTCTTTCTGATATGAGATGTTGGTTTGTTGATGCTGCCGCGTGCCGGACCCCGAGGGACCCGGCCACCACTCAGGCCCGTGACTACTTGATCACCTTGGCCAAGATTTCGCTCTCGCGCAGAATCTTGACCTCTTCGCCGTTGATTTCGATTTCCGACCCGCCGTACTTGCCGTAGATCACTTCGTCGCCCACGACCACCGACAATTCACCCCGCTCGCCACTGTCAAGCAGTTTGCCAGGACCCACCGCCACGACGATACCTCGCTGCGGCTTCTCCTTGGCGGTGTCGGGCAACACGATCCCGCCTGCTGTCTTCTCTTCGGCCTCAATCGGCTCAACTACCACACGGTCATCCAAGGGTCGAATCTTGATTTTCGCCATATTCGTGATTCCTTCGCTCGAAGTAATTGCTGTTGGTTTGCTGCACAGATTCAGTTGTTTCGGTTTCGTATCGTGCGGATGTTTTACATCATGCCAGGCATGCCACCCATGCCGCCCATGCCACCCATGCCACCCATGCCTCCCATGCCGCCCATGCCACCCATGCCGTGGTCGTGCGGATCACCACCACCGGGAGGACCTTCCGGCTCTTTGGGGATGTCGGTCACCAAGCGCGGACGTGGTGAGCAGCAAGCTGGCCACGCTGGCCGCATTGTGCAAGGCCGTGCGGACCACTTTCGCCGGATCGACGATGCCGGCCTCCACCAAGTCACAATAGGAGTCTTTCTCGACGTTGTAGCCGTCGTTCTTCCCCTTCATCCGCCGCACGCGATTCACCACCACGGCGCCGTCGAAACCTGCGTTTTCAGCAATGGCACGCAGCGGGTACTCGAGCACCTTGCGAACGATCTTCACCCCCATTGCTCGTCGCCAGTCGAGCGTCAGCTTGTCGAGTGCCTTTTCGCTTCGCAGCAATGCCACGCCGCCGCCTGGGACAATCCCTTCCTCCAACGCCGCTTGGGTCGCGCTGCGGGCGTCTTCCAGCAGGGCCTTCCGCTCCTTCATTTCCGTTTCGGTCACCGCACCGCAGCTGATCTGAGCCACGCCACCGGCCAGCTTGGCAAGACGTTCCTGCAGCTTCTCTTTGTCGTACTCGCTGTCGGTATGCTCGATCTCCCGCCGAATCTGGTTCGCGCGGCCCGTCACGTCGTCCTTGCTACCGGCACCACCGACCATGATGGTTTCGTCCGCCGTAATGCGAATCCGCTTGACGCGACCGAGGTCGGTCAACTTGACGCTCTCCAAATCGATTCCCAAGTCCTTGAAGATGGGCTTGGCCTTGGTCAGCACCGCGATATCGCCCAACATTGCCTTGCGGCGATCACCGTAACCGGGCGCTTTCACCGCACAGACGCTCAGAATGCCGCGCAGCTTGTTGACGACCAACGTAGCCAGCGCCTCACCCTCCACGTCCTCGGCAATGATCAGCAACGGCTTGTTTGCTTTGCTGATCGCCTCCAGCAGCGGAATCAGGTTCTTATTGCTCGAAATCTTCTCCTCGTGGATCAGCACGTAAGCATTTTCCAGCTCGACCACCATCTTGTCGGGGTCGGTCACGAAATGGGGGGAGAGGAAACCACGATCAAACTGCATTCCCTCGACCACCTCCACCGTCGTCTCGGCACTCTTGCCTTCTTCGATCGTGATGACGCCGTCCTTGCCCACTTTCAGGAAGGCATCCGCCAACACGTTTCCGATCGTCGGATCATTGTTGCCGGCGATCGTCGCCACCTGCTGAATGTCTTTCTTCGTCTTGTCATCGATGGGCGAAGCCTGCTTCAGTACTTCCTGAGAAACCGCCTCGGTCGCTTTCGCAATGCCGCGGGCCAGCGCCATGGGGTCCGCTCCGGCCGCGATCATCTTGAGCCCCTCACGGAAAATCCCCTCGGCCAACACCGTCGCCGTGGTGGTGCCGTCACCCGCCACGTCATTGGTCTTGCTGGCGGCCTCTTTGAGCAACTGGGCGCCCAGATTCTCGTTCGCGTCATCCAGTTCAATTTCTTCCGCGACAGTAACGCCGTCCTTGGTGATTTTGGGTGAGCCCCAACCCTTGTCCAAGACTGCATTGCGACCGCGCGGGCCAAGTGTGCTTCGTACGGCGCGAGCTAATTTCTCGACGCCTTTCATTAAGGGCTGCCTGGCATCATCGTCAAAGACCATATTCTTCGCCACGTCCGGATTCCTCCTGTTGGTTGCGATATCTATTTCCCACCGTCTCTGCTAACCGATCGCGCTTGCGACCGTCGCGACGGTCCGGATTTCTCAGCGTAGGGCTCGGGACCACCCTCACCGGCCCAATGCGGGCAATTCCAAGCGGGCCATTCCGCTCTGCCTGTGGCAGACCCCGATCTTGACGAGCCCAGATGTGCAAGCTTTGTGCCAACTACCCAAAGATTAGACGCAAGTAGTTTAATAAAAGCAACTTACGACATTATCCCAGCGATCCAGTGGAACGCCACCCGGACATCGAGTGCCATTTTGGCAGTCGTGCCACCCGGCGCCCCCGTCGGCACCAAGGGCCTGTGCCCAGCATGGCAGAGAGCCGTGGCAGCAGCCAGCGTCCCGACCCGCTCGATGGAGATCCATGAGGACAGCCTGGCTCGTCCCGCCGGCACGGAAGGCCGAGCACTCGCGTCGCGGGTCAGGGTGTGAAATCGTCGTCCGGTTGGATCTCCATCGCGAATCGGGCCAGTAGATCGGCTGCCCAGTCGAGGTCCTCCAGCGAAACCGTTTCCACGGCACTGTGCATGTACCGATTGGGAATCGCGACCAGCCCGGTCGCGACTCCGCCCCGATTGATCTGCAGACTGTTGGCATCGTTGGATGTTGCCCGGCCAATGGCGGCCACCTGAAACGGAATATCGTCGCGTGTGCCGATCGCCATCAGCTTGGCCGTGACTGCGGGATTCATGTTGGGACCACGAAAGATCACCGGTCCTTTACCGAGCGAAATCTCACCACGCTGCCGCTTATCGATCGTCGGACAGTCGGTGGCGTGCGTCACATCGACCGCAATGGCGACATGGGGGGCGATATCGAAAGCACTCGTTTTAGCCCCCCGCAATCCGATTTCCTCTTGCACCGTGGAAACGGCGTGCAGCGCACAACGCAGATTGCTGCGTGACCACACGCCGCAGAGCTTCGAGGACCACCCAGAGTCCTGTCTTGTCATCCATGCCGGGGGCATTTGCCAGGTGGTTTCGCAACGGCTGGAAGCCCAGTTCGAGGGTGATCGGATCGCCAATGAAGACGATTTCCGAGGCTTCTTCTTTATCCTTGGCACCGATGTCCAGCCAGAGTTCTTCGAGTTTGACCACCTGCTTTCGCTCTTGTTCGTTGAGCAGATGGATCGGCTTGCGAGCGATGACGGCTGGCACTGGCCCTTGGTGGGTCCAGATCGTCATCCGCTGGCCGATCAGCTGTTGAGGATCCCAGCCACCAATCGTCTCCGCATAGATATAGCCCGCATCGTCGATCTGGGTGACGAGCATACCGATTTGGTCACAATGGCCGGCAAACATGACCCGCAGCGGTGCGTCGGGATGACGACTGGCAATCACATTCCCATGCACGTCGGTGGTCACACGATCGGCAAACGACGCGGCATATTGCCGCACGACATCCTGCACCGGGCGTTCATAGCCGGACGGGCTGGGGGTCTCGAGCAGTTGTTGGAGAAAATCGAGTGAAGTCTCATCCATGGCTATTCGTCTCATCCCAAAATCAAGGATCGTGGCGGAAACGGACGCGGCGTGGTTGCCGGCCGCTGGATGGTGCATTCTGCCCTGCACAGTATCCCTCAAGATGGCCGGCGATGCCAGGACGGCAAACCGCGTGGACCGCGCCGGGAAAATGGCTGGCACTTTCGGACTGCTCCGCCTTTCCGGCTGACTTGGGGGGAGTTACCATGTCGGTTTTCGGTTGGCGTTGTAGTGCGATTTCGGGCCATGCATCGGTAGTGCGAGTACGGGCAGTCAAGATATGGAAAAGACGAAGGTCGCGATTGTGGGAATGGGGAACATCGGCACCGGCGTTGCGCGACTGTTGCTCGACCACGGTGACCGCACGGCCCGGCATGCTGGCCGGACCCTCTGGCTGGAGGCGGTCGTGGATCGCGACGTCCTCAAGGACGCGTGCCGTCGACCTGCCCGCGGGGGTATTGACCGACGACCTGACTCGGATCACGAAGAACCCGGAGATCAAGGTCGTGGCGGAGCTGATCGGCGGTCTGGAGCCGGCTCGCACCATCGTGCTCGAACTGCTCCGCAGCGGTAAGGACGTGGTGACGGCCAACAAGGCGCTGCTGGCTGAGCATGGTGGCGAGTTGTTCGACACGGCGCGATCACTGGGGCGATCGATCGCCTTTGAAGCATCGGTGGCGGGCGGGATTCCGATCATTGCGAATATCAGCCAGTGCTTGTCCGCCAACCAGATCACGTCGCTGTGGGGCATCCTCAACGGAACCAGCAACTTCATCTGCACGCGGATGGACGAAGAAGGGGCCAACTACTCGGCAGCCGTCCAGGAAGCTCAGCGACTTGGGCTTTGCCGAAGCCGATCCATCCATGGACGTGGACGGGACCGATGCGGCTCAGAAGCTCGCCATCCTCGCTCATCTGGCGTTTGGGGCGCGCGTGCACTGGGAGCGAGATCCCGCGCCAAGGCATCGACACGCTGGACGTGGCGGACTTGCGGTACGCCAAGGAACTCGGCTACCGCATCAAGCTGATGGCCGTGGCGCAGCTCACCGGCGGCGTACTGGAGCTGAGCGTCGCTCCCACCCTGGTCCGAATTGGCCGTCCCTTGGCCGAAGTGCGCGGGGCTTACAACGCCATCAGCGTCACGGGCGACGCCGTCGGCACGGTCTTCTTCCATGGCCTGGGAGCCGGTCAGATGCCGACCGCCTCGGCCGTGGTGGCCGACATGATCGACACGGCCGTCGGACGCACGGCCTTGACCTTCAAAACGCTCGAACTCTGGTCCCAGCGAGAAGCACGCGTCGACATCCGCGACCACGCGCATCTGAAGGGGCGTTTCTACCTGCGTTTCATGGTGGAAGACCATCCCGGAGTGATGGCTCAGATTACCGGTGTACTGGGGCGGCACGAAGTGTCGATCGCGTCGGTCATTCAGCGCGAACCGGATCCTCACGGTGACGGGTCAGTCGTCCCGTTGGTGATCATGACGCACATGTCGACCGAGGGCGCCACGGCCATGGCGGTGGAAGAAATCGACCGCCTCCCCTGCGTGCTGCTGGGGAGCGTGCGCATGCGCGTCCTGGACTGATTCGTTGAGGCGCGGCGATGCGCCGCGTGGGGACGGATCCGGGGAGAGTCCCCGGCACCCGCGGCGGCCAGGTGCCCAAGCGGCACGGCGACCCAATATCACGGCGAGAGCACGGAGCGAGCACGGAGAGAGGGGAAACGGACTGCCATGAAATACGTCATCATCATTCCGGACGGCTGCGCCGACGAACCGCAGCCGTCCTTGGCAGGGAAAACTCCGCTGCAAGCGGCGCGGGTCCCCGGCATGGACCAGATTGCCCGTAGCGGCGTGGTCGGGCGCGCCAACCACGTGCCCCCGCACCTCCCGCCCGGCTCCGACGTGGCGACGATGAGCCTGCTGGGATACGACCCCACGCGGAATTTCACCGGTCGAGCCCCGTTGGAGGCGGCGGCCCAGGGAATTCCGCTGGGACCCGACGACTGGGCCATCCGCTGCAACCTGGTCACCATCGAAGAGCAGATCATGCGGGACTTCACCGCCGATCACATTTCCACCGAGGAAGCCCGACAATTGCTCGCCGACGCTCAACGGGAACTCGCCGGCGGACCGTGGGAATTTCACGCGGGGGTGAGCTACCGCAATCTGCTGCTCTACCGGGGTGGCGACCAGGCCGGCGCCGTTCAGCGCGGAAACGCGCACCACGCCGCCCCACGACCTGACGGACAAGAGCGTGGTGGACGATTTTCCGCGGGGACCGGGGAGCGATCTGCTGAGCGACGTGATGACGCGATCGATGGAGCTCTTTGCCGAACACCCGGTCAATATCGCCCGGCAGCAAGCCGGCAAGCTGCCGGCGACCAATGTCTGGCTGTGGGGGCTCGGCAAGCGGCCCTCGTTGCCGGCGTTTTCGCAAGTCTACGGCAAGCAGGGGGCGATGATCACCGCCGTCGATCTGCTCCGCGGCCTGGCCACTCTGATCGGCTGGTCGCGGATCGAAGTGCCCGGTGCGACCGGGTACACCGACACCGACTACGCCGCCAAAGGACGCTACGCCATCGAAGCACTCGCCACGACCGACCTGGTGTGCGTGCACGTCGAGGCCACGGACGAAGCGTCGCACGAAGGGGACGTGGCGGCCAAAGTGAAGGCCCTGGAAGAGATCGACCGGCACATTGTGCGCCCGCTCTGCGACGCCCTGCAGCGACAGGGGGACTACCGCATCCTGGTCTCGCCCGATCATCCCACGCCGCTGCGCACCAAAACGCACAGCCACGGAGCGGTCCCGTTTGCGATCTCCGGCACCGGCATTCAAAAGGCCGAGCAGAGTACCTATGATGAGCGATCGGCTGCCGCGTCGTCGCTCGCCTTCGACGAAGGATGGAAGCTGATGTCCTTCTTCCTGGAGGGCAAGTAGCCCTCGGGCTCTCGCGTCCGACCGTTACATGGCGGACCAGCGGTCGATTTCGAAGTGCCTGCTGATGATGGGGGAAGCAAGAGAAACGATGACACTCATTGTGCAGAAATTCGGCGGAACCAGCGTGGCCGACAGCCAGATGATTCTGGCGGCGGCCCGCAAGGCGATTCGCGCTCAGCGTGAAGGCAATCAAGTCGTCATGGTCGTCAGCGCGATGGGCAAGAACACGGACATGCTGGTCGACTTGGCGCACCAGGTGAATCGAGCGACCGCCCGCGCGGGAAATGGACATGCTGCTGTCGACCGGCGAGCAGGTCAGCGTGGCGCTGATGGCCATGGCGATCGACTCGCTTGGGCTATCAAGGCGGTCAGTCTGACCGGTGCGCAGATCGGGATCCTCACCGACAACACGCATACCAAGGCGCGCATCCGGTCGATCTCCACCGACCGCATGCAGCAGCTGCTGGACGAAGGCAACATCGTCATCGCCGCCGGATTTCAGGGGATCGACGAAGATCACGACATCACGACGCTGGGACGCGGCGGCAGCGACACGACGGCCGTGGCCCTGGCGGCCGTGCTGCGAGCCGACCATGCGAGATCTACACCGACGTCGACGGCGTCTACACGACCGATCCGCGCATCCTCCCCGAAGCCCGTCGCGTGCGAGCAGATCAGCTACGACGAGATGCTGGAACTGGCCAGCCTGGGTGCCGGTGTCATGCACAGTCGCTCGATCGAGTTCGCCAAGAAGTTCGCCGTGCCGATCCACGTCCGCAGCAGCTTGAGCGACATCACGGGCACGATGATCGTGGCGGAACCGGAACATCCCGATCAGCCCGTCTGCGGCGCGGCGATGACACCCAGCGAAGCGCGCATCACGATCGTCGGCGTCCCCGACGTGCCGGGCACGAGTCTCGAGATCTTCTCGCGCCTGGCCGACCGCAAGGTGACCGTCGACATGATCGTGCAAAACGTGGGCGAAGAAGGCAAGGCGGACATCTCGTTCACCGTGCCCAGCAGCGAATTGGAAATCGCGCTTGCAAGCCGTGGAAGAAGCGGCGCGAGATCGTGGGAGCCGGCGAAGTCACGCACGACGACCAGGTGGCCAAAGTTTCCGTCGTCGGACTGGGCATGGCCAAGCAGACCGGCGTGGCCAACCGCATGTTCGCCGCGCTGGCCGCCGAAGGCATCAACATCCAGATGATCACGACCAGCGAAATCAAGATCTCCGCGCTGGTCGAACGCGATGTCGCGTTGCCGGCGCTGCGTGCCGTGCATCAGACATTTCAACTGGAACAGGAACCGGTCGACGCCGAGCGACTCGTCGCCACGCCGCTCCACGGGGCACCACGGGACCAATGGGCCGGATGCGATCAACGTGGTGGAGCGTCTGCAGGAAGCCGACATGGAAGAACTGGTGCTCAACGACATCACGCATGGACGAGTCGCAGTCGCTCGTGACCATTGTGGGCGTGCCCAACCGGCCTGGCGTGGCCGCTCAGGTGTTTCGCAGCGTCGCCGATGCCGGCGTCTTTGTCGATATGATCGTGCAGAGCCACAAAGGGTATCAGGGTCGGATCAGTGTCAGC
This sequence comes from uncultured Planctomycetota bacterium, assembly GCA_963700515.1. Taxonomy (GTDB): domain Bacteria; phylum Planctomycetota; class Planctomycetia; order Pirellulales; family Pirellulaceae; genus JAJRVM01. The sequence goes on along the minus strand of CAVOXY010000027.1, from coordinate 164,021 downwards.
TTCACCGTTCCGAGCGACCAATTGCCAGACGCCTTGAAAGCCTCCCAGCGGCTGGCGGACGAGTTTGGCTGCCACCGCGTCACGCATCGTCCCCAGGTCGCCAAACTGTCCGTTTCCGGTATCGGTCTGCGCAGCCACACGGACGTGGCGATTCGCATGTTCCGCGCATTGGCCGATGCCAAGATCAACGTCGACATGATCAGCACCAGTGAAGTGCAGGTGAACGTCGTGGTCGACGGCCACCACGGCCGGGCCGGACTGGCCAAGCTGCAAACCGCGTTTGCCAATGTGCTGCGCTGAGAGCGGGAGACTGGCACCGAGTCGCCGGAGGCACCTGCGTGGCCGTCGCCGATGATCGCCCCCGACAGCGGCCCCCACGTTCTCGCCACGCGCGCACCGCCACTCGAGCACCCGGCACAGGCGGCGTGTCAAGAGTCGAGCACGTCGTCGAGCACTTCTTCCGCCACATAAATGGGCAATGGCGGGTCGCAGGTGACGGCGACGGCAATGGCGTCCGAGGGTCGCGAATCGATCTCCAGCATCTCGCCGTCCTGGCGGATGCGCAACTTCGCGAAATAAGTGTGATCGCGGAGATCGCTGATCACGACGCTATCCAATTCAGCACCCAGCGACTCGACAATATTCACCAACAAATCATGCGTGAGTGGTCGCGGCGCACGGTACGCCTTGACGCGGCGGTCGATACTGGTCGCTTCGAAGATTCCAATCAGAATCGGGAACTGTCGTTCCCCGTCCACTTCCTTCAAGTAGATCACTTGTTGTTCGTTGATTTCGCTGATGATAATCCGCGACAACTGCATCTGGACCGGCATAGCGGACCTCACAATCTACAAACCCTGCACTGCCCCACCCCGTGGCGTACCGCAATATACTGGCGCACGGAACAGAGTGGCTCACCGAAGAGATACCGATTGGATGGGCAATATCTGTCTCTCAAACTTACCCTATGACAGGACCGGGTTCCATCCGCCACCGCTGATTATAGGGCGCTGCAAGGGGGTGCGGCTAGTGCGCGGCGGTGTGACCCATACAAATTCCAGATTCTCCGAGTTCTCCGCGGCCGGTGCTTCCGTGGCAGGTGTGCAATGTGCAGCGTCCACGTGGATCAACGGAGCCAGGCGGCCAACAAGCCGGCCACCACGAGTGCCGAATTCGGCCATGCCCGATCAGTTTTCCTAACGCGGCCGGAGGCCGCCACCAAAACGTGGCTGCGGCGCCTCGCCGCGGCAGCTCGTCGGCAGGTTGCAGGAGGGGGATTCCCATTGGCCCATGCTCGAATCGCAAGAGCCGAGTTGCGGTATCGACACGACCCGTTACTTCGCGTCGCGCAACGAGGTCAGACTAGTGCGCGCTGTCGCCAGTTGTTCCTGCAATTGGGTCAAGCTCTCCCGCTCGCGCTGCACCACGTCGGCCGGCGCACGTTCGACGAAATTCTGGTTGCCCAACTTCTTTTCCTTGCCGGTGATCATGCCAGAGAGCCGCTCCACTTGCTTCTCCAACCGCTGGATTTCCGCCTCGACGTCAATCAGTCCGGCGAGATCAACATAGACTTCCATATTGGAGAGCTGAACCGTGGCATTGGTGCGGGGTGGCCGCACATCAGGCCCCATGTCGCTGATCTCCCCCTGCGCCAAGGCAATAAAATGGTCTTTCATGGGGAGCAGCAGTGCGGCGACCTGCTGGTCGCATTGCAGGCTGAAGGATATCGATTGCCGCGGAGGGATATTCTGCCGGCTGCGAATTTCGCGCAGTGCCGACAGGACCGCCGAGAACTGCTGGAATTGACTCTTCGATGATCGCATCGCGGCGACGTTCGTCTGGAACCGGCCACGGTGCCACGATCAGGCTATCCGATGCGGCTTCGGGAACCGGCAGTCCACGGTGCGGTGCGATCGTCCCGAGCAACTGCCAGATTTCCTCGGTGATGAACGGAATCATGGGGTGCAGCAAGCGGAGAATGACATCGAGTGCAAAGGCCGCCACGCGTTGAGCGACCACGGCGCTGCGTAGCATCCTGAAAGCGTCCCTTGATCATCTCGATGTACGAACTGCAGAACTCGTCCCAGCAGAAATCGTACAGCGTCCGCGCCGCCTCCGCATAGCGATATTCCGCCAGCGCGTCGGTCACCTGCTGCGTGACGGTCGTCAAGCGGCTGAGAATCCAGCGATCTTCGAAGGCCAGCTGCGCATCGTCCACGGGTCCGGCCGTGTAGTTTTCCAGATTCAGCATCACGAACCGGGACGCATTCCAGAGTTTGTTGCAGAAGTTGCGCGCCCCCTCGAATCGTTCGCTGACGACTGCACCGCGCGGCAATTGCCGATCTTCTTCGTTGCGAGCCCATTGCGTCTGGAACGGCTTGCCGCACTTGCCGCACTCGATCCGCGGCATCTCGCGGTTCTCTTTCGTCTGATCGAGCAACTGGTTGCAGTGCGGGCACTCGAACTGCACCGGCATCCGCACGTCCTGCGTTTCCGTCGTCAGTTGGGCCAGGCCGAATCGCAAAGCGTCCGGACCGAACTTGTCGATCACGTCAATCGGATCGACACCATTTCCCTTCGACTTCGACATGGTCTCGCCATAACCGTCCAGGATCTTGGGATGGATGTAGACGTCCCGGAACGGAACTTCGCCCATGTTGTTCAGGCCGGTCAGCACCATCCGCGCCACCCAGAGCGTGATGATGTCGCGGCTGGTGATCAACACACTGGTGGGATAGAAGTACTTCAGTTCGGGAGTGGCGTGCGGGCCAACCGAGCGTCGAATGAGGCCACAGAGCGCTGACTGAACCACGTGTCCAACACGTCCTCTTCCTGGACGAATCCGTCCTGCTCAAGACGCTGCGGCCAGATCGTCGGCATCGTCACGCAGACAAACGTGTAGCGTGTGACGATTCTCCAGGGCTGCGTCCAGGTCGCTGGACCGGCTCCCTCGTCGGCTTGTTCCACCTGGTAGGCCAGTCGACCGGCCTGCACGGCCGGATCGCCATCCAGCTGCCGGGCACAGTCGGGCGAGCTCCGCGGCATCCGCGAACGCCCGCGACCAGATCGGGATCCGATGTCCCCACCAGAGCTGTCGACTGACCGGCCAATCACGTTTTTCGGACAACCAGTCGAGGTACCCTTTGGCATAGCGTGAGGGGACAATCCGCACGCGTCCGTCGCGCACCGCCTCCATGGCCGACTCGGCCAGCTCTTCCATTTTCACAAACCACTGGTCGGCCAGATACGGTTCGATCGGCGTCTTGCTGCGATCGGAATGGGCCAGGTCGATCTCGCGATCTTCGACCTCGACCAGCAGTCCTTCCCGCTCGAGATCGGCCACCACGTTTTGGCGGGCTTGCAGGACGCTCTGGCCTTCGTAGGGTCCGGCATTCGCATTGAGCGTTCCGTCCGGATTGAGAATGTTGATCATCGGCAGCTGGCACCGCCGCGCGACATCGTAGTCATTGGCATCGTGTGCGGGAGTGACTTTCACGCAGCCGCTGCCCAGCTCCGGCTTGGCCCAGGGGTCGGCCACCAGCGGGATCGGGCGGTCGAACAACGGCAGTCGCAGCATGCGGCCGTCCAACGCCATGTCGCGGAGTTGCACCAGGTGGGGCAGCACGTCGCCGCTGGCGGCGACGAATCTCCGCCAACTGGGCGGTCAAGGCCTCCCGGTCGCGAGCCGGCGCCGCGGCCAGCTTCTCCTGCGTCTCCGCCTCGGCCCGCGCAACGCCTTGGCCGGATCGGGATGGACCGCGACGGCCGTATCCCCCAACATGGTCTCGGGCCGCGTGGTGGCAATCGTCACGTGTGTCGGCTCGCCCGGCCGCGGATCGATCACCGGATAGCGGAAATGCCAGAAGTGGCCCTGCACCGGTTCGTGAAACACCTCGTCGTCGCTGACCGCCGTCTGCAGAAACGTGATCCCAGTTGACCAGCCGCTTGCCGCGGTAAATCCACTGCTTGCGAAACAGGTCGAAGAAGGTTCGGCGGACGGCGCGAGCGCAGGTGTCGTCGAGCGTGAAACGGAGACGCTGCCAGTCGCAACTGCAGCCCATCGACTTGAGCTGCTCGATAATCCGCGTTTCGTAGGCATCCTTCCAGGCCCAGATGCGTTCGACCAGCTCGGCGCGGCCCAGATCGTGCCGCGTCTTCCCTTCTTCCTCCTTCAGACGTTTCTCCACCACCGCCTGCGTGGCGATACCCGCATGATCGGTGCCCGGCATCCAGAGCGTATTGAAGCCCTGCATCCGCTTCATGCGAATCAGGATGTCCTGCAGTGTGTTGTTGAGGGCATGCCCCAGATGCAGCGCGCCGGTGACGTTGGGAGGCGGAATGACGATCGCGTAAGGCGGGCGATGCGAGCTCGGGCTCGGCGTGAAAATACCCGTCCTCCTCCCAACGCTGGTAGATCCGCTTCTGGGCCGAAGCGTGATCGAAACGGTTCGGAAACGTCTCGGCAGAAAATGCTGCTGACATCGCGTGTTCGTTCCTTCTTCTTCCGCGGCGTCGAAGCGGGGAGTGCGGGGGCTGCCGGAGTGCCGGACACGCTCGTACCATCACCAGACACTCATCACTTGTCGGCCATCAATCGTCACTTACTGACTCACCCCGTACGGCATTGCTGCCGCTGGCGGTCGCGTGCAAGTTCACGCACCCGCTGGGACCCCAGTTCCTCTCGGTGCAGTTTGTACTCGAACGCATCGACCAGCGCCATCCAACTGGCTTCGATAATATTCTCGCTCACCCCCACCGTGCCCCAGACTTGTTTCGAGTCGGCACTCTCAATCACCACGCGGATCCGAGCGGCGGTACCGGCTTCGGAGTTGACGACCCGCACCCGATAGTCGACCAGCCGCATATCGCGGAGCGTGGGGTAGGACCCGTTCAACGCTTTTCGCAGCGCGGCGTCGAGCGCGTTCACGGGGCCGTCTCCTTCAGCCACTTCGTGACGCAGCTCGTTGCCGATCCGCAGTTTGACCGTCGCTTCGGTCAGCATCTCGGTGCGCGCGTCGGCGCTGACCGCGACATGGTACTTGAGTCGCTCGAAATGCGGCTGGAACTCGCCCGCACATCGTTTGACCAGCAGGTCGAAAGTCGCCCCGGCGGCTTCGAACTGGTAACCCTGATTCTCCTTCGCGACGACTTCGGCCAGGATCCTCTCCATCAGCTCGCGGTCGTGCTCGATGTTGTACTGGGTGGTGAGCGCCACGATGTTCGATCGTCCGGAGAGCTCACTGACGAGAATCCGTCGCTCGTTGCCGACGGCCTCCGGCGAAATGTGCTCGTAGCTGGACGTGGCCCGCGCCACGGCGTGCACGTGCATCCCTCCCTTATGGGCAAATGCGCTCGGGCCGACAAACGGCTGGTCGTTGCGAAAATTCATGTTCGCAATCTCGTACACGTAGCGAGACAGCTCCGTCAGCCGCTCCAGACCAGTCCTCCCAGCACGCTGATAGTTCTTCTTCTTGAGTGCCAGGTTGGGGATCACGGAAATCAGGTCGGCGTTGCCGCAGCGTTCGCCAAATCCGTTGATCGTGCCCTGCACCTGGACGGCGCCGGCATCGACGGCGGCCAGTGAATTGGCGACCGCCAGATCGCAGTCGTTGTGACAATGGATGCCAATCGCCGCGCCTTGATTCTCGACACACGCCACGCGCCAGGCCGGTCATCTCCGCGATTTCCTCCGGCATGCTGCCGCCGTTCGTGTCACACAGCACGATCAGCTTGCGCTCCCGCCTCGGCCGCGGCTTGAATCGTCTCCGCGGCGTACTGCGGGTTGGACTTCCAACCGTCAAAGAAATGCTCCGCGTCGTAAATCACTTCGCGACCACAGCCGACCAGATAGGCGACCGAGTCGCGAATCATGGCCAGGTTCTCTTCCAACGAGACGCGGAGGACCTGCGTGGCGTGAAAATCCGACGTCTTGCCGACAATCGTGCAGACCTGCGCTGCCGAACCGAGCAAGGCCTGCATGCCGGGATCGTCCTCCACGGCCACCCCTTTGCGCCGAGTCATGCCAAAAGCGCAGACCCGCGCATGCCGCAGTTCCAGTTCCTGGACGCGGCGAAAATACTCGATGTCCTTCTCGTTCGAAAGCGGATACCCTCCCTCGATGTAGTCGACGCCAACTTGATCGAGCCGCTGCGTGATCTGCAGTTTGTCCAACAGCGACAGACTGACTCCTTCCCCTTGCGTGCCGTCACGCAGCGTTGTGTCGTAGATCTGAATCGTACGCATGGAAGTACCTTGGACCTCAGGGTCGTGAACCTCAGGGCGTCCGCGGTCGCCGCCATCGCGGCCGGCCACCGCCACCCGCTCCGAAGACGCGGATCTCACCCACATACAGAAACCTGAAACAACAAAAAACCCTGACACCCGTTACGGGCCTCAGGGTTGAAATCATCGTCGAACCGGTGTCTCCCTCAGGCCCGTCCGTCGCCTCCCATAATGACCACAATACCGACGCTCTGGCCAAACGCCGGAAACCTGATCAAGCTGGGGGTATGGGCAGACATCATAGGGGGACCTTGCTGGAAGTTGAACGATTAACCATACGCCGTGGTCCGGTTTCTGTCAACGCCGGGTCATCGCCGCTTCCGCCGCGCCGGCGCTGACGTCTCCTCTCGCTCCTCGGGGTCGTCCTCCTCGGCGTCCTCTTCCTCGTCGTCGTCCTCGTCGTCCTCTTCCTCTTCGTCGTCCTCGTCGTCCTCGTCGTACGGCTGGCTGTCATCGTCGTCGTATTCGTCCTCGTCCTCTTCCTCCTCGTCGCCGTCGTACTCGTCCTCGTCGACGTACTCGAATTCCTCCTCCTCGTCGTCTACGGCATCCTCGTCGTCTCCGTCTTCCTCGTCGTCTTCTTCTTCGTCTTCGTCTTCGACTTCATCCACGACCGATGCCTCGTCGTCTTCGTACTGCTCATCCTCGCATTCGGCCTCGTCCTCGGCCTCCTCCGGTTCATCTTCCTCGTCCTCGTCGGACTCAAAAGGCGTTTCTTCGTAGGGCATGCGGGGCGGTTTCGGCGGGCGGGCCGGTTTCGCGCGGCTCTTGGTGGCGGAAGCGTTCGGCGGTGGGAACGATTCATCCTCCGCTGGTGCGGGATCGGGGAGCACAACATTGGAGCGCCGCGGCTTGGGAGCGGGCGGCGGTGCCGGTTCGGTTTCGACTCCTTGCATACGATCCCAATCGGCCGTCGAGATAACCACCTCCCGCGCCTGGGAACCGTTGTACTCTCCCACGATCCCGTCCTCGGCCATGAAATCGATCAACCGCGCGGCGCGGCCATAGCCGATGCCCAACGCCCGCTGCAACAAGGAGACGCTGCCGCGTCCCTCGCGGACCACCACGTCGATGGCGCTTTCGTAGAGTTCGTCCCGTTTGCGCAGCTGTTCCGCATCGGTGCTCGTCTCGGGCTTGTCGACCTTCATGTTCACCAGTTCGTTGACGAAATTCTGTTCGCCCGTACTGACCACCTCGACAATCGCATTGATTTCGTCGTCGCTCAGGTAAGTCCCCTGGCCTCGCAGCAACGTGCTGGTGCCCGGCCACAGGAAGAGCATATCGCCGTTGCCCAGCAGTTTGTCGGCACCCATTTCGTCGAGTACGACGCGGCTGTCCGTGCGGCTGGCGACCTGGAACGAAATCCGGGCGGGCAAGTTCGATTTGATCAGGCCGGTGATGACATCGACGGTCGGTTTCTGGGTCGCCAGAATCAGGTGGATGCCGACCGCCCGGCTTTTCTGTGCCAAGCGAATGATATGCTGCTCCACTTCCTTTCCGGAGGTCATCATCAGGTCGGCGATCTCGTCGGCCACGATCACGATAAACGGCAAGTGATCGGGAATCGCGTCGCGTTCTTCGTCCGTTTCGGGGTGCAGTCGCTCAATCAGTTCTTCCTTACCCAGCTGGTTGTAACTGGTGATGTGCCGCACTCCGGCACGGGCCAGCAGGGCGTAACGTTCTTCCATCTTATCCACGGCCCAAGCCAGAATGGCCTCGGCTTTCCGCATGTCCGTCACCACCGGATGCATCAAGTGCGGCAACCGCGCGTAACCGCTCAACTCCACCATTTTCGGGTCGATCATCAGCATGCGGACTTCGTCCGGCCGGCGAGTCATCAAGATCGAAGAGATGATCGCATTGAGGCAGACGCTCTTGCCGGTTCCGGTTCGGCCAGCGATCAGCAGGTGGGGCATGGTGGCCAGATCGACGGTCAAGGGCTTGCCGGAGACATCTTTGCCAAGGAAGAGCGGGACCTTCATCTTCTTGATCTTCCCGTTCGTCTCCTCCATCACTTCCCGCAGCCGCACCACTTGCCGAATCTCATTCGGCACTTCGATTCCCACCGTGTTCTTGCCGGGGATCGGCGCCACAATGCGGACGCTGGGAACGCGCAGCGCGATCGCCAAGTCGTCGGCCAGGCCCGTGATCCTGGAGAGCCGCAAACCGGCCTCCAATTCCACTTCGTATTGGGCAATCACCGGGCCGGTTTCGATTTCGACAACCTTCACGTTGAAGCCGAAATTGGCAAACGTCTGTTCCAGGATCTTAGCTTTCCGCCGGACCTCTTTCGTCTGTGCTTCAAAACAGATTTCATCGGCCCCGATCAACAGATCGAGCGATGGGAGCTTGTAGTCGTGTGCGTCGCCAGGGAGGCTGGCCTCGTCCAGGCTCTGCATGACCTGCTGCCGCTCGTTCTTCGAGCTCCTATGGCGGACCCGCGGACCAGCCGCGTCGGCAGATTTGCCGCGGCGCGACTTCTTCGCACTCCCCGCCCCAACCGACTCCGACTCGGCCTCCTCCGACTCAACTTCCTCCACCCCAGCCTCGTCGTCTTGCTCGTCCCACTCGCCTTCCTCCCCTGCCTCCGCTGGTTCGTCGTCCGGTTCGTGCTCCTCCATCGCCACGCCGCCTATCCGGATCGACAACTCGGCCTCGGAAACGTCGCTGGACTTCCCCGCGGACTTGGTCGACTTCCGCGCGGGAACCAGGGAGCGGCTGCTGGCCACACCCGAAACCGTCGCTCCCAGCACGAGGTGGGCAACGTGCATCAGGGCATAGTCGGTCGACAGCAACAGCCCTCCCAAAATAAAGCTCGTCGCCAGAATCAGCGATCCGATCGTGGCAAAATGCAGCTCCAACAAGCCCGCCCCCAGCGCGCCGATATAGCCCCCAGATCCGATGACCGGCCCCGGCGACCAGTTGGGAACCACCAGCGCCGCCACGACCGTGATCCCCACTAGCGACAAGCACCAGCCGAAACTGCGAATCAGCGGCGCATCGATTCTGCGGCGCATCAATAACAGCGCGTCGAGCGTGCCGAGCGAGATAATGAGATAATAGGCCCCCACACCCAGGCCGGTCAGCAACATGCTGGAGATCAAAGAGCCCCACTGGCCGCAAACATTTCGCACTGTCTCGTTTTGCGGTTGTACCAACACGTCGGCATGGTAAAGCCGATCCAGCGGAGCTGCCAACTCGACAACACGATCCGCCGGATCGTACGTCCCCAGCGCCAGCGCAAGAAAGACGACGACCGCCAGCAGAGCGAGCGCAAAGAGATCGAGTCGCAGATTACGTTTTTCGGTCATGAACGCGCCAAACGTGAAAGCGGAATGCCGGTAGAACGGTACCGACAACGGCAACCCTGGGCGCGTCCGTGCCCAAATACTGATCCGTGTTGTCTGTGGCGTGGCAGCCGAACCACTGGCCCGGCAGGACCGATTCCAGTCCGCCAGGACCTCTTTGTTCGCCTGCGTTGTTCGCCTACGCGGTGCCACCTTCGATGGCTTGCCACGTAGAAACAACTTTCGGCTCGATCAACGGCTACTCCACAATTTCCTGTGCCGCCGCGGCACCGCTTGCCTGGTGGGAAGGACGAGAATTTCTGGCGTGGTATGCAAAATCGGAGGAGTTGCTTTCCCGTATTCGTTCCCCATGGAGAAGTCTAGCCCGCTCCATACCCCGGTGAAGGCCCAACCTCAGCGTCCGTCAACGATTGGTGCACCCGGCTGTCCGGTGGTAACGACTGGGCGGCTTGTACCAGCCGCAAGAGACGTGCTCCCTCTCCACGCGGCCGTCGGCCGCCACCGGGGGACGGTCTCGAAAAAGGGGCCGGAGCACTGGAGTCCTGGAGCGCTGGGGAAACCGCCCAACCTCCCAACGAACGAGACATAACGTCGACCGACCAAATATATCTTCGTCCCTCTTACTTATTTCTCCACCACTCCACCACTCCATCAACTCCACCACTCCCCACTCCCACTCCCCCACTCCCCCACTCCCCAGAGCCGGGGGACCAGCTCGGATTTAAGCGGGCGGGAAATACCGATGCGGCTTGAGTCCGCCGCCGGGAGCCGCTGAGAGCAGCGCGATCAGACGTCCACTCCGGTCCACGGCCGCCGCCAACTGCGCGGCGTCCGGCAGGACACCCGCTATGAACCGCCCTTGGCTCAGGTCGCCAACCTGCAGCTCATTCACTTCCATGCTGGGCAAATGCTCCACCGCGCGGCGCGGCGGCAGCATCCATGTGCTGAGTGACTCCCCAGTTAGTTGCCCGAGGGAACAAGCCTGCTCTAACGTGAAGCTGCCGATCGCCGTTCTCTGCAGAGCCGACATGACCGCTCCGGTACCGAGTGCATCGCCGAGGTCCCGGCCGAGCGAGCGAATGTACGTTCCCGATCCGCACGTTACTTCCAAAGTCAATTCGGGATATGCATACGCGACAATTTCCAGCCGATCGATTGTCACCAGGCGCGGCTGCAGCTCCACCGGCTGACCGCGACGCGCCAAGGAGTAGGCGCGACGTCCTTGCACCTTCAACGCCGAAAACGCTGGCGGACGCTGCATGATATGGCCCACGAAGCGGGGTAATATCTCCTCAATCTCCGCCCGGCAAGGTTGGGGTGATGATGCGACGATCACGACCTCTCCTTCCGTATCTTCCGTGTCGCTGCGACGCCCTAGCAGAAAGGTGCCACGGTACTGCTTGGGGAGTTGTTGGATGAACTCGATCAATCGAGTGGCCTGGCCGAGGCACACCACCAGCACGCCGGTGGCCAGGGGATCGAGCGTACCGGCGTGGCCCACCTTGTGCGGGCGGACCAGTCGCTGCACCTCGTTGACCACGTCCCGCGACGTCACGTCAGTGGGTTTGTCGATGTTCAGCAGTCCGTACATGCGACTTGGCTTCCTTCATCTGGGCTTCCTATAACTATCAATTCGACGTCATCGTGACATCACCATGACGGCGCTTTACGAAACGCCCGGGCAGGACCGAGTTCTGCAATCGGCATAAATCCCCTGATTTTGCTCAATTTCTGCAATTAGTGCTCTCACGGCATATCCATTGCGTAACAGCAAGCTGCGGGATACTGCGGCAAGTCCTGCCGTGACGCCGCAGACTCAAAGGTATATCATAGGGGCATTCTTGTGGGGGGAACTGCCATGCGACGCTCATTTCTGCCGATGGTTGGGATATTCTTCTTCGCCACCGCGCTTGTGTGGGGCCAGACTGAGCCCCCGGACCAACTGCCCCCGCTGCCAGCGGAGGCGTCGGATCCCGACTTGGATGTGTTGACGCGTGGCCCGGTACACGAAGCGTTTGCGGAGCAGACCAGCCCGAACCCTGAGCCGGGTATCACGGCACCGAACGCACCGCCAGAGCCGATCAACGAAATCCCTCCGGAGATGAGACCCGAGGGCGACGATGTTGCCTGGATCCCAGGATACTGGTTCTGGGACGACGACCGCAACGACTATCTGTGGGTTAGCGGTGTGTGGCGTCGCATCCCGCCGGGACGGCGGTGGGTCCCCGGTTACTGGCAGCAGACGACCGACAACCACCAGTGGATTGCCGGGTTCTGGACGCCGGACACGGCGACGGAAGTGGACTATCTGGAAGCGCCCCCCGAGAGCCTGGAAAGCGGTCCGTCGAGTCCCGCGCCGTCGGATGATTATTTCTGGGTCCCAGGCGTCTGGTCTTGGAATACGAGCCGATATCATTGGCAGCCTGGTTACTGGAACTCGTATCGCGACGGCTGGACTTGGGTCAGTGCGCGGTATGTCTGGACTCCCCACGGCTGCGTCTATATCCCCGGTTACTGGGATTACTCACTCACGATGCGAGGCCACTTGTTTGCACCGGTCTATTATCGAACACCGATCTACCTGCGCGCGGGCTACTTCTATCGCCCGGTCTGCTGGATTGGATACGAGCCGCTACTGCTTCATCTGTTTGTCCGACCGTATAGTCACCATCTGTACTTCGGCGACTACTACGATCCGCTGTACCGGCAGCGACACTTCATCCCCTGTTACTCGTACCACTCGCACTACTTCGGCTACGCATCGCTGTACGTATACTACCAACACCATTATCACCAGCACGGCGTTGATTACCTGCACCGTGTCGGGCAGTGGCACAACTACTATGCGAAGAATGTGCAGCGGCGTCCGGCACACACCTACAACTCGCAGATCAGGCGGCCAACGACACGGTCCTCGGAGAGGGCACTGAATCAAGATATTCTGGCTCGACCCTACGGCCGACGCACCACCGATCGCATTGCCGGTCGAGAACTGGTGCGAGTACCAACCGAAGCTGCAGCAGAAATTCCGCCGCGACTCGGATCAGGTCCGCGAACTGGCAAAGACCCGGAGGCAATTTGAAGTGGCCAGCCGCAGCACGACGCGCGACAGAACGGGGAGTGGCCGCGACAAAGCGGTGACGCGCGACCGACTGAAGCTCCCCCTGGCTACCACGACTCCCACGTCCGAATCGACAACCGCTGCCGCGGCGGGACAATCACGGCGCATCCACAGTGATATCGCACGGATTAATCGCAGTGGCCACCGAGCCGATCCGCCGACGATCCGCGGCCAGGACGCGGGACTCGACACGACGGTCACGCGCCGTCGCTCAGTCAACCGCGACGCGATCGATTCGCTGGGCAACAACAATCCGCTGGGGAAAATCCGGGACCTCGAACACGCACCAAGGGAAACACACGAAAGTACACCCCCTCGGAGCCGTCTCAACGCCGACTGGGGGACGCGACTCAGCCAAAGCGTTTGACGCCGTCTAGCGGCGTCACGGAAGGCTCCTCGTCGTCCGGCACAGTCCGGCTCCCGCAAAGCCGAAACCGCTCGACACTTCCGCTCTCTTCCGACCCGGCCGGGCAGAGTCCCACCAGCGGGTCACCCAAGGTGATGCGACGATCGAGTTCCGGCAGCGGCGCTGCCTCCGATAGCTCCAACAACTCCACGCCGTCGCCGGGAACACGGAACCTGCGTACCGACCGCACGCGATCACTCCCAGGTTCGCCAGAAGGTTCGTCGGCACTGACGTTCGGACGTCAGCGGTCCACCAGCGTGACCGCTCCCGGTACCAACACGGGAACAACTCCGCAAACAAAGACCCGGCTACCGGAGTTCAAGTCGCCAACCACGCAGTTGCGATCCCAGACGACACTCCCGCAGTCGGGCAAGTCGCCCTGGTCGAAGTCAAGTCGCGCGGACGTGCCCGGCAATGGGGGATCGACGATCCGGTTGCCGACGTCTCGGTCGTTCTCCGGATAGCCCCAAGATCACTTTGCCCCAGGGGCCGGCACCTACGGCGCGTCGTTCGTCGGCGACAACGTACTCCAACGGTTCGAGCGGATTGGGCAACAGTAGTGGCGCGTCCTCGGCGCGCAGCTTCCGTAGTGGCGGTCCCAGTGCCCAGCGGGCGAGCAGCTCCAGTGGGGCCTCGAGCGGTTTGGGCAACAGTAGTGGCACGTCCTCGGCGCACAGCTTCCGCAGTAGCGGTCCCAGTGCCCAGCGGTCGAGTGGCTCCAGTGGGGCCTCGAGCGGTTTGGGCAACAGTAGTGGCGCGTCCTCGCACAGCTTCCGCAGTAGCGGTCCCAGTGCCGGAGGGTCGAGTGGTTCCGGCGGTGCCTCGAGCCGGCCGCGGCCGATCTTCCGGGGGCCGCGGTCGCCAAGCTCCGTAGCCCAAAAACGGTTGTCCATCGGGACCAGTACAAGAACCATAGCAGTCACCAACCAGAACCAGTTCAGTGATTGTCGCTTCTGCTTACTCAGTAGATTCCGAGAAATCGGTGATTTTTCGGCGAGTCCCGAGAAACTTCAGCACTCCGACGAGTTGATGAGCCAATCCCTCGGCACGGCAGCAACCGATCTCTTAGGGCTCGTTCTCGCGTTTCCCTCCTTGCTCTGCCTGTAGCCCATTTCCCTGTTCCTGAGCGAGTCCCAGAGACCGCGTTAAGCCGCCGCGCTGGCCGACCGAAAGCGACTGCGGTTGGCCTCGCGCCGCCATCAGGCGGCACGAACGCCAGACGCGGTTGCGCTGCGGCCTCGGCACAACGCCGGCGTGATGGTTACGTCTGGCCTCGGCCGCTCATCGGTGTGGGGCCGGTCGGTAGCTGGCCAGTTGTGGTCCCCCTGGGATGTACCCAGGGGAAACCGGAGGGAGTGTTGGCGGGTCGGTAGCTGGCCAGTTGTGGTCCCCCTGGGATGTACCCAGGGGAAACCGGAGGGAGTGTTGGCGGGTCGGTAGCGGCCAGTTGTGGTCCCCCTGGGATGTACCCAGAGGAAACCGGACTCACAGTGAAACGCAAAGTGAGATGCAAGCAAGTCGTAGCTGAGACCGCCAAGGGCTCAGCGGCAGCGGCAGCAGATGTTCCATCGCCACTGGCTCGAAGGACAAGAAGACTGGGTGCCAAAAAGATAAGCCGGCACAGGAGATCTTTTTGTCATCCGATTTTTTTGTCCTTATCTGCCCCGTCCAAGGTCTCTGGCGCCATTTCGAGATTATTCGCAATACCTTCGTTTGGTACAGCGGTCGGACGGCCCTTATTCTAACCTGCGGGAGTCCCCGGCAGTATCTGTCCCTATCGCGGACAAGGCTCCATCAGAATTGACCGGTGCGGTGGCCGAGAAAGCCGCCCAGCTCCTTCTGTAGAGGGGTCAAAATCAACGCTATACACCCAAAATATGTATTAGACCCAAGCTGCCATGTCGGAAATCAAATCGCCATCAACTCGTGGGAGCTGGGGCCTATAACGATAGTGCATCCTCCCCTTGCTTGGCGGCGTAAAACGGATTACTAATCGCCCAGGTACTATCCGCCAGCACGATTTGCGGCGGACCGCCACAGCCATCCCCTTGCCCGATAGAAGGCGATCCGACGATGAAACGTACGAAGAGTCACGAGATTTTTACGCGGGCCAAACAACTGATGCCGGGCGGCGTGAACAGCCCGGCGCGAGCGTTTGGGGCAGTGGGTGGCGAACCGATTGTCATCCAGCGGGGCGATGGCGCCTACCTGGTTGACGTCGACGGTAATCGCTACATCGACTACATCGGCTCGTGGGGCCCGATGATTCTGGGACATGGTCATCCGCGGTGACTGAGGCGGTGATCACAGCGGTTCACGCGGGAACCAGTTTTGGCGCACCGACCGAAGCAGAAAACGAGTTGGCCGAACTGATCATCGAAGTGGTTCCCTCCGTGGAAAAAGTCCGGCTGGTGAACTCGGGCACCGAAGCCACGATGAGTGCCATCCGGCTCGCGCGCGGCTTCACCGGGCGCGATCGGATCGTGAAGTTTGCCGGCAATTACCACGGGCACGTCGACAGCCTGCTGGTGGCGGCGGGGAGTGCCGCCGCGACGCTGAGCGTGCCGAATTCGCCGGGCGTGACCCGGGGCACGTCTCAGGACACGCTCGTGCTGCCGTACAACGATGTCGAAATGCTCCGCGCAACGTTCCAACGAGAAGGCCAGCGCATCGCGGCCGTGATCGTGGAACCGGTGGTCGGGAATATGGGCTGCGTGGTCCCGAGCGAGCCTTTCTGCGTGCGCTGCGCGAGTTGACAGCAAGCGGCGCCTTGCTGATCTTGGACGAAGTGATGACCGGCTTTCGCGTGGCCTTGGGTGGTGCCCAGGCGTTGTTCGGAATGACTCCCGATCTGACCACGCTGGGCAAGATCGTCGGCGGCGGCATGCCGATCGGTGCCTACGGCGGGCGGGCCGACATCATGGACCACGTGCTGCCGGCCGGCAAGGTGTTTCAGGCCGGGACGCTCAGCGGCAACCCGATTGCCACCGCCGCGGGGATCGCCACGCTCCGCGAACTGCGGGAGAATCCGCCCTACGAGCGGCTGGAGAGACTGGGGGCGCGTTTGGAAGACGGGCTGCGGCAAGCCTGTCAGGACGCCCAGATCCCGCATCAGGTCACCCGGGTCGGCAGTATGTTGACCCTCTTCTTCAATCCGGATGTGGTGACCGATTGGGACGTGGCGAGTCGCTGCGACACGCAGCGTTATGGCCGCTACTTCTGGGGCTTGATCGAGCGTGGCGTGTACATGCCCTGCAGCCAGTATGAAGCGTTGTTCATTTCCGCCGCGCATCAGGAAGCCGACATTGACGCCACGATCTCCGCCGCAGCCAATGTGCTGCTGGCCGAGGGCCACCGCCGCTGAACAAATCCCCCACAACCCACATCTTGCCGCAAAAACGGGGAGCCTCCCCTTTTTCTAGGTAGTTTTCTCTTCGGCGTAGCTGGGTCGGTAGTAGTGGGGCTGCAACTGCAGCAGGTCATCACGCTGACCGGCTTGATGGGCCTGCCAGGCCAAGCGTCCGACGGTTGTCGCACGTGGCAGCCACCGGCTCGGCTCGGCCCTCGGTTGGTCGGCCAGAAACGGCGTCGCCAGGCGGGGCAGGATGGGCCCGGTGAGCACGGTGTGCGGGGTGAGCAAGGGTGCGAGACTATCGCGATCGATGATCTGGCAGGCGCCGGTGGTCTGCCATGGCTGGTTCTGGGAACGATGGAAGAGGGCGACGAACAGTTGGCGGCGTTGGGCGTCCATCAAGGCACAAGCATGCTCGACACCGTCAGGCAATTGTTCGACCAGCACGCGGAGGGTATCCAGCGCGATGAGGTGAGCCCCGATGGCGTAGGCGAACGTCTTGGCGGCGGTGACGGCGATGCGCAGACCGGTGAACGAGCCGGGTCCGTTCGTCGACAGCGACCAGCTCAATGCTGCTCGGGCTCCAATGGGCTTGCTGCAACAGCGCCGCCATGGTGGGTGCCAACGATTGCGCCGTGCGGCAGTCCGCAGGCAGCATCGTTTCACTCACGACCTGGTCTTGTTCGAGCAGGGCGACGGAGCCCTGTTGCGTGGATGTCTCCAAGGCCAGAATGTCGCACTCTGCAACTCCTTATCCAAGGGTGGTCCACGCCGGTTATTTGGATTGTCCGGTCGCAGGACGAGCCAACACAGGGGGACCATCCGGGCTCAGGTTCGGCCAGTCATGCACCGCTCCAAAAGCGGCTCACAAGCCCCACTCTGGCGTGGCACGATCCCCATTAGCAGATCCCCACCGCGCGCCCTTGCACGCCATGTTGCACCGTCCTAGACTTCCGTAGTAGATTGTTTGGTTTATATTTACGTCAACAGTTGCCGTTTTCCTGGCATCATCCTCCAGCGGTTCGTCGAGGCGTCGGGACGGAAAGGTAGCAGGTTGTGAAGCGGGCCCTCATCAGTGATATTCACGCGAACGTCGAAGCCCTGCAAGTGGTCCTCGAGGACATTCGCCAGCAGGGGGTGACGAAGATCTATTGCCTGGGCGACATCATCGGCTACGGTCCCAATCCCGTGCGAGTGCCTGGACCGGATTATGGCAACGTGTGACATCGCGATCCTGGGCAATCACGATCAGGCGGCCTTGTTTGACCCGGATGGCTTCAATCCGGTGGCGCTGCAGGCGGTCTATTGGACGCGCAGCCAGTTGGAGACGGCGGGACGGCAACCCAGACCAAGCGGATCGGCGGTGGGATTTTCTGGGTGAATTGCCGCGTTCGTACAGTGAGGGGGATTACTTTACGTGCACGGTTCACCGCGTGAGCCGACGAACGAATACGTATTTCCCGAGGACGTGTACAACCAGCGGAAGATGGACGCCTTGTTCGACCGCATCGAGCGATACTGTTTCCAGGGTCACACGCATATTCCGGGTGTGTTCACCGGCAGCGGCGAGTTCATCACGCCGGAGGAATGTGACTATCATTTTCGCTTGACGGGCGAGAAAGCGATGTTCAACGTCGGCTCGGTGGGACAGCCGCGCGACAGCGACCCGCGAGCCTGCTACGCCATCGTGCATGAAGGAGACGATCCGATGGTGGAATTTCGGCGCGTGGAGTATCCGTTGGACACGACGGTTGAGAAGATCTACAGCATATCCGAATCTCGACAACATGCTGGGCGATCGCCTGCGCAGTGGACGTTAGCTTCGACGGCGTGCCGTGGTCATGGATGATGGTCCTTGGCAGGCGGGGCGGTTATCTACTTCGTCCGCTCACCGAATCAACAGAGGGAACGCTGCAGCGGGTAACATTTGGTGAAGTGGGGACCCCACGTGCGGACGTCCAGCTCACCGGTCGCCGTTTCGCGGGTGACGGATTGTGTCCGATTAGCAAGATTCCCTCGGCAGGTAAGTACAAGGACGCGGTGGTGTGAAACGAGCGATTCTCAGTGACATTCATGGTAATCTGGAAGCGTTAACGGCCGTGCTGGCCGATGCCCAACGGCGTGGTGCGGAGCAGATCATCTGCCTGGGTGACTTGATTGGATACGGCCCGAACCCGCGCGAGTGCATTGACTTGGTGATGCAGTTCGACGTCTGCATCCTGGGAAATCACGATCTGGGTGCCTTGTTCGATCCGGAAGGATTCAGCAGCGGTGCCGAACGGGCGATTTTCTGGACGCGCAAGCAGCTCGAGGAGAACTCCGGCAGCACGCAGGTGGTGACTCGCCGATTGGACTTCCTGGCCGAACTACCGCGTAACCATCGCGAAGACGGCCTCCTGTTCGTGCACGGCTCGGCCCGCAATCCGCTGAACGAATACATCTTCCCGGAAGACGTGTACAATACGCGAAAGATCGAGAAGATCTTCGGCGTGGTGGAACGCGTCTGTTTCCAAGGTCACACCCACGTCCCGGGCGTGTTTACGCAGCAGATGCGGTTCTTGAATCCGCGCGAGATCGGTTACCAATACGTACTGGGCGAAGAGAAGACGATGATCAACGTCGGCAGCGTGGGACAGCCGCGCGACGGTGACCCGCGCAGCTGCTACGTGCTGTTGGACGACCGGGTCGTCCATTTCTGTCGCATTGAATACCCGTTTGAGCAGACCATCGAGAAGATCTATGCGATCCCGGAACTCGATAATTTCCTCGGTGATCGCTTGCGGGAAGGACGTTAGACGTCGCACACGGACCCGGGGCCTGTGACATGGCGTGGTTCGCTGAGGGGGGATCGATACTGCCAATTCCTGCTGCCACGCCTCCGCCGGCTGGGAGGGGAGAGTGGCTGAGGACCAACAAAACAGGCCAAAATCCATCTCCCCTTTGCAAGATCAACTCATCGGTCCGAGAATGACATAATCTGAGACTGACCCTCTATTGCTCTGGCCCGTGCCTGACCTGACGACGGTTCGCGGCCCGATTCCATCCCCAAAATCGAATGCGAAGGCCAGCGTACTTGTGGAAAAGCGGCTAGTTATCTTCCTGGTTTTGTCCGTCTTCATCCTCACCGGGCACGTTTTGATCCGGAATCTGCTGTTCCCGCCCCCGCCCCGACCGGTGGCGACAGCAGGCAGATCTACCCCCCGACAAACCAGAGGCCGGAAAAAAACAGGCGGTGGGGAAGGCCGCCGGGGAGGCGGTCGATAGGTCTGCGACAGGGCGAAGCTGCGACCGAGCCGCCGACGACCGCCGAGAAACCGTCCCCCGAGGCTCCAGCCACCGGTCCCGACGCCCCGCCGGCTGTCGAGCAACCACCGGACACACCCCCGATACCCCAACAATGGGTAACACTCGGCTCGTACGACCCGCAAAGCAGTGGCCGACTCCTGGTGACGTTCAGCAATCTGGGAGCGTCGATTGAGCGGGTGGAACTGGTGGAACGCGATTCGAAAGGACGTCTTCGTTATCGCGATCTCGGCAAACCTTACGGGTATTTAGGACTGCAGTGCCACAACACGCCCGAGGGCTGCGTCGTCAGGGTGGTGGGACCGGGTACGCCAGCGGCCGCCGCCAAGCCCAACAACGGGACACTCGGTGCAGGGTTTGTCGTCGGCGACGTGATCCTGAGTGTCAACGAGATTCCGCTGGGTGAATCCGCTGATTTGGAGGCATTTCTAAGGGGAACTGAGCCGCAGCAGTCGGTCACCTTTACGGTGCGGCGGGTGGGTCAGGAAGTGCCCATAGAGTTGACGACGACGCTCGAACAACATCCGCTCGAGTTAGTGGAACCGGAGATTCGCTCGATGGGTCTCCCACACCGTCGTATTTGCTGGGGCTGCACAGCATCGGCAGCCAGAAACCCTCGCGCGATGGGGATGAGCTCTCGGAATTTGCGGCCTTGCGCGATAGCACCTGGCAGTTGGCTCAACCCAACGCGAACGAAGTCGTCTTCACCAAACGGGTGAAGGTATCAGCCTCTGAGGGTGATGAACTCGAATTCGTCAAACGCTTTCGGTTGGGAACTCCCGACCCCAGCGCGGAAGTGCCGCAGGAGTTCGCCGCCTATCACGTGCAGATGAACGTGGAAATCCGCAATCTGGGCAGTCAGCCGCAGACGGTTTCCTATGTCCAGGATGGGCCCAACGGACTGCCACTCGAAGGATGGTGGTACACGAACAAGATCCATCCTTCGTGGGGATCAGCTGGTGCGCGGGACGTGATCTGGCGAGTGAATGGGAAACGCCACAGCCTGCGAAGCGCCTCCCAAATCTACAAGCAGGCAGAAGAAGATTCGGAATACCCACTGGTTTCCGTTTTGACCGACAATCCGGCGGCAAGTGAACGGACGCTCGATTATGTGGGTGTCGACACGCAATATTTTTCGGCCGTGCTGATTGCCGGCACGATGGCCCAACCGACGGCTTTCACGTGCGAGCAGGCATTTGCCCTGCCGGTCGGGGCCTTACCGGAATTGCGAAGTAGTGCCACCAAGACACTGAACACCAGCTTCCGGATGGTCAGCGTGGCAAGGCCAATTGAGCCGGGCGAGAGCACCACCGATGAGTTCCACTTGTTCCTCGGACCGAAATCACCCGCCGTGCTGGCGGCTTACAACCTCTCGGATATCATTGAGTACGGCTGGTTTGGCTGGATTGCCAAACCCTTGTCGACGGTCCTTTATTTCTTCTATCTCATTTTCCGCAACTACGGCTTGGCCATCGTTCTATTGACGGTCCTGGTACGAGGGGCGATGTTCCCGATCGGACGCAAAGCAGCTCGCAACGCGCAAATGATGCAGGAGCTGGCTCCGGAAATCAAGAAGATTAAAGAGAAGTACAAGAACGATTTGGAGAAGCAGGGGCAGGCACAGCGGGAATTGTGGAAGCAACACAATTTCAATCCGCTCAGCGGATGTTGGCTGATGTTCCTGCAACTGCCAATATTCATCGGTCTGTATCGCTGCCTATCTGTCGACATCAATCTGCGTCAGGCGCCGATGATTCCCGGACTGCAATGGTGCTCCAATCTGGCCGGCCCTGACATGGCTTGGAAGTGGCAGGGCATTCTCCCCGACATGCTGGCCGGTGAAACAGGCTGGCTCGGTCCCTATCTGAACATTCTGCCCATCATCACCATCATCCTGTTCATAGCGCAGCAGAAGATGTTTACTCCGCCGGCGACCGATGATCAGACGCGAATGCAGCAGAAGATGATGAAGTACATGATGATCTTCATGGGGGTCCTGTTTTTCAAAGTCCCGGCCGGATTGTGCGTCTATTTTGTGGCATCCAGTTTGTGGGGGATCGGCGAACGGAAACTGCTCCCCAAGCCCGGCACGGACCAGAAGAATCCGGCACCCAAGAAGAAGAAGTCGTGGGTGCAACAGTTGAAGGACAAAGCGGAAGGCAAAGCGGATGTCGACGCTGCCGAGGCCGCACGGGAGCGCCGCAAGCGGCGCCGCCCCTGAGACGCGGGCGGGCCGGACGGTGGGAGTGGCAGGCGACGATAGATGAGATGCGAAGTGCGCCGGCCGAGGCGAGTGTTCAAAGGCACAACGGCGTCCCGTCGAGGCCGAAACAGGCCGCGGCTTGATTCGGTCTCGACTGCGTACCGGTGTGATGGCACGCGGGGGACTCGACCGACGGTGTATCATGGTCGGTCGGTAGCGGACCAGTTGTGGCTCCGCCGGGATAAACCCGACGGAAGCCTGAAAAGACGGATTGCCGGACCGTAGCGGACCAGTTGTGGCTCCGCCGGGATAAACCCGACGGAAGCCTGAAAAGACGGATTGCCGGACCGTAGCGGACCAGTTGTGGCTCCGCCGGGATAAACCCGACGGAAGCCTGAAAAGGCCGATTGCCGGACCGTAGCGGACCAGTTGTGGCTCCGCCGGGATAAACCCGACGGAAGCCTGAAAAGGCCGATTGCCGGACCGACAGCGGACCAGTTGTGGCTCCGCCGGGATAAACCCGACGGAAGCCTGAAAAAGCGGATTGCCGGACCGTAGCGGACCAGTCGTGGCTCCGCCGGGATAAACCCGACGGAAGCCTGAAAAGGCCGATTGCCGGACCGTCACGGACCAGTTGTGGCTCCGCCGGGATAAACCCGACGGAAGCCTGAAAAGGCCGATTGCCGGACCGACACGGACCAGTCAGTCTTCCGCCGGCGCAAGGCCGACGGAGGGAACAAAAATGGTCGCCACTGCACATGGCACGACAGCGTCCAAGGGCGGACTTTTCAACAGCTCAGGATCGACCATGGATATCTTCGTGCCCGTTACTAACTTCTCCACTACTCCCACACTCCATTACTCCCTTTCTCCACCATTCCAAAATCACGCCCGAGAACGGCCGAGTCGGTGGATTACCTTGGATTGAGTGTTGCTGTCATTGAAGATTTCGCACATTTGATTTTGTTTCGTATTTGACGCTTCGGATTTCGAATCTCTGCCGCCAGCCCCGGAATTGCGTAACTCCAATCAGCTCGGATTTCAGGGCCTCATGACCGACTGCATCGACGATACGATTGTGGCCATTGCTTCGGCACCGGGGGGAGCGATACGTGGGATCGTGCGGATCAGCGGCCCTGCTACACTCCCCTGCCTGCTGAAGTGTTTCCGGCCACTACAGCCACCGGAGCTGAGCGCGATCCGCCGCCCCACGGTCGTGCGGGGCCAACTGCAGATTGCCGAGCCGATCGGTCTCGTGCCGGTGGAACTCTACTGGTGGCCGACCCGACGCAGCTATACGCGTCAGGTCGCGGCCGAATTGCACACTGTCGGCTCTCCACCGCTCTTGGATGCGGTCCTGCAGCGACTGTGCGAATGCGGAGCCCGCCTGGCCCGTCCGGGGGAGTTCACGCTGCGTGCATTTCTGGCTGGGCGACATCGACCTCACGCAGGCGGAAGCGGTGCTCGGAGTGATCGACGCCCACGACACGCGATCTCTGGCCACCGCGCTGACGCAGCTGGCGGGAGGTCTGGCCGGACCGTTGGGGGAGATTCGCTCGGATTTACTTGATCTGCTGGCTGATCTTGAAGCGGGGCTCGACTTTGCCGACGAAGATCTCGCGTTCGTCAGCCGGGATGAGACCGCTCGCCGGTTGGAACTGGCCAGGCACACCGCATCCCAGATCCTCGCCCAAATCTCCTCGCGCGGCGTGGCCACACACGAACCGCGGGTCGTGCTCCGCGGTTGGCCCAATGTGGGCAAGAGCAGCCTCCTCAACGCACTGGCCGGTGACGAAGTGGCCATTGTTTTCCACGCAGCGGGAACCACCCGCGATTACGTCACGCGTCCCTTCCAGTGGCACGCAGTCAGCGGCATGCTGGTCGATACGGCGGGCCTGGTAGATCGCGATTACCTCGATGATCTCTCCACGGCGGCACAGCAGGCCGCACATTCGCAACATCGCCAAGCCGACTTGGAACTGTTGTGCCTGGATGCCACTCGACCACTTCACGAACAAGAGCGTGCTCTACTGCTGCAAAGCGGTGACAGCCACCGTTTGGTCGTCTGGACCAAGATCGATGCGGGAGACCTGCACCAGACCTGGGAGCCCGAGGAAGTGCGCACCAGTAGCCGGACCGGCGAAGGGATGGAACTGCTCCGCCAGCAAATCTGTGACCGACTGGTGTCCACCAGTGCGCCACCCACCTGTGTCGTGGCATCCACGGTAGAGCGTTGCCAGCAGAGCCTGATTGAGACGGCCGAGTACTTACGGCGTGGGCGCGATTTGATCGCACAGGGGATGGGCGAGGAACTCGTGGCGCTGGAACTGCGCGGAGCGCTCGAACAACTGGCACAGGTCGTCGGCGCCGTCTACACCGACGACATCCTGGACCGCGTCTTCAGCCGCTTCTGCATCGGGAAGTGAGGAGTGAGGCGTGAGGCCTGAGTAGTGAGTAGTGAGTAGTGAGGAGTGAGTAGTGAGTAGTGAGAGTAGTGAGGAGTGCGGAACGGGAGGCAAAACCGGGCAGCTTCACGCGAGGGCCCGGCTGAGCGTTGAGGAACCGGCACGCGATCTGTGCTGGGGTGTCAAATTGCGGTGCGCCCCCCCTAATGAATGGTAGGGTTTGTAATTCCCCCGGCATAACGATACCTTGCATAGATAACAGAGTGTGTGTGCATTCTGGCCTCCAGCTAGAGGCGTGCCAAGCCTGTGGTAACCCACCTACCTGAACTCGCCTGTGTGACGGACCTTAACAACTTCTTCGGGCAAACCTCACGTGCTCGGTGACCCTTTGGATCAGGTGTTACTTGGGTGCTGATCTTGAAGCTATGTATGCTTTGAAAAGCTATGTATGCTTTGAGCAGACGGCAGAATCTTCCAACTTCCAACTGCGTGCAAGGAGTTCCTGTAATGAAGAGTCGAACGAATCGTCGAGACTTTCTCAAGACGACGGCGGCAGCCGGCGTTGGCTTCTGGGTCGCTGGTGGCGTCGCCGTCCGGGAGAGCCGCGCGGCAATCGAGACCATTAATTTTGCCTGCATTGGCGTGGACGGCAAAGGCAGCTCCGACTCGGCGGACTGCGAGCGGAACGGCAACATCGTGGCGATTTGCGATGTGGACGAGCACAGTCTGGCGAAAGCGGCGGATCGTCCTGGCTTCCAGAAGGCCAAGAGGTACCACGACTACCGCAAAATGCTGGAGGAAATGGGCAAAGAAATCGACGCGGTGACGGTGAGCACACCGGACCACACGCACGCTGCCGCCGCCTCCATGGCCATGCGGGCGGGCAAGCACTGCTTCACGCAGAAGCCGTTAACCCACACGATTGCCGAAGCCCGCAAATTGGGCGAATTGGCGAACGAGTTCCAGGTCGCGACCCAGATGGGGAACCAGGGCACCGCCAACGCTCAGCTCCGGATCGGTGCGGCGGCGATTCAAGCGGGCGTGATCGGTAACGTGAAAGAGGTCCACGTCTTCACCAATCGGCCGATTTGGCCGCAAGGCATCGACCGGCCAGACAAGTCGGATCCGGTCCCCTCGCATCTGCACTGGGAAGAGTGGATTGGCCCGGCCAAGTTCCGTCCCTACGTGCAAGGTATTTATCATCCGTTCGCCTGGCGCGGCTGGTGGGATTTCGGCACCGGCGCATTGGGTGACATGGCCTGCCATACGGTCAACATGCCCTATGCGGCCCTCGGCTTGCGTGATCCGGTTTCCGTGGTGGCCAAGACGTCCGGCCACAACAAAGAGACCTATCCGGGCTGGTCGATCATTGACTTCGAGTTCCCGGCCACCGACAAGCGGCCCGCGGTCAAGATGACGTGGTACGATGGCAAAAAGCTGCCTCCCGTCGAGCTCCTCGAGGACAAGAATCTGGCTAGTTGCGAAGCGCTGGTCAAGACGCTCAGCTGGAAGCCCGAGGAGAGTTCAGCCAGCGATTTCATCACTGGTTCGCTGCTGATCGGCGACAAGGGCGCCCTGTTTGGCCAGGGAGACTACGGCGACGAGATGCACTTCATTGGGGTCGACCAACCGAAGAACCTGGAATACAAGCGATCGCCGGGCCACTTCAAGGAATGGGTCAACGCCATCAAGGGTGGTGAACCGGCCATGTCGAATTTCCCGAACTACGCCGGTCCGCTGACCGAAACGATCCTGCTGGGCAACCTGGCGGTCTGGGCTGACGGCACGAAAGTGCAGTGGGATGCCAAGACGATGACGGCAACCAACGCGCCGGAACTCAAGAGCATTGTCTTCCCGGAATACCGTGAAGGCTACACACTGTAAGCTGTATCGTCGTGAAGAGTCGAGTGAAAACAGCCGCGGTGGCCGGTATTTTGCCGGCCAGCCGCGGCTTTCTCTGTGACGCGTGGCGCGGGACCACGAACGAAATTCGATCCGCCGGTCGAACTCGGTTGGAGGCAGAGCCTCCCCGAGTCTTAGTGGGTAACATTTCCGCGCCGTGCGCGGATGTTGGGAAACGGACGTTCCGTTCTACATCGGCGGAAATGGGGAACGGTGGGGGCGAATAAACGGAATGAATTCCGTTCTACATGGGGGAATGGAAGACGGTGGGCGATAAACGGAATGATCTCATGGCCGAAATGGGGAACGGTGGGGGCGGCATAAACGGAATGAATTCCGTTCTACGATAGGGGACCTGACGAACGATGACTCAACAACGCCGAATCCTGATGCCTTTAGGCGACGCGACGGAAGCACTCGACACGTTCTATCCCTACTTTCGTTTGCCGGAAGATGGGTATGAAGTGGTGGTTGCCGGCCCGGAAGCGCGACTCTACCACAGCGTACTGCACGAGATTCCACCGAACCCAGACGTACCGTGGGACGTGACTCAGGAGCGCCCGGGTTATCATATTCAAGCGACCGCTGCCTTTCGCGACTTGCGGAGCGCGGACTACGGCGGCATGTTCCTTTCGGGAGGGCGCGCGCCGGAGTACCTGCGTTACGACGCGGACTTAATCCGGGTCACGCGTGAGATCCACGCCGCGGGCAAGCCGATTGCCTGTGTGTGCCATGGGATCGAAATCCTGACGGCTGCCGGCTGCATCGAGGGCCGCACCGTGACAACCGTGGCCAAGTGCGCGCTGGACGCCCAACAGGGAGGCGCCCATTACGTCGACCGGGAGTGCGTCGTCGACGGCCATATCGTGACCGCTCGCACCTGGCACGATAATACCGCTCTGATGCGAGAGTTCCTCAAGTTGTTGCGGCAGCATCATGGCTAAGTGCGTGGCAGTTCGTTGGTGGTGGATCGGCGCCTTCTGCACCTTGTGGGCCAGCGCCGCGGTAACGAAGGCAGAACCGCTTCGTTTGTTGAGCGAGGAGCTCAGTCGCGACGTATTCAACCACCTGGTGGAACTCGACTCGCTGCTCAAATCCGGATCGTGGGAAGAAGCCGCCCATCTTGTGTCGCAGCTCGACACCGCGCACGTACGCGGCGTAGCGCCCGCTCCTGACGACGCGTCCCTGCTACTCTCTCTGCCCGTGGCCATTCAACGTGCCCTGCGCGATTATCCTCGTTTGGTCGAGCACTTGGAGCAAGACCATGGCGATCTGGCTCGGCTGCGAATCGAGCAGGCAATTCAGGGCAGGAAAATGCGCGTGGTGCAGCAGTTAGCCGAGCAGTTTTCGGGAACCTCGGCTTCCGGGCAAGTGCTGCGCTGGTTGGGAGATCAGGAACTAGCGGGTGGCAAGGCGGAGTCCGCATGGCGTTGGTATCGGCAGGCTGAAGGGGCGCCTGGGGCGGTGGTCGACGATAGCCTGGTCGCGCGACTCAATCTTGCTTCAGCGCTCTCTGGCCAGGGGAGTGAGAAGGCGATTCACGCTGCCGTCCAACTAGGTGATGTGACGATGACACCGGCTGAACTGGCAGAGTTGACGGCTCAGTTGCGTGCCAGGAATCCGGCTCCGAAGGCCGTCGCCATGAGCCTGTTCCCCGCCACGATTTCGGTCACCGGAATCACCACGGGTGTACGGCATCCCCTGCAACTTCTGGTCGGTAAGGATCCCGACAAGGAAGTGCTCCCAGGCATCCGGACTCTCCGCATCGATTGGACCGGCCGGCAGCTCGCCGCCACGCTCCGCGGTGGATTGTTGCTGGTGAACAATCGTTTCCAATTGCTTGCTTTGGATGAGAAATCGGGCGCGTCGCGATGGATCAGCCAGCCGCTCCAGGAAGGCATGCTTCGCAGCCAGGATTGGCCACTCGTCCCCATGGTTCCGTTGGTGCATGACGGCCGAATCATGGCCAGGCAGCTCTACGGTGACGCGCCTCAATTGGCCTGTTGGGATCCGTCCTCGGGGGAACTGCTCTGGATTTGCCAGATGGGCGAGCAATCGCCGGTCTCGGATCCATTTCTGCTCGATCAACAACTCGCCGTTCTGGCCCTGGAAAGACAGCGCTCGGTCGACTCGGTCCTGCAACTGATGATCTTGGATCCGCGTACCGGGCAGACGATGCGGACCTATCCTCTGTTGCGTCTGCGCGACAGCTGGTGGCAACGGTTGGTCTGCCAGGTGACGGTAAGCGATCACCGCTTCTTTGCGGCGTTGGGAGGAGTCGTGTTCTGCAGTGACAGCGAAGGTCAGGTGCGTTGGATTCGCTCATCGCCTCTCGATACCGATCCAAGCTGGGTCGCTCAGCATCATCAGCCGCCACGCTTGCATGGCAACCAGCTCATTCTGATGCAGCCTGGTGTTCGTGCCATTGAAGCGCTCGACCCGCTGACTGGCGTGCGGCAATGGCAGACGGCGATGCCTCACGTGCATCAGATCGTGGGCTGCGCCGAGCAGCGCAGTGATCGTAGAATCCGGAACGGGGATTTCGTCACTTGACATCTCTTGCGGACGGATAAACTGGCATCATGCGGACACTGACTTGCTGCTGGCCGCCGCTTGCGACGCGAACCAAGCGATCGTGTATACTCGCTCTGGCACGAACCAGGACTCCGACGCGAAGCGGCAGGTCGAGTTTATTTGGCTTGACCGGGCTACCGGCGGTGTTGTCAAGTCGTTGCGTGTCGAAGATCTGGCGGGAATCCGACCGAACCTCGGTCCCGTCGTGATGGGCGACGATCGGACGTGGGCGTTTTTCAGCGACGGTGTACCGAGCGGCCAGCGTGAGTTAGTGGAATTGCGAGCGGAAAGAGCTCAACCCCAGATACCCAAGCGCGGCCTGCGGCCGCAGCCGGAATAGACCGTGGGCGGCGTATCAAAAATTTACCCTTGTGTGCATGGAGGAATCGTCCCCTTTCTGTTCCGCTCGGTTCTGCCGCCCCACCGGGATCAACCCGGCGGACTGAGGACTGGCCAACTACTGCGAGTGAGACACGAAGCGTGTCGGCCGAGCCCAGCGCGGGAAGGCAAAACGGCGGCTCGCCGACGCCGAAACAGGCTGCGGCTTGATTTAGTCGCGAAGGCGAGCCGGTGTGATGGTACGTTGGGGACGCGACCGACAGTGTGTTATGGTGTGACGGTAGCTGACCAGTTGTGGCCCCGCCGGGATGAACCCGGCGGAAGCCTGAAAGGCAGATGAGAAACGAATCGGGAATGCGGAATGCGGAATCAGCAGCACCCTCGTCACCCGGAGCAACTGCCAGAGCGATTGGCCTCTTCCACTGCGCATGCGCACTCCGCATTCCGTATTCCCTGGTATCGTTCTCCCAAAAAGTGGTCGGCTTGAGAAAACACGCGCCCCATGCTCGCCATAATAATCCTCGTGCGAAGAGAATACCCATGATGCGATATCCCGGAGTCGCGATGGACAATTTGCCACGCATCATGGATCTTGCTGTGGGTGCACGGCCCGGTCGGAGTGTTTGCGCGCCGAGGGTGAGTGGGAAATTACTCCGCGCAGCCAGCAGGCACTCGGCCAGGGATTGGAGTGGCTGGCCAAGAACCAAGGCCCGGACGGAAACTGGGGCTGCCACGACCAGGGCCTGGTTAGCCTGGGGGCGATGGCGTTCATGGCCGCGGGATACGCGCCAGGCCGCGGCCAATACGGAATCGAAGTGCAGCGCTCACTCGACTGCGTCATCGACAATGCAAAGCCGTCCGGACTGTTGAATGTTTCCAATGCCCAGCGCGACATGTACAACCACGGACTGTCCACCTTGGTGCTCGGTCAGGCGTACGGCATGTCGACCAGGGTTGATCAACGGTTCACCGCGACCCTGGACCACGCATTGCGACTCATTACGCTCACCCAATGCGACGACGGCGGATGGGGCTACCGGGCTGAATCGCGACCACGCGGTCACGACTTGAGTCTGGCGGTCATGCAGGCCAAGGCGCTCCGCAGCGCGATGGACAGCGGGCTGGATGTGCCGGCGGACGTGATCGACAAAGCCGTACGTAGCGTGCGGCAGCACTATTGGCCTCGCCACGGTCGAGACAGTCAATCGGATGCGGACCAGCGCGAGGGACCTGGACAGTTCACCTACAGCAAGGAGGGCGGTGGGCCCACGCTGGCGATGGCAGCCGCCGGAGTCGTGTGCCTACAGGAATTAGGATGTTACGACGACTGGAGAATCAGCAAGAACATGGAAGTGATTACCGCGGCGATTCGCCGCCTGCCTGCTCCCAATGCGGGCCAGGGTACCATGCCCTTCGACGCCTACACGCTATACTACGTGGGCCAATCACTCTACCAGAGTGGCGGTGACGATTGGCGGCAACACTACCCGATCCTGCGTGACTTCCTCGTCGCCTCGCAACGCCATGCCCCCGACAATCCCGAGCGACACGGGAGTTGGGTCGACCGCGGAGCCGACGGCAACGGACGGCTGAGCGGAACCAGTGGTGACTTGTATGCCACCAGTGTCGCCTGCTTCCTGCTGTCCATCCCCAACCGATTCCTGCCGATTCTGCAGGAGGGTCGGATCGAGCGTTTCCGTCAGAATCCATCACGTGCCGGCCAATGAACTGGATCCCCCACCTCTCCAGCGGCTACTTTGCGGTCGCCGGCCTGATTTGTGCAGCCGGCCCGGTCTTGATCCATCTGTTGAACCGCCGACGGTATCGCCAGCTTGACTGGGCGGCCATGGACTTCCTGTTCGAGGCGCTGCAACGTCACCGCCGCAGGTTACAGCTACGAGATCTGGTTCTGCTCCTGGTGCGCACCGCCGCCGTACTCCTCTTTGGCCTGGCGCTGGCTCGTCCCTTCCTGACCGGCGATGGCTCGTCGATCGACGCCAACAGCCCCCGGCATCTGATCCTGTTGATCGACAACAGTCTGAGCATGGGCTATCGACAAGTCGATGCCACGCTGCTCGAGCGGGCCAAGGACGAAGCGCGAGACCTGATCGAGACACTACCGGAAGGGAGCCAAACCACCGTCCTGGGGACGTGTGGCCGCGTCGACGAGGGCCGTGGACCGCTACGGCGAAAATCCGATGCGCTGGAAATGCTCGACACCATCCAGGTGGTCGATGGCGTGGCGAGGATCGAGAATATCATGAGTGCGGCCCGTGCTGCGCTCTCTACGGCGGCACCGTTGACCGATCAGATCGTACTGCTGACGGACTTGCAGCGCAGCAACTGGCCGACCGATTCCGACGCCTATCTTTCCTCACAACTTCCTCTGTTACATATTCGCGACGTGTCGGCTCAACCATGGGAGAATGCGTGGGTGGCCGACGTGCACTTGCGCGATGACATCGTGGATCTCGACGTACCCGCCACCGTCTTCGTGACGATCCGGCACCGAGGTAGTGTGTCACGACGCACTCAAGTGACCTTGGCAATTCAGGAACAAGTGGTTGCCACACGCTCCATCGACTTATTGCCCGGACAGACCGAACGACAGATTACCTTCGAGTGCTCGTTTGCCGATACGTCGGTCGAGCCCGGCGCGGTGACATTTGTCCCGTTGCGCGCCGCCATCACTCCGGATCGCCTGGACCTGGACGACCAGCGGACGCTACTGGTGCCCGTGGTCGCTTCGCTACCTGTCGTATTCGTCGATCAAATTGCCGACGGTGCTGAAGATCCCACGCTGGGCCGGTTAGGTGAAACCAGGCCTCTGCGTCAACTCTTGGCACCGCGCACGTCGCCAAAGGGAGCACGTCCGTTGATCGATATCCGGCACGTGACGGCCAACGAGCTGAGTCGGGCGACGCTGTCCACCGCCCGGCTCGTCGTCCTAGCGGGCGTATCGGATCCGAGTCGAGTAGTTGATCTGCTGAGCGAGTATGTCCAGCAAGGAGGCCCCCTGTTGGTCGCCGCCGGGGGCGATTTCGACCCGCTCGCCTGGAACATGGCTGCCTGGCGGGGTGGCCACGGCATCCTGCCTGGCCGGCTGGTCGAGACACCGGTGGGCATCGCGCCGGATGAAGCGGTCGGCACGGTCATCGAGCCATTTTCATTGTCCTGGGAGAGCCTGTCGTCCGAACCACTCCTGCGACTCCCCGGCCTGTCCGACGAGCAACTGCAAGACCTGTACCGGGAACCGCTCTTCTTCAAGTCCATCGCAGTCGAGCGGCCGGCGACGGTCGATCAGGCCCAGCGGGAAGGCATCCCCGACGACACGGCACAACACGCCCCGCCGCAGTGGCTCTCTTGGAAGTCTCCCCTACTCGCTACCGACGTACTCCCGGTCACAACGGACGCCGTGGAACCTCTCGCTCCCACCTGGCGCGTCTGTGCCCGCTTCGACAATGAGCAGAACACGCCGTTTCTGTGGGCCGGACGCGTGGGGAAAGGCCAGATCTTGTTCGCGAGCACGAGTCTCCTCCCCACCTGGAACAACCTGGCTCAAACCAATTCCGTCATACTCTGGGATCATATCTGCGCAACCTGATCCGCGGCACGTTACCTCAACGCAATTACACACCACGGGAACAATTGGCCGTCCCCGTGCCGATCCGGGAGCGGGGAGCCAAGGTGCGGTTGCAGCGTCCCCAGACCACACAGCCGCTCGACGTCCTCGATGTGGGATTTATCGGCCAAGATCAGCTCGGCGTGACGATCCCCGACGCCTGGACACGTGGCGTTTATCACCTTCAATCCGCCACCGGCGATGACGAGATCGACAAGCTAGAACTGCGCAGCTGGCATGAGACAATTGCCCTGAACGGTGAAGCCAGTGAATCGGATTTGACACCACTGGCAGTCGAAGAGTTTCGAAAGAGGGTACTCGATACCCACGTCGGCCAACTGCTAAGCGGGGACACCCTCTCCACGGTCAACAACTCAGCACACGGCAGCGCCTGGTGGTGGCTCGTACTCTCCACATTCGTCCTCCTGCTCACTGAACTCGTGTTGCTCGCCACCACAACACACACCGCATCCGCCAATAACAAGTAACAAGTAACAAGTAACAAATAACAAACCATGTTCGCACGCTTCACAGGATGGCTATTGGGACTCGACCGAGTTGCCTCGGTGGATCGCGTGCGAGGAGCGTCGGCGCTGAATGGGCAACCAGGGGATCGGGTCCGTTCTGGTTCTGCCTGGGGCTGTTCACGATCGTCGTGTTGGTGATTATCTTCTATCTGAGATTTCAGCGTCGGGGCAGTCGGCGCGTGCGCGGACTCTTGGCTGGTGGCCGAATCCTCTTGCTGCTGCTGCTGCTGCTAACATTGGCCGAACCGGTATTGCGCATCACGGTCTCGCGCGAGGAGCTTCCCAAATTATTTGTCGTGTTGGATGCGACAGCCAGCATGGCCATGCGCGATCGATACGACGCGAATCAGCTCGCGCGCTGACGGCGGCCACGGGCCTGGCGGACAATCTCTCGGGCAGTGAGTCGAGCCCTTCACGGCAAGACTACGTTCGGGCCTGGCTCACCCGCGGAGAAGATGGAGGAGAGGGAACGTCGCTGCTGGCCCAACTCGACGCGGCGAAAGCCTGTCAGCTGCAGTTGTTCTCCTTCGACGGGCAGACCGACAGCCGCTTGCGGGAACTGGCCTCGAACGAAGGCGGCGCGAAGTCGATCTCTTGGCGACCGTTGGCCGAGCAACTGGGAACGTCGGGTCAAGTGACCGCTCTGGGCTCGGTGCTCCGCAGCCTTGGCCGGCAACCAGGTACGCGTCAGTTGGCCGGGGTGATACTGATCAGCGATTTCGGGCAGAATTCGGGCGAGCATCCCTTAGGCAGCTCCGAGGCGGCGGTCCACTCGCCGCTGGACGAGCTGGGTGCACCGGTCTACACCATCGGCATTGGCGCGGCGCGCAGCCGCGACCTGGCGGTTCAGCTCCAGACCGAAGCGAAGATTCGTCGCGGCGAGAGTTCCATGGTTGGCGTGCGGTTACAGCAGACAGACTTCCGAGGCGCGACGGTCACCGTGCGTTTGCTTGCGTGCCATCCGTCGGAAGATCGATCTGCCACACCGACCACCTTGCTTGCGACCCGGGAAGTGACACTGGAAGAGGACAGCCAGTTGCTGGAAATCCCCTATCTCCCCGAACGCGCGGGAGAAATGGAAATCCGTGTCGAGGTATCGGTATTGCCGGGCGAAGTGGTCGTCGACAACAACTCCGCCTCGCGGCGGATTCAGATTATCGACGACTTCATACGCCTGCTTTACGTCGCCTACGAGCCGACCTGGGAATGGCGTTTCGTGAAGGAGGTTTTTCATCGCGATCCAGCTGTCGGACTACGCGGATTCCGCACCTATTTGGCTTCGTCAGATCCTCGCGTACGGCAGTCCAACCCGCTCTTCCTGCCTACGCTGACTCAAAATCGCACCGACTTCTTTGCCACCGACGTACTCTTCCTGGACGATATGCCGAAGGCCGCTCTGACACCTCGCTTTTGCGCTATGGTCGAGCAGTTCGTAAGTGACCTCGGAGGGGGACTGGTCGTGATTGCCGGGCCGCGTTTCGGTCCTCAACAGCTGCTTGATACGCCGTTGGCCAAGATGCTCCCGGTCATCATTGACCCCAGCGCACGCCTGCGAGACCAACAGGAATTCGCGATCCAGCTGACGGCCCGGGCGCGCGAATTTCCTTTCATGCAACTCGACGACGATCCACCATCGAATCAACAGGCCTGGAGTAACCTGGACCACATCCCCTGGTACCAACCGGTCGCGAATATACACGAACGGGCTATCGTACTGGCACAACACCCTTCGGAAAAATGCCTCGATGACAAGACCCCTCAACCGCTGATCGCAATCCGTCGGTACGGCGCGGGTGAGGTCGTGTACCTGGGATTCAACGAAACGTGGCGTCTGCGACGCAGAGTATGGTGAGAAGTATTACCGCAGGTTCTGGCTCCCACTGATCGACCGTCTCGGCTTGAGCCACGCCTTGGGGGCCCGCAAGCGTTTCGTAGTGCGTCTCGACCGGCCGACCTATCGCATCGAGGAGGAAGTGGTCGTCAGTGTCCAGGCGTATGACGACAGCTATAACCCCTTGGAACCAGGCGCCGTCGAAGGCGGATCGCTACAAGCGGACCTGCTGCAAGTCCGAGAGAATTCAGACACGAGTCAAGTCGACACGCTGCGGGTCGGCGCGATCAGACCGGGGTTGTTCGAGACACGTTTCCCGATTCTTGCCGAAGGTACCTATCGCATCCGCGTGCAAGACCCGGTTACCGGCTCTTTCACCGAGCGACAATTCAGCGTCAGCGGCGCGACAGCCGAAATGCGATCCGGTGTTCGCGACGAACCGCTGCAACAGCGTATTGCCGAACAATCTCATGGCATGAGCTGCACGCTGGCAGAGGCAAATCAGCTGCTCGATCATATCCAACTCGCTCCTTACCCCGCCACACAGCAACACACCTATGCCATCTGGAAGACTCCACTGTGGTTCATCCTGATCGTCTCCCTGATGCTGGGGGAGTGGTCACTGCGCAAAGGGATCCATTTGGTTTAGGTGACGACCATCGCATGAAACCTCCACTCGTTGAAATCCGGCAGCAATTGGCTCGGCTGGGGCGTGCGCGCCGCCGGCGACGCTGGTTGAGCGGGCTGAGCGTATTGGTGTCGTTCATCTTCGGGATCTTGGCTGCGTTGTTGGCGTTGGACGTATTGTTCGAGCTGGACGTATTGCAGCGCATCACGGTTTCTCTGATCGGGTCCGCGGCCCTCATGGCAGTCGTACATCGCCGGGTGCGACCTTACTTTGGCCTGCGTGAAACGGAGGTGGATCTGGCACTGTTGGTGGAGCGGCTGAATGCTATGGATACGGACCTGGTGGCGGCCATTGAGTTTACCCGTCCGGCCGCGGCAGCCTGGGGCTCAGCTGCGTTGCGCGAGGCCGTCATTCGGCACATGGAGGATCGTGGGAGCAAGCTCGACATGAGTCGAGCGGTCGACCGCCGCACGCCGCGGCGCAGGCTGTGCCTGCTCGCTCTGACAAGCGCCGCGTTTGCGTGCGCGGGCGTCCTGTTTCCCGACCATTTTTCGGTGTTCTGGCGACGACTGGCCTTGAGCAACGAACATTATCCGTCGCAAACGCAGATCCGCCAGATGGAAGTGAACCACCAGTTGGTTTTGGGCGAAGGGGATGATGCAACGCCCCGCGGTGCGCGTTGCGCAGAGCGGGCGCCGGTCGAGTTTCTTATCCGCTGTCAGCGCCGGCCGCCTGCCACAGGTGAACTGCTGATCAGGGACTCCGATAGCGGCTCGCCGCAACGCGTGCCGCTCGAACGCCAGGAAGCTGCCGATTCAGCGGCGGCCGCCGAAGGTGACGTGCTGTTTGTCGGACAGCTGCCTGCCCTGCTCGGCCCGCTGCAATACCAGGTCTTTTTGGGCGACGCCTGGACCAATCCGGCCCGGGTCGAGATGATTCCGTTGCCGCAAGTCGAAGTGCGGCTGGCCGTTGAGCCCCCCGCCTATTCTCGCTCGCAGCAAACCGAGATACCGGCACCGGGGGCCTATCGCGTCACGGTTCTGCAGGGTTCGAGCGTCCAGTTGACGTTGCGCTGCGTGAACGGCAAGCGACTGCGCCGCGTCTGGGCCGACGTGTATACGTCGACTGGCAACCGACGGCACGAGTTGAAGGCCCGTGACGAAGAAGCTACCAACTGGCAATTGAACAGCGCCGTGTGTGAACCTCTGCGCAACGTCGCGGAATCCGTGCGATTTGACCTGTCGGTCGTGGATGACGACGGTCTGCAGCCGCTGCGGCTCCCCAGCGGCGAAATCCGCGTGCGGGCCGACCAGCCGCCGGACGCCCTGACCGCCACGATCCACCACGCTGTACTCCCCTCGGCACGGCCCACGGTGGCCTATCGGGTGACGGACGATTTCGGTATCAGCCGACTCCGCATACAGCTGCAAATTCAGCGTCAGCGGGACCGTGGCGAGGACGCGGTCGATACGGAGACTCCGCCAGAGAGCCATTTCCTGGAGCTCGACGGTGTCCCTTATCCGCTCCGCGAAACGCAACTCCCCTACGCCGGACGCTATCTGCTCGATTTGCTCCCCTGGCAACTGCACCAAGGGGATCGACTCAAGGTGACGCTCGAGACCACCGACTACCGGGGCGCCACCGCCGGTGCCTCGGTGATGAGTAAGCCGCTATACTTGGAGGTCTCGGACGAGGCCGGTGTGCTGGCCGCCATCCTGGCAGCGGACCAGCGTGCCGAGCAGGACCTGGACGAGATGATTCAACGGCAAGTGGGATTAGGAGAAGCACCGTGACGCGATTTGACGGCGGAGTTCGGCGATCCGCTCATAGCCTGACGGGCGTCTTGCTGGCGTGGCTGCTGCTGAGCAGTTTCGCGGTGGCCGCCGACGAGGCGGAGATCGCCCTCCGCCGGCGCCAGCAGCAACTGAC
The DNA here is from genome assembly GCA_963700515.1 of uncultured Planctomycetota bacterium. Lineage (GTDB taxonomy): Bacteria > Planctomycetota > Planctomycetia > Pirellulales > Pirellulaceae > JAJRVM01. The sequence continues at coordinate 126,289 of CAVOXY010000027.1, read as the reverse complement.
CGTGGATGCCGCGCGACAGCTGATCGCGGAGGTGCTCGATATCCAACTTGAGCAGTTTGCCGAAAACGGGCTCACCACGTTGCCCGTCTACCGCGATGTCCGGCAAATGCGGTCCAATCTGGATCAGGTTTCCCACCGCGACATGCGTCACATCATCGAGCTGCTCAACGCAGCGCAACTCGCTACCGGGGCACAACAGGCGGCGTCTCTGCAGCAGGCTCGCACCACAGCGCGCGACGTCGTCGCTGTGCTGATGGCCGAACGAGAGCGTCTGCGACAGAGACTCAAGGTAGCCCACTTGCAGGCTCAGCTGAAACAGCTGATTGGCAAACAACAGGAAGTGCGCACTGAGACGCGTCACCTGCACGATATTGCCAGGAACCAGCGTGATGCCGCGACCTTGTCGGCCCTGGAGGACCAACGGGATGCGCACACGCTCTACGAACAGCTACTCGAATCGCTGCAGACCGCTCGGCAGTGGGAGAATCGTGAAGGGCAAGCGGCAGCAGATAGTCTGAAACAACTACAGGGGAAGAACGTCGAGGACCTTTTCGTGCAGGCTGAGTCAGCTCTTTCTCTAGCAGAAATCGACGGGGCCGCACAACACCAGACCGAAATCCTCAACCACCTCTCGTCCGTGCTCGAAAGGATCGCGGCAGCGCAGGGGTTGGACCAGTTCGACCGATCCTCAACGGTCAGCAGGATTCGCGACTTGATGACAGCTCAACGACAACTTGTGGACGATACGAAGGAGGTCGACACGAGCGACTTGAGCAAGCTGGACACTCTCTCCCGGAGACAGCACGATATCCGGCAACAACTGGAAGAACTTGACGCTCCCGTGAGCGGGCTCACTGCCGGCCAGCTGCTGCTGCAGCAGGCGCAAGCAGCGGCGTACCAGGCGGAAGGCAAGCTCTTCGAAGGGGCCCGAGAGGAAGCGATGGGCCAACAACAGGATGTGTTGCGCAATCTGGACGAGTTGAAGAGTTTGCTGGAAACAGCTGTCCCGGCCGAGCCGTCCCCGCAGATTCCGGACAACATTGCTTCGCAGATCGAACAGATGGAACAGCTCGCAGGTGCGTTGGCGGAGCTTTCCGAGCAGCAGGAGCAGATCGTCGAAGATGCGGCGACGCGACCGTCTGACGCCCAACAGGCCCAACAGCAGGTGGCCGGGAAGCTGGCGGACCAGGCCGACCGTGATCCGCTCCCCCCAAGCGTCCAGCAATCCGTGCGGCACGCGGCGGACCAGGCCGGCCAAGCATCCGCGACGATGCAGGATCACTCGCCCCAGGCAAGTGCCGCTCGCAGCGCGTCGGCTCAGGCTGTGCAAGAAGCCTTGCAGGCCGCCCGCACAGAAACATCTGCCCAGCTGCAGACAGCACACGATCAACTGCAACGAGCGGGCACCAACTCAATGTCACAGGCCTCCCAGACAGCGCAAGCACAGGATGCGGCCACAACCAGTCCGGCGCAACCGCCGCAGTCGCCCTCGACCGATTCGCCCAGTCGCTCTGCCGCGCAAGCCGGCACACCCACGTTGCCAGCGAATTCCGAAAACGCCGATCCCAACGCGGTGGCGGCACATCGCACGGTGGAAGACGGCCAACTCTCTGGCGACGACCGCACCATCCCCCAAGGGCGCACGGCCGCGGATGCTCCCTGGTTCGCGCGTCTGCCACCCGGGTTGCGAGAAGCAATTCGCTCGCGAGGACGCCTGCCGTCGCCGCGCGGATACGAAGAACGATTGCGACGCTACTTTGAAAGTGCTGATCAGGCGATGGGCGAGTGAAGATGTCCCGTCGGATGGGGCTGGAAGCATGGCGCGATGAAAACTTGGCCTTGTTGGCAGCCAGACATAGTCCCATTTCTGATCCGCTCGGTTCTGCAGCCCCGCCGGGTTCATCCCGGCGGACTGAGGACTGGCCGGCTACTGCAAGCGAGACACGAAGTGTGGCGGCCGAGCCAAGCGTGAGGAGGCAAAACGGCGGCTCGCCGAGGCCGAAATGGGCCGCGGCTTGATTCGGTCGCGAAGGCGAGCCGGTGTGAAGGTACGTTGGGGACGCGACCGACAGTGTGTCATGGTCTGTTGGTAGCTGACCAGTTGTGGCCCCGCCGGGATAAACCCGGCGGAAGCCTGTCCCACGAATAAGCTAAACCTTGCCGATCGCCGAAACAAACCAGAGCCGAGAGTCACGGGTATGAATAGTCCGACATCGAGCGAAGAACTGGCCGCCGTGGAGCGTTGCCATCAGAACTACCAACGGATTCGGGAGCAATTGGCGAAAGTCATCGTGGGCCAGGAGCAGGTGATCGAACAGGTCTTGGTGACCATGTTTGCACAGGGCCATGCCTTATTGGAGGGTGTCCCGGGACTGGCCAAGACACTGCTGGTCAGTTCCCTGGCTCAGGCGCTCGATTTGACCTTCAAACGGATCCAGTTCACGCCCGACTTGATGCCCAGCGATGTGACAGGGACCGAAGTGATCCAGGAAGATCCCCACACTCGTGAACGCGGCTTCCGTTTCCTGCCGGGCCCCATTTTTGCCAACTTCGTCTTGGCTGACGAAATCAACCGCACTCCTCCGAAGACGCAAGCCGCGATGCTCGAGGCGATGCAGGAACGGCATGTCAGCATTGGGGGAGAAGTGCACATGGTCCCAGCCCCCTTCATCGTGCTGGCGACACAGAATCCCCTGGAGCAGGAGGGAACCTACCCGCTCCCCGAAGCGCAGCTGGACCGCTTCCTGCTCCATATCCGTGTCGATTATCCCAGCGGCGACGGAGGAATGGGAGATCGCTCGGCGAGTCACGTCGAGTGACTCCTCGGGTATCGAAGGCTGCATCTCCGGTGCCGAGATTCTCGAAATTCAGCGTCTGGTCCAACGCGTGCCGGTCAGCGATCAGGTGCTGGGCTACGCCTGGACCCTCGTGCGCGCCTCGCGCCCCGGTACGAAAGAGGCCACCGACTTCGTCAACCAATGGGTCAGTTGGGGAGCGGGCCCGCGCGGATTGCTCACGCTGGTCAACGGCGCCAAAGCGAGGGCGTTGCTCCATGGCCGCCATCACGCCACGGTCGGCGACATTCAGGCTCTCGCCGGCCCCGCGCTGCGACATCGCATCGCCGGCAACTACGCGGCTCAAGCCAATCACATTTCGAGTCAGCAACTGGTCGACATGCTACTGGAAGCGATCCCGGCGGACCGCGGTTACGAGAAGCCACGGGGCGCGTTATGAGTGTACTCTCTCGATATCTCGATCCCGCGGTGCTTGGGCAGATCGCCCAGCGGCCCTTTGAGCCGCAGGGCTTGGTGTGGGGCAATCTGGCCGGTGCGCACCGGTCCACACAGTCGGGATTTGCCGTCGAATTCCAGGGGCATCGCGAGTATGTTCCGGGGGATGACCCGCGTCACATCGACTGGCGTGTCTTCTATCGCCGCGAGAAGTACTTTGTGAAGCAGTACGAACTGGAGACCAACTTCGTCTGCCATCTCCTATTGGATGTCAGCGCTTCCATGCGTTATGGCACCCGAGAGCGTCAGAAACTGCTGTTCGCGTCTCGAGCGGCGGCCATGTTGGCATACTGCATCGTGCGTCAGAACGACAAGGTCTCGCTGGCCACCTTCGATGAACAGGTGCGGGGCTTTGTTCCGCCAAGCAATGCGTTACAGCAAATTGTCAAGATGACGCAGCATCTCGATCGGATTGAGCCGGTGCGGGCGACGAACATTGCGCGTTGTGTCTCGGATCTGGCGGGGCGGATGGGACGGCGCGAGATTGTGGTGATACTGAGTGATTTCTTTGGTGACCTGGACTCGCTGGAATCGGCGATCCAGCGACTCAGGTTCTCGCACCATGAGGTGGTGCTGTTGCAGGTGCTGGACCATGACGAGCTGACCTTTCCGCTGGAGGGCATGGTCAAGTTTGTGGGGCTCGAGATCCCCGATCGTTTGTTGGCCAACCCCGACGACTTGCGACGGGGCTATCTGGCTGCCTTGGGACGATTTCAAGCGAAGCTTGACGACATCGCTCAACACAATGGCTCGGAGAGAATGGTGTTGGACACTTCGCGGAGTATCGGTGACTCGCTGGTGGACTACATGAATCGGCGGAGCACACGAACGAGAACCGGGCGAACGGGCGGTTTTCACGCGAATCGGGCTCGGTGGTTGCCGCGGATGCCCGGTGGGAAGTAGAATCAGGAGCAAGATTCCGGGGTGCGTGAGCCATTCAGCATCTTTGGCGCACAATCGTGTTGTTCGCGCGCTCCGGGAAACGCAGAGCGGCCACGACTGGGGGACAAGTCCCGGCGGCGCGTGAGGCGGGTGCCGACAGCGAGGTTCACACCCCGGGGGCGTTCCGGCGTGTTTGGCTCGCGGTCTTGCCTCGTCGGGATCTGTTGACGACCAAGGAAATGTCGAGCCAAGCATTTCTGCGGGGAAATGGTGGCGGGCGTCAGCCAGTCCAGCGTTGCGTGTGGGGGTGGGTATCGCCACCGCACAGCGTCGTCGTTTGTAGCGTCGTCGTTTGTACTCGCTTAGCGTCGCCGTTTGTAGCGTCGCCGTTTGTGGGACACCCTGATCTGGCTGCCAAAACAAGAACATCTGGTACTCGACAGCAAACAGGATACGAACCCGCTTGAGGGCCAAGGCATGCGATACTCGTTTCGACTCGCCGAACTGCTGGGTCACGTTCCCGACCCGCGGAAGCGTCCCGGCACGATCAAGGCGATTGTGGAATACACGGGCTTGGATCGGCACCAGGTGGCGGCGCTGCTGAAGAACGAAGTCAAGTACATTCCGCTGCAGGCTTTGTCACGACTGTGTGACTATTTGATCGAATACGGATATGTGACCGCCGATCAGCTGCCCGGTGTGCTGTTTGCGGTCGAGCCGGAGCATTTTTGGGAGTTGCTGGCACGCCGTCGCCGCCTGGAGATGTGCTTGGGAGTGCGCACGGGCGACGAAGACTGGCCGGAGGGAGCGTGGGTGGTGGCGTCCGATTCCGTGTTGTTGGGCGAGTTGCTCAATGGTGTCTCGACGCTCGGCGGCACCGCCAAACACCAGGAGAAGATGAAAGGACCGGAATACAAGCCAGCGGGTCTTTTGCCGCATCCGGAACATCTCAAGCAGTCGCTCGTATGGAGTCCAGGGCAAGTGGCGCCGCGGGAAGTGATCGCGCGCGCCAGTGACGTGTACGAACAGTTCTGCGGGCCGGGGAGTGACAAAGCGCTGATCTGCCTGGGCAGTATGAAGAGCAACCCGGTGGCCGAATTGATCCTGGCCGAAGCATTTGACTGTGAGCCGTTCGAAGCCAACGATGCGGTTCCCTCTGGCCGCGACAGAAAGTGTCCGTTCTTCCTCCGCTACCGTGCCGATGATCCTCACCCACCTTCCTGCGCGGGAGGACTGCAGCTGAGCCAGAGTGAGACGTCGACATCTCCGGGAATCTATTTCGAAACGCAGGATGGCAGTTGGGAGTATTGCGGCTGGGACCAGCCGGAACACGATACGGCGTTCGTCTTCTACATCCATCGCGAATCGCAGGGTCGTCTGGAAATGGTACTGGGAGGGTTTTCCGGTCGAGCCACTCGCCTACTCTCCCGCACGCTCGCCTCCCGTGCCGAGGAATTCTGGCCACCCATTTACTCCGATCACGGCATTCAAGTCGGCGCGTTCATCGTCAAGTACAATTTCTCCGAACAAGAACATGTGCCCGACCTGCTGCAGACGGACTTGATCGCCGACACAACCATCATTCCACTCGACCAAGGCGTCATCGCTCGCCGGCTTGATACCGGTAGAAACGATTGACGTGAACGGGTTGTATGAAAGCCAACGAAATACTCGAGTCGTGTCTCTACGTGGACGATCTGGACGCGGCGAAGCGGTTCTACGAAAACGTTCTCGGCCTGGAACTGTTTGAGCACCACGAGCGGCGGCATCTGTTCTGGAGGTGCGGGCACCGCATGTTGCTGCTGTTCTTGGCCAACGAATGCAATGTGCCCGATTCCAATCTTCCGCGGCACGGAGCGCTCGGCGCGGGGCATCTGGCTTTCGCCGTGCCCGACCACGAGATCCCGCAGTGGAAGAACCACCTCCAACTCTGTGGCGTGGCCATTGAACAGGTCGTCGACTGGCCGCAAGGGGGCCGCTCGCTCTACTTCCGCGATCCGGCCGGCAACAGCTTGGAGGTGGCCAGCCCCAGAATCTGGGGCCTCGACGAACAACAGAGCATTTCTCCCCGGTGAGCCTGGATATGGTCAAGGAATAGCCCATGAAAACGTATTTGGTTGTCACGATCACCTGTCCCGATCGGCCTGGTATCGTCGAACGCATTACTGAGAAAGTGGTCCGCTTCTCGGCAAATTGGGAGGATAGCCGCATGGCGCGGCTCGGCGGCGATTTCGCCGGGATCGTCAAAATCAGTGTCGCAACGGAACATGCCCCCGCGCTGACGGCGGCCTTGATGAAGCTGGCCGACAACGAGACAACCATCGCCGTCAAGGCCACTCGGGAAGACCCGTCGGCCAAGCCGGCACCCTTCACCTTGCTGGACCTCCAACTGACCGGAGCCGATCACGAAGGGATCGTGCATAAGGTCGCCGCCTATTTGGCCAAGCAGGGCATCAACGTCGAGTCGATGGATACCAGCGTGTCCCGCGCTCCCATGAGCGCGTCACCCTTGTTTGAAATGAACGCCGTCATCAAAGTCCCCAGCGCCATCTCGGTGGAGGAACTCTGCAGCAGCCTGCAGCACCTCGGCGAAGAGATGGGAGTCGATATCGAACTCGCACGCCGAGCGCAGTAGGGTTATTGGTTATTGGTCATGGTCATTGGTCATTGGTCATTGGAGGTAGGGCGTGACGCAATCGTTCACGGAGATCCGACCGTGCAGCGTTTGGTAACTGTGCGATCTTACTCTTACTCTTACTCTTACTCTTACTCTTACTCTCCTTCCCCTCTGCTGCAATCGCAGGCAACTTCGTTCAACTCAGCATGTACCGCACGGCTTTGCCAGCGGCATAGACGCGGGTTGTGGGCCAGTCTGGAGAAGGAAGAAGAGTAAGAGTAAGAGTATGAGTAAGAGTATGAGAGGTAGAATACGATCGGCACGCGGTGTCGTGCCGTGTGTCTCGACACGCCATCGCTCCATTCAATATACCTGCGGCCGACGGCCAGATGAGGAGCCATCGAAATGATCCAACGATCAGCGCGGCATTGCCCGGTCTTATTGCCTTTTAGCCATTGTCTCGTTGCACGTGCAGGCCTCGGTGTTGCCGGCGCAACAACCGGTGTGGCGGCCGACGGTTGAAATCGAAGAAGAAGTTTATCAGTTTCAACCGGCGGACAACGGTGCCGGTCCGATGTGGTGTAGCGGCTCGACGTGCCTGGTCCGCGGCCCCCGTGGTCTGGTGGCCAGCGGCCTGGAGACGTTGCCCCAGGCCAAGCCGCTGAACAACTGCCGTTGCCTGTTGTTTCAACGGACAGACGAGGGGTGGAAGTCCCTGCCGTTGGACGATACTCAGCGCACACGCGAGCCCTGCCCGCTGGTCGGATTTCACGACGGCCACGTGTTCTTATCGACCAATCCGACGTTGACCGAGCCGGACAAGTACAATGGTCCCGCGCGACCGGAGATTGTATCACTGAACCTCACCGGAACGGGACCGCTCTCTGAGATCCTGCGGCCCCGTTGGCAGGGCACGCCTGAATTCTCGGAACATTCCTATCGCAGTTTTGCCGCGGACGGAGCGCGGGGCGAGCTGATTCTGCTGCAGAATATCGGTTACGATCGCGCCGAATGGGCGTTTCGCGGAGCGGATGGACAATGGTCCGCGGCCGGCCAATTGAAATGGCCCTGGGGCGCGGAGTACGATCAGCCGGAGCCGATTCGGATCTGCTATCCCAACGTGATGCTCAAGAACCGAGCGGTCTATTTCTGCGGTGTGAGTGACATTATCGAACCGTATGCCAAGTGGCGTGCATACAAAAAGGAACTCACCGGTCGCGACTGGGACTACGACTTTCGCCGGCTCTTCTTCACCTGGTCCGACGACATCACGACCGGCGAGTTTCATCCTTGGATCGAGATTGCCAGCCGCGATCAGACGTGCGGCTGGATCCGGCCTTGCGACCTGTGGGTCGCTGACGACGCCCGCGTGCATCTGTTATGGTCGGAACGTGCGCTCGACGAGCGGCTCCGCGAGAAATTCTTCCCCGCGGCCAAACAGTCCCACGCTTTGAACTACGCCATCGTGAAAGACGGGCAGATCGTGTCGCGGCGGTCGCTCGGTATTAGCCGAAGAGGGAGGAGCGCGAGAGATTGCCGGTTTGGCTCGGTTCCAAGTCACCGAGGACCAGCGACTGTTTGTGTTCTACTATGCCAGCGGCACGAACCGCGACGGGCAGGGAATCTCGGAGAACCGCCTACTGGAGATCCGCACAGACGGCTCGTCCAGCGAACCGGTTACGGTTCCCTTGCGTCAACCCTTTGTCAATTTCTTCACCGCCACCGTGCGGGCCGGGTCCCCTTCCGCGCACGTCATCGAGCTGCTCGGACAGCAAGCCGGCGGCAGCAATACCATCGCTTACGCCCGCGTGCGACTCTGGTAGACGCCGCATGTTTCTCACCGCAACGAGCTCACAGAACACGCCTCCACCGCACCTGCTGCGGTGGGGCGACGACTGGTCAGCTACCTACCGTCCCCAACCGAAGGCAGTCTTTACTCCCTCCGCCGGCCGCGTGCCGGCGGGAGATCGACTGGTCAGCTACCGTCACACAAACAGGCCCCTTCGGTCGAGCCCAAGACATAGCTCCAAACCGCCACGCTGGCCGACCGAAACCAAATGCGGTTTGCCTCGCGCGTCACGGTGGGGCACGACGCCCAGAACCGGCTCTGCTGCGGCCGCGCCCTACCGGCGTGCTGGTAACTCCTGCACTCGGCCGCCGGCAGTGTCGGTCCGATTGGCGGTAGCGGACCAGTTGTTGCGGCGACCTTGTCAACTACCCCAATGACCAATGACCAATGACTATACCAACAATGCATCGATCACATGCCCTTGCACGTCGGTCAGCCGCCGATCGAGACCATTGTAGTAGTAGGTCAGCTTCTCGTGGTGAAAGCCCAGGATATGTAGCGCGGTCGCATAGAAATCCCACACGGTCGTCGGGTTCTCTTCGGCCCGTCTGCCAAACTCATCGGTCGCACCGTAGCTGGTCCCTCCCTTGACCCCCGCTCCCATCATCCAACAGGTGAACCCGTCCGGGTTGTGGTCCCGACCAGTAGTCCCCTCCTGATGGGTCGGCATGCGTCCGAATTCGGTCGTCCACAGCACCAAGGTATCGTCGAGCAAACCCCGCTGTTTCAGGTCGGTCAAGAGTGCGGCTGTCGGCTGATCAAACACCGGGCAATGCCGTTCGTAGTCGGGCTTGAGGGTCTTGTGCGCATCCCAATTCAGCAATCCATCGACGCCCGAAGCACGCGAAGCGCAATACAGATTGACGTAGCGCACGCCTTTTTCGAGCAATCGCCGGGCCAGCAAACAGTTCCGTGCATAGGCGGCTTTCAAGGGGTTGGCATCTGTCGTCCCATACAGCTGCAGTGTGGCCGGTGTTTCCCCGGACAGATCCGTGACTTCCGGAGCGGACAACTGCATGCGGGCGGCGAGTCGGTACGCTTCCATGCGCGCCTGCAAATCCGTATCACCGGGATGCCGCTGAGCGTGGTTCTCGTTGAGCAGTTTCCAGCAATTGGCGCGTGGCCGCTTCCTCCTCCGTAGCCACCTGCGGAGGCAGCTGCAGGTTGCGGATCGGCTGCTGTGCGTTCATGACGATAGCCTGGTGCTGAGCCGGCAGGAACCCGTTGCTCCAATTCGCCTTGCCATTAGGTGGTTCACCGCGAATATCCGGAATAGCCACATAGGTCGGCAGCGTGTCGTTGGCACTCCCCAAGGCATAGCTGATCCAGGCTCCCGCGCCGGGAAACCCTTCGGTGGCGTGTCCCGTATTCATGAAAATACACCCGGGACCGTGCGTGTTCGTCTTCGAAGTCATCGAATGAACGAACGCGATATCATCGACGTGTCGCGCCATGTGCGGCAACATGCTGGAAATCGTCTTTCCGCTTTCGCCACACGCCGCGAAGGGCCACGGGCTCTTCATCAAGTTGCCATTCTTTCCCTGGAAGCTGACGAAATTCTCCGCACCCGGCAGAGGCTGGCCATCGTACTTGTCCAACGATGGCTTGTGTTCCCACAAGTCCATATGCGACGCGGCACCCGGACAAAAAATCTGCAGCACGCGTTGAGCGTGCGCCGGAAAGTGCGACTCGCCCTTACCCGGTCGCCACGCAGCCATCGTTTCTGGAGTGACTTCGTCCTGCTGGCTACCCAACAAATCTCGGCCAATCAAGCTGGCCAAGGAAATTCCCATCAGCCCGGTATACGCATCGTTGAGAAACCTGCGTCGTGACAAGAGTGCCGCATACAATGATCTGGCGTCGTTTCTGGGGACGAAATCCGACATGGGTGATGGTCCTGTTCAGTTGCCTCGTACGAATTGCGAGCTACCGCTCGGCTCGGTCAACCCGCTCCCGTTGGTCGCCAAAAGTCGACTCACAATGATCACGTTCTTGGCCATAGGTGGGCTAATCCACGTAAATCAGCTCGTTCGTGTTCAGGATCGCGCGGCAGAAGGCCGGCAGACCATATTGCTGAACCAGCCCTACGGCTGCGGTGATTTCGTGCTCATCAGGTTGGCGAGCAAATGCCAGCTCAAATGCTCGCATCACCTGTGCCGCCGTCTCGCTTGCTGCCGAATCAGCGCCGCTCGCTTTCGGCGGCACATCCCGCTCAATCCGCTCCGCCAGAAACCGTGCCATGTCGATGGTAAAGCTGTGGTTCATCATCGTCAGTGCCTGCAAAGGGGTTGTCGTAGCCGAACGGCGAGGGGTGGCGAAAGCGCAATCCGGCGCATCAAACTCAGTCATCATGTCGATGAGCATTGCGCGGGCATTCTGGTGGTAGACAGACCGCCGATACGTTGCGGGGCCGAATTGGTCAAGCGGCACGTACGTGGCCACATTATCTTGCAGGTACCGGTAGAGGCGAAAACCCGGCCCTCCGGCGGTGAAATCCATCTTTCCGGCGATCATCAGAATGGTGTCTCGGATCTCTTCCGCCGACAGACGCCGCGGCGGAAACCGCCACAGATAACGACTATCCGCATCAATTCTGGCCGCTGCCTCATCCAAATCGCTGACTTGCTGATAGGTCTGCGATGACATGATCAATTTGTGCAACCCCTTCAATTGCCAATCCGCGGAATGGACTTGCGTGGCGAGCCAATCGAGCAGTTCCGGGTGCGTCGGCCTGCCGCCCATGAACCCGAAATCACTCGGCGTGTCCACGATGCCGGTCCCAAAGTGGTAGTGCCACAAGCGGTTTGCCAAGACGCGAGGTGTGAGCGGATTGTCGGGGGCCGTGATCCACTCGGCAAGTTGCCGGCGACGTTCTGACTCAGGTGCGTCGGCCGCCAGTTTGTAGCTGTGTGTCACTCGATCCAAAGCAGACACGCTCGCCGGCACGACGACGTCCCCGATCTTCTGAGGGCTTCCGCCGACGAAGATGTGAAACGGACCGTCCGCCTGTTGAAACGTGCCAACCCACCAGGATGGTAGTGGCGGAACTTCGCTAATCTGCCGATTGACTTCAGCCAGTTGAGCATTCAAATCAGCCCGCCGCTGCCGTTGCTGTTTCGTGATTGCGCGATCGACAAGCCGCTTTCTGCGGTGCGCTTCGGTCACCGGCTGGCGAGTCTCAGAACTGGCTACTTCCTGCCAATCCTGTCCGTCGACCGACACGGCAATCTGGTACTCACCGACAAACGTCCCGACACTCTGGTCGCCGGCCGCGCCAGTTCGGTCGCTGGAGAAGACAACACGACCAATCGTTTCGCTCTGCGCCAGTGTAATCACTAGTTCCGGTCCCGAGGCGATCCACGGTGACCCGAACTCACCATCCACGGCCAATGCCGCGCTGTACGCGTCAGCGAAATCCTTGGCCACGGGACTTTTTCCCTTCGCTTGGCCACCATTGCCTGCCAGAGCGACATTGCGCGGTTCGCCGCCGCTCGTCCAGACCTCGAACTCGTCGATGCGGTAGCCGCCGCCGGCATTTGGATCGGTGTCGGTTCCTTGGACCGTCAGGCGCACGTACCGGGCCTGTACCGGTGGAAACACCTCTTCGGTCCCGCGACGGCTCACAGGTGGACGGGTCCAATCACGGGCGAATTCGTCCGCTCGTTGCAGCGCTGCAGCTGTCACATCGTGCTCTAACTGCGAACGCTCCTGTTCGAGTTCTTCCTTCCGCTTATTAAGAGGCGTCAACTGCTCGGCCCGCTGCCGCTTCTGCTCAGCCGCACCGACTTCTCGGCTGCCGTGATGAATCCCGGCAAACGTCGCATAGAGACTGTAGTAATCGCTTTGGCGGATCGGGTCGAACTTATGGTCATGGCAGCGGCTACAGCCAACGGTGAGCCCTAAAAAAGTCTCGCTCGTGGCACGAATCACGTCGTCAATCGTGTTGGCCCGAATCTGCGCCGCTTGCTCGGGATCCTGATTGCCAACGTCATCATAGGGCCCACAGACCAGAAAGGTGGTCCCCACTTCGACATCGGGCTGCCCTGGACCAATCACATCGCCAGCCAACTGCTCCCGGACAAATTGGTCAAATGGTTTATCATCGTTCAGCGACCGGATCACGTAATCACGAAATGGCCACGCGTTGTCGATGATCTGATTGCGCTCATAACCGTTGCTTTCACCAAATCGCACTACATCCAGCCAATGCCGGCCCCAATGCTCACCGTAGTGCGGTGATGCGAGCAACCGGTCGAGCAACCGGTCATAAGCATCTTCCCGCTGGTCCGCTTCAAAGGCAGCCATCTCTTCCAGCGTTGGTGGCAGTCCTGTCAGGTCATACGTGGCGCGGCGGATCAACGTACGTTTTTCCGCTCTGGGTGATGGGCTCAACCCTTGCTGGCGCAGCTGAGCATAGATGAAGCGGTCGATCGGGTGCTGGGACCACGCCACGCACGTTTCGTCAGGTTGAGGGGGTGGCGCGTCGGACAGCGGTCGGAGCGACCACCAGTCGTATCCCGCTCGCGTATCGCTCGTCTGAGAAAACAGGTCGAGCGATTCATCCGGGAAATAAGCCCCGTTGGCCACCCAGCGAGTCAGAATCGCGACTTCGTCGGCCGAGAGCGGTTTCTTGGGTGGCATCTGTTGCGATTCGACATAGTCGATCAACAGGCTCTCTTGCGGCCTGCCAGGCTCAATCACCGCTCCGCTCTCACCCCCTTTCAACAGCGTGGCTCGGCTCCGCAAATCCAGCCCCCCCTTGTGGTCCGCTCCATGACATGCAAGGCAACGGCTGGTCAGGATCGGTTTGACCTGCTCGTCAAAAAGCTTCGCCGGCACATCCTCAGCCCAGACAGTCGTGACGGCATACGCGAACCACAGCAATGCGGCGCTCGCGCATGTGCAGATTACCGCGTGAACTTCCCCCAGGCTCGCGCCGCGAGAACGACAGATATTCCACATATTCGCCATCCGACTCCCCTGCCGATTGAAAACCAGCGCAGCACACTACCCGCTTCGCGGTTGGCGTGAAGCCTTGGAGTTTCTACGCTGCATGGATTGGTTTGCACCGCCGAAAACGCATCGTGCCCAAACACTTGACGTTGTCAAATATCCAACGCCGTCAAGTGCCAGGCGCACGCACCGACGCGAATTCCGATCGCAATCCCTCAACAGCCCGCGGCGAGACAGCCACCCGCGGGCACCTAGCTCCCCCCTATCATATCCGAGACGGCGAGCAATGGCAGTAGCCGATGGGCGATCCGCACCGCGTGCCACTGGCTGAGCGAGCGGAAAATAGACCGCAAACCAAAAAAACGTCAACCGCGAGCGGAGCCAGTGCCGAAGCTTACCGCCGCTCACCACTTCCCAATCGTGCCACTTTCCTGAGCGAGCGGAAAATAGACCGCCATCCAAAAAAGACGCCAACCGCGAGCCGAGCCAGTGCCGAAGCTTACCGCCGCTCACCACTTCATTGGGGTGGGACTTCGACGGGTTCCACGGGACCCCTGTATCCTGACCACGATGTTCGCGACCCGCACATCAAGCTAGGTAAATTGTAGCGGTTCATCCGCTGGTAGCGAATTGTCATAGCGAGTTGTGCCGATGGTATCCAGAGGCCGGGGTGAGAGTACCGAAACGCTACATTTTGTTGAGAGATGGAATGGATCACGTCCAGATTTTGGAACAAATTCGATCCCTCATTCGAGAAAAGCTCATCCAACTCGGCGGTACAGCCGAGTCGCCACCGCGGGAAACCATGTTGATCCGCGACGGCTATTTCTGCGGACGGCGATTTACCAGTGACGGCTTGCAGGCGGTCTGGTTTATCGAAGAAAACGAGGTCAAATTCTACGAGCGGAACGGTGCCATCGTCGAGGTGCTGGAATTGACTGCCGAGAGCGTCACGGGCGAATCTCGCCAGGCCGCGTGAGCCACCGTCCATAGCTGTCCAGTCCCTGCTCCTTCGAGACCAGCCCGCGGGAGGCAACACGAGTTGCCCTCATCAGCCGAACAACTCGGGCACCGGCTCTCCCTTTCCGTCTGGCGTCACGTAGAACGGACGTTGTTCGATCTCCACGCCGTAGTCGGGCGGAATGCCCATGGCATGGTAGATCGAGGCGTGCAGGTTGGTGGTGTTGATCGGCTTGTCAATTGTCCCACACGGGGGCGCGTCTTCCGTCCCGCCGTACAGCGAGCCCTGTCGCGTACCTCCTCCAAACATCAGGACGCTCGAAGCACCTGCAAAATGCCGCTGCGTCCCAAAATACTTCGGCTCGACAATCTTGTTCGGCTGATCGACTTGTCCCGCCACCACGCGATTGTCCGCTTTCCCCTCAATCAGTACGGCACGACTAAATTCGCTCGCCAGGACAAACAGCGTGCGCTGCAGCAATCCACGCTCCTCCAAGTCTCGCACTAGCTGGGCGATGGGCCGGTCGATCAGTTCCTTCATCCGAATCAAGCGGGTGTGCCCATTGTCGTGCGTGTCAAAACCCAGAAACGGAATGTATTCCGTACTGACTTCGACGAACCGTGCGCCCGATTCGACTGGCCGGCGAGCCAGCAAGCACCCCAGTCCGAAACGTCCGGTATTGTACGCGTCATAGGTCGCCTGCGGTTCCCGTGCGAGATCAAACGCCTGGGCCACCGGGGCTTGCATCGCATCCGCATGAGACCAGATCCATTTGGCTTGGGGAGGGGGCAGTGTTTGCCCCCCCCAAACCCACAAACTCAGCAACGCCCGCTAGTTGCCCGCCTTGACGCCGCCCGTCACGTTGTAGCATGTCTGGGGTAGGAGCCGGCCAGTACCCCGAGATACAACAATTCGCATCAATGAACCCCGTTCCCCGATAAGCGTTGCGCAACATATCGCTCCAGAGCGACAGCCAGTGCTCCGCACACGCTCTGCGGTCCGACAAGAGACGCTTCGCCCATCGCGTTCGCTTGTCGGCGGCCGGGTCGCTGACAAAATCATCCAGTTGCCGCGGCGTCGGCATTCCCCACGGCAAGATAGCCCCCGCGAGCACCAGACTTGCCAGACGGCTCACACCACACACTCGGTGGCAGACAACTGACACGGCGCCGACGACGCAGCCGACCACTGCGGATGTACATCGCATGGCAAAAAACCGACATTTCGTAACGGACCTGCAACAACTCCTTAACCGCGGTAGCCGCCGAGCCCAATTTTGCCACAGTGTCGTGTCAGGGTGCCACTTTCCTGAGCGAGCGTCAGACACTTGGCCAACCGCAAAAAACGCCCACCGCGAGCGGAGCCAGTGCCGCAGCAACCCCGCGCTCACCACTTCCCAACGGTTTCACTGGCTCTCTCAGTGCTGAAACGACGGGCAGCGTACCCCGGAAGATCCGCACGGCTCTTGGCCGGCCACCATCCGTGCGGGGGCTTGCAACCGCGTTGGAGGGCGGTATCGTGGCGAGAGTGCCTGCGGCATTGCGGATGGCAGCGTGCGGGGGCGTCGCGTCCGTGCGTGACGAAACCATTAATGAGGAGCATATTGCAGATGAGTGTACAGAATCTTGCCAGCATGATTTGCCTGGGCTTCGTTGTGGCGCTGTCGAATAGCGGCAGCGGCGTCGCCCGAGCTCAGGAAACGGATCTCGTCCATCAGCCCTACCTGCTCGATACCGGGCTCCTGTCGCGATCGATCTCGTTCGAGAATCCGACCGGGGCACCGGGCCAAGGGGGTCAGGCAGCGAGTCCGCTCGGAGTGGGTCGCAAAGGAGCGCCGGCCCGTACGATCAAGCCCGGCGAAGAGGTGCCACTGTGCGACATCGAGGGCCCGGGCACGATTCGACACATCTGGATCACGACTGACCGCGAGCCAGTCGCTCAACGTGCCATGGTGATTCGCGTCTGGTGGGACGATCAAGAGCACCCGAGCATCGAATGCCCCGTGGGCGATTTCTTTGGATTTGCCCATGGCAAGATTACGGCCTATCAATCGGCCGTGCACTCAGTCGGCGAAACGGGCGGCCGCAACATCTGGCTGCCGATGCCCTTTGCCAAGCGTGCCAGAATCACATTCGTCAACGAGGGCGAGAAGGCCGTACCGCTCTTCTACCAGATCGATTACACGATCGGAGACAAATTCCCGGCCGGTGTCGGACGACTCCACGTCCTGTTTCGCCGCGAAAATCCCACGACCGAAAAGAAGGACTTCGAACTGCTGCCGCAACGGAAGAACAAGGGCCGGTTCATCGGCTCGGTGATCGGCATTCGCAACCTGCACCCGGATCAGTGGTGGGGCGAAGGGGAAGTGAAAGTCTACATGGACGGTGACGTGGATTTCCCCACCATTTGCGGGACGGGCAGCGAAGACTATGTCGGCCTGGCCTGGGGAATCCAGCAGACGCCGTTCCTCTACAACGGTTGTAGTCTGGATCGTAAGCATGACGAAACGGGCAACGTATTCGTCTCCATGTACCGCTGGCACCTGCCCGACCCCATCGCCTGGCAACACGAGGCCCGCATCACGATTCAGCAAATTGCGTGGAAGCAAGGGCTGTCCGAGACCGTCGACGATTGGAGCTGTGCTACGTTCTGGTACGAACCGGTCCCCAGTGCGCCACTCCCCCCGCTCCCCGACGTCGCGGCGCGAACCGCCCATATCTGGTCAGGTAAATAGCCTGGCAGGCGGGCGCGCGTGCCGCCAAGCTCATTGAGCCGAGCCGTCATGTGGCTCGGCTCTCCGAGCGGGTCCCACTCTGGCTACTGAGCCGATTCGCCATGCTCCCGCATGTACCGGTCGATTTCCTGCGATACCTGTCGGAACTGAAGCTCGAGTGTCTTCAACAACTCGGAGGGCCGTTGGAAATCGCCCGCCTTGGCGGCTCGCTCCACCTCAAAAGCCACCTCCTCGCTGGACCGAGCGCCAGGCTACTGTAAGAGTTCTTGATGGTGTGCGCAGCTCGATGGAGTAATTCAGCATCACGAGCGACGATCGCTTGGCGGATATTCGCCATCAACACGGGTGCTTCCTCGCGAAAAGCCCCGATGACAACTACCAGCAGCTCCTCATCGCCGGCCGTCGTTTCAAGTGCCCGTTTCCAGTCAATGATGCGCACCGCTGAACCGGACACTTGGGGAGCAGACGCCCGCCGAGAACTCGCAACGCCTTTTGGTCTTCGATGATCGTCCATGGCGCCCATTCGCTCCTTGTCTTAGTCGTCTCAGTCACTCAGCAATTTGCCGCACCCGCGACGCTTGCTTTCCCAAACCGTTCACCAAGTTGCGACCGCAAAAGGCTCGGCAACTCTGCAATTCCATGCCTAGCTCTTACTCTTATTGCTGGCGAGCACGGTTCTTCATCTCCTCCAGTTGCTGCATCCTGCGCTGCAGGTGCTGCGGCATGCTCTCCGGATGGATCCCTTCCCAGCACCATTTGCGCGGATCGGATCGGCGATAGCCAAACAGATGAACGATGTTTGTGGCGCTGTCTCGTATGGTACCTTGGAATTCATACATGCCGGACGCGATCACGATGCGGCCGCGCGCATGAACCGCCCGTTCCAGCGCGCGTTCCTTCCCCGCGCCGGCCGGTATCTTGATCACCTCGATCGTCGCCAGTTCTTCCGGCGACCACTGCTTGCCGACGAGATCGCGATGCACGCCGTCGATCGTCCCTGCACGAAGTGCTTCGCGGAAGTCGCCCTCCATCGACTTCCCTTGCACTCCCCAGACGACAAGCAGTCCCGCCGAGATCAAAACGATCGGCCCAATGACGATGAAGATGCGCTTGTCCATGGTTCAATTTCGATCGATAACAGTCTGGCGACGTCGATGATCGACACTGCGTCCCGGGATCGCGCCACGCTCATCAATCGCCTGCCATGATCCAGGCTTCGTTCAGCGCGGCGTGCTTCATACTTTTTCCGTCGTCCACAAAATAGCTGTAGATGATGTGGATCGTCCCGTCGTGCCCCTGAATCACGGCCGGATAGTGGTACGAGCCGCTGTCGTGCCGCTCCAGGTGCCGCGTCCATTTCCAATTTTTTCCTTCGTCATCCGAGATCGACACGGCCAGGCTCTGCCGCCCGCGCGTCGTGTCGTTGTAGACCAGTAACCAGTGACCGTTGGACAACCGCACACCATCGAGCCCCGACCCGGGATTCGGCAGCGACGAGACGCCCACTGCTCCCCACGTCAGACCGTCGTCCGTCGACTGCGCCACACGAATTCGACCCTGCGGACCGTTTTCCCGCATGTAGGCCACCAATGTCCCGTCTTCGCGGCGCAAGACTGCCGGCTGGATGTTCCCCCAACCCATTAACGGCTGGCTGGCATACCAGGTTTCCCCAGCATCGTCGGAAACCGCCATGATCGAAATCGAGAAAGTGTCGGTGTAAAGCGGCAGCAGGATCCGGCCGCCGGGCAACACGGTTGGCTTGCACCGCGGCTGCCAACCCAGCCGCTGATATAGTTTCGAATGCAATCGGAGTCGCACTTCCTCGAGCATCTTCTGACGCTCGTCCGAGATGGCCCCAGGCAACTGCGCAACCACTTCGCTGAGCAATTGGAGTCCCGGCTCGGAGAAGTCATCCGGTTTCAGGAGCACGAGACCGCTGCGGGACCAGACGGGCGACCCCGGCCGGTCGTAATCGGTCGACACGCGATAGTTGGTCAGGCACGATTCCCAACTGTTGGCCAGAATCGTGGGCCAGAAAAGCCAGAGCCGTTGCTGGCTGTCGATCATCATGCACGTGTTGCAGTCGGGAAAGCCGGGCGTGTCGGCCATCACAAACGCTTCACTCCAAACCGTCTCTCCATGGGGCAGCCGGGCTCCCAGGACAGCCACGTCGTCGGCTGTGCGCTCGCCACTGCCGCGGTACCAAGAGACCAACAGGTCGCCCGCGGCGTTTTCCACGATCCCCGGAGCATGGTTGTGGTCCGTGCGCAGCGGGAAGACCAACTCCGCCGAGTAGTGCGGCTGTTCGCCAAGCGAGGCACCGAGAAATGTTGACGTCAGCAACACAGTCTGAAGGAGTCCACTCATGGTCTGCAGAGCCCTCGCCGGTCAAAGAATGTCGGACAGCTTGCACGCTAGTCCTTGTACCACCGTTCCTTGTACCACACGGCGGTCAAGCCGCCAACCGAACGATAGCTCCCCGGTCCGATTCTCGCGCGGCCCACCGTGTCCACGGCAGCTGCCACGGCACGGCCGCTCGAAGTAACCCTAAGCCACACCTCACTAAACGACGTAAACCCAAGTGCCATCAGGCCTTAAAGATTGACACGCAACGACGTACCAAGTACAATGAGCACAGTCGTTTAGCTCATCTTAGGTGGTGGCTGGCTTGCCACCGCTCGGGTCGTTTTTGGAGTCGAGACCTTCCAGAATGAACCGGGCGTTCGAATAATCGATTACGACGATGGTTTCGCGCCGGCCCTTGATCTTATCTGGCGTGGTTTGCGGCATCTTTCCCGATTCGCGAGTGCTTGGCCTGTGTCCGACGAATCTTCCAGTCACGTAGCTCCTACGGACGACGAGTTGGTCCGCGCCGCCGATGACCGCTCCGCGTCGGCCCCGCCGCCCCCATCCCTCGCGGCAGAAGGCTCCGACGACCCGCAGGCTTCCGAGATCCGTGGCGGCTCGCATGGGCAACCTGCGGCGTTAGCCGCCGGTTCGGTCGCGCCGCATCCCTTCGACAGCCAGCAGACGGTGATCTCCAAACGTCCCCCCGTGTCGCCCCCCGCTTTTCGCCGAGCTGCCAACCCGTTCGAGATGGGTCAATCGCTCGAGGGCGAAAAACTGGGGCATTTCCAGTTGGAGGAATTCGTCGGTGGAGGCGGCATGGGGGCGGTATTCCGAGCCACCGATACGATGCTGGGCCGCACCGTGGCGGTGAAGGTCGTATCCCGCGAGCAGACCAACGAAGACACCCTGCGGCGGTTCAAGAACGAAGCGCAAAGCGCCGCGCGACTCGACCACCCGAACATCGCGCGTGTCTATTACGTGGGTGAAGACCAAGGCTGGAACTACATCGTCTTCGAGTATATCGAAGGGATCAACGTTCGGGATCTGGTGGAACACAACGGAGTCCTGACGCTGGAAGATGCCATCAGCTACACGCTGCAGATGGCCGAAGCCTTGGAACACGCATCGCAGCGTGAGGTAACCCATCGCGACATCAAGCCGTCCAACATTCTGATCATGATCGATGGCCGAGCAAAACTGGTGGACATGGGGCTGGCACGACTGCAGCAGGTCGAATCATCCACGGACGATCTCACCGCCAGTGGCGTCACCCTCGGTACGTTCGACTATATTTCGCCGGAACAGGCGCGCGATCCGCGCAATACGGACGTGCGCAGCGACTTGTATTCGCTCGGCTGCACGCTCTACTTCATGTTGACCGGCCACCCCCCGTTCCCCGATGGCACGGTGCTGCAGAAGCTCTTGAGTCACAGCAGTGACGAACCGCCAGACCTGCGACAATACCGACCCGATGTGGACGAGGAAGTCGCTCGCATCGTGCACAAACTGCTCGCCAAGCAACCCGACCAGCGATTTCAGTCGCCGCGCGATCTGATCGGCGAATTACTGTTGGTCGCCGATCGGCTAAACCTTTCCGGAATTCGTGCCAACAGTACGATCTGGTTGCCGGCGAGCGAGCAGAAACCGACCTGGTGGGTGCGACACCTGCCGTGGATCATCCCTGTTGCGGTGCTGCTGTTGTTCGTGCTGGGCGGTCTCTGGATCGACGCTTTGCCCGATCCCCCCATTTCCGGCGTGCCGAAATTGGCCGCCAGCGTCGACCAAGGTACGGCCACTTTGGGCAGCAAACCGGACGCGAAACGGGATGCCCCGATCGAGCCGGCTGCCGACGTGCCGGTCGCGCCGACAAAATCGGCCGCGGGCAAATCCGACGACGATGTAGCCGCCGCCGTGGACCCAGCCACCACGCCAACGACGGCACCTCCCTCCACCACTGGCGCCAAGCCGGCGGTCAAACCGCCGACCACGGAAGCCCCTCCTGCCACGCAAGAGGAACTTAAGAGCCAGCCGCAGCCAGAAACCTCGCCAGCTGGTTCGGACAGCGCCGCAGCGCAAACCGAGCTACCCGAAAACGGCTCCCTGTTGAATCGCTCCGATCGCCGCTCCACCGACGCGGACCCCAGCGAGCCGAGTGTGGTGCCAAGCAAACCAGCGGCCAGTACCGGCACAAAAACTCGCGTCGTGGTGACCGACGAAAAGATGGTTCAGTCCCAGGGGGTGACGGCTGTCGGCACGCTCGAAGAAGCCCTGCAACGTGCGGCTCAACTGCCGGGCGACGCCGAAATTGAGTTGCGATTCGACGGCTTGAGATTGCTGCAACCATTCGCCATGGATGCCAACCGGTTCACCGAGCACCGAATCGCCATTCGTGCCGCGACCGGCTTCTCGCCGGCGATCGCCTTTCGTCCGTTGAATGACAAGCCTGCCAACACGCCCTCTTCCATGATCGAGATTCTCGGCGGACATGTGAGTTGGCAGGGCACGCAATTCTATTTCGAAGTGCCGGACAATGCCGACGCGCGTCAACACTGGTCCTTGTTTCGCCTCGACACCATCGATCGTATCGAATTCCGGCAGTGTTCGTTTACCATCCGGAGCGTGGACCCGCAAGGTCAGGCCAACGGACAACGAGTGTCGTTCGTCGAGTTAGTGGGTCCGGGAGATCTGGGTGGGCTACCTTTCGGCGGTGTTTCGTTCACCGGCGATACTCCCGCCATCTGGCTGGAAGACTGTATTGCCCGCGGACAGGCACCCTTTGTACGAGCCGAGTTCGCCCTACCGTTTTCCTTCTCCTGGAAGAATGGCCTGTTTGTGACCACGCAGCGATTGTTCGAAATCGGCGGCACCATCGTCGAGCCACGCTGGGAATATGGCGCGATCAAAATCTGGCTGCAGCAACTGTTGGTGGTGGCCGATCAGGGGATCGGTCTCGTGCGAAGCGACAGCGTCGCGCCCTATCAGTTGGGGTTGTCCGTCACTTGCGATGACTGCCTTTTTGCGACGCAAGCGACTTTTCCGGCCACACCCCTCTACACGCTGCAAACAAATTCGAGCCCCACGGCGGACATGCTTCCGCTCGTCATCGGTGGCAGCAACAATTACTACAAGAACACCAAGCTGGCGTTACGTGTGGAATCGAATGGCGATCGCAACTCGATCGAAGAATATACCTTCGATAACCTGAAGAACCCTCAAGGCCAGTCCTGGTACAACGAGAAAAGTCCGCTGCCGGCGCCGGCCACGATGTTCTCCTGGACACCGCCCGCTCAATCCGTTGACCGACAGTCGTTGCACGATTTCATCCCGCCGGGGATCGCTGATGGCTGGTTCACCCGGGCCCTGGGTATCATTCCCTCACTACTCCCGCGACTGCCCGACTTTGACACTTTGCTGTTTCGTGAAAAGCCGGCCTCCGGCACCACGCCGAGTCGATCGCAGCCCGGCGGACCCGCGACCGATAGGCCGCCGACGGTCAACGGAGAGCCGGCAGCCCCGTCCCCGGCAGCCCCGTCCCCGCTGGCCCAACCCCAGCCAGCCCAACCCCAGCCAGCCCAACCCACGCCGGCCCAGCCCGCCCCCGCCGGGATGCCGCCTGAAGATATACCACCGAGGGAGATGCCGCCCGCCAAGTCGGTGCCGCGAGAAGCAGCACCCAGCGGATCAACGCCGCGGAGCGAATCAACACCGGGCAAGACCTTGTCCCAGGGCACCCCGGCGCCGCTTTCGGCAACCGCCAGAGCTGGCGTCGGCTTCTGATCACTTGACAGGCCCCAGGTGGGTGGTTTTACTAAACGTATCCCGCCGGGTTCCTGCGAGGAGCCTGTTCGCCCCGCGACGTTCGCTGTGTGCTGGCGGTTGGTGCGGCCCCGCATTGGTAACTGCATTCCCGTTGGAGATCCCTCATGAAGAAGCTCTGTTCACTGCTTGTCTGTTCGATTGCCGTCCTGGCCATTTGCAGCTTTGGCCGAGTCAATTCCGCTCAGGCCTACCCTACGTTCTTCAAGGCTTTTGAGAAGAAATATGTTGGGGACAAGGAAGCGGACCAACAGAAGGCCCTCGCGAAGGAGGTGCTACGAGTCAAGAAGTGCAATGTCTGCCATGACCCACGCCCCGGCGACAGCGGCAAGGCGTCGAAGAAGAACCGCAATCCTTATGGCCAGGAGCTCAACAAGCACCTGACCGACAAGGACAAGAAAGATGTGGAAAAGGCCCTCGAAATGCTCGGGAAGATCGAAGGCGAGAAGGTCAAGGATGCCGACAAGACGTTTGGCGAGCTGATCAAAGCGGGAATGATCCCCTTCGAATACAAAGATTTCAAGCCCGGCAAAGACGACGATGACGACGACGACGACGACAAGGACGATGCGAAGTAGTCCATCCGCACGTTCGACCATGACGCCAGCGCGCCATTTTCCTGAGCGAGCGTGCGTTTCTGTTTCGAGTTTCGGGTGCTGGGTGCCACTTCCTGAAGGGTGCCACTGGCTCTGCCCCGTGCTGTCGGGAGTCCCACTGGCTGAGCGAGCGTCAAACACATGGCCATCCACGAATGGTACTGGGGTGCCACTGGCTGAGCGAGCGTCAAACAAAACCAGAAGCACTGACCGCGAGCGGAGCCAGTGCTGAAGCAAACCCCCGCTCACCACTTCCCACTGGTACCACTAGAAGTGGGGAGTCGAAACACGCTGCAACACTGGCTCCGCTCGCGATTGACGATTCGTGTTGATGGCTACGTTTGTTCCGCTCGCTCAGCCAGTGCCACCCTGGAGCCAGTGCGAAAGCAAACCCCCGCTCACCACTTCCGCAGGGTGCCGCTCAGTCCACGCGTATCTCTAAGTGTGCTTGGAAGGATTCGCCTGGCGATAGAACACGCAATCCGGCGCTGATCCCTGCACGCTCCAACCGAAACGGGTCCGGCACGCAGGTGTACGGTTCAATGCAGATCGCTTCGCGGTGGGGTGGAGTGTAGACCACGCAATCGCGAAACGCTCGGTCGAAAGTGAGTGTCGTGCATCGACCGCTGGCAGGATCTTCGATGGCCGCCTGGCATTTCCCTTGATTGAACACCAGATCAGAAAAGACGTTGTCGAGCGTCAACGATGCGAAAGCCTGGCCCTGCTGCATGCGCTGAGGATCTTCCAGCGGTCGCTTCGTGCCGGTGGCGTTCATATCGACGAGTTCCCAGCTGCTGGAGACGGGAAGTTTCACCACGCACGACTCGGCGGACGGACCGCCCAGCGGAACAGAAAAATAGGGATGCGTCCCCAGCCCGCACGGCAGGGGATGATCGTCAGGGTTCTCCAGCACGAAGGTAGACGCCAGGCAGGTATCCCGCACTTCGTAAGTGGCGGTGATCCGAAAATCAGCGGGCCAGTGTTGGAGCAGTGTTGGATCATCGCGAGACGCCTGAAACTGCGCCACGACTGCGCGATGGTTCCTGCTCGATCACCCGCCAAGCACGCTCGTGGACAAAGCCATGGATCGCGTTCCCCCGACCATCGCCAGCTTCCAGCGTATACGGCTTGCCCTGCCAGGTGAGCGTCGTTCCGGCAATCCGCCCCGGGAAGGGAAACAGCACGGGAATGCCACTGCCCGAGGCGCGCCGGTCCCCGTTCTCAAAACCGGGTTCAGACCAAAGAACGTCGAGCGGTCCGGTGGTGCTGGGGACTTGGAACTGGAAACAATTCAGTCCGAGGCTCACCAGGATTCTGGCCGATGCACCGGACTGCGCGTCGGTGAGCGAAATGATCTGAGCGGTCATGTAATCATCCATCCTTCCTGAAATCGGCACACGTCGACCACGGGTAGCACAAGCGTCTCCCTTGTGCCGTTTGTCGTAGCACAAGCGTCCCGCCGGTGCAAATGACAATGGGTAACATGGCGGCGGAGGTCTTACGGGTGCACCTCTTGTGAGTGCCGTGGGATGCAGGAGAGGTCAAGCGGCATCAAGCCTCATCGGCTTGCGAAATCGGGGGTCGCGGGGTATCATTCCTGGCCAGTGAGGCGTCCCGGCGTCTCCGCTGCGTTTGCACTGCACGGGCGATTAGCTCAGTTGGCCAGAGCACCTCGTTTACACCGAGGGGGTCGGGGGTTCGAGCCCCTCATCGCCCACTTTCTTAAGTCCTGCCGGTAGCACCTCTTGCATCCTGTCACATGTTTGGCAGAGCGGCTCAAAAAACTCCACGAAAGGGGGAATTCCCCCCGGGGGCAAGTCGCAATGTCCAAACAACCTCCGCCACGCACGTCCTCAAAAGGACGATGCCCGCGTCAAGATCGACGGCCAGTGGATCCACCGGGGGGCGTACGGCTCCGAGGAATCCCGCACGAAGTCCAAGCGACTCATCACGCAGGTGGCTGCAGCCCAGCCTCTCGACGTTCCTGCTGACGATGGCGCGACGGTGGCTGTTGTGCTCGAAGCCTATCGTCTGTGGGCGTCATAGAATCCGGGACGGTCCCCGCAGTCGTTATCGCAATCTACTGCCCGTGATTCGCACGGTCCGCTTGGTGTATGCCGACCTGCCAGCCGCTCAGTTCAGCCCGAAGAAACTCAAGACGGTGCGGCAGGTGTTCATTGAAAAAGGGTAATTGTTTAGCCGTTGGCAGTAAGGACAGAAAAGAAACCGAGGAAGATTTCGGAGCTGACGGTACCGGATGCACGATGCATGGCCCCCAAGTCAATAATTAATGGTGAATGGTGAATAATTGACGGTTCATGATTCGCCCTTTTTCTGTTCTTGCACCGCAGTGGAACGCCACGATGATTGGCTTTCCCATCCACCTTCCCCTCGTTAAATTCACCATTCACCATTCACCATTCACCATTCGCTATTGCGGTCTGTTTACCCCCTGGCACGCCTTACCTGGTGAAAACAATGCCACAGTGCACTGCACACGGCTCAAGTGTTACGAAAAAAGAAACGCTCGCGGTACGGCCAACGACTACACACGTACCGTCGTTGCCATCTTCCGCTGGGCAGCGAAGGAAGAGTTCGTACCCGGATCCATCGTGCCTTCGCTCGAAGCGGTGAGGCGACACACGGACTGCGCAGATGACGGGTACCGAGGGCTCAGCTGCGACGTCACTGGCGCGGGCTCCGTGTCCAGAGCCTGCGTCGGGCCACCAGTACCCCGGGGCTCGCAGGGCACCGGAAGGGAGTTGGCCACATAATATTATCGGGGGGACGGGGTGGAGGTCTGAGCCAGGTGACGTGATAGAATCACCCACGGGCGATTTCTACCAGCGAGCATGGCCATGTGCGACGTGACACGTATTCTCAGCAAGATTGAAGCGGGCGATCCCTCAGCCTCCGAAGAACTGCTGCCGCTGGTCTATGATGAGCTGCGGAGACTAGCCGCTGCGCGAATGGCCTCTGAGCGGCCCGACCATACGCTTCAGCCGACCGCGCTCGTTCACGAGGCCTATATCCGGCTCGTCGACGTGGCCCAAGCTCAGCGTTGGGATTCGCGCGGCCACTTCTTTGCAGCTGCCGCTGAGGGTATGAGGCGGATTCTGGTCGAGGCAGCCCGTCACAAGCAGCGGGACAAACGGGGCGGCCGCGTCAAGCGTGTAGCGTTGGATGATGGTATGGCCGCCGCCGCGATGTCGATCGAGGAATTGCTTGATCTGGACGAGGCGATCGGGAAATTGGAGGCGGAATCCAGAGTCAAGGCCGATCTCGTCAAGCTGCGGTTCTATGCGGGAATGAGCGTCCCGGAGGCAGCCCAGACGCTCGGAATATCCAAGGCAACTGCTGACCGGTATTGGACTTACGCGCGCTGCTGGCTGTATAGTGCCCTCCATGCAGCAGATCTGTCTGACGAATAACGACAGAAAAATCGGCTTGTCCGTGAGTCGGTTTGAGCGCTGATGTCGCATTGATTAGCGGGCATCAGCAATAAGGAGTCCAATCATGGCTACCGACGCGGCCAAGGTCGAGGCAATCTTCTTCGCGGTTCTCGATATCAACGACCCTCAGGACCGAATAGCGTACCTGGAACACGCATGCGGCGACGACCTGGAACTACGTCGTCACGTCGAGCGGCTTCTGGAGGCCCACCCGAAATTGGGTGAATTCCTCAATGTTCAGGCGGCGGATGTTGTGGTCACCGAAAGCACACCCATTGCCGAAGGGCCTGGCACAAACATCGGGCGCTACAAGTTGCTTCAACACACTCAGCTCCTGGTCCCGGTGCGACCATCTACGGACGAACCGGCATTCTGCCCAGTTTGCTTTTCCCCAGACGGTCGATGGTTGCTGGCACCCGACAATTCGCTGTCAGGCGGTAAGACTAATGGCGGAAAGACGGTGACCCACGTTCGTCTTTGGCGATGGCCTTCGCACGATGGAACGGTGCTGCCGGTGACGCACGAAACGCCAATCAAATCGTTCGCGATTTCTCCCGATGGTACACGAGGCGCGAGCCTTTCCACCGACGGTGTAGTGAAAGTGTGGTCAATACCCGACGGAAAGCTGGTTTGGGAGAACTCGCAGGGGTTGGTTGGCGATGCCAGCAATGTGGCGTTCTATCCGGTCAATGATCGTCATATCCTGGCTTTTTCAGGTGTGAATGTCATCGGGCTGTGGGACATCGACACCGGCACGCTACTTGACCAACAGCCAACCGACACAGGCTCACAGGCGATTGCTATTTCCAACGATGGTCGACTGTTTGCTGCCAGCGGGAGCACCGGAACGATCGTCTGGGACGTGCAGGACGCAAGAATGAGCAAGGGGACGAGAATAACCACGGAACGGAATGGCCAACTCGCGTTCATGCACAACGACGAGGAAGACATACTGGTTGCCGTGGGAAATGACAACTGGATGGTGAAGTTGTGGAATATTCGCGAAGCTCGACCGATAACGCACTTGGTACAGCGAGGTTGGCCGCAATCGATGTCCATTTCGCCCAACTGTGAGTGGCTCGCCTGCGCAACACTCGACGGGGTACGCCTATGGAATTTGAAAAATGTCGCGTTGAATCAGCGTCTTGCGCATCCGACGAACTGGCCTGCGTTGGCCGTCGCGCCGGATAGCAGAACCGTCGCCGCAGGGGGTGACGGTGGAAGTATACTGCTATGGGATACCTCGACGAACGAAACCGTGGCGTTGAGTGGTCACGAGCAATCGGTCGTGGACTTGACGTTTTCACACCACGGTGACGTGATTGCCTCAACGGATGACGCGACCGTGAGGCTGTGGAATGTTGCGAGCAGACGGCCGCTGAGCACATTTGAAACCGGCGGTAGTCGCTGCGTGGCTTTGTCAGCAGATGGCAAGTGGCTCGTGGCTGGATTCACAGGGAAGATTAGGTTGTGGGATCTTGAGACCGGTAAGTCAAACGACGCTAAAGCAAATGGTCGCGTACAGTCTGTTCGGTTTTCTCCGGATAATCGATATGTTGTCAGCGGCGGTCAGAGAGAAACAGTCGTTTGGAGCGTTGACAGCGGGACGTTGCTGCGAACCGCCGAATGGCCCGGCTGGAGGGGGAATGTCCGTGCCATTTCGTTTTCACCTGATGGGAAAACGGTCGCAGTGCCGGGCGTAGACGCGGTGGGTCTTTGGAATTGGGCTAATGATCGAAAACAAGTGATTCCCGTTGGCTCACCATATCCCAGTGTGGCAGCCTTCTCGCCGGACGGTGAGACAATCGTCTCAACCAGTCCGGTGGGGAAGGTTAAATTCTGGCAGGTCGCGAGCGGCGAAGCCTTGGGGGCATTCAGTATCGAGGGGGTTCGCAACTTGGCCATTTTCCCGAACGGCAACGCGATGGTCACGGCCAGCATGAACGGCACTTTGAAAGTCTGGCGAATTGCGCCGTCCGAAGGTGTGCGTTAGACAGCGGCGCGCGCGGCGTCCCTTGTTGGGAACGTGAGAGCTGCGACGGGCCACGACCAATTCCGACGCTTCAACTGACATCTATTCGGGTTACGATGGTCGCGGCTGGTCGACGCGGGATTTGACCTGCAACTTCTGGGCTTCGACGCCGACGAACTGGCCAAGCGACTCGATCCCGGTGTGAAGGAAGGGCTGTGCGAGCCAGACAAGGGGCCGGCGCCAACGGATGACTGGCAAGTTTGCGGCACTCGTTGTGCACGCTATCCAGTACTCGACCGTTCCGGAAGAACATATACTCGATCTGTTTGGCGGATCGGGCTCCACGTTGATCCTCAGCGCTCCACCTTGCGCTCAGCGTGCACGTCGCTCCATCTGACAGCGATGCTTTGAGTAGCTGTGAGCACCGATCGGTGCATGCCTGCGTACCACACCGGGTCAGGCTCCCGATCGGTGCTCTGGGATGGCCCACACGTGCTCCTTGAGAAATTGCTGATCACTTCCGCTGCCAGCAGCTCAGGGGTTTTCCGGCGTTGGGACCGCTCTTGATCCTCCTTTGCCATGGCGTGTGACAAAAGATCACTCACTTTTCACAGGTGGGTCTTGGCATCGAGGCCGGTTGTGACTAGCGTGTTTCTCTCGGAAGAGCAGGCTCCGGCGTTTCTTCCAAGTTCCAGCTTGACAAGAACAGAGGTTGACGAGCGGCAACAACTGCTCTGCCGCCGACGGATCAGTGGCGATGCGTCGGCCGAATTCTCCCCTCCACTGCCCACGCTGGTCCGCTGCCGCACAACGACTTGCGTTTCGGCGCAGTCGCTTGACCCCACGGATATCGCAAATGACTGTTTCTCCACTAGTTCTTCTTCCGCACAAACTCCAACACCTCGTCGCGTTTGTGAGTTTCATTCTTCGGTCCTTTCGTAAGTGCGGAAACAACAAGGCCTGGTCAGCGACGGCCAACATGCAACGTTCCATAACGAAACGCGAGAAACAAGGAGCAACACATTGACTCGAATTCTGCTCATAGAAGTGGCACAGAACAAGCAGGTTATACGCAAACAACCCGACAGAGGAATGCCTTCGCACTGTAATCGGCGGCCAAGTGCCAAAGCTGCGATTAACCTCGATGTGGCGGCGAGGGGTGGTAGCCACAGTGGATGTGTGAAGGGACGGAGGAGACGACGGCCGGAGAGTCCCCTGGTCCGGCGGACCTGAGTTGTTTGCTCACCGTCACCGTCGCGGTACATTCGATAGCACTTCTATATGGATGGTACTTTCGCCTCAAATGTGACTTCTCAGCCGACACATTTCCGTCGGAAGCGCGCCCCCCCCGGCGACATTTTTGTTCGCGTCGGCGTGAAAATGCAATCGATACGAAATCGTGGTTTTGTTGCCATGGCTCAACGGATTGAGGTACTGGAAACGAATGGATACTTGGGCGTGGGTGTATCGAGTTGACATATCCCATGTTCAAGCAACACAATTGGAGCGGTGTTTGCCTGGCATGTGACCCGGCAGAGTTTCGGTTCGAGGGACGCTTTTGGGAGAACGACTCATGTTGAGCTGCGCTGCATTTCTGATGGCTGTGTCGATGGCGGCCGCACCGGAAGAGGAACTCGCGACGATGCCTGCGGACTTACGACGGCAGATCGACGAACGCATGATCGGCGAATGCACTTACGAGGCCACGTGGGGCGATAAGAAGATCACGGGAGAAGAGATGACCCGCTGGGCAGGAGGTAAAACGGGGGTTGTGATTCAGGGCCACTCGACCCTCGGCGGCAAGAAAAGCAACTACGTTGTCTTGATGGGGTGGGACGCTGCTGAGAACGCATTCGTTTCCCACGGATTCAACTCCGAGGGCGAAACGTGGACCAGCCGGTGGACGAAGTTTTCTGGTGACAAGTGGGAAGGAAAGGGGGAGGGCATCTACCAAGGGAAAAGATGGGAATCGCCAGCCACTCTTGAGTTCGAGAAGGACTCCACTCGCTATGAAGACGTGACGGACGGGAAACCCTGGGTGGCCATCTACACTCGGAAGGCGAAAGCTAAGCAGTGAGTGTGGGGCGGTAGATTTCAGCAGTGAGTGACTCCGGTAGTATGGCTACGCGCCATATGCCATTGCTTGCACGCAAGGGTTGAACTGTCGGTGATGCGGGCTCACACCACGCCAGCATCTTCGCGTAGTCGCCCTTCGCTCCTGCCCTCGCGACCCAACAAACATAGTAGCTGGTTTTGGGCTCGAAAGATCTGTGCGAGCTAACAGCACGTAAACTGGTGCTCCTCAACGTGTCGAGATTCGGTGCACCGTGCATGGTACCTGGGGGCTACCAGTTCCGCCGCTCTGTCCTCGCGCACAACGCAGTTTCTCAGTATCATGCCGGTCCGGACACGCGACTACTTACCGATCTTACGGGTAACCGATTTGATGGACTGCTTCTTGCCGCCATCGGTCCATTCGGCAATCCACGTGAACTCGTCTTTTCCCTTCTCGAGTCGACATGTGCCGGCGACCTTTTTGCCGTCGGGCTCGATCCAACTCATCGTCCCTTCCCACACACCATCCTTCATCTTGTCCACGGGGTAACATACTTCAAACCAAGCGCCGTCCGAGCTGTACCAGTGTTCGGTGACTTGGTTCTTGGTCTGGTTCCACCCGCTGATCGCGGAGGCATGAACTTTTACTCCGTCTCTTTCGCCCGTCCAGGTGAAGATCAAGCATTGTTTACCCGGCGCCCACACTCTTTCGTCAGACAGCGTTCGCATTGGATCAGTGCTCTCGGCAGCCACGACCTCCCATTTTCCAACCATGAAGTCCAGCTCATTGAGCACTTTGTCCGGCACGGAAGGCGGATCGGCTCCGGCAGCCAGCTGAAGCATACCGGTCAACAGCAGCAACCCGATCGTAGAAGTCACACAGGCTTTCATGATGTACCCCTTTCCCACGGATGAGTTAACGGACACTTCACTTGCCACTGCGAGGCGTGGAACTGGGAGCAGTATGCGAAACGGGGATACGACTGTCAATTTGGTGGACGGTGGCAGCCCCAAGACGCTCTGGCGGTAATGTACCAACGAGGGTCGCTACAACGCTCGGCGCGGTCAAAGTCATAGACTCACTGGCTCTCTGTCGGGGGGAGGGGTGCGTCTTAGGCCAGTTGGCGTTCATGCGGTCACGAATCTGTGTTCGCCGAGTTCCTCCGGAGATTGCAATCAGCTTTCGGCCTGATGATAATCTTGATGCAGTCGTTGATACGCACCGGTTTGTGATCCCGACGAAGATCACGGACTTACCATACTGAATCGCCACTACTGATCGATAACGTGTTGTCTGTTTGACTGCTACAGTGCGAACGATCGTAGTTCGCACCCAGGTGATTCGCAATGACACGCGATGCATCTCGCCGGGATGTGTCTCCGCGCTATCCACACTTGATGTGCCACACTCATCAAGCGGTGCGTTCCCGCCTTCGATGTCATCGCGCCCTTCGGGCATTTCGCCACGTTGAGCAGCCAGCTTTCCCAGTTTCTTTCCAGAGAGCACACCTATGCGCAGGCCACACTTCTTCCGACGAGACTGGCGAAAATCCCGCAATAGCAAGAGACGTGCGGATCTGTTGAAGCGACTGCACATCGGCGAGCAATTAGAAGTTCGTGCCGCTCCCGGCTCGATGATTGTGGACGCTCTGGCACTTTCCGGGCATCCCATGGCGATGGCTGCGCTCGCTAGTCGAGCAGCGAACGAACCGCAGCAGCCCAATGCAGACAGCACACAGGGATCCTCCAATAAGGCAGCTCGTGTAGCACGCCAGCAGGAGTCAAGCGAACTGGAAGGCCGACCGAATGACACACGACAGGTGGCGAACAAACCCGCTACCTCATCGACACCAGCCAGCCATATGCTCAGGTCATCGAGGAATACACACCCGCCGGCGTGATCAAAGTCTCCTACGTCCACGGGTTGGACCTCATCTCCCAGAACCGCACGGACGACGGTGCCGCCTATGCAAAATCCTTCTACCACGTCGACGGCCTCGGCAGCACCCGTGCGCTGACCAACGCTTCCGGCCTCGTCACCGACCGCTACATCTACGATGCCTTCGGGCGAACGATTGGGCAGGTGGGCAGCACGGGCAACGTGTATCTGTTTGCCGGGGAGCAGAGGGACTTGGCGACGGGGTTGGATTATCTGAGGGCGAGGTGGATGAGCCCGAGCGTGGGGCGGTTCTATGGGATGGACCCGTTTGGGGGCGTATTGACGAGTCCGGTGACGTTGCATCGGTTCTCGTACGCGAACGGCAACCCGGTGATGTACACTGATCCGAGTGGTCGGTTCGTAGGGAGGGTCGCAATTGCGGCTGCAATTATGCTCGCCCTCCGCTATTTGTTGAGGCTTCACCGACGCCTCGTCGTGTGCCTTCCAGGTCGCGGAGCGAATCGCACTTCAACCAGAAAACCTGACCGAGGAATCGCTTGAAAGGGTCCGGCTTGCCAGGTTAAGAATTACCGGCAGGTGGCGGCGTGAGGATCCAGCTAACACACGAATGGCGCTATTGAACTAGAGGGGCACTCAGCCCGACAACGGAAATTGGTGCGAGGTATGGCGGAGATACACCGACGGGCGCACATGGCGGTGGAGAATACCGTACGACCAACACTGACCTATATGGGCCAACACGGAAGGATTGCTTTTACGAGAACGATCAGTCACTGACCACGCATGGCAAGCATACCACCTCTGGGATAGAGATGGCATTGCAGTCCATGGCGGAAGTGACCTGCAGCATCCGGCGTACCCCTTCGAGCCAACATACGGTTGTGTCCGAATCACGGACAATGACATGCACGAACTAGCTGCCTACGCAGGAACCGCAAAGCGAATCACGATGACAGTGATCGGTGCCCAAAAGGATGCGCCCTACTGGCCTCGGAGACTGGGGATATTGGGTGTAGCCAAGACGGGTTGTGCATCAATTCTGCCGTAAAGTGAGTTGTGCCGGTGGGTCAATGGGGTGACGCTTGCCATTGCGACGGCTGACGACGAACGTTGCAACAGTTCACCGGCTGCAACAAGTAACCATCACGCCATCCCTGTGCCGCCTTCGCCTCCTGCCCTTGCGAGCAAACGAGCACGCAGGTATGTAACGATCAGACCAGGGAAAAGAAGCAAATTCAGCGCGGGGCACGCAAACACGGCGAGAGCACACTACTTGTCGCTTAAGAACTCAAGAACGGCCTTTTTGCACATTTCAGGTTGCTCGTACCACATCGCGTGTGTGGCATCAGGAATGACAATGCGCTTGCACAGCTTGGAAGGAAGGACCTTTTCCAACTCGTCGTCGGTCATGCGCAGCGACGGGCTCGATTTTGCACCGGATAACATGAGCGTCGGTGCCGTGATTTGTTCCACTTGCCTTCGCGTCAGAGGCGCGAACATATTGGCCGACGTTACCTCCGCGACGAATTCGCGTACATTGCGATTAAGCACGTTCTTGACCGCTGGATCAAGTAGCTTGTATGCGCCTTCGTTAATCACATGGTCAATAAATATCTCAACGGCTTCGTCGACCTTTCCGTTCTTAATAGCTTGACGAGCCGGAATGCGGAACTCGTTGTATATCCGAGCCACCAGCTGCTTGGCTTCTTCTCCCCGAGCACCGCGAAGATTCTCAATCCATGGAATCAACGGCGGTTCCGCCAATGTCAAAGTGCGAACTAGCTCTGGGTGATTCACCGCAAGATGCAGAGCGGTGTAACCACCATAGGAGAAGCCAACAATATGAACCTTTGGCAGCTGGAGTGTCTTGATAAATGCTGCCAGATCTTCACCTTCCACCGCCGTGGAGTGGTCTTTCTGTACGGCGTTCTCATTCGGATAGTTGTACCGACGACTGTAGGCAATCGCTCGATAGTCTTTGCTGAATTCCCGAACAAAGTCGGTCCACATATATAAGTCACCGAGCGTGCCGTGAATGAAGACCACGGGCGTTCCTTCGCCAGCCTCTATGTAGGCCAGTTCAATCCCATCACGCACTTTGACGTTCTTTCGTTCAAAGGGTTGATCTTGCTGGCCTGGGCAACAATAGACGTATCCGAGAAGGACCGCGATACCACAGATTAGTCTCAGCATGACGACTCTCCGAACTTGAACGATACAGACAGAGCCAGTTGTAGGCAGTATATCACACTTGCCGACCGAATTCCGCCACGAGGGCAGTGGTCCAGAAGAATCAGCGACTTGGCTCCGCGCTACTGAAAGGGAGGCGCAGCGTCTCGGCGTGGACTGCTGATGGGGGCGTTTGGCTCGGTGGGACGGATCAGGTTGGCAGCGGTGAGGCGGGTTCTCGGTGACGTTGCGACTGTCAGCAGCAGACAGTCCTCACCAGGGGCGGTGGTGGGGTGCGTTTCAGATGAGAGAAATTCTCTGGGCTGTGTGGAAGTCATATCTCGCAGTGTGATAGAATTCCACTCACGCAAACTTTCGTCATCGTAGAACCGGGTACAGTCATCTGCAATCTCAGTCGCTCAGCTCGACACCCATGCATAACGAAGAAACTCCTCAAGGGTCGGACACGGCGCCGCAGGGTGAGCCCGGAGACGCTGGCGACGCTCGCCGAGAAGTTCAGTTGGGCGACGTTCCGGCAGCACAACGGCAACGAGACGAACTCGACTGCGGCACGCCCTTTGGCGGTTACACACTGCTGCAGAAAATCGGCGCGGGTGGCATGGGGCAGGTGTGGAAGGCAGAGGAGAACTACCCGCGGCGGATCGTGGCACTCAAACTGATCAAGCCACAGCTTTTCGCTCACAAGTCGCCGGAAGAGCGGGCTCGCACTGTCCGGCGATTTCGCACCGAAATCGAAACGGCAGCACAATTGGAACACCCAAACATCGTGCCACTGTATCACGCCGGCGAGGAGGACGGTCGACTCTACTACACGATGCAGTACGTCGAGGGGCGTAGCCCGCTGTACATCCTGCAGGGTTACCAGCCGACGGTGGCTCAAGGTGATACGCCGGACGACCAACTCGATACGTCACGTGACGATGCCACGAAACAGCCTTCCGCGCGAAGCAAGACCGAGACGCCAGCAGTTACGGCGGCGATGAGTGATTCCCAGCGTGAGCAGTGGAGAAGAGCCGCAAAATATGTGATGCAAGCGAGCCAAGGGTTGGCATACGCTCACAATCGCGGCTTCATTCATCGCGATGTAAAACCAGACAATATCATCGTCGATCAAGCTACTGACACGGCCCGCGTCACCGATTTCGGATTGGCCAAGGTGCTGCAGGAATCGACCGACCAGGAGATCCCGGCTGATTATCGGGCCGGCACGCTTGGGTTCATGGCACCGGAACAGGCGTTCCGGGCCGGCAGCGCAACGGTGCAGAGCGATATATTCGGGCTTGGTGCCACCCTGTTGGCATTGCTGACGGGAGCCCCACCCAAACAGGCGGCAGAAGATAACGACCCGTTTGGCAGTGTCTGTGCTGCACCAGGGTGCGACGTGCATGTCGATCTGCAGGCGATCTGCCTGAAATGCCTGCAGAAGGAACCGGACAGACGGTACTCTTCATCGAGCGAGCTGGCCGATGACTTGCAGCGATTCCTCGACCTGCGTCCGGTCACGGCCCGACCCGTGGGGCGAGTTGAACGACTGCGGTATTGGGCGCGGCGTAGCCCCGCCCTAGCGTTTGTCGGGCTGTTGGCCGTCATTCTGAGCTTGGCGGTCGCCATCGGCGGACCGACTTCAGCCTATTTCTATTTGTCCGCGGTGCACACGGCGGAAATTGAGCGTCAGAACAGAACAATTGAGGCCATGGAGAAGAAGCGTGCGTTGGAAGCGTCACGCCGTACGCAAGCGAATCTGAACTATCAAGAAGCACAAACCGCCAGGCAGCGCGGCGATTGGCGAGGCGTTATCAAGTCTCTTCAGAAGGCAAACGACACGGGACACTCTGACCCGATTTTACTGGCCATTGAACAGGCACGTGCGCTCCGTTCGCTGGGAGAGATACCCGAGTGGATTGAGGCCGTTGAGAAACTGGCGGAGCAAATTGAATCTGCGAACCACCGCGGCACAGTTCTACTTATGCAAGGAGACGTGGCGCGATTTCAGGGTCGGTCAGAGCGGTCGATCGAATTGACTCAGCAGGCAATTGAAGCCGGCCTGCCACCGATCGACGAACTCTATGCACGAGCGATCCTGGCGGAGACGACCCCTGAATGTGTTGAACTGCTGGGGCAGGCCGTGGCACGCGACCCATACCATTATGATGCTACGATGATGTTGGTTGCCGCTCTTGTATTGTCGGGCCAGGGACACGAGGCTCGACAGCGTGCCCAGGTCGCGGAGACTCTGTTTCCCGATGACGCCGGGTTCGCACTCTGGATGGCCGTACTGGCGGCGGCGGAGAGCAATACGGAGGAAGTAGCGCGGCAAATGGAAAAGGTGGGCAAGGGTCTTGACGACGAGACCAAGGCTCTGGTTTTCCGGCGCGCTAACCAACCTCCAGGGGTTCTGCGACAATTTCAACCACCTGGATTTGAGCAAACAGAACCGCGTCAAGATGATGTGGAATCTCGTGTCGCTGGCGATGGCCGTTCGCAAAGTTTATAGCACCGCGGGAGAAAAACACGCAAGTCTTGTATCCGCCACAAATAGTCTGCCACGAGCTTATCGCCAAGCCTATACTCCGCTATTCGAACTCTCGCCAACCAACATGGTGGCTTTGCTCGGTACCGGCACATCGCAGTACATTGATCGTTTGGAACAGGCAGTGAAGCGGCATCCCGAGGGAACACTCTATATGATGCGGGGGAGTCTGCTGTCCGACGCGAGTCGATACGCGGAGGCCGAGCAAGCATTTGTGGCAGCTGCCGAAGCGCCGGCGATCATTCCTGGCGTCAACCGAGAAGCGCCGATGCTGGCCGCTGCTGCTGCAAATATTGAGTATTGGGAAGCCAACCAGGATCCGGCCTGCTTGAGGCGGGCCGTCGAATATGTGCGACGGCGCGTCCGCCTGGGACCGTCACCCCCATTTCAGTCAGACCTGTTGCTGAACATCGCGATTACGGCTGGTGATGAAGGTTTGGCCCAGTCGATCATCTGGCAAGTATTGGATCAGTACGAAGACGATACGCAGTGGCTGCTCACGGTGGCCAAGAACTACCTTGAACACAACAAGCTGGATAATGCGCACAGGACGCTCGATCAAGTCCTTGCTCGTGAACCGGACAATGCCACGGCCAAGGCGCTGCAAGCACAGATAATCGGTTGGAAAGCCAAGGAAGGCATCAAGACTCCGTAGCTGCAGTCACCGGATGTAACATCGCAGTCGTGTCGCACGCCAGCAATTCCGCATTATCCGTGGATAAATCGATAAGCCCTTGGCTGAGGTAGTTTGCACACTGTTCACAATCGAACTCAGCCCTTCCTCCCTCCGCCGGCCCCGCGCCGGTTGGGGAACGACTGGTCCGCTGCCGTCACACCAACACCCTCATCGGTCGAGTCCAGGACATCGGGTCAAACCGCCGCGCCGGCCAACCGAAATCAATCGCGGTTGGCCTCGCGCGTGAGCACGAGGCACGATGCCCGACGCGGCTCTGTTACGGCCTCGACAAAATGCCGACGGAATGGCTACCGATCCCCTCGGCCGCCGGCGGTGTTGGCCCGGTTGGCTGTAGCGGACCAGTTGTGGTCCCGCTGGGATAAACCCAGCGGAAACCAGAGAGGGTGTGCGTCGTGGGTAGCGGGACAGTTGTGGTCCCGCTGGGATAAACCCAACGGAAACCGAAGAGAGTGTGCGCCGTGGGTAGCGGGACAGTTGTGGTCCCGCTGGGATAAACCCAACGGAAACCGAAGAGGGTGTGCGTCGTGGGTAGCGGAACAGTTGTGGTCCCGCTGGGATAAACCCAACGGAAACCGAAGAGAGTGTGCGTCGTGGGTAGCGGGACAGTTGTGGTCCCGCTGGGATAAACCCAACGGAAACCGAGAGAGGGTGTGCGTCGTGGGTAGCGGGACAGTTGTGGTCCCGCTGGGATAAACCCAACGGAAACCGAAGAGAGTGTGCGTCGTGGGTAGCGGGACAGTTGTGGTCCCGCTGGGATAAACCCAACGGAAACCGAAGAGAGTGTGCGCCGTGGGTAGCGGGACAGTTGTGGTCCCGCTGGGATAAACCCAACGGAAACCGAAGAGAGTGTGCGCCGTGGGTAGCGGGACAGTTGTGGTCCCGCTGGGATAAACCCAACGGAAACCGAAGAGAGTGTGCGTCGTGGGTAGCGGGACAGTTGTGGTCCCGCTGGGATAAACCCAACGGAAACCGAAGAGGGTGTGCGTCGTGGGTAGCGGGACAGTTGTGGTCCCGCTGGGATAAACCCAGCGGAAACCGAAGAGAGGAACGCACATCGTATTTTCGACGCGGAATCGATTTTGCGCTAACAGTCTGTGACGACGCTGGAGTGGAACGTCTGGGCATGGTTCCCAAGTCCCCTCACCCTCCTTCCATCGGAGGCGTTTTGACATCACTGTTGCGTTGCATGAGCCGAAACACATGACCGAGGTTGAGGAAGGCGGCGGCCAGCGTCGCGTCCGCTGCCAGACTGACGGCGGAGAGCGCCATATAGCCAAATCCAATCACATCGACGTCGACCACATGCATCCCCCCACCCCAGACGACCTGAAGAAGGTTCGCAAGCAGATACATGGACGCGACCACGCATTTCAGGCTTAGAGCAATCAGGAATAGCCCTCGGCCGCGCACTTGTGGCCAGGCCACGACACAGACGAGTGCCAAGAAATAGATCCCCGCACTCCCTAAGCTGGTAAACAGAAACAGCAATCGCGACAGCGGGTACA
The DNA here is from genome assembly GCA_963700515.1 of uncultured Planctomycetota bacterium. Classification (GTDB taxonomy): domain Bacteria; phylum Planctomycetota; class Planctomycetia; order Pirellulales; family Pirellulaceae; genus JAJRVM01. The sequence goes on along the minus strand of CAVOXY010000027.1, from coordinate 85,941 downwards.
GGCCCATGGCGGTGTCCTTTCTTCATCCTCTCATGACGAAACGGCACGTTCGTTCCATTCTCATATCGGCCATATCATAGCGAAGAGAGTGCCGCCGGCGTTCTGGACGTGGCGTCCGGGGCACGGTATCCTCGGTTTCGTGACGCTGATTAAGACTTAGCCCCTCCCGAATCGCGACGACACTATGACTACCCTCCCCTTGCCTCGGCTCGCTCTACTCCTGTTCGTCCTTCCGGCGATCATCTTGCCCGCTTCCGCTTATTCCTCTCAGGATCTTCCGGGAACCCTCACACTCAGCGCGGACAAGAGTGCTCCGGAAGCATACGAGCGAGTAGAAATCTTCGTGGCTGGCATGCCTCCGGCGGCCAACCCATTCGACCCGGAGTCGATCGCCTTGGACCTGGTGGCCACCGATCCCTCGGGGACGCAGGTCCGCGTACCGGGATTCTTCTACCGCAATTTTGACCGGAGCCTGGACGGCCGCCGCGAAACGCTCACGCCGCGAGGTGAAGGGGATTGGCGCATCCGCTGGCTGCCCGTCGTCGCAGGTCGTCATGCGCTGAGCGTAACCGCCACCGTCAGCGGACAGACGGTGGCCCGCGGTGAGATCGCGATTGATGTAGTAGCGGGAAAACGGCAGGGGCTGGTGCGCGTCGAGCCGCGGGGGAAACGATACTTCCAACTGGACGATGGCACACCGCTTTTCTTGAACGGGTTATGCGCCTGTTGGCACGGAAGTCGTGGCACCTACGACTACGATGACTGGCTCGCCGCCTACCAACAGGCCGGCATCAATTACATCCGGATCTGGATGTGGCACCAGGCGTTTGGCATCCAATGGGATCGCGGCGACAGACTCGTCTACCGCCTGGACAACGCCTGGCGGCTCGATCAAGTGCTGGCCGAGGCACAACGTCGCGGCATCTATGTGATGCTCTGTCTCGACTATCACGGTATCTTCGAGGTCAAGCCAGATTACTGGGGCGGGAACAACTTCTGGCCACGACACCCCTACAACGCCGAAAATGGTGGACCGTGCCAGACGCAGAACGATTTCTTCACCGACGAAGTGGCCCGACAGCTCTATCAGAAACGGCTCCGCTACATGGTGGCACGCTGGTCGGCCTTCCCAAATCTGCTGGCCTGGGAATTCTTCAACGAGATCGACAACGAGTACGCCTACCTGAAACACGATGATGTCATGGCCTGGCATCGCGACATGGGCCGCTACCTGCGCCAAATCGATCCGACTAAACACCTTATCTCGTCAAGTTTCACGGGAGGGAGCCAGCGTGGCGGACCTGTACGCAATGCCGGAAATGGACTTCGCCCAATACCACTCGTACAACGAAAAACACCCGGCGCGCATGACCGCCAACATGGCCTCCAGCTTCTTCGAGAAGTATCACAAGCCGTTTTTTGTCAGTGAATATGGAACCGATTGGCGAGGCTGGAAATCCGACACCGATCCTCATTTCCGCGCCTTGCATCAGGCGATCTGGAGCGGGGCGATGGCCGGTGCTGCCGGCACCGACATGACCTGGTGGTGGGAGAATATCCACACCGGCAACCTCTACCGCCATTGGTCGGCACTCGCCGCGTTTCTACAAGGAACGGGGATGGGCCGAGCGGACTGGCAGCCAGCACGCTGGGCCGGTGATCACGACAACCAGAGGCCCGTCATAGCGTACGGCATAGCCGCCCGCGACGAAGCGCTCGTCTGGTTGCTCAGCCGCGCGTGCGACTGGCCGGAGGGAGCCCTGGACGAAAGCCCCACACCGGTCTCCGGGACAAACGTCACGCTGCTGGGAGTGGACGATGGAACCTGGTCGGTCGAGTGGTGGGACACGCTGGAAGGGCGCTGCGTGGCAAGCGGTGAAGCCACCGCGTCCGGCGGCACCCTGCAACTCGAGCCGCCTCCCTTCCCAGTCGACATCGCCGCGCGGCTTAAGCGACGTTGAGCGGGGGAGGACGGGAGGATGGTGGAGGATTGGAGGACTGGAGGATTGGAGTAGTGCGACGAGCGTTGAAGCTTCTCCGCATCCATCACTCCCCACTCCATCACTCCCACTCCCACTCCTCCACTACACAACCGCTTCCACTTGTCCGCTCTTGATCGAACGCTGTTCCGCCTGCACGATCTTCATGGTCGTTTCGGTCGATTCAATCGTATTGAGCAGTGGTTTCTTCCCTTCGGCGACACATTCGACCATGTACTTGATTTCCTCGAACCATCCATCGGTCGTCGCGACAGACACTTCTTCGGCCGCATCGTCCGTGTACAACATGACGGGCTGCGGGCGTTGGATGTCGAAGTCGAGCGTGCCATGTTCAAACACCGCGGTGTAGCCCATGAAGAAGGGCCACGTCTTGTGCTGATGCCAAGCGCCGATGGCCGTCACCGCCTCGACTTTGTTCTTGGGATAGTAATAGTTGGTCACGACATGATCGACACCTCGGTCGGTTGTTCCACCGACCGACCCTACCGAACTGACGGCCGAGGGTTTGCCGAAGAGAAAATTCACGTAGTCGGTATCGTGGACGTGCAGATCGTAGATCGCGCCACCCGAGATCGCCGCCTGAAGATACCAGGGGCTCCACAACCCTTTCCCCCCTGACGGCGCAACAGAAGACTCTTACACTTCCCGAGCTTCTTCGACTGCACATGTTCCTTCAGCAGCACGTATGCCGGCCAAAAGCGAATACACTGGGCAATCATGACGACTTGCTTGGCCGTCTTGCCGGCAGCGACAATCGCCGCTACATCTGCCGGCTCGACCGCCATCGGTTTCTCCGACAGAGACGTTTTTGTCGGCCTTGACCGCGGCGACGAACAGGTCTTTGTGGTCGCAGGTCGGCACACAGATATCGACCAAATCGATCTCTGGATCCTCGATCAACTTGAACCCGCAGTCGTAAACTCGGTCGAACGACTCGACGTCTGACTGGAAGCCTGTATCGCCCAGGTTACCGGCGCCAGCCATATTGCCTGCCCGTTTGTCCGCATCGATGTCTGCAAACGCGACGACTTTGACCTGGGGCAACTTCAGATAGGCCGACAAGTGCATCCGGCCCATGAATCCCATCCCGATGATGCCGACTTTTACCGTCATAACCTGCATCTCCTTCAGTAGAACGGAATTCATTCCGTTTGTGCAGCGCCCATCGTTCTTTGTTTCCCTCGACGCAGAGTGGAAATTCCGTTCCACAACATCCGCGCAGACCGCACAGCTGCTACCGACTAACACTCAAAGAGAGTGCGCAACAACAGACCAGGGCAGTGTGCGTTGTGCGATAGGCTTCCAGCCTATCGTTTCTGCGTCTCTTCTGCCGACGGGTTGGAAGCCTATCCCACGCAATTTGGTAACTTATTGTGGTGCGTCCCTTCGTGCAATTCGTCTTCCTGCACGAGCGTGCTCGTTGCCAGGCACAGCGCCTCGCAACGTCAGCCATGAATAGCGTCATTTTCTGTCGTCTGCCCGGGGCATGTCAATCGGCATCCTCCCTATTCTTCTTTTCACGCCGGAAAAAGCTCACCTGATTTATTATTACGCCGCCGACTGGTATGATCGACGACTCTGGCACATTAGCGAGATAACGCAGATACTCAAGCGCGACGTGAGTCGATGCCTCAACGACAGCAGCCAAAGAGAGGAGCCTGTAGCGATGTCGAACCTCCTGCAGATCACCTATTGGACCATTGGTGGCTTCGAGGGCCAAAAACCGATCCGCCAGGCGTTGGAAGATGCCAAGGCCTGCGGATACGACGGGCTTGGAGCTGGCGTTTGGTGCGGGTGAACTGACCCCCGATACCACGCGTGCCGCCTGCCAGCAGATTCGCGCGGACGCCCAGCAACTGGGCGTTTCCCTGGCGACCATGGTGAGCGGTAACTATTGGACGTGCTCGTTGTCGTCCGCCGATCCGGCCCAGCGCAAGGCGGCGGTCCAGTTCACGCGCAAGTACGTCGAGATCGCGCATGCATTGGGGATCGAGACGATCCTGGTGATCCCCGGAGCGGTCGACGTGCCCTGGGACCCCTCGTTTCCCCGCACTCCATACCAACAAGTCTGGGACAACGCGACGGCATCGTTGCGCGAACTGCTTCCCTGCGCAGTCGACCACAACGTGACACTCGCGCTGGAAAATGTCTGGAACAGGTTCCTGGTCGGCCCGGTCGAGTTCCGGACGTTTGTCGACCAGTTTGCCAGTCCCAACATCGGCTGCTATTTCGACGTCGGCAACGTGGTCATCAACGGATATCCACAAGACTGGATTGAGATTCTGGGCCCGCGCATCGCCGCCGTGCACGTCAAGAATTTCAAACGGGAAGACTGTGGTGGCGTGCTGCACGGGTTTGGCGACGATCTTCTGCAGGGGGACGTGGACTTCGCGGCGGTCAAAGCGGCGCTGAAGAAGATCGACTACGCCGGTCCGATCACCGCCGAGATGCTACCGTTCTGCCGACTTCCCGACATGGTGCTGCCGGACATGGATCTGGCACGCGATACAGCGGCCAAGATGAGACAATTGTTCGCTTGAACGAGGAGGGACATGGAATGCAGAACATTCGCTGGGGCATCATCGGGTTGGGATGGTTCGGGGAAGTCCATGCCGAGGTTCTCTCGACGACCACGGGGATCGAATTGGCGGCACTCTGCACGCGCCGCCCGCAGCGACTGGCGGAGGTAGCCGACCGCTTTCACGTCCCGCGGCGCTACACCGACTATCACGACCTGCTGGCCGACCCGGACATCGACGTGGTCGGCATCACTACGCACATTAACGACCATCGCGACATCGCCATCGATGCGTTGCGGAGCGGGAAACACGTCTTCCTGGAAAAACCGATGGCCCCCACGCCGGCCGACTGCGATCAGATCCTGGCGGCGGCCGAAGTGGCCGACTGGCTCCTTCATGGTCGGGCATATCTGCCGGTTCGATCCGCGAGTGGCGTTGGCCAAGCAGGCGATCGACGAAGGACGGATCGGCCAGATCGTCTCGATGCATGCCCGCCGCAACCTGTCCGTGACGATCGGCCGAATGGTACTCGACAGTATCTCCGCGCTGATGGGCGACGGGATTCACGATGGCGACCTGATGTTGTGGTTCAGCCAGGCCCGACCGGTCAGCATCTATGCGCAAGAGATCCACCCGGGGCGCAACAAGTATCCGGACGGTGGCTGGGCCATGGCTCGCTTGGATAGCGGCGCGATCGCGGTGATTGAATCGATCTGGCACCTCCCGGAGAGCACGCCATACCAGATTGATGCCCGCATGGAGGTGATTGGCACCGAGGGAGCCCTCTATATCAACTGCGGCGAGGCGGGGCTGGAAATCCACGATGCCACCGGGAATCATCTGCCCGACACGCTCTACTGGCCCAACGTCTTTGGCCAGCGGTTTGGCATTCTCCGCGCCGAGTTGCAGTACTTCGCCCAGTGCGTGGCGGCGGGTCGTCGCCCCGATCGCATTACGCCGCAGCAATCGCGGGACGCCGTTGCCTTGCTGGCCGGTGCCGAGGAGTCGTCCAAGTCCGGCCAGATATTCTTCTTCTGAATCACCTGGAGTTCGCTGCCATGCAATTTGATCACATCGGAATCATCACGCAGGACAAACACGACGACGAAATCTACGTGGCGGCGACCAAGGTCTGGGTCACCGATTTTCGCGAGAACCCGTTCCATATCGAATGGCTGCGATTCGAGCCGGACAGTCCGGTGACGGGACCGGTGCGAGAACTGCCCCACGTCGCCTATCGCGTCGACAACATCCGCGAAGCCGCCAAAGGTCTTCAGGTGCTGCTCGAGCCCTTCGATGCGGGGATCGCCGTGGTCGGTTTCTATCAAACGCCCGACGGCGGCGTCGTGGAGTTCATGGAGTACCCGGAAACGAACGAGTCATCGCCGAGTGCGGGTGACGATCATCTGAGGTAATCGCTATGCCAAGCTCCATCCAACGTGTACTGGTAACCGGGGCCAGCGGGAAACTGGGGACCCCCTTGTGCGAAGCATTGCTGCAGACCGGCTACCAAGTCCGTGCGCTGCGTCATCGCTACGGAGTCGGTATCCCGGGTGTCGAGGAAGTATCGGGTGACGTGGCCGACGCGGGCTTGATGGAAGAACTGGTATCGGGCAGCGATGCGGTGATCCACCTTGCCACGTGCAAGGAAGACCGAGACGCGCTTGATCAAGGTCAGTCTCCAGGGAACGTTCAACTTGCTCGATGCGGCCATGCGTACCAAGGCGCCCCGGCGCGTGATCCTGGCCAGCGGCGACGCGGTCAACGGGATCTATTTCAACCCGCAGCCGGTCCCGATCCGCGAGGACATGCCGGTGGCCGCCTATCCGGGCTACTACGCGCTCTCCAAGGTACTCGAAGAGGCGATGTTCCAGCAGTACTTTCACCAGGCCGGCGTGCCCACCGTCTGCCTGCGCATCTCCTGGATCCATGCCGAAGACGACATTCTTAACCATCTCACCGTCGCCGGCGACAACTTTGGCATTCCCGTGTGGCACGAATTGATGGACGACCAGCAACGCCGTCACGCCGCGTCCGGAGCAGACGCGGCCGTCGCCCTGCGTCACCCTGACGGCCGCCCCATGCTGCGGCACATCGTCGCCGTGGAAGACTGTGTTCAGGCGTTCCTGCTGGCGCTTGAGCGCGACGGCGTGGAAGGCGAGACCTTCATGATCGCGATGACCGATCCGTTCAATTACGTGAAAGCGGCCCAGTATGTGGCCCAACAACTGGAGATCGACGTGCTCGAATTGGTCGACCCGGTGGGACGGGACTTCTGCATTGACACCACCAAAGCACGCTATGTGCTCGGTTATCGCCCCCGCTACGACATCCGCCGCTTGATCGACGAAGCCGTTGAGTTCCGGCAATCGGGCCGCCAACGGCGACAACGGTCCGGCTACCAAGGATAGCAAAGCACCGACATGAAAGACGTCTCCCCGCTTTGATTCCGGCTCAGATCGATCGCAGCAGCGACAGAAGGAGACCAACCATGCACCTCCAAGACAAAGTCATTCTCATTACGGGCGGCACCTCCGGTATCGGAGAGGCTTGCACCCAACTGTTTGCCCGTCATGGCGCCAAGGTCGTTACGATGTCCATTCAGCAGGAAGCCGGAACGGCGTTGGCACGGCAACTGAGCGATGAAGGATTAGCCTGCCTGTTCCACTACGGCGACACAAGCCAGGAGGCCGATGTGAAAGCCGCCATCGAGCGGGCCGTCCAGCAATTCGGCCGACTCGATTGCGTGCACGCCAACGCCGGTGTGCTGCGCAACCAGAAGATCACCGACATCACACTCGAAGACTTCCATACCCTGATCAACGTGAATCTGCTCGGGCCCGTACTCGTCGCCAAGTACGCGATCCCGATCATGGAACGTCAGGGAAAAGGAGTCATCTGCTTCACCACGTCCGTGGCCGCGGAGATCGGGTTTCCAGCTCATGGGGTCTATTGTGCGTCGAAGGCGGCCGTGGTCGCCCTGATGCGATCCCTCACCACCGACCACAGCCCGCACGGCGTGCGGTTCGTGGCCGTCAGTCCGGGCACGATCGACACGCCCATGCTGGCCGATTCGTGCGCCGGCTGGGATACTCCCAAAGATGTCCTCTACGCACAGGTCGCCAAGAAAATCCCGGTCCAACGCATGGGCCAGCCCATCGACGTCGCACACGCCGTTGGTTTCTTGCTGACCGATGAGGCCGGATTCATCAATGGCAGCGTCATTCACCTGGAAGGCGGTACGCTCTGCCTGCCCCCCTGGTAGGGAATGGATGCCGCTACGTAGACTTGCGCGACGCTCGGGCGCTCGGTGGGCGGGAAATCCGAAGCACCAATAACGAAACAAATTCGAATGACGGACAATCCGACCATTACATCTGGGAGAGTACTTCATGTCTGCTTCACTTGCGCTGCGAATGTTGATTGTGCTCGTCTGTTTCGCCGGTTTGCCCGCGTCGGCTCAGGACTCGGCACCGGAGACACCGATCCGCGTGGGGATCATTGGTTTGGACGCGCACGCGGTACCCTGGACCAAGATTATCACTGATCCGAAGTCCCCCGCCCCGATTAACGAGATGAAGGTGGTCGCCGCGGTCGCGGCATTCAGTCCGGACATTCCGTTCAGCGCGGACAACATCCAACAGAACACGCAAGCGATGCGTGACATGGGGGTCGAGATTGTCGAAACGGTGGAGCAACTGCTGCCGAAAGTCGACGCGGTCTTGCTGTTGAGCATCGACGGCCGGCCTCACCTGGCCCAAATCAAACCCGTGTTTGCCGCTCACAAACCAGTCTTCGTCGACAAACCGGTGGCCGCGTCGCTGGAGGATGTGGTGCGCATCTTCGAGTTGGCTCGGACCAGCGGAACTCCGTGCTTCTCCAGTTCATCGCTGCGTTACAGTCCGGGATATCGCCGGCATGCCAAACGATCCGCGAGTGGGCAAGGTACTCGGCTGTGACGCCTACAGTTCCAATGCTCCGCTGGAACCAAGCCATCCCGATCTGTTCTACTATGGCATCCATGGCAGCGAACTGCTGTTCACCATCATGGGACCCGGTTGCCAGAGTGTCACCCGCGTGAAGACCCCGACAGCCGACCTGGCCGCCGGCGTGTGGAAGGATGGAAGGTTGGGCACTTATCGCGGCATCTTGCAGGGCCGAGTCGGTTTCGGCGCCACGGTATTCGGTGACCAAGGCATTGCCCCCTCCGGCCAATTCGGCGGCTACGAGTACCTGCTCATCGAAATCGTCCGCTTCTTCCGCACCGGCCAACCTCCCGTGTCGGCCGAGCAGACGCTCGAAATCTACGCCTTCATGCAGGCCGCCGACGAAAGCAAACGCCAGGGGGGCGTGCCGGTGAGCCTGGATAGCGTGTTGGAGAAGGCCAAACAGGCGGTCGCCAAAGAGAGTCGCTAACGAGGCAGTGCCTCGAACCAATTTCAAGCTACCGCTCCGCCAACCCGCTCCCGTTGGTCGCGAGAAAATGGTTCACAATGTTCACGTTCCACCCCACTACAGGCTTCAGTCGCCCGGAACGCTTTCACCCACTTTGCTGAGCCCTCGGCGGGCTCAGCTACAAGCCGACGTAGCTGAAGCCGCCCAGGCTTCCGACGAAGTCGAGCACGCGGTCCACATTCTGCTGAGCCCTCGGCGGGCTCAGCTACGAGCCGACGTAGCTGAAGCCGCCCAGGCTTCAGAAGAAGTCAGCACGCGGTCCACGTTCTGCTGAGCCCTCGGCGGGCTCAGCTACGAGCACGCGTAGCTGAAGCCGCCCAGGCTTCAGACGAAGTCAGCACGCGGTCCACATTCTGCTGAGCCCTCCGCGGGCTCAGCTACGAGCCGACGTAGCTGAAGCCGCCCAGGCTTCCGAAGAAGTCAGCACGCGGTCCACATTCTGCTGAGCCCTCGGCGGGCTCAGCTACGAGCCGACGTAGCTGAAGCCGCCCAGGCTTCAGACGAAGTCAGCACGCGGTCCACATTCTGCTGAGCCCTCCGCGGGCTCAGCTACGAGCCGACGTAGCTGAAGCCGCCCAGGCTTCAGAACGAAGTCAGCACGCGGTCCACGTTCTGCTGAGCCCTCCGCGGGCTCAGCTACGAGCCGACGTAGCTGAAGCCGCCCAGGCTTCAGACGAAGTCAGCACGCGGTCCACATTCTGCTGAGCCCTCCGCGGGCTCAGCTACGAGCCGACGTAGCTGAAGCCGCCCAGGCTTCAGAAGAAGTCAGCACGCGGTCCACGTTCTGCTGAGCCCTCGGCGGGCTCAGCTACGGGGAGAGCGACGCGATGAACTGTTTCAGTTGCCGATAATAGTCGGGGGACTGAGCGTCATTGTGATCGGCACCGGAGACGCGCACAAACGTCTTGGGCTGATTTGCGTTGTCGAATAACCGCTGACCCGAGGCAAAAGGAATGACGCGGTCACTATCCCCGTGGCTTTGCAGCAGCGGTCCATGATACCCACGAATACGGTTGGAGGATTTCAGTCGATCCGCCACCAGCAGATTGACGAGATACGGGGGATAATGCACGCCTGCCACGTCGCGTAGCGACGAAAAGGTACTCTCCAGCACTAATCCCCTCGCCCCCTCCTCAGCGGCCAGCTCGACCGCCAGGGCACCTCCAAACGACCGTCCCAACAGCACAACACTGCGCGGTTCAACACGCTCGCGGGCAGCAAGATAATCGCGTGCGGCACGCGCGTCGTTGAGCATGCCCTCGATGGTCGGCTGGCCTTCACTGCGTCCGTAACCCCGGTAGTCAAACAGTAGTACTGACGCACTAAGATACTCTCGCAAATACGCGCAGACGGCGGCGCGATCCGCGACATTTCCCGCATTCCCGTGCAGAAAGAGAAGCACCGCTTGCGGGTGCGCGTGCCGAGCATACCACCCGTGCAACCGAATGCCATCCAGAGCCTGGAACCAGCAATCCTCGAATACCGTTTCCGCCGGACTCCAATCGCCTTGCGGGTACTTCGCGGGAAAAAGACCGAACAATTCCTCGACCGATCGCCTGGAACTGCTCAGGGTTTCGTCCCGCAGCATCATTCGCTGCCGAGTGATCGTTTCGTTGGCTACTCGAAGTTCTTCAGCGGTCTGTTCCTCTTTCGCATCAATCCCGCTCAGCGATGCACGGTGAACGACAGCTCCGCACAGCCAGCCGACGGCGAAGGCCACGGGCACCAGAGCGGCAAGCAGCATCTTACGACGATTCTTCATCGGAGCCTCTGCGTGGTTCCCACGCCCCCACACCGTGGCTACCGTCGCCAGACGGAGGCACAACTGGCAGGCCGTTCGCCTGCGCCCCCACGCCCTGGCGAGCGTAGCCACCGGCAGTAGAATATAGTCTACCACTGAGCAGTGCATGGGAACACGCTGTCCGATCAAGTCAGCGCGCTGTGTGACAAGCAGAGGTGACCATGATGAGAACGTGTGAAGAGTGTCACGGCACGGGACAGAACTGCTACTTCAAAGGCGAAAGCCGATTCCTGCTGTCGCGCGAGGAATGTGCCGCATGCTGCGGACTGGGGTTCATCGAAACGGACGATCCCGACGACGAGGTGGCGTCTGCGGATCGCGACTCGCTACCGCCGACGTAGCTGAAGCCGCCCAGGCTTCAGACGAAGTCGAGCACGCGGTCCGGGTTCCGCTGAGCCCTCGGCGGGCTCAGCTACGAGCCGACGTAGCTGAAGCCGCCCAGGCTTCAGAAGAAGCGGGCACACGGTCAGGGTTCCGCTGAGCCCTCCGCGGGCTCAGCTACGAGCCGACGTAGCTGAAGCCGCCCAGGCTTCAGAAGAAGCGAGCACACGGTCCGGGTTCCGCTGAGCCCTCCGCGGGCTCAGCTACGAGCCGACGTAGCTGAAGCCGCCCAGGCTTCAGATGAAGCGAGCACGCGGTCCGGGTTCCGCTGAGCCCTCGGCGGGCTCAGCTACGAGCCGACGTAGCTGAAGCCGCCCAGGCTTCAGATGAAGCGAGCACGCGTTCCGGGTTCCGCTGAGCCCTCGGCGGGCTCAGCTACGAGCCGACGTAGCTGAAGCCGCCCAGGCTTCAGATGAAGCGGGCACGCGTTCCGGGTTCCGCTGAGCCCTCGGCGGGCTCAGCTACGGGGGAACGTAGGGTTCCGCTGAGCCCTCGACGGGCTCAGCTACAGTTGTTGACTCGCAGCGAGCCAACGCCGTAGCGTTCGGGACGTTTCGGCATTGACGATTTTTCAACTGCTCTGACCTCAGCTCTCAGCCAATCCGTTACAGCCCGAGCATCGATTGCAGTTGAGCTTTGTTGGCCAGGCCCACGTGACGATTGACCAGCTTGCCGTTGTGGAACACCAGCAGCGCCGGAATGGACTCGATACCGTAGGTCGCGGCCAGATTGTGGGCTCTGATCGACGTTGACCTTCACGATTCGTGCCGTGGGAAATTCGCGAGCCAGCTCTTCCAGCACGGGCCCGATCATTCGGCACGGCCCACACCAGTCGGCGTAGAAATCGACCAGCACCGGCTCGCTGGCCCCCAACACCTTCTGCTGGAAATCGTCGTCGCCGGCATGTTCTACTTTGTTAGCGTTCTTGGTCGAGCCAGAACATAACTTCATCTCCGTTTGTAGTGGTTTCTGTGCGAGTTTGCGGTCGGCGACCCTCTGACCCCGTCGTGTCCTGGGGCGTCAGGTTGCTGCCGTTCGTGTTCAAGGACGCCGCCGCGACGCCCATCACGCTGGCAAGGGCCAGCAATACTCCGATTTTTCGCATGTTTATTGCCTTTCTCCTGGAAATCCGACGCAGGCCGGCATCCTACCTCACTAGCTACATCAGTACAGACGCCGCAGCGAACGGATGGTTACACGTGACTCATTTCTTGTCGCGGGGTCCCGCGTCACGCTTGGCCCAGGAGTCCTCGGCGCTACAATACACCGAGCAGGTGCGGCGGCCCGGCAGCTGCGCCTGGCAGCTCTGAGGTAGCTCTTTCCCACAAGTGCAAAAAGGGACCCTATCCCCATGTCTACTACGTACGTCCGACCTGCCACATTGCGCGAACTGCGGGAGAGTGGCTGGGTATCGAAAAGTGTGAAACAAGAGATTCACGACAACTTTCTCCGCATGCTGACGGCCGGCGAAGAGCTGTTCCCCGGCATCATCGGCTACGACGAGACGGTGATTCCGGAGATCAACATCAGCCTGATTGCCCAGCACGACATGCTCTTTTTGGGCGAGAAGGGTCAGGCCAAGAGTCGCCTCATGCGGCTGTTGACCCGCATGTTGGACGAAGAAATACCCTACCTTGCGGTACCCGGCATCCCGGTCCACGAGGACCCCTTTCGCCCCATCACGTCGGCTGGCCGGACGCTCCTTGACGAGCTGCCCGAGAACGAAATCCCCATCGGCTGGTGGCGGCGGGAAGATCGCTATGCGGAGCGACTCTCGCCCGGCACCAAGTTCGCCGACTTGATTGGCGAGATCGATCCGGCCAAGTTGGCTCGCGGCACCAGCATGTCGGCGGAAGACGCCCTCCATTTCGGCTTGATCCCGCGGATGCACCGCGGCATTTTCGCCATGAATGAACTGCCCGAACTGGACGAACTGGTGCAAGTCGGGCTCTTCAACATCCTGGAAGAACGGGATGTGCAGATTCGCGGGTACCCGATCCGTTTCGACCTGGACGTACTGATCCTTTTCTCGGCCAACCCGACCACGTTCAACCGCAGCGGCAAAGTCATTCCGCAACTGAAGGACCGCATCGGTTCGGTCATCCACACGCATTATCCGCGCGACCGCCAGCTGGGTATCGAAATCATGGAGCAGGAGGCGGCCATCGCCTTGGACGGCGATTTGCCGGTCGTGGTTCCCTATTTCATGCGCGAGATCATCGAACAGATTAGCGTCGTGGCGCGGCGGTCGAAGTACATTGACCAGCAATCAGGGGTGAGTGCGCGGTTCAGCATCGCCAACTACCGCACGATGGTGGCCAGCGCTCGACAACGCTCCGCCGTGTTGGGTGAACGCCCGGCGGTCCCGCGGATCAGCGACCTGGGACATCTTCACTCGTCGGCGCTCGGCAAACTCGAGCTCGACATGATGTCCAGCCATCAGATGACCGAGCGACAGGTGTTGGACGCGATTATTGCGGAAGCCGTGAAAGAGGTCTTCAGCGAGTACGTGGATCGCCACGGGCTGGATACCATTGCCGAGATCTTTGCCCGCGGCGTCAAGATCGAAGTGGGTGACATGCTGCCGTCGGCCAGTTATGCGGATCGTTTGAAACGAGTGCCGCCGGCCTGGGACAAGGCCTTCGAAGTGAACGCTTCCGAAGATCGCGGCCGTGCGTGCGTCGTGTGTCGAGTTCGTGTTGGCCGGGCTCTACAGTTCCGACCAGATCTCCCGCTCGCAGCGCAACGGGCGGATTGTGTATGAGCTGTAACAAGGAACAATGGATGCGCGATACCACACGGCGGATCGGCGGGATTATTCATACTTATCAGAAGTATGATCCCAAGCACTTCCCCAGCCCCACCACGCCGCCCCCGGATCTCGTTTCCGGCGCCATGCAGCATATGCTCTACTACGGCGGCCGACGCGAGCTGACCGACGAGGAACTGGCGCGCGCCGTGCACATCGATCCGCGCCAAATCGCCGGGCTTGGTCCGAGCATTGAGGCCTTGTTGGAGATGCTGCGCCTGCGCAAGGAAAAAATCCTCCGCACCTACGAGACCAATACCGTCCAGGAGAAAGCGGCTCAACGGTATCGCAAACTGGGCCGCACGATGCAGCCGCCACCGTCGCTGGAAAAAAGTTTTGCTCAGTCCTTTGCCGACGAACAGATCTATGAGTTGGAGCGTCTCTGGTACCGCTTGGCCGACGAGCGAGGCACATTCGCTCGGCAGCTTGTTCAGCTGGCCGCCAGACTGGGTGACAAGTACCAGATCGATGAACTCGCCGCCCAATACGCCTTTACCGGCAGCACTCCGCTGACCATCGAGCAGGCACTGCGGATCAAGGAAGAACTCGAAGCCATCGACCGGTTGCTCAAACAGCTTCAGGAGGCAGCCAAGACCGCACAGATTGGGATCATCGACCTGCAAGAGCTGTCGCAGTTCGCCGATCCCGGCGACCTGGAGCAACTGCGCGAATTGGGCCGGCAAATCGAAGAGTACATTCGCGAGATGGCCGAGCGTCAGGGACTGGAAAAGACCCCGCACGGGTACGAACTGACCCCCAAAGCCTATCGCCTGTTCCAGGGTCGCCTGCTGGAGCGGATCTTCAGCGATCTGCAAGCGGCTCGGACCGGTCGTCACCAGGGCCCCGTGGTCGGTGAAGGGGCGGTCGAACTGCAGCAGACCCGTCCCTACGAGTTCGGAGATTCACTGGCCAACCTGGATGTCGTCGGTTCCATGATCAATGCGATGGTGCGCGGTGGAGCTCATGTTCCCATCGAGATGCAGCAGGAAGACATCGAGATCCATCACACGCGCAATACGCCCAAGTGTGCCACGGTGGTGCTGCTGGACATGAGCGGTTCGATGCGCTACGACGGGCTCTACGTGGACGTCAAACGCATGGGACTCGCCTTGGACGGCTTGATCCGCCAGGAGTATCCAGGCGATTACCTGCAGTTCATCGAACTGGCATCATTCGCCAAACCGCGTCACGTGAGCGAATTGGCGGCCTTGCTCCCGAAGCCGGTTACGATCACCGACCCGATCGTTCGCCTGCGCGCGGACATGAGCGACCCGGAGATCACGGAGTTCGATATCCCGCCGCATTTCACCAATATTCAACATGGCCTGCAATTGGCCCGCCGCTTTCTGGCGACCCAAGACACGCCCAATCGGCAAGTGATCCTGATCACCGATGGACTGCCGACAGCTCACTTTGAGGATCAGCACCTGCTGCTCCTCTACCCTCCTCATCAGCGGACGGAGGATGCCACCTTGCGTGAAGGCCACCTCGCCCAGCGCGAAGGGATCACCATCAATATCTTCCTGCTCTCGACCTGGTTCCAGTCGCGCGAAGATGTGCAGTTCGCCTATCGGTTGGCACAACAAACATCGGGCCGAGTGTTCTTCACGGCCGGCAAGGACCTCGATCGATACGTCGTCTGGGATTATCTCCAGCATCGTCGCGAAATCGTGGGGTAGAACGACGTGCTCGGAGACTCGGCGATCGTGCCACTCCTTGATCCCCTGGGAATCCGGTGCTGAAGACGTAGCACGGCAACAGATTTGGCCATCGGGAGCCGCATCAGAACCTCATCGTTGGCAACAAGGCCGTTGCCATCGGACACAGCTCCAGTGTATCATTAAACGGCTAGAGTCGTATTGTTCGGGAGTCCAAGTGGTGGTCCCGGCTGGTCATTATGATTTCTTATTATGGGTGCCAATTCCGGTTGGCCAGACCGAGGTTTGGCTCCGAGTTTTCGGAAACGCTGTCAATGAGACGTTCCGTTCGTTGCGTTATAAAATGGCGAGGGTTCACCCTCGTCGAATTGTTGGTGGTGATCGCCATCATCGGCATCTTGGTGGCCCTCTTGCTGCCAGCGGTCCAAGCGGCCCGCGAGGCCGCGAGAAGGATGAGTTGCGGAAACAATCTCAAGCAACTCGGGTTGGCCATGCAGAACTATCACAACACCCACAAGACCTTCCCGCCGGACGGCATCTATGGCCGCCAAGGCCCGTTTCCGCAGTGTGCCTATCACCACACTTGGTGTGAAACGATCCTGCCGTTCATGGAACAACCGCCGCTGTACGATTCCGTCGACCGGAGACTCCCCGTTTACGGCACCACTCCTCAGGCCATTGTCGGCACTGCCGTGCCCGGGTTACTCTGCCCTTCCGACGATGGATTTCGCCAGCCCGAAGAAACCTGGGGCATTGCCGTCACGCACTACGTGGCCAGCGAAGGCTGGCACTGGTGGCCAGGGGCTGTCGTTCCTGGCGGCGGCGATGGACTCAACGCCGGGGCCGATTATCAAGGCGTTTTCGCCGGCGGGCAAAGCACCAACATGTCAAAACTCCGGGACGGGACGTCCCACACCGTGCTGCTGGCCGAGTCCAACTCGACGGGCTACAAACCGCTGTCCGATCCCTGGATGCGTAACGGGGTGGGCGTGAAGCGGTTGGGCGGCGGCGACAGGCGTGTTCCGCTCGGCGTTCGTATTCACCGGCCTCTCGGGCATTGCCGCGAATCGAGGTTGGTTCTACGAGGTGGACGACAGTGCTGTAAAGTCGCCCGGCTGGTTCAAGCAGGCACCCTACAGCTATATGCCGAGCTTCATCAATGCCTGGGGTCTCAATAGCGAATGGCCGGGCACGGGCAGCATTCACCCGAGTGTGGAAGGCGTAGTGCTGGCCGACGGCTCGGTCCAATTTGTTGGCACCACGATCACTTATGCGCTCTGGTGTGCGATTTGCGGCATCCAGGATGGGGTACAAGCACAGAGGCTGGGATTCTAGAGAGGAAAATGAGCGAATGCGTCAATTGATTGCACTGTTCGTTGTGGCATTTTCGCTGGTGCTGGGCGGTGGCTGTTCGGGTGAGAAGGCCCCCAAGGCGGACCCGAATTTCAAGTCGACATCCAACCCTGGCGACATCACCATCCCCAGCCAAATGCAGGACGGCACCAGGGGAAAGCGGCGCCTACGCCAGAAGCTCAAGAAATAAGTCCGCGGTAATTGTCGGCGGTCTGAACAAGTCTGTTGTACAACGGGGTCTCGCCCACAGGGCGGACCCCGTTCGCACTTCAGCGTTAAGAAGGAAAACCCGGGTAACTCCCTCCTGACCAGGCTCCAACCCTGTGCGCCGTGCCTTGTGTGGCGGCGGGAGGGATTGCAGCGATTGGCCGGCCAACCGAGCCCCTGCGGAGATTGATCCGCTGGCGGGACATTGTCGTCGCCCGCCGTTGTGGGGTATCTTAGATAGTAAGTTGTAATCCCCAAAGCGAGCCCTGCACGCAGCCAAACATGGCTGCGACGTCTCGTCGCAGGGCAGTAGCAGGATGCCGCAGCGAACGACAGTTGCTGCGACTTCTCAGTGTAGTGGCAGGATGCCGCAGCCTCCAACATCACGCACCGTGGCCAGATGTCTGTGGCGTAAGACTCTGGCGGAGTCTCTGCCTATGCCGGGGTCTTTGTCTGTGTTTTTTTTCTGATCAAAGGGTGCCAATTCCGGTGAGTAAAACCGGGGTTTGACGCCCCCATTCTCGGGAGGGTTTCATGAAGCGTTCCGTTGGAAGATGGCGAGGCTTCACGCTCGTCGAATTGCTGGTCGTTATCGCTATCATTGGTATTTTGGTGGCCCTTTTGTTGCCTGCGGTCCAAGCGGCGCGTGAGGCGGCGAGAAGGATGAGTTGCGGAAACAATCTCAAGCAACTCGGATTGGCCATGCAGAACTATCACGACACACACAAGACTTTTCCACCAGACGGCATCTATGGTCGCCAAGGCCCGTTCCCGCAACGTGCCTATCATCACACCTGGTGTGAAATGATCCTGCCGTTCATGGAACAACTGCCGCTGTACGATTCCGTCGACCGGAGGTTCCCCGTTTACGGGACCGCCCCCCAGGCCATCGTCGGTACGGTCGTACCCGGGTTACTCTGCCCGTCCGATGCTGAGTTTCGCAAGCCCGAACAAACCTGGGGCATTGCGGTCACCCACTACGTGGCCAGCCAAGGCTGGCACTGGTGGCCAGGGACCGTCATTCCTGGTGGTGGCGGTGGGCTCACGCCGGGAGCCGACTATCAAGGCGTTTTCGCCGGCGGCCAGAGCACCAACATGGCAAAACTCCGGGACGGGACGTCCCACACTGTGCTGGTGGCCGAGTCCAACTCGACGGGCTACAAACCGCTGTCCGATCCCTGGATGCGTAACGGGGTGGGCGTGAGGCGGTTGGGCGGCGGCGAGGGCGTGTTCCGCTCAGCCTTCGTATTCACCACCCCCTCAGGCGTGCCCGCCGAATCGCTTAATTACTACGAGGTGGACGACAGCACTGTAAAGACACCCGTGTGGTGGAAGCAGGTGCCATACTCCTATATGCCGAGTTTCATCAATGCCTGGGGTCTCAATAGCGAATGGCCCAGCACGGGCAGTATTCACCCGAGTGTGGAAGGCGTGGCCCTCGCTGACGGATCGGTTCAATTTGTTGGCACCACGGTCACGTATGCGGCCTGGTGCGCGATTTGTGGCATCCAGGATGGGGTTCAAGCACAAGATCTGGACTTCTAAACAGGAAAGTGAACGCATGCTCAATTGATGGCAATATTCGTTGTGGCGTTTTCGATGGTGCTAAGTGTCGGCTGTTCGGGTGAGAAGGCCCCTAAGGCAGACCCGAATTTCAAGTCGACAACCGACCCTGGCAACTTCCAAATGCCCAGTGAAATGCAGAAGATGGCACCAGGCGGAAAGCCGGCGCCTACTCCATAAGCTCAAGAAAAAAGTCCGCGGTAATTGTCGGCGGTTGGAACAAGTTTGTTGTACAGCGGGGTCTCGCCCATAGGGCGGACCCCGTTGGCGTTTCAGCATCGGAACAGAAGATCAGACACACCGGTATCTGCCGAGACTCCTCGCCTGGCCACGTCACCGGTCGATCTTGGTGAGGCCTTGTCCGCGACATCGACAGATGCCGCCGGGGCCCGACCGAGATAAATTGGAGCCGTTCAAGCGATTCAAGAATGGAAGGTATTTCGAATAATCTCGAGATGGTGCCAGAGACCTTGGACGGGGCAGATGAAGGACAAAAAAATCGGATGACAAAAAGATCTCCTCTGCCGACTTATCTTTTTGTCACCCCATCTTCTTGTCCTTCACACGTTTGGCGATGGAACAGCTGTCGCCGCTGCCGCTGAGCCCTTGGCGGTCTCAGCTACGACTTCCGTCCATCTCACTTCACTCTGAGCCTGGTTTCCCCTGGGTATATCCCAGGGGGACCACAACTGGCCAGCTACCGACCAGCCCGATACGTTTGCCGTAGAAGAACTGGTATACCGGTTGGTCGACCAGATCGTTCTCTGGTGCTAGCGGACAACGCGTGGGATTGGTGGAGAGCGTCTGGAGAGTTCCTTCAAATCGGTTGAGCCACCGAGCGGCAGTCTGAGGAGCGTGCTCAGCCGCGACGGCAAAGTAATGCCGCAGGTCGTCCTTGGCCTTCTGAGTGACAATTACGGATATGTCATTCCGTTTCCCGGACTCCGAATTCCTTCCTGATATCGGCGAATGCCTCTGCGACCGACTGCGTTCGACCGGCGGCACATCATCCAGCCCCTGCTTGATACCGGAGACGGCTTCTTGCCGCTCGTCGCGGAGCCAGCAAAGTGCCTGGACAACTACCTCTTCCCGGGTGGCATATCGTCCCGTGGCAAATTCCTGTTCAACAAAGGGATCCAATCCAGGGGGAAGCTCGATTGGCATGCGGTCTGCTCCTGTTTACAGCTGGAACAAGAATAGCACGACTGGCAAGATTCCGTCAAATGAGAGCTTGGTCGGTGTACCGATAGGCAGCCGAATAGAGGATGCTGGGCCTGACTTGCGATTCACCGGGCCTGACCGCCCGCGCGGCTCGCCGAGACATCGTGGCAAAAAAACCGGTCGTTTGGCACCGATCCATGATGCTCTTGGCTGGACCTTCCGCCACCCGGTAGACTCGGTGATCAACCAGTACAGTAATAGTCCGCCGACCGTCCATCTGCGTTGTGATTTCTGCATTACGGGTCTTTTTCGGCGGATGGATTCAACGTCCTAAGCAATTCGAGGAATTCAGCTTTGCCCATTCCACCTTGTTTCTGTTGGAGCACATTCCCTTGTGGATCAGTGACGATCGTGTTGGGCGTAGCACCGACACGATAACGACTCATCGCTGCGGCCGCGTCAGGATCATCCACGTCAATCGTCACGGGGATGAACGCTGCATTGACGGTAGCCGTCACCTGCTTATCTGCCCAAACGTTGCGTTTCATTATCCGACAGGGAACGCACCACTTGCCAGTGAAGAAGAGGATCATGGGCTTGCCAGACTGGACAGCTTGCTGTTGAGCGACAGTGTAGTTGTCAGCCCAAGCGACGCTATTGGAGGGGACGTAGAAGCAGTACCAAGCGTAGGCGAGTGAGACAACGAGGAATGCAAGCCAGAAGCATCGCCAGAAATGGAAAAACTTTTTTTCGGTCGGGTGGTGATTCCGCGTCGGCCGGACGACGGTAATTGGGATTGCGAGTCGTTCATGGATGTGTGTGACGCCCTCATATGCTGTTGCGAAGCCCGAGACCTGTTCTCGTTCGTTTCTCGGCAACCGCCGACGGCTCCATTCTACCCACCTCCGCCTGGCAGTCCAACATCGGCCTTCATCTGCCTCTGCCGGGTTGGGCCGGGTCTGTTCGTAATTCGGTGGTATTCCGGATCAGCCTTAACACGGCGTCTCAATTTGAGGTACTCGTCGTGGGTCGTCACTTGCACTTCTGTGATATCCGTCACATCGGCGAGCGCTGGTCAGGAGCGTGTTCACCGATCTTGCGACTGGCATCATCCGCCAATCCAAGGAAGCCTTCATTTCTTGACGGTTGTGGGCCTCCTGGCTGCGCGGCGACTCTTCCTCGCTGCCACGGGTCACGCTATTGTCCCGTTCAGACGGAGTCGGTAACGGCACCGGGGATACATGAATTGAGGAGCGATCCGCTTGGCCACAGCCCACGATGAGGTACAGGGCGCCGACAGCCAATAGTCGCATAGTGCCACCCGTCCTCGTCACGGCTGGGCCGCTCCCGCAGCTTCTCGAAGAGGCTCCCGAGGATCTCTTCTCAAATTCGCTGTTCGCCATCCCCGATACCCTCGTGGATACCCTCCGCTATGTCTCGGTTTGTCTCGTCTTGCCGTATCTGAGGCCCTTGGGACGCGGGAAAGAAGGTACCCCCGACAGGACTCGAACCTGTGACCTGCAGTTTAGGAAACTGCCGCTCTGTCCACCTGAGCTACGAGGGCAAAAGGCTGGTTTATTGGCAAAATCGATATTCGTGGTTTCTGCCTGCGGACGACGACTTCCCGTAAACTGGCAAGCGGTGCCACGCCCGCAAGTCCGGCGCGTCTCGGTATCACCTGGGGATGCGAGGTCATGCCCCCCAGTATCCCGCACAAAAACCTCGACGCGGACGCACGATTTTCCATTATGGCAGCATGGTGCGTCGGGGCAATGGGCTCAACAAATCCGCCAACGCGTTGGCTAATTCGGCACCCAGAAAACAAACGGCGTTAGGCCAGTACCTAAAAGACAAGGACTTACTTCTGGCTGGTAAGGTTTCACCATCCGAGGGACACGCCGCACGCGGTCTGCTTAATGCATATCTGGATCACCAAAAGGGCAAATTGGACTGTGGGAAACTTAGGCCATGATCGATGGGTGACCGATTTTAGGCCGGTCTGCGTTTCTTGGCGAACCTTTGCTGAAAACGACGCAGGACCAGCACTTCTCGCTGGTCCTGCGAATTCGCCGTCCGAATCGTGACACTCGGTGCGAAGATGGGGACGTGCGTTGGCACACATGCACTGCCTCCAACCAGCGGTCGTGTCCTCGCCAGACCGCTCCGGAAACAATGTCCAGAACCGTCAGCTATTTCTGCACGGTGGACCGATAACGTCGACGTCGCCACGCACCACAAGCCGCTAAGCCGCCAGCTGCCAGGCAATAGAGAGTCAAGGTGCCAGGTTCGGGTACGACCGTAAGTGTGCGATTCTGACCGATGACAGCCAGTAAGCTGGCGCCACCCCCCAAATCAAGATAGCCCTCGAATGGATCCGCACCGGCAATCACAGTGCCGGGCGACACTGGCAAGCCGTCCACGTCGCCGCTAAACGGCAGGCCAACTTTGGTAAAGAGCCGCACTTCACTTCCACCACCAGGTGTTCCTGTCATCTCCCAGCGCATCGATAAATCTTCGACCGTGGCAGACGTAATGAAGCCATTACTATCCCGCACAATGTTCGTCAGGTTACCGCCGAGAAACTCGAGGTTCGGGCTGATTTGATGGGGGAGAAATGCAGCAGGAGAAACCCCATTCAAAATACCCGTCACGCTGGTGAAAGGTACCGTCGTGGCACCTGGATCATTGATCGCGGCCTCGTCAAGCGAGAACGTAAGTACCCCCTTCGCCTGGAAGGGTATGAACGGAGTCATTTTCACATCAGGATTCAGCGGCGTGTTACTCAAAAATGCGAACTCGTAATCCGCCACCACGGTCAGGTCAAAAGAAAAATCCGCGCGTACCGTGGACACCGAGCCGCACACGATGATGAGCGTCGCCAGCATTCCACGCAACATGCCTCCCACAGCCACATTGATGTTAGATCTTGGATTCATACCGTAGACTCCTGTGCCCGCAAAATTGGACAGCACCACCCCCAGATTTCTACGACATGTCGAATTATAGTCAATGTGGGTGGCAATGCAATCATTCAGTCCGTAACTTTCCATTTACCGAACCTCAGGACCAGGGGGCAGACCGGCCTGACAGGAATGGCAATATCGGTTGGCCAGTAAGGATTTACGTCAACGAGTCGTTTCGTGGCCGGCTCGTACCTGGGTCACTGTAGTACGTCGATTTTTTTTGCGAACGCGTCGTGGATGACTCATTGAAGGGCCTCAAAATCAGCCTGCCCCGCAAGACGCAATAGGTGGCTTAGTTCAAGCGGCGCTCAGACTCCTGTATCGTGTCCTCATGGCTCCGAGCGTACGCGGCTGTTGCTGCCAGATTCGATCCAGGGGTGGCGTCCAGCCGCTTCCATAGCCTCGTCCCTTCTGACGCGCAGGCAACGCGGTGGTGACTTCACATCCTCGTTACTCGAACTGAGGTCCGCGTCAGCAAACGGACCTGGAAGCAATTCGTCCAGATCGCCCGACTGATTATTATCCTCGGAGACTGCATCCACATCCTCGGTCATGGCCAGCCCTCGCAGTCCATTTCCTTACTTTCACATCCAGTCCCTGAATTACCGTGGTTGGCTCGTTTTTTTCGGCCGCCTCCTTGCTGCTGTGCGAGTTTCTTGCCGTGCCAAGCGAAACCATGGCGTCTCCAAGGGGTTGACTCAAGCGATAGAATGTCAGCAATTCCCCGAATGCCGCGTTACGCCGCGCAACGGATGGCACCAGGCGAGGCATTGCGTTCGATCGATACAAGTCTGTGAACTAACACACGAAGTCTTCCCGCATTCTTCGTGTGCCCTTCGGACGCCACTAATCTTCGGGATACCACCGAGAGAAATCGTGCTCATGAACTGTCCTGGCCGCCAGAACCCGAGCAATCGTTGGTTGTCGCCGGGTCGAGTTCACGGGTTTCTGTGCATGCTTCTCGTCGTCACCGCCGGGACAGCCGCCTGGGCCATCGATCTTTCCGCCGCCCGCCGACTCTATTATTCCGGCCAGTACACCGAGTGTACGGCAGCCACGATCGCGACAATTACAGAAGGATATCACGGCGAGGATTGGCCCCTGCTGAAGATCGAGTCGGACCTGCAGGTGGGCAATTACGCTGACGCCCTGCAGACACTTGAAGCGGCCTTGCAGGAATTTCCCAACAGCGTGCGGATTCGGTGGCTCGGTCACCGGGTACTGCTGCTGAATAATCTTCCGGAGCGAGCGGCGGAGCTACTGACGCACATTGGCGATTTGGCCACACGATCGACATACCGCTACAGCGACTCCGCCAACCGCGTCACCTTGGGCGAGTATTATGCCTATCGCGGTGCGGATCCGCGGCGCGTATTGGAGACGTTTTATGATCCTGTCAAGAAGGACCAACCTCAGTTTGCCGACGCCTACATCGCGGCGGGCGAGTTGGCGCTGAGCAAGAGCGACTTTGCCTTGGCGGCCGAGGAGTTTGCCAGTGCGTTGAAGCGGCAGCCAGACAACCCGGAAATTCAGTTCGGCTTGGCACGGGCCTACGTTTCGAACGATGCCAAGCAAGCCAATGCGAGCCTGCAAGCCGCGTTGAAGATAAACCCTCGGCACACCTCCTCCTTGTTGCTGATCGTCGACAATCATATCGACGCGGAGCTGTATGAGGAGGCCGAGAAGGTCCTCCAACAAGTACTCGACATCAACCCTCGCCATGCCGAGGCGTGGGCCTATCGCGCCGTGTTGGCTCATCTGCGAGCGGACGAAGAAGGGGAAAAGGCAGCGCACGATCAAGCGTTGTCTTCCTGGTCACAGAATCCGCAAGTCGACTTCCTGATCGGACGCAAGCTGTCGCAGAAATACCGCTTTGCCGAAGGGGCCGAGTACCAGCGCCGGGCGATCGCGCTGGACAAGTTCTTCCTGCCGGCCCAGCTCCAGTTGGCACAGGACCTACTGCGGCTGGGCGAAGAAGATGAGGGATGGCAGCGGGCGGAGCTGGTATTCGACGCGGACCAGTACAATGTTGTGGCTCACAACCTGGTGCGACTGCAGTCCAACCTGGCGAAATTCCGCACCCTGCAGAACGACGATTTCGTGCTGCGCATGGATGCCACCGAGTCGGCCATTTACGGCCAGCACATGCTCAGACTCCTGGGCGAGGCCAAGAAGACGCTGTGCGCGAAATATGAAATGCCGATCGAGGAACCGGTCACGGTCGAGATCTTTCCGCAGCAGCAGGACTTCGCGATTCGCACCTTCGGCCTACCTGGTGGAGACGGGTTTCTGGGTGTCTGCTTCGGCCGCGTCATCACCGCCAACAGTCCGGCATCGCAAGGTGATACCCCTGCCAATCTGGAAAGCGTGCTGTGGCACGAATTCTGCCACGTGGTCACGCTGCAAAAGACCCGCAATCGCATGCCCCGGTGGCTGAGCGAAGGGATTTCCGTCCATGAAGAGCGGGTGGCCAACGGATCGTGGGGGCAGGCCATGAACCTGCTCTATCGCAAAATGATTCTCGGCGGGGAACTCACACCCGTCAGCAGAGTTGAGTGGAGCGTTTCTCGAACCCCCTTCCGCGGTCCACCTGCAGTTTGCCTACTTCGAATCGTCACTGGTCGTCCAATACCTGGTGGAGAAGCACGGGCAGGATACGCTCAACCGCATCTTGACCGACCTGGGTGTGGGAATGCCGATCAACGATGCCTTGCAACGCTACACCGGATCGATCGACGCATTGGACCAGGAGTTTGAGCAGTATGCCCGCCAACGGGCCGAACAATTCGCACCCGCAGCGACTTGGGAGGAAGTCGATCTGCCGCCATCGGCCACGATCGACGAGCTGGCCAAGTGGGTCGAGCATCACCCGCACAACTTCGATGGCCTGCGTCGCTATGCCCGCCAGCTGATTGAGGCCCAAAACTGGGACGCAGCGACGGAGGTCGTGCAGCAGTTGCTCGAACTATGTCCAGACTATGCCGGTACCGACAACCCCTATCAGCTCATGGCGCTCGATAAGCCGCGCAAAAGGTGACTCGGCCAAAGAGCGAGCCATGCTCGAGCACATGGCGGAGCTGGAAAGCGATGCGACGAGTGTCTACCTGCGTTTGATGGAACTCGGCGCCGCCGACGGTGATTGGGAGTCGGTGGCCAGGAACGCCGATCGCATGCTGGCTGTCAACCCATTGGTACCGGCCCCGCATCGGTTTCGTGGCGAGGCGGCCGAAAAACTGAACGATCCACCGGCGGCCATTGAGTCGTATCGAGCGCCTGCTCGAAATGGACCCGGCGGACCCGGCAGAGCTTCACTATCGACTGGCGAAGCACCTGCTTCAACTGGGACAGGATCGTGAAGCGGAACGCCAGGTGCTGATGGCGCTGGAAGAAGCTCCACGCTTCCGGGACGCACATCGGCTGCTGTTGAACATCGTCGAAGGCCCGGAGAAGCGCACAGCGGATCCGGTGCCGGACGTGGGGCAAGAACCGACCGGCCAGGGAGCAGGAGACAAAAAGACCGAAGGCGACCGAAAGGGAGAGAAATGAAGCACGCCGTCAGAGTCTCCATCTTGCTGCTGATCGTCGCCGATCTTGGTCAGTGTCAGTGTTGCTCAGCGGTGGCGGCGGCGGCCGCCGGCACGCGGACAACGATGGTGCGATCATCGATCGCCGGGGAGTCGAATCGTGGCTCGTGGAGCCCGGATTCAAGGATGACACGTTCACGTTCGTCCGCATCGCGTACCAGTCGTGGGGCGGAGGGTGGTACAATCGCCGCTGGGACATCGACGGTCCCGACAGCGAACTGAACTTCTCCTTCCGGCTGCAACAGCTGACCTCCATCAAGGTGAATCCTGAACCGATTGTGTTGACGCTGACCGACCCTCGCTTGTTTGACTATCCCTTCATCTACATTGTGGAACCTGGCTATCTCGAATTCAGTGCGGATGAAGTGAAGGCTCTGCGACACTATTTGCTCAACGGCGGGTTTCTGATGGTGGATGACTTCTGGGGCGAGGCCGAGTGGCACAACTTCGCCAATGAAATACGTCGTGTCTTTCCCGACCGCCAGTGGCACGATGTTCCCCTGAGCCACGATATCTTTCATTGCGTGTACGACCTGAAGGAGCGTCCGCAGGTCTCCTCCATTGGAGTTGCCGAGCGCGGCTACAGCTACGAGCGGCCCGACGCCAGGAAGTGCACTATCGGGCCTACAACGACGACGACGGCCGCATGTGCGTCTTCATCTGCCATAACACGGACCTGGGTGACGGCTGGGAACGTGAAGGCATGTCGGAATGGTATTTTCGTGAGTATTCCGAGAAGAAAGCGTACCCGATGGGAATCAACATCGTGACGTACGCCATGACTCATTAGGGGAGTGTCTTGTTTATGGTGCCAACCGGAGTCGAATCATTCGAAATGCAGCAGCAGGTCGTCGAGCAGTTGCGGGAAAGTCGCGACCGGATCGATGCCGAACTTTCCAAAGTCATCATCGGGCAGAAAGAAGTCACCTCCCAGCTGCTGATCAGCCTGTTTGCCGGCGGGCACTGCCTGATTACCGGAGCGCCCGGACTGGCCAAAACATTACTGGTCCGGTCCCTGGCCCAGATTTTCCACCTGAAGTTCCATCGTATCCAATTCACTCCCGACTTGATGCCGGCAGATATCACGGGAACCGAAATCCTGGAAGAGACTTCCAGCGGGCGTCGGGAACTCCAGTTCATCAAAGGCCCCATCTTCGCCAACGTGATCCTGGCCGATGAAATCAACCGCACGCCCCCCAAGACCCAGGCCGCTCTGCTCGAAGCCATGCAAGAGCATCAGGTGACCGCCGGAGGTGTGCGCTACCCGCTGGAGGAGCCTTTCTTCGTCCTCGCCACGCAGAATCCCATCGAAATGGAAGGGACCTACCCGTTGCCCGAAGCGCAACTCGACCGTTTCATGTTCAACGTGAATATCGACTACCTGCCGGAAGATGACGAAGTGGCGGTCGTCATCCAGACCACCGCCGGACAGCCCGAGCCCATCGAACCGCTGTTCACCGGTGAAGACGTACGGCGATTCCATGAGATCGTGCGGAAAGTGCCGATGGCCGAAGATCTGGTCCGTTACGCCGTGCGTTTGGCCTCCGCCAGTCGTCCTCGGCAAAAGGACTCGCCAGAGTTTGTCAACAAGTGGATCAGCTGGGGTGCCGGCTTGCGGGCCGCACAGTACCTGGTCCTGGGCGCCAAGTCTCGCGCGCTGTTGAACGGGCGGGCACACGTCACACTGGAGGACATCCGAGCGCTCGTTCATCCCACGTTTCGCCACCGTATTCTGGTCGGCTACCGTGCCGAAGCCGAAGGGGTGTCGGTCGAAGATGTCATTGAGCGACTGCTGGAGACCGTGCCCGAACCCGCTCGTAGCCCAGCTGAACCCGCCAGGGTTCAGACGCTGAAGCCTCGGCGGCTTCAGCTACGAACGACGGTAGCTGGACCCGCCAGGGTTCAGACGGCTGAAGCCTCGGCGGCTTCAGCTACGAACGACGGTAGCTGAACCCGCCAGGGTTCAGACAGCTGAAGCCTCGGCGGCTTCAGCTACGAACGACGGTAGCTGAACCCGCCAGGGTTCAGACAGCTGAAGCCTCGGCGGCTTCAGCTACGAACGACGGTAGCTGAACCCGCCAGGGTTCAGACAGCTGAAGCCTCGGCGGCTTCAGCTACGAACGACGGTAGCTGAACCCGCCAGGGTTCAGACAGCTGAAGCCTCGGCGGCTTCAGCTACGAACGACGGTAGCTGAACCCGCCAGGGTCTCGCCAGACGAGCTGAAGCCTCGGCGGCTTCAGCTACGGATTGTGAAGAATCAGAGCATAACAGCTGATGGACCACGCTCAGAACGACACCGCTGGCAAATCGCTATCCTGGATTGATCCGGCCACGTTGATGCGGATCAAGGGACTGCAGCTGCGCGCGAAAGTGGTGATGGAAGGGTTTTTCAACGGTCTGCATCGCAGTCCTTTTCACGGATTCTCGGTGGAGTTCAGTGAGTACCGCCAATACACACCGGGTGACGATCCGCGGTATCTTGACTGGCGGCTCTACGCTCGCACCGACCGGTACTATATCAAGCGGTTTGAAGATGAGACCAATCTGCGCTGCCATCTGCTAGTAGATCTAAGCCGATCGATGGGGTTTGGATCGCTCTCGTACACCAAATTCGACTATGCCCGCACGCTCGCCGCCACGTTCGCCTACTTTCTGGCGGCGCAGCGGGATGCGGTGGGACTGCTGACATTTCATCAAGAGATTGCGGAGTACATTCCCGCCCGGTTCCGGCCCGGACACCTGCACCGCCTGCTGGCGTGCCTGGAACACGCCTTGTCGGGCGAATCGACCGAACTGGGTCGCCCCATGGAGCACGTTGCCGAATTGGTCCGCAAGCGGGGGCTGATCGTGCTGCTGTCCGATCTTCTCGTGCCGGTCGACCAGTTGCGGAAGAACCTTTCGTACCTGCGATCACGCGGTCACGAGGTCGTGATCATGCGGGTGATCGATCCGGCGGAACGCGATTTCACTTTTCCCGACGCGTCCATGTTTGTAGATCTGGAGAGCGGCCGCCGCATGTACGTCGACCCGCGGGAAATCCGTGGCCAGTACCTGGAGCGATTTGCGGAGCATTCTCGGATCATCCAAGAGATCTGCGGCGGACTCGGTATCGACTTGAGCGAGTTTGCGACAGATCGACCGCTGGAACTGGCGTTGCACGATTTCATCCAGGCGCGGATGCGGCGCGGTCGGACGGTCGCACGCCGGCAAAGCACGTCGTCATCGACGATCCGGCGGGGGGGTGCGCAATGAGTTTCTTAACACCGCTCTACGTCTTGGGATTGGCGGCGATTTCCTTGCCGATCCTGTTGCATCTCATTCGCCGCACTCCCAAAGGCGTGCAGCCCTTCAGCTCGCTCATGTTCATTGTGGCCACACCTCCGCGTTTGACGCGTCGTAGCCGCATTGACCAACTATTACTACTTCTGTTGCGTGCTGCCATCGTCGGATTGCTGGCCCTGGCTTTCGCGCGACCGTTTTTCCGCCACACGGCCACCGCGGACCTGACCGATCTCGCCGGCCGCTTTGTCGCCGTGCTGGTCGATACCAGTGGCAGCATGCGGCGCAACGGCATTTGGGAGGGGGTGCAAACGGAACTCGATCGTGTCCTGGCCGACCTGGGAGAGCGTGACAACATCGCACTTTACTGCTTTGCCAACCAGACGGAGTGCATCGTCAGCTTCGACGAATCTCGGTCGCTCACTCTGGAGGGGCGACGGGAACTGATACGGGACCGTTTTCGCCAGCTGCAGCCTGGCTGGACCGACAGCCAACTGGGAGACGCGTTGATTCACGTCGCCGATGACCTCGATGCGGCCGAAGATCAAGAGACGACGGTGCCGTCCAAACAACTGTTCGTCATTTCAGACCTGCAGGAGGGAAATCAGCTCGAGTCGTTGCAGGGATACGAATGGCCAACGTCCGTGCGTGTGATTGCACGACGCGTCGACGCGATCGGCCCGACCAACGCCAGCCTGCAATTATTGGATGCGCCAGAGGAGCTGGAGGGCGATCGCGGCGTGCGGGTGCGGGTCCACAACGCCGCCAATTCGCCAGCTCAGCAGTTCGCCGTCTGTTGGGCCGGGGAAGATTCGCAGGAGCTCAGTCCGCCAGTCGCGGTATCGGTCCCGCCAGGCGAGTCGCGCGTGGTTCGTCTCCCCCGTTTGAGCCCGGGGAGTGTACCTAGCCAGCTCCTCTTGACGGGTGACGATCATGATTTCGACAACCACTACTACGTCGCCGCTGCCATCCGAACCGATGGGACCATCTTCTACGTCGGGGACGAAGCGAAGGATGACCCCGAACACATGCTTTATTATCTCGCACGAGCACTAACCAACGACAAGTGGCAGCAAGTGGATATTGTCACCGCCGACAACGCGGCGTTGGCTGAACTGCAGCGGGCCAGGGCTCTGTTGGTGGTCGTCACCAGGCCACTCGAGGCGGACGCCCGCGATCCACTGCGCCAGTTCCTGCTCGCCGGCGGAACGGGCTTGCTCGTACTCACGGCGTCTGACGACGGCACCACTCTCGCGGCGCTGACCGACACCAACGTCGGTGCGACGGAGGACATTCAGCCGAGTGATTACGCGCTCTGGAGCAGCATTGATTTCGAACATCCGCTGCTGAGGCCTTTCGCCAATCCGCTCTTCAACGACTTTTCCAAAACACACTTCTGGAAATACCGTCGCGTGGCTCTCCCCACGCGACGGCCCTTGGAAAAAGCTCGTGCAATATGATAGCGGTGACACGGCGATGGCGTCCTGCCAGGTCGGGAAAGGAACGCTCTACCTCCTCACATCCAGCTGGGAACCCGGCGAGAGCCAACTCGCCCGATCGTCGAAATTCGTCCCGTTGCTGTGCGGCATTTTCCGACGTGAGGCACCTGCTCACGGCGGAAGCTATGAGGTGAACGAACCGATTACCCGTCCCCAGGCAGCCGCAGATGCCGCCGTTTCCGTAGCAAGACCCGACGGGTCGGTCACCCTGTTGCCCAACAGCCTGCAGCAGTTCGACGCGACAGATCAACCGGGGCTCTATCGACTGCGTTACCGAGAGGACGAACGGACCTGTGCCGTGAACCTCTCCCTGTCCGAAACGAGAACCGCGCCGTTGGACGTCGCACAACTGGAACAACGTGGTGTGCAGCTGGGCGTGAAGGAGACTCGCTTGGAGCAACTGGAAGCCTTGCGACAATTGCGCGATGTGGAATTGGAGGCTCGGCAGAATGCCTGGCAATGGCTGATTGCAGCCGCGCTGCTACTGGTCATTCTCGAGACGATCATTGCCGGCCGCTGGGCCTCCGGGCGGCAGCGGGCTGATCGGCAGGAAGTCGCGGGGAGCAGACTGCCGCTCGAAAGCTATCCCAAGTGAGCAATAGAATTGCCGACTCTACGTAGGGACAAGGGAAGAACATGATCGACCGAAGACTCCGACGCCAGTTGGATGAAGTCGCGTTGCGGTACCGGCGGATGCGCACGGCGATGTGGTTGGCGATCGCCTGGATTGTGCTCGCGACCGTCGCCGTGATGCTCGTCAGCCTCAATCGCAGTGTCGGATTCTATGTGAAAGGGGAGGCCATCACGTTCGTGGTGATCGGCTGCCTCGTCACGCTCGGCGTGTTGTTCCTGGCGGCGCGCGCCGGTCGCGACCCACATTGGATCGCCCGCCGGATCGAAAGCAAGTACCCGCAATTAGAGGCCCGCCTCCTGACCGCGATCGAACAACAACCGGAACTGCCGGGCGGCCGCTTCGGGTACCTGCAGACGCAGGTGATTCAAGAGGCGGTGTTTCACGGTTATCGACACGATTGGCGACGGGTGTGGCCCCGCCAAGCGTACCTGGCCAGCCTGCTGGCCAGTCTGTTGGCCGCCGGCGTCATCGTGGCAACGACGGTCGGCCTGTTTCGTAACTTGGAACCCAAAGCCTTCAGCCTGGCACCACTTTTTGGCTTGGACCGGCACGGGGAACCACCGACCCCCACCACACTCGTCTCCGTCGACCCCGGCGACACATCGATCGAACGTGGCACGAGCCTGTTGGTGTTGGCCACATTTGCCGGACAGCTGCCTCTTGCATGCACACTCGAAGTCAGCGATTCCACCGGCGCTGCCGGTCAGCAGATCCAGATGCACCAGAGCCTGCAAGACCCCGTCTTCGCCGGTCGCACCCCCGCCGTGGAGCAGGACTTACGATATCGCATCCGCTACGCCACGGTCTCATCGGATGACTACCGGGTAACGGTATTCGAATATCCCGCCCTCCAGACGGCCGACGCCGTTCTCGACTTTCCCGCATACACGTCCTTGGGCACGAAAACGGTCCAGGACGTGCGGCATATCACCGCCGTGGAAGGAACTACTCTGACGCTGTTGTGCCATTTGAATAAGCCGGTGGTCCGCGCCAGCTGCGTGACGAAGAGGCTCAGGCCATCGAGCTGGCACCCGATTCCGCCGATCCAGCTACCTGTCGAGTCACGTTTGCGCTGACGACATCTCGGCATCTGTTCCTGCACTTGGAGGATGACGCGGGGCGAGTCAACAAGCAGCCGCCGGAGTTTGTGATTACCGTCACCCCAAATCGTCGCGCCGACCTGGAACTGGCCTTTCCGTCGCGCGACGTCGAGGTGTCTCCGATCGAGGAACTACAGCTGATCGCGCGGGTCTGGGATGACTACGAACTGAATCGTGTCGGCCTCACCTACCAACTCGGTGACGGTGCGCCTCAGGAAATATTAATTGGCACATCGATCACCACCAAGGAAAAAACGCCCGTCACCTACCTGCTCCCCTTCGAAGAACTGCGGGCCCAACCGAACCAGCTGCTGACATACCATTTCTGGGCAGAGGACACGGATGCCCAAGGTCAACCGCGGCGGACGATGAGCGACATGTTCTTCGCGGAGGTTCGGCCGTTTGACGAGATTTACCGGCAGGGACAGCAACCACCCGGCGAATCCTCCGCCGAGCAACGTCAGCAACAGCAACCGGGTCAGGGGCAGCAGGGAGCGGGCAACCAGGTGCAGCAACTGGCGGAACAGCAGAAAGAAATAATGAACGCCACTTGGAATATTCTACGGCGGGAAGAAAGCGCGCACGTGTCACCCGAGTTCCAGGAAGATGTAGCGGTCGTGCGTGACGCCCAATCTTCCCTGCGCGATCGCGTGACCGAACTGGCCGACCAAATGGACGACGCGGAGGCCCAGCAGCACATCACCACGCTGACCGAATACATGCGGAAGGCCGTGGCAGAACTTACCCGTGCCACGGACGAGGCGCTGGCCACGCCTCTCAACACGGCACTCGGGGCCGAGCAAGCCGCCTACCAGACCTTGCTGCAGTTGCGAGCTCGGGAACACGAAGTGATTCGCAGCAACGCTCAGAATGCACAACAAGCTCGCAGTGCCGGCCAGAGTGGCAGTCGCTCGCAACAGCAGTTGCAGCAACTTGCTTTGTCCAACAATGAAAACCGCTACGAGACTCAGCGAGAGGCAGCGCAGCAGCAGCAGGAGAATTCCTCCCAGAGCCAGCAGCGTCAAATCCTCAACCGGCTCCGCGAACTGGCCCGCCGCCAGAATGATCTGAACAAACGCCTCCAGGAACTTCAAGCGGAGCTGGAACAAGCCGACGACGCACAAGAGCGAGAAGAACTTCTCCAGCAACTGAAACGACTGCGGGAACAACAGCAAGAAATACTCCGCGACACGGACGAATTAAATAGCCGCATGAATCAGGCGGAAGATCAGCAGAACATGAGCGACTCGCAACAGCGTCTGCAGCAGGCCCGTGAGAACGTGCGGCGAACCTCTGAGGCGTTGGAGGAAGGGCGGATCTCGCAAGCCCTTAGCTCCGGCACCCGCGCGCAACGTGAACTCGATGAATTGCGGGACGATTTTCGTAAACAGACCGCCGGGCAATTCGCCGACGAGGCGCGGCAGCTGCAACGGCAAGCCGAGGAACTCGCCCAGACGCAGCGAGAATTGGCCGACAAACTGAACCAACCGAACCCCGGCACGCCAGACGAACTTCCATCGCTGCGTGACGCCAGCCCGCGCGAAGAAGTGCTTGAGCAAATGCAATTGCAAAATGAGCGTCTGGACAATCTGCTGGAAGAAATGCAGCAAACCGTCAGGGAAGCTGAGGAGCCGCAGCCACTTCTGGCCGAGCAATTATACGACTCGTATCGCCAGGCACGCCAAGATCGGCTTCCCGAAAAGATGCAGGAAACCGCTCGGTCCATGCAACGCGGCCTTCTCGAGGACGCGCGGCAACTGGAGTCCTCGGCGCGCGAGGGAATTGAGCGACTGCGTGATTCCATCCAACGGGCTGCCGAGAGTGTCCTGGGCGATGAGAATGAGGCGCTACGCCGCGCTCGCAACGAGTTGAACGAACTGTCTCAGGAATTGCATGAAGAGATGCGTCGCGCGGCTCCGACGCGGGACCCGGCAGACCCGGCGACCGATTCCGACCGCGCACCGCCGCGACCGAGTGCTGCCGGCAATCGTTCCGCGGAAGAGCGCAATGCGGAAGATGCCGAAGCCGACACATCACAGCGTGGCTCAACTCCCGACGCGAACGGCGAATCGGGAGATCAGCCGGCTCGACAGCCACGCGCACAGGACCGTGGCCAGACGGAGCGGAGGGAGACTCAACAACTACGTCAACCAGCAGACGGACCACCGGCAGACGCGCAACCGTCCGCCGCGAATCAGTCGCCGCCGAACGCCGCTGCGGAAGGTCGAGGAGAACGACCGCGCGACGCCGCTGGCCGGCAGCGGGGTAACCGGCCAGACGCGGCGGAGCAGGGCGAGCCGAGTGAGGATCGTCAGGGAAATGCGGGTCAACCGGGCAACGGCCCGTCACGGCGAGTCCCCGACTCAGCTTTGCGACTGCGCGGCGGTAATAATCCTGGCAATGTCCAACCTATTCGACCTGGAGAGGGTAACCAGGAGTATCGAGGTCCCTTGACGGGGTCCGACTTCCGCAATTGGGCGGATCGTCTTCGCGACGTGGAAGAAATGATCAGCGATCCGGAACTGAAATCGGAGGCGGCACGGATACGCGACCGCGCGAAAGAGATCCGCTCCGATCTTGTGCGGCATTCACAAGAACCGAATTGGGAATTGGTGCGGCTGACGATCGCTCAACCGCTGTCGCAGCTGCATGACCGAATTGGCGAGGAGCTGGAGAAGCGGATTTCGAAGACGACGCTCGTTCCGATCGATCGGGATCCGGTGCCCACGCCCTACGTGGAACAGGTGCGTCGCTACTATGAACGCATAGGGAGTGGTGAATGATCATCGGCTCCCTGATCGTCGGTGCCCCTGCCTGGGTAATTCCCGCCGCCGTGGCGGGCGCGGTCGCAACGTTGGCCGTCTTGATCTCGTACTGGCAAGCTCCGGCGCGGAACGGGCTGCGCTGGACGGCGGGCACGCTCAAAACCATCGCCATTGCCGCGGTAGTGCTCTGCTTGATCGAACCACTCTGGAGCGCAAGACGACCGCGGGAAGGGGCGAACCTGTTCGTATTATTGACCGACGACAGCCAAAGCTTGAATATGCACGACCGGGGGGATCCGGCCAGCCGAGCCACTCGGGCAAAAGAACTGCTCGATGCCGGCGCTTCCTGGCAGGTCCGTTTGCGACAGGACTTTGATGTCCGATGGTATGCGTTTGACAAGCGACTGCGCGCCGTACACGATGCTCAGGAACTGACCTTTTCCGGATCGGATTCGGCAGTCCATAACGCTCTCGATACGTTAGCCAGCCGGTATCGTGATCGCCCTGTGTCAGGCATTCTGTTGTTCACCGACGCCATCACAACGGATCGCCTGGACGACTTACTGGCACCACAGACGCTGCCCCCGATCTTCCCGGTCGTGCTGAGTCGAGACGAGCCGGTGAAAGACCTTCGTATCACAAACGTGTCGGTTGGTCAGACCAATTTCGAGGCGGCTCCGGTCACGCTGGTGGCGGAGATCCAGTGTACTGGATACGACGCCGCGTCGATCGTCGTACAGTTGTGTAGTGAGTCGGGGGAGGTATTGGAGAGCCAAACGCTCGCCGCGACGCGGGGTGGGGTCCCCCCACCGCGCGCTTTGAGTTTCGCCCGGAAACGAGCGGTGTTTTATTCTACGAGCTGCGGGTGCGCCTGGCCGGAGAAGAACAGGCGTTTGAGCATGGTAAAACGACGGAAGCGACACTGGTCAACAATCGGAAACTGGTCACCGTCAACCGCGGCAAAGGGCCCTATCGCGTACTCTACGTCTCGGGACGCCCTAACTGGGAATTCAAATTCCTTCGCCGAGCGATCCAGGAGGACCCCGAAGTACACCTTGTCGGCCTGCTGCGGATTGCCAAGCGCGAAGCGAAATTCGATTTCCGCGGACACACCGACGAAAGCACCAACCCACTCTACCGAGGCTTCGGGAATCAGAGTGATGAGCAGGCGGAGCAGTTCGACGAACCGGTGCTGCTGAGACTGGGGACGCGAGATGAAGTCGAACTCCGTAATGGTTTCCCGCGCGCGGCCGACGAACTGTTTGTCTACGACGCCATCATCATCGACGACGTGGAGGCCGCGTTCTTCACTCAAGATCAGCTCTCCCTGCTCCAACAATTCGTGAGCCAGCGGGGAGGAGGCTTCCTCATGCTCGGCGGACAGGAATCGTTCGACGCGGGAAATTATCGTCATACACCGATCGCCGAAATGCTGCCGGTCTATTTGGACCGACCCAATATCGCAGCCGAGGACGATCGATACCGGCTGGTCCTCACGCGAGAGGGAATGTTGCAGCCCTGGACCCGACTTCGCGCGACGGAAGAGGCCGAGCGGCAACGACTGGACGCGATGCCGCCGTTCCACGTGCTCAACCTGATCGACTCCATCAAACCAGGAGCCACGGTACTCTCCTTCGCGCGCGCCAGTTCGGGCGAAGAATACCCAGCTCTGGTAGCTCAGCGATTCGGCGGCGGCCGCACCTTGGCGCTGGCGCGTAGCCGACCTG
Organism: uncultured Planctomycetota bacterium; assembly: GCA_963700515.1. GTDB lineage: Bacteria > Planctomycetota > Planctomycetia > Pirellulales > Pirellulaceae > JAJRVM01. The sequence continues at coordinate 48,482 of CAVOXY010000027.1, read as the reverse complement.
TGGCGGTGGGGATTGCACCGCCCGCCCGACCAGCCCCGGGAAATGGACACGTGCTGGCGGCAGACCGTTCGCTGGCTCGTCGCGGACGTTCCCCGGCGCGTGGAGCTGGAAGTCCGACCGGCGGCCGATGACCCGCAAGGTACCATCAACTTACGCGTCACAGGCCGAGGAGCGACGTATGAGCCGCTGGACAATGCGTCGACTGTCCATTCAGGTACAGGACCCTGACGGTGCCGTCATGACCCTGACGGCGCAGCCCAGCGAGCGGGAGCCAGGGATCTATGAAGCCAGTTATGTGCCGGCCAAACGAGGCGCTTATCGGGCGAACGTCACCGTGACCGATGCGGACGGCAGCGCGGTCGGAACGTGTGACAGCGGCTGGACTGCCGACCCGGCGGCACGAGGAATTCGCATCGCTCGAGCCCCAACGCGCTATGTTTCAACGCTTGGCACTACAAACGGGTGGAGAGATGGTTGCTCCGGATCAACTGTCCGCTTTCGTCGCCGATCTGCCCAACCGCAAGAGTGTCGTGACCCAACCGTGGATCTATCCCTTCTGGCACCAGTGGTGGGTGTTCTCACTGGCACTCGTCTGCCTTATCGGTGAATGGGGACTCCGCCGCTGGAAAGGACTGCCCTAGATGTTGATTCCTGCCCTGCTGATGCTGTTAGCCCTTTTTCCACTCCCCCCGTCGCCGCAGACAGATTCGGCAACCGCCTCCCCGCTTCCCCGGCAGTCGCTGATCGTGGTGCTCGGAGCCGAGGGCGACGAGCAGTACGGTCCGCAGTTCCTGCAAGCGGCAACTCGCTGGCTGGATCTCGGCAAAACCGCCCAGGTCGATTGCGTGGCCATCGGGACCGAGGAGCCAGGTGAAGTACAAGACCTGGCAAGATTGGAAACTGCCTTGGCCGACCAGCCGAAGGAGCATCCCGAACCGCTGTGGATCGTGCTGATCGGTCACGGGACGTTTGACGGACGGCAAGCGAGATTCAACTTGCGCGGCTCCGACCTGACAGCGGACCAACTCGCGGAGTGGCTCAAGCCCTTTCAGCGGACCGTGGTCATCGTCAACTGCGCTTCGGCGAGCAGCCCTTTCATGAGTCTGTTGGCGGGCGAGAATCGCATGATCATTACTGTCCACCAAGAGCGGCTACCAGTACAATTTCGCGCGGTTCGGTCAGTACCTGGCGCAAACCATCGGCGACGCGCAGGCAGATCTGGACAAGGACGGTCAGGTCTCACTGCTGGAGGCCTACCTGCTGGCCTCATCCCAAGTCGACGAGTTCTATCGACAGGAAGCCCGACTGGCCACCGAACAGGCGTTACTGGATGATAACGGCGACGGCCGCGGTACGCCCGCCAGTTGGTTTCGCGGTGTCCGCGCCGTGAAGAAGCCGAAAGAAGATGTACCGGTCGACGGCGTGCGGGCTCACCAACTGCACCTGGTCCGCAGCCCGCAGGAACAGCATTTGTCCAGCGAGCTGCGCACGCGACGTGACGATCTGGAGAACCAGTTGACGCTGCTGCGCGAAACCAAACCACAGTTGGGTGAGGACGCGTACTACGAGCAACTGCGTCCAATCCTGGTCGAATTGGCCCAACTGTATGATCTGGCGGCAGACCAATAGAGTGCTCGTCATCAATATCTGCACATGCTGCCCGCATGTTATGCATCCGCTAACCGTCCCCGTAGCTCCGACCCCGCAGAGATTGGCAACTGTGCACTCTTACTCTTACTCTTACTCTTACTCTTACTCTTACTCCTTAGGCGAGCTTGGCCCGCAACCCAACGGTGGGGCGAATCCCCGCTGCAAAATCCGAATGTCTCAATGACCAGCACGCCGCAGCGAGGATGCGCTTATTCGTTGCCGGTAGCCTACGAATCACCCGTGTCTCTCATTCGAATTTCTGCCATTGGATTTGTTTCGTACCAGGGTGTTTCGGATTTCGCATTTCGGATTTCGGACTTGGAGCATCCCGAGCGGCAGCTGACCCGTCTGTCGTGAGCCGGCCGCAGACGGAATGAATTCCGTTCTAGCGGGCCAAAAGGACATTGACCTGTTGAAATCCGCGAACTACGATAGCACAGAACGGACGCGCCCGTCCGAGTAACCATCCCCCTCGACAGAAGGAAGAGCGCGAGGTGACTGATCTAAACACCGCAGAAACGGATCTCAACCCGCGGCGAGCCCTGATCTTGCGGCAGGCGATCGAAACGTTTGCCGAGAGCGGGTTTCGCAATACGGATGTCCAGGTGATTGCCGATCGCGCCGCCGTGGGCAAAGGGACGGTGTACCGGTATTTCGGCAGCAAGGAGGAGTTGTTTTGGGCGGCCACGTACGACGTGTTGGTGCTCTTGCAGGAATACATGTTTGCCGACATTGACGACATCGACGATCCGCTCGAGGCGCTCCACGTCCTGGGACGAGCACATGCGAACTTCTTCCAGCAGAACCCGTCCTTTCTGGAGATCTTCGTGCTGCATCGCGCGGAATTTCGCGGCACGGTTCCGCCCCTGCACAAGGAGTATCACGAGCAGATGATTGGCCGGATCGTGAGGCTGGTCGAGCAAGGGATCGCCCGCGGGCAGGTTCGGCCTGCCGATCCGCGGGGGATCGTGATTTCGCTGGGGGCCGTGTTGTTCGGCACGATCATGTTCGCCTGTCATGTGGCGGACCAATATTCGCTGACGGAATTGTCGGAACTGTCGGTACAGAGTTTCTTGCGTGGCATTCGCGCGGACTGAGCCACAGGCTTACGAGGATGGAACACTATGAATTGGCGTCATTTGGCCTTGGTCAGCGTACCCCTGGTGCTCGGTTTATGGGGGTGTCAGAAGACCGCCTCGGTGGACATGGTGACCTTGGACTCGGTACCGCCGTTGGAGGTCGAGATCGTGTCGGTCGTGAAGTCGCCGATTGAGTCGTCGATCGGACTGACCGGCACATTATTTCCCTGGAAATTCGCCACGATCGCCTCGGAAGTGACGGGCGTGATCGAGAGCATTCCCGCATTCGGGCGAGAAGGTCGAATACGAGATCGCGGGGAAGGCCTATTCCAAGGTCCTCCCGCTGGACATTGGACATCCGGTGAAGGCGGGCGACGTGCTGGTCAAGATCAACTCGAGCGAATCATCGCTGGCGTTGCTGTTGGCGGAAGCCAAGGTCGCCGCGATGGAGAAGGAATTGGCGAATCTGTACGCCTGGAAGCGCACGGAGGAAATCGATCAGCTGAAGGCCCAATGTGAAGAGTGCGACGCAGTACTGCTGGACGCGGAAGCCGATGTATCACGGGCCACCGCCCTGTTGGGTCGCAACGCGATATCCAAGAAAGAGGTGGAAGATGCGGAGCGGGCGGTCGCCACGGCCAAGGCCTCCCAGAAACGCGCTCAGGCAGCCCTGAAACTGGCCAGCGCCGGCCCCACGGTGGAGCAGATCGCGGTGGCTCAGGCACAGATGAACATGGCCCAAGCGGAAGTGGCGTTGAAGCAGGACATGGTCGACAAGTGCACCATTCGCTGCCCCTTGGAAACGGCGTGGATTGTGGAACGGTACGTGGGGGTGGGAGATCATGTGACGGCCAATCCGAGCACCCCGTTGATGCGGGTCGTCGACTCCAGCATCCTGCTCGCACAGGTCAACGTGCCGGAACGCTATCAGGGACTGATCAAACCGCATGACATGGCCACGCTCAACGTGGAAGGAACGCACGCGGCGGAGACGGAGTCGGGGGACGTGCAGGCGATGGTCGTGCTGGTCAACGCACAGATCGATCCCGACACGCGTACGTTTCGCGTCCGCGTCGGCATCGACAACAGCCAGAATCAGTTCAAGGCAGGCACGTTTGTGAAAGTGGAGATTCCGATCAGTGCCGCCAGCGACGCGGTCGTGGTCCCGTCGCAGGCCATCACGTTCACCAAGGGCGAACCAGCAGCGTTCGTGGTCAAGGACGGGGTCGTGGAAAGGCGGCCGGTCGTGTTAGGCATTTCCAATCGCACGCATTATCAAGTCGTCTCCGGTCTCTCGGAAAACGAGCAAGTTGTGAAGGGTGACCTGACGCTGCTGGCAACCGGCCTGCGGGTACAAGCGAGATCGACAACTCCAGCAGCCGCAACTCCAGCAGCCACAACCACCGTCGCGACACGGTCGCAAGGTTGAATCGATGAAGATCGCCGAAGTATCCATTGCGCGACCTGTCTTCGCGTCGATGCTCATCCTGGGCCTGGTCGTCTTCGGGATGACCGCCTACAGCCGCATGGGGGTCGACCTGTTTCCCGACGTCGATTTCCCGATCGTGACGGTCTCGGTCCCCTACGAAGGGGCCGACCCGGAAACGGTGGAGACGGAGGTGACGGACAAGATCGAAGAGGCCGTCAATACGATCGCCGGCATCAAGACGCTGCGATCGGAGAGCTCGGAAGGGTTCTCGCAGGTCTTCATCGAGTTCGAGTTGGAGGAGGACATCAATGTTGTCAGCCAGGACGTGCGGGACAAGGTATCGGGCGTCCGGGGAGAACTTCCGCGCGACATCGATCCTCCCATCATCGAGAAATTCGATCCCGACTCGTCCCCCATTCTGGCCATCGTGCTGTCGGGCTCCGTATCGGTCGGCGAACTGAGCCGGTACGCGGACGACGTCGTCAAACGCCGTTTGGAGGGCATTCCAGGCGTGGGCAGTGTGCGTCTGGTCGGCCAGCGCGAGCGGGAGGTCCGCATCTGGCTGCGCGTCGACGCGCTGCGGGCCCACTCCCTCGCGGCCAAGGACGTGCTTGACACCTTGCGCAAGAGAACGTTGAACCGCCGGGCGGCCGTGTCGAGACCGACATGCGCGAGATCATTGTCAAGACCCGCGGGAAGGTCCAGAAGGTCGAGGACTTTGGCGATCTGGTCGTGGCGACCCGCAATCGAGTTCCCATCTACCTCCGCGACGTGGCCTGGGTGGAAGACGGGCTGGAGGACTTTCGCAGCCTGGCTCGCCTGAACGGTCAACGAGCGGTTTCGTTGCTGGTGCGACGACAATCGGGCTGCAACATGCTGTCGGTCGCCACCGAGGTGAAGCAGCGACTGCAGGACTTGGAGGAGGAGCTCCCGAAAGGCTACCAACTGACCATCGCTCAGGACCTGTCGCGGTTCGTCGCCGCCAGTTTCGATGAGGCGAAAGGCGAGTTGATGCGCGGTGCCCTGCTGGCCGATTGTGGTGATTGTCTTCTTTCTGCGCAGCTTCCGCGGCTCGTTCATTGCGGCGATCACGATTCCGACCACGATCGTCGGCACATTCACGTTCATGTCGACGATGGGCTTCACCTTGAACATGATGTCGATGCTCGCCCTCACGATCTCCGTGGGCATGATCATTGACGATACGATCGTGGTCCTGGAAAACTCGTATCGCCACATGGAAGAGGGGAAACCGCGGATGCAGGCGGCGCGGGAAGCGATCGCGGAAATCGGCTTTGCGGTGATCGCCACGTCGCTGGCAATTGGTGCCGTCTTCGTACCGGTGGCCTTCATGACCGGTATCGTAGGACGTTTCTTCTATGAATTCGGTCTGACCGTGGCATTTGCCGTCGCCATTTCCACGTTCATCGCCGTCACCCTCTCCCCCATGCTCTGTTCGCGCATCCTGAATGTGACCAAGGAACATGGCGCGTGTGTTCAGCATGTTGGAGAGGATCTTTCAGGGCATGGAAACGGTTTACCATGCGGGCACTGCGTCGTGGCGCTGCGACATCGATTGGCCGTGCTCACCGGTGCGGTGGCGGTGTTTGTGGGAGGCCTGGCCATCACTCCCTTCCTGGGCAAGGAATTTGTCCCGGCGGCGGACGAGGACCAGTTCAACGTGCAAGTCGAAACGCCGATCGGGACGTCGATCGAGGCGACCAGCACCGTGCTGGCCGAAATCGAACGGCGGGTGCGGGCGTTTGCCCGGCGTCACCGGCACGTTCACGACAATTGGTGCCGGCATGGAAGGACGCGTGAACGTGGCCACCGTGATGACCCAATTGCTTCCCAAAGCCGAACGGCCGCTGGGGCAGCATGACATCATGCTGCTGGCACGCTCGCGACTGGCCGACTTGACCCACTTGAAGATCAGCGTGGAAGACATCCCGCGTGTCGGCGGCGGCGGGTTCCGCTCGGCACCCCTTCAATACAACGTCCGCGGTACGGATCTCAAGGCACTCATTGCCGTCTCCGACAAGATGGCCGATGCGCATCGAGCAAGGTGCCCGGAATCGTCGATGTCAACTCGACGTACGACTCAGGCAAACCGGAAGTCGACGTGACTATCGACCGCGACCGAGCCGCGGACTTGGGAGTCTCCATCGAGGATCTGGGCAGGCGATCCGCACGCTGATCGGCGGCGAGGAAGTCACCAAGTTCGAGGAGGCGGGAGAAACGTACGATGTGCGCGTGCGGCTCGCCGAAATCGATCGCAGATCGCCCCGACTCGATCCTCGGCTTGCCGATTCGGACCGAGAACGGGCAGTACATCGAGTTGCGAAACCTGATCCGACGTGCAGGAGGAGACGGGGCCGGTGCAAATCGACCGGCAGGACCGCATGCGGCAGGTCACGGTGATGGGAAACCTGGAACAAACGAAACCGCTCGGCGCCGCGCTGCAGGACGTCCGACAGATCGAGAGCGAAATCGGCTTGCCCGCACGGCGTCACCTCGGCGTTCACCGGAGCAGGTGACATGATGGCCGAATCATTCGCCAGCATCGGCTTCAGCATGGTTCTGGCCGCCGTTCTCATCTATATGGTTCTCGCCGCCCAATTCGAGAGCTTGATCCACCCGTTGACCGTCATGCTCTCGCTCCCCCTGTCGATTGTCGGAGCCTTGGGCCTGCTGCTGATCACCGGTCGAACCCTGAGCATTTTCGCCATGATCGGCATGATCATGTTGATGGGACTGGTGACCAAGAACGCCATCCTGCTGGTCGACTACACCAACTTGCTGCGATCGCAAGGGATGAGCAAGTACGACGCCTTGATGAAGGCCGGTCCGGTGCGATTGCGACCGATTATGATGACGGCCATTTCCACCATCGCCGGCATGATCCCCGTCGCCATTGGGTTGGGCTCAGGTGCCGAGACTCGCGCTCCCATGGGCACCGCGATCGTCGGCGGGATGGTGACCTCGACAGTCCTCACGCTGATTGTCATTCCTGTCATGTATAGCGTGATGGATGATATCGCCGGGTGGATCAAGCGACTCATCTTGCCGGCCTCGGTCATCGATGGCGCCGGTGGTGCTGACGCGGGAACCGGTGGTGGAGAGCCGATCGAAATTCCATCCCGGAAATACAAGACGTTCACAGGTCTTGCAGTCCGCGGAGGCCGAGGAACCCGAGACGCACGTCGGAGCCAGTCGACGCCGACACGGTCCAACTGGCTCATCCCCCTGTAACCACTGGACGCGCGATGAGCGTCTCATAAGGAAGAGATGCTAGCCGCTCGTCGACAGGCCGTGTGGCCCAGCGAATCCGCCACATGCTGCCAGAGCGTGGCCGTCCGCACGCTGGGGCGGGGGGCTTCGCCGACCGACAGCGAATCCGTGGCCACGAATCGGTGGAAACGGATCAGTGCAGATCAATAGGAAGTAAATCGAAAGCACTTGCAGCAGCCGATACTACCGACTGAGTACCCGTTATCGCAGGAATGCTGCCGTACGGCTGCCTGTTCCAGACGACGACGTCCACGATAACCCTTTATCCACCAACAGTTTAACATGTCAACCAACCGGCCTACCGCCTCACGAGCGTTGCCGGTACACTGGCACTCCATTTTCGACGCCGCATGTGCCTGTACGCATGTCCACGCGAGAGGGGAGCCGCAGCTTGGTGGATACCCCATGGAGTAATGAACCGTGTCCTGGTTATGGAAATACTTGCGGTTGACGTTCCTGCTTGTCGGGGCTCTCTGCGTCACGATCGCCACCCGTCCTCGGGCTGGCATCTGAGGATCCGGCGGTGTCGAGCGTGACAGACGCCGAAACGTCGCCCGACCGCGTACCGGCATCGGTGGACCAGCCCTACTTCGATCTCGATGCATACCTCGACAAGGGTCAGGCCGGGATCCACGCAGCCGGGCTGGCACTGGCAACTGCTGCCGAACGACCTGATCTACAAATCGTACCTGGCGGGTGTCAAGGAAGCGCGCAGCGGCACGATGTTGACTCACATCCAGAGCGACGGGTGGCTGTGGGAAGGCGTATTGGGCACGCGTGTCGGCCTGCTGCGATATGGCGACCACGATCCCGTGCTACCACAGGGCTTTCAGATCGACGCGGAAGGAGCAGCGAATGTTCGCTTGGATGTCGAGGATGACGTCAATGTTCGTTCCACGGACTATCGCGTGGGAGTACCGTTCACCTACGGCTTCGGGTCGCACCAGACGAAACTGGCCTATTACCACTTGAGCTCGCACCTGGGCGACGAGTTCGTGTTGGGGAATCCCGATTTTGATCGTCTCAACTGGTCACGCGACGCGTTTGTGCTCGGCCATTCCATCTATCTGACCGAGACCCTGCGAATGTACGCCGAAGCGGGCTGGGCATTCCACTACCGAGGTCTGCGAACCGTGGGAATTCCAGTTTGGACTCGATTGGGCTCCCAATACTCCCACCGGCTTCCATGGCGCACCGTTCTTCGCCATCAACGGACATCTGCGGCAGGAAGTGGACTACGGCGGTAATCTCGCCGTCATGACCGGTTGGTCCTGGATGAGCGATCGCGATCGCCACCTGCTGCGGCTGGGCATGCAGTACTACAACGGCAAGAGTAACCAGTACTCGTTCTACAACGACTCCGAAGAACACTTCGCGTTCGGAATGTGGTACGACTTCTAGATCCAGGGCATCTGCGCGGCGATGACCGGCGCAACAGCGGGACGGCGGGATTGCGCAGTGAGTATGGAGTAGTGGTAACACTTTAGCCGTGTGCAGTGCACGGGCCTTTGTTTTCACCAGGTAAGGCGTGCCAGGGGAAACAGAACCGGAATAGCGAATGGTGAATGCGTGAATGGGATCATGAATGAGGGAAGGTGGATGAGAAAGCCAGTCATTGGGGCGTTCCGCTACGGTGCAGAACGGGTCGAATCACGAACCGTCGACCATTCGCCATTCACCATTAATGATTGACTTGGAAGCCATGAATCGTGCATCCGGTACCGTTAGCTCAGAAATCTCCCTCGGTTTCTTTGCCGTCCTTACTGCCAACGGCTAGACAATTACGGGTATGTGGAGTATTGATTTCCATCACTCCATCACATCACTCCACCACTCCATTCGAGTCTCACTAGGCGGGGCGAACCAGTCCCGGAAAGATATCCAGATCGAGCGATTCGATGGCGCCTGCCTTGAGTCGCTCGACGGCAATCGCTCCCATGACGGCGTTGTCCGTGCACAAGGCGATCGGTGCCATGTGCAGTTCGATCCCCGCGGCGGCGGCAGCCTGGCTGAGCTGTGTGCGGAGCAACTTGTTGGCGGCGACTCCGCCACCGACACAGAGACGTTGCGACGCCCGTCCGCCGCAGGGCCAACATGGCCTTGCCGACCAGGCAGTCGACCACGGCCTGCTGAAAGCTGGCCGCCAGATCGGCAACCTGTTGTGCCGGCAGGTCGAGTGCGGCGAAGTCGCATTTCCCCATGCCGGTGATGCTGTAGCGGACGGCCGTCTTGAGACCGCTGAAGCTGAAATCGAGCCGGGAAGTGTCGTGCAGAAACGGACGCGGCAGCGCATAGGCCTGCGGATTCCCTCCTTCCGCAGCCCGCGAGATAGCCGGCCCGCCGGGATACGGCAAACCCAACATGACGGCCACTTTGTCAAACGCCTCGCCCGCCGCGTCGTCGATCGTTCCGCCCAGCATTTCGAAATCGCTGGCGGTGCGGCAGAAATAGAGGCTCGAATGTCCGCCGCTGACAATCATTCCCACGCACGGAAACACCTCCTGGCCGCTGGCAATCCGGCAGGCATAGACGTGGGCATGCAGATGATTCACGGCCACCAGCGGTTTGCCGAGTGCGACGCACAAGCGTCTTGGCGGCGACGAGCCCGACCAGCAGCGAACCCGCCAGACCGGGCGTGTTGGCCACGGCGATGGCCGACAGATCGGACAGCTGCACTCCTGCACGCCGCACCGCTTCGTCGATGACCGGAATGATCCGCTCGACGTGGGCGCGAGCGGCAATCTCCGGCACGACGCCGCGATACCGCTCGTGCAACGTGTCTTGCGAGGCGACCACCGACGAGAGCACTTCCAGTTGGTCGGTCACCACGGCAGCAGCCGTTTCGTCACACGTTGTTTCGAGGGCGAGGACGAGCATCATAGGGGCGGCCGGAAAAGTAGGTCAAGGAGTCCCGTCGGCAGGGGCGGGGGTGGCAACCGGCTCGGCCTCGGGCTTCTTCTCTTCTGTAACTGGCGCGAATTTCGCCCGCACCGCTTCCAGAGCCTTCTCCAACTGCAGATCGACGAACGACGAATCCTGCAGCCCACGAGGCAACCCGCTGGCGGCAGATTCGACTGGTTCAGCTGTGGGGTTCTCAGTCGCCGTACCGGCCGTCCGCCGGCTCGGAATCCTGGTCCGCCACCGGTTCCTCGACGGTCGCCACGTTCGCTTCCGCTTCCATCAACTCGTCGCGTCGAGTGTACAACATCCCCAAATTCTCCATATCCCCGTTGCTCAGGCGCACGGCAAACCCCTCATCAGGATGCACGCCCCACTCGTCACTCTCCGACGCGCCGACCTCGCGATGAATGTTCTCTGCCACTGGGCCGATGATAACCCGCCGTCGTCAGTTTCAGTGCGCTCTTGCCCTGCTCCAGCTCGATGACGTTCTGCACGCTCCCTTTGCCCCACGTCCGTTCGCCCACGACCGTGGCCACCTGATTGTCCTGCAGACAGGCAGAAACGATTTCGGCCGCGCTGGCACTGAACCGATTGACCATCACCGCAACCGGGAAACCGCGCGGGATGATCGTTCCCTCGTCGCGTGCGTCCCACACTTGCTGAGGCGTGCTGCGCCCTTCAATGCTGACGATTCTGCCCTCGTGCAAAAACAAATCGGAAACCTTAATGGCTTCGCTCAACATGCCGCCTGGATTGAATCGCAGATCGACAACCAAGCCGCGCATGCCCTCCTGCATCAGTTGGTTCAAAACCTGTTCGAGGTCTCGTGATGTGTTGTGGCTGAAAGCCGCGATCCGCACGTAGGCAATTTTCTGGTCCTTGTCGCAGAAGAAATCCCAGATGCCTTCCTTGTTGCGATGAAATCCGATCACGGTCGGCTGCTGAATGTGCTCGCGCACCATCTTGACGGTCTCCGCCCGCGTCTCGTCAGGATGCAGCACGGTTACCGACACCTCGGTAGCCGACTTCGCCCCCCATCAACTTGATGGCATCGTCAATCGACAGTCCACGCGTACTGGTCTCGTCGATCTTGAGAATCCTATCCCCGGCCCGCAAGCCGCCACGCCAGGCGGGGGTGCCAACCAAAGGGCTAATAATCTGCAAATGTCCGTCGCGTTCGGAAACCTGAATGCCAATGCCGACAAATTCACGTTCCAGCCCTTTGCGGAACTGCTCCAAATCCTTCGGCGCAATGTAGTCCGAATAGGGATCGAGTCGCGAGATCATCCCGTGGATCGCCGCTTCAATCAACTCGCGGTCGCTGACGTTCGACTCGACATACTTGTCTCGGACCTGCTCGAGCGTGTCGGCAAACAAACGAATCAGCTCTCGCTCGTCCGCCAATTCCTTCCTCCGCTCCTCCGTCTGCCCCACGGTTGAGGAGGCCGCTTTGGCATCTTCGGTGTCCGCTCCCCGAAGAGCCCTCGAAGCCGTCGCGACAATCGCCAGGCAGAGCAACAATCGAATCACGGGGCTGGTTTTCACGGGTGACGGGGCTGGTTTTCACGGGGACTCCGGTCTTCACGGGGACTCTGGGCATGCAACATACCTCCCAATCCGGTCGAGAATGGTAACCAGACCACGGCAGTAGCAGGCAGTCGACCCCGCCCAGTGCCGTGGCAAGCATTTTTCAAATCACAGCGTCAGCCTTCCCGCTCCGGCTAACGAATCCGACACCGGCAGAGCCGGCCATTTCGCAGGTCACACCGGATGTGAATTCCGAACTCTTGGCGATGGGAGACGAGTCACAAAAATGCGGCTTTATCGGCTCTATCAACCCTGTGACTTACCGTTTGAGTTTCGATTTCGTCACGGCGTGACGAGTTGGCGACCGCAGGAAGTATACGGTACGCGACCGGGAGCGACAACCTAAGTCGTTCAACCACAGATAGTAAGAGGTTGGGGGCCGGTGGGTTGAGGGGGGCATAGCAGGCGTGTTTGGTGGAGCAACGAGCTGTGTGGTCCGGTGGGACGTGGGACGATGTGCCCAATCCGATGAAATTCCCTCCCCATAGCGGGGAGGTTCTCGGAGGCGCATGTCCAGTGAGAATCTCCCGTGGGACAGGCTTCCCGAGTGTCCCGGGGGTAAGTCAAATTTGGCCGATCGCCGCAGCAGAAACAGGGTCGCCTGCGCAGACCAGCGCCGCTCCCTTCCAACACGGTTTGAGCGTGGACCGATCCATCCAACCGCACCACCAGCCAGCGTCTGTGGCCTCAAAAAAAGGTGCCGCTCATCGAGCGGCACCTGCGAAACGGCTGGGAGTCGATCGCCGTCTGGTCAATTCCTAATTGGTGGCGTCGTCGTCGTCATCATCGTCCGGCAACGTGGTGGTGGCACCCGTACCGAAATTAAACGTGGTGACGTTACCGACTTGCGAGAAGAACGGGTACGGTGAAACACGCACATAACGGCGATCGGCCGACACGACGGCCAGGGCCGAACCGGGATTCGCCATCATCATGGCACCGGTGGGCAGCACCGTGATATCTGGCTGGAAACCGACCGGACCGGCACCGCGCCAGCCGCGCTGCTTGGCTCGGTCCCGATTGAATTCCTGAGACGCCAACGAGCCCTCGTAGCGGTTCAACTGCCGGGTGACCAGCGAACGATCGACGTCCACCTGCGGAGTCTGCAGGTTGGCCAACTGCTGCTGTGCCAGATGCTCCGCCCGCCGACCATTTGTCACGTCGAATAAGACCAACGCGTCCTTTTCACCCAACTCAATCTGTGTGTGAATATGAGGTCGATCCGGGTTGGTCGTGCGAATGTCCACAGTCACTTTACCAGCCGTCACGGTCCCCCACACACGTTGCACGAGCATCCGATATTGGCCAGTGAATCCCATGGGGCACACGTACGTCTCGGTGTAGCCGCTCGAGCCGGAGCCGGTGCCGTAGGCATCCCCCAACATGACTCCGCCGGCGGTCGTCCGCGAATTCTGCAACGAGCAGACTGTGCCGGCCGGCTCCTGCACGATCACGTCCACGTCCGCATCGCCGGTCCAGGAAACCGTCGCTGTAACGTCGCGCAGCCGAGCGTCTTCGATCGCCTTCTCGTAGGCGTCCGCGTCTTCGCTCCGACCAGATTGCCGCAACCGATCGACGGTCGCCTTGGCCAATCGCAGCGCACGATCTTCCACTCCACTCTGCTCCTCCGGCCAAGCTTGGCTGAGAATACCGAGGGTCGCCCAACGAATGCCATCGATGTCATCCAGTCGCTTTGCGGAAGCCAATCCTAGAGCGTATGGCTCGGGACGAAATGGATTGGCAAAAGCCACTTCGCGCAGCAACTGCAACGCCCGCTGATCCAGCCCCACGCGCGCCATGTAGATGGCGATGTCCATCATGGTATCCATTTCGCTCGACAGATCGACCGCCGACATTAAAGCACGCTCCACGTCCGACCGCGGACAGTCGGCCGCGAGCATCGCCAAGGCCAAGGCCTCGTACATCCAGGGCTGTCCCTGGGAGCTACGAATGGCAGCCGAAATCATGGGGACGATGTCTGCGTACTTCTCGCGACTCGAAAACTCACGAGCCGTGGCGCGAATCCGGAGATCGAGCAATTGAGCCGATTCGGCCGAATCACCCTGGTGTTGAGCGAAGAAGTTATCCCAGGCGTCATCCGGCGACTGATCGCCACTGGGCGTGACCACGATCGGCTCGACCGGCTGGGTCGGCACGACGCGCGCCGTGCCAGAGAGAGCTGCAGGAGCTTGAGCCGGTTCGGCGGTCGGCGAACTCGAGGCAGACTTGACACCCAGCGTGAGGTCCTCTTCGACGTCGAAGAAGCCGCCCATGCCGCCCATGCCGCCCATGCCGCCACCCATGCCACCCATCATGCCGCCACCCATGCCGCCACCCATGCCGCCCATGCCGCCTCCCATGCCGCCCATGCCGCCGCCCATGCCACCCATCATGCCGCCACCCATGCCGCCGGTAATCGGCAGTACGAGGTCGGCGACCGGATAGACCTTCGTGAGCAATTCGTTTTCGGCCTCTTCAGGTGTCGTGATCTTCAGCACTTCGTCGCGAATCACGTAGGTCAAGTCAAGTTCCTTGAGCATCAACTTCAGCGCGGAGCGAAGGGTCACTCCAGGGAGACTGATCGTCACCGGCGTATCGGAGCCGAGTCCGACGTCGTCGAGTGCTTTCTTGTCAATCATGATGGGGATATTGTTGGCGGTCTTCAGGTAATCCACGACTTCGGAGAGTGGAGCTTCGTTGAACTCCAACATGGTTTCCCGATCGAGCGCGTCATAGATTTTGCGTTCCGGGGTCCCGCCACCCAGCAGATCCATGGCCTTGTACTTCTTGCGATCGGTGGAAATCCTTTCCCAGAACTCCGAATCCGGGTACTTAATCGGAGGTTCGTCGGCGACCGGAATGGAGGCCCGTTCGACTTCATACAGGGCATCGACAAGTCCACGTTGCCGCAGCTGCCGGAACTTGATGATGCCGGTCAACTGCCGCATGATGCTGGCATTCATACGTGCCGAGATGCCAATGGGCTCACCCGGCAGAGAATTCTCGATGGGATTCGCGATATCATCAATCGCGTTGTCGAAATTCTGTTCTGCTTCAACGTTCTCGCCAGACAGCGCCAAGCTGATCCCTTCGTCGATCAAGGCATCGAACTTGGTCATCAACTGCTTCACGCGCTCCCGCTTGTCCGTGAAATCGTGCGCCAGTCGCTGCGCTTCATCGACAATCGCCCGATTGGCTTCCGCCTGACGACGCGTCTCATCATGCTGGACCTGTTGACGCCCGGCTTCGCGAATGGCGGAGACGAGGCGATCACGCAACTGAGCCCGGATTTCGGGATTCAGGTCAGGCGATCGTTGCACATTGTCCAATACGTTCTTCAGCGATTGAATGGCCGCTTCTGAATTCGTTCCCATCGTTTTGCGGGCCAGGTTCAGTCCTTGTTCCACCTCGGCCTGAATCTTTCCTACAATCACTGCTCGATCCCTTTCCACTTCGTCGATCAATTTCGAGGTGGGATCGAGTTCCGAGAGCAAGTCAGACGTTTCGCCACCGGCGGCCGGGGCTTCCGCTGCTGGGGCTTCCGCTGCTGGGGCTTCCGCTGCTGGGGCCGGGGCTGCTGGGGTCTCACTCTGCGGTTCTTCTTGGTAGCTGACGAAATGGATCGTCTCGGGAACTTCCGTGACTTCGGTTGGAAGCTGACCGACCATCGACAGATCGTGCGAGCCGGCAAAAATCAGGCGAGCTGTTTCCCGTAATCCGGCTGAGCCAACCGTTGGCAACGTCAAGCCGCCATTGTCGCGCGCCCGATCGACCAGGACGGGGAGAAACGCGAAATCCTCACTGGAGCGTTCGGCCACCAACTCCCAGGACAACTCAATCGTCTGGCCGTTGGCTTAGCACGGTCATCGCCAGCTGTTGCGGAGCATGCGATTCCAGTTTGCCGATGAGAATGGTATCTCGGTCGGTCCGCAGCGGCGGCACTACGGAAGGATAATGCTCGACGATCCCCGGTGGGAAACGGACGTCCTGTGGCCACAGGACCGCCTGCTGGACAGCTTGAGCCAGCCCGGTACCAGCGGCCTGCGACGCAGCCTCTTCGTCGGAATCGATGAACACCATACCGCCCGTTTGATTCGCCAGCGCTGCCAGGAACGCCACGTTGCGCTCCGGGCCAATCACAAAACTGTACACGCTCGCGCGGCACGCAACGAGTTGCTCAGTCAGCTTCCGCATCTCGGGATCGGCAAACAAGTTCGCCCGACTCAGACCATCACCGATGTAGATAATGGCCCGCGAGTTCTCCGTCGGTTCCCCAAAATTCGCCACTGCCGCGTGCAGCCCACCAATCATGTCTGTCGAACCAAGCGGTGCACGCTGCTTTAATTTCGCCCGGGCCGCCTGCATCTCCTGACTACCCGCGCCGATGAAGCCCGCGCTCATCGGCACCGCTTCCAGATCCACGCCGCACAACAGCACGCGATCGTGTGGATCGAGGTGACTGATCAGGGCGTCCACAGCCAGCAGACTGTCGTCCCGGAACAGCGCCCGCTGGCTGGCCGACGTGTCGACCAGGACCACTAAGTCCTGCAGACTCGACGCCTTCGGACGAACCTGCGGAGTCACGCTCAACGCAAAATACGATTCGCCGGTCGCTTTGTCGTAAGTGGCCAACCGAGCCCCGTAGGTATCGGTGGGTGGATCAGCCGCCTGAATCGGCGTCCACAAGAGCCCGCTCAGCACGAGAAAAACTGGCAGCAACAAGAGACTGCGTTTGGACATAGTCGCAACTCCAAGCACAGAAGTGCGTTTCGAAAAGGAACTTTCCCCGTCCCGGACCGGAAAAGCCCGCCTTGCCTACAAAAAGAGCGCCTAATCGCCCCCGATATGACCCCATTCTAAGCTCGCCAAATCGTTTCTGCTACACAAAAAACACCAATTTGGGAGATCCAGATAAGACAGGGGTAATATCAACGGTTATTCACACCGCAACGACGCCTGTCGATCACTCCTACCCGACCAGACACACCTTGCCCACGCAGTGAATGGGTTCTCCCCTAGCTCCCCGCGCCAGCCAGCGGCACTCGATCCAGCGACTCCGCCGAACCTCAACTACCCTGCCGTCACCCCGCAGCGAAGACTTCATCAGGCGATCCTCTCACCGCCCCGTTTCCCGGCGCAAGCGTCTTCCGGCTCCGGTGGGGCTGGAGCGCCAGTCGATCGGACTTCCGCTATCACGTAGCAAATCACAAGCCGAACTGGGACAGGAATCTGCCTGAGATATCGCTCAGCGCGCCGTCCCTCGTTCATATCCCTCTCACATTATAGTACTTACGGGACAACGCGAGAGGAAAAAACTGGCCCCCGGCGGATCGACGTCCCGGTCCCCAGCCCTCGAGCCGGGCGGGAATTGTTGTCCATTGTCAACCAGTTGTTGCGAAATGCAACAGGCGCCCGTTTGCGGTCACCGGCGCTGTCGCGCGGACGTGATTCGACAAGAGTAAGAGGTCAGAGTGCACAGTTACCGCATCCTGCAGGGTGGGAACTCCGTGAACGGTGACCTGCTGGCGAAATGCGTGCGGGACGGCAGCACGATGGATGCCTGGCAAACCAAAAAAACCCTCCCCGCCTGCGGCGGGGAGGGTAGACGAGCGTGAATGACTGCTAAATGAGGCCAGAATCCGATCAAATGATAGGCTCGGAGGAACTCTAGGTGTGTCGCGTGCTGGGGGGTGAATCCGCGTGGGGCGGGCCCGGCTGCCACAAGCACCTTTTTTCTTTGTTACTTAACGCTGGTCCGTCGACGATTCTTCGACGAGCGAAACCCGTGCCAAAGTCTCGGCGGCCATCCGTTCGAGTTCTGGCTGCAGCGCGGCCCAGGCCGTCCTGCCTTGCTCCAGTGCGTGCCCCGCCCATCGCAGGAGGGTGTCACGATCAATGGACAGCTCAGCGGAAGCCGGAACGTCACCTGCTGGCTCCACCATGACGGCGTCATTCTCGCCGCTTGGGCTCTCGCCAATCACCGGGTCTTCGATCTCCCAAGGCGTCTCTTCCAGCGCTATCGACATCTCCATACCCGCGTCGTATCCCGCTTCGAATTCGAAGACGTACACGTTCGCGTCGCCTGGCTCGAGCACCGATCCGGAAGACTGCTGCAACATCGCCCACACCGCTCTGCTCAAGTCAGACTGGATCTGCTGCAGGTCGACGTGGTCAACCAGCGCGTCGAAACCGTCCCGACCGTCACTCAGGGTGGTGCGAATCGCGTCGACGAAAGCCGAATTCATGATCGAGTCGAGCGATTGCCGTCCCCAATCCACGAACTGCTGGAAGTCGATTTCCAAACCCATCGTCACGGGTTCAACTGCTTCGTCGCTCGACTCAGTCGCTTCGCTGTTTGAGCCGTATTCCTTCTGGTACTCGTAATCGTAGCCGTAGCCGTAGCCGTAGGGATAGCGACCGTAGTATTGGCGATCGATATCCGGCGTCTGCTCGTCACTGCTCGACGCCCCAGTCACTTCGGGCGTAGCTTCGACCTGGCTCTGCATCGGAACGTTATCGTAGTCGTAGACGTCATACGAATCGTAGGCATCGGTCGCCGGAGATGAGGGCATCGAGTCGGGCTCAACGTTCCCTTCCTCGAGCGGTTTTTCGTCATACGGTTTGTAGTAGTCGTACTCGTACTGATCGTACATATCGTAATCCGCGGCGGCTTCTGTCGTGGGAGCCGCAGGCTCCTGAACAGCTGCTTCCGCGGGTGCTGCTGCGTCGTGAGCATCCTCGCAAGCGCTCTCATATTCGTAACCGTAGTCGAAAGCTTGATACCCTTCGTCAGCGTCGGCCTGCTGGCTGACCACTGCCGGCTCATCAACTTGACTCGTCACGTCGCTGGTCGATTCATCCGCGGTGGATTCCTCTTCCGTGGCCGGAGGCGCGTCGTAGTAGCTATGATCGTAGCCGTAACGATAAGCTCGGTATCCTTCGTAGTCGTCGGCCTGCTGGCTGACCACTGCCGGCTCATCAACTTGACTCGTCACGTCGCGATTCGCGTCATCCGCGGCGGACTCCACTTCGCAGCTGGGGGCCTCTTCGTAACAGCCGTGATCGTAGCCGTAACCATAAGCGTCATACGCTTCGTAGTCGTCAGCCTGTTGGCTGGTCACTGCCGCACTGGGAGTTTCCGTCCTGGCATCGTCGTCAGCAACGACCTGACTCGCCCCGTCCGCTCCCGTTACTTCCGGGCAACTCGGATAATCCTCGTAGTAGGCTGGGCGATAACGGCGGTAGTAGCTGTTGTACGCTTCGTCTGGACAGCTTGGCACACTGGCAACTTCCTTGCTGGCGGGTTGCACATCGGCACTGTCACCGCTGACATCGTCGCTCGCAATATCCGCCACACTCGTGTCATCGCGACCTTCGCAGTAGCCGTAGGGAGCGTTTTCGTAGTCGAATTCGCGAGCCAGTTCGAGGTCGGGCGACCCGGCAGTCGGCTCGGCCGCCTCGTGTGCCCGCGACAACTCATCGAACTCATAGTCGCGGTGGCAGATCGCCTCGTACGGCGCGCAACCGCTGTCCGAACAGTCGTCGGCTACGGAAGGTTGCACAGAATCATGCGGCTCGTCGGTTGCCGGGACATCGTCTGTGACGGTGGTCACCGGGTCGCTAAGCCACCTGGCGTTCCTCTGCTTCGTGGCACGCATCATCTTCAGGAATACACGGATTGCTATACTCAGCGCTGTAATGATAATCATGGCCAACGTCTGCCTTGTCCCAAGGATCAACGGTCGTGTGAGCCTCGACAAGCTCTTCGGCTGGCTCATCTTGGACGGTGGATGCCGCATCGTGTGAGTCAATGTATTGAGCGTAGCCGTACTTCAGGTAGTATTCGTTCGGAGAGTTCTCAACGGGCACCGTGTGGGTGGGCTCGGTGGGGTTGTCTGTTTCTGTCGCGGTCGGTGCCACGTAGCTCGGGCAACCGTGCCGGTAGTAGTCGTAGCCGTAGTAGTCTTCGTAGGCGCGGTAGTGGGTACTCTGGGAGTCAGCCGCGCTGGACGTCTCCGGCGACACCTGCGGTGCATCGAGGCAGGTAATTTCGGTCTGCGAAATCGACTCCGCGTTACAATCGGCAGAATCGTTCGAAACGTCATCGGTCGGGGCGCCGTTATCGGCCACCGGCTCCGTAGCGGCCGGGGGATCGGCCAGTACGGCCACGACGGATCGGCCACTTAGGTCGATCTGCGCCTCTTCGGCAGCGGGGCAAATTGTTTCCGTTTGTGGGATCTGCTCTTCTCCATACGCCTCCATGCAACCGTCCGCGAACGGACTGAAATTGCTGTAAATGGGTCCGAAACGGTAGTAGTCAGTACAAATTTGGGCTTGGGCGTTCCCGCCACGCACAGGGCGGACCCCAACGCGGCCACTAACGCCACCCAAAGAAGACAAGCGCGAGTCATTCCATTAATCCTCCTGAAGAACATGCGACGCGCTGGCTGTAAGAAATCTCACCCCTGACGGCCAGCTTACACTGACGCTTGCGCCGGACACGGGCATCCATGTATCCTTGCTGATGTATCGTATCGGAACCCATGAAATAGGCTCATTAGGTAATTGGTAAGGTGTTGGCAAAGAGCGCAAGCTGTTGCCCACTTCGCGCGACCAGCGAATTCTGGAAAAGAATATTGGCGGCAGGGGTCATTCCGCGTGTGCGGGCTGCACCGGGCGATGACCGGCTCGAAAATGCCCGCCGCCAGAGGGACGTCGTGCGGCGGTACGCGATCGCGCGAAGGCACCTTCCCGCGTCCCCGCCGGGGATCACAAGTGCTTGCCAGATCATGACATCGATCTTGGCGGCGACCGCGGCTCGGTGTACTGTGGAGAGTCTATCCCCGCAGCCAAACCGGGCCACAACAGCAAGCAGGCACGTAGATCATGGGATTGCCTCCATCCATTCATCCCTATATCGCCGTGGGCGTCACGCTCTTCGTGTTCCTCACACTTCAGCTGCGCCGCAATGTTCCCACGGACCTGCTATTCCTGTTCGGCCTCATGGTGGTGACGCTCACCGGCGTAATCACTCCCGACGATGCGCTGCGCGGATTCGCCAGCCCGGCACCGCTGACTGTCGCCGCTCTGCTGGCTGTCGCGGCGGGACTGCGCACGACCGGCGTCTTGGACTGGGTCGGTCGCAAGCTGCTCGGGCCCGTACAAACCGAACGCCAGGCGATGGTGCGCCTGTGCGGCACGCTGATTTCCACCTCCGCTTTCATGCTCAATACGGCCGTCGTGGCGATGATGATGCCCGTGGTCATCGACTGGTGTCGTCGGCGCAACATCTCACCGTCTCGATTGCTGATCCCGCTGAGCTATTGGACGATTTTGGGAGGGGTCTGCACGCTGATCGGAACGAGCACCACACTGGTGGCCAATGGCGTGTTGCGCGAGGAGCACGCGGCGCGTCTGCAGCGACTGGAAGCTGGCGAAAACATGGCCCCCAATCGCCGCGGAAAGGGCCGCTTGGGAGCGGCAATTTGTGCAGAACGTCGAGCCGATGGGGCTGTTTGAGTTGGGATACGTCGGTTTGCCCTGCGCGCTGATCGGCGGCACGTTCCTCATCTTCCTGGCCCCCAGACTGCTGCCCAATCGCACGGATATTGTCGAGCAATTGGGGGAACAACGACGCGAGTATCTGGTGGAGATGTTGGTGCAGCAGGAGTGCCCCTTGATCGGCAGCACGGTGGAAGACGCCGGTCTGCGGCAATTGCCGGGACTGTTTCTGATCGAAATCGACCGCCATGGCGAGGCCATTACACCGGTCACTCCACAAGACACGATTCACGCCCACGATCGGCTGTTGTTTACGGGCGTGGTCAGTACGATTGTCGACCTGGAGAAGATCCCCGGGCTGGTGCCAGCGGGAGACCTGTCCTACGAGTTTCACCCGACGCGGCGGATACGACGACGACTGACAGAAGTCGTATTGTCGCCGTCGTCTCCCCTGATCGGCAGCACCGTGCGGGAAGGGAATTTCCGGGAGACGTACAACGCGGCGGTGGTGGCGGTACATCGTAACGGTGTCCGATTGACCACCAAGATCGGGGACATCTGCCTGGCGACCGGGCGACACGCTGCTGCTGCAAACGCGCAGCGATTTTGTCTCCACACACCGCAATAACCGCGAATTCTACCTCGTCAGCGGTGTGGAGGGGGCAACGCCACGACTGCACCACAAAATGAAACTGGCTGCCGGCTTGGCGCTGTTGCTGATCGTCCTCTTGTGCCTGTCCACCTGGTTGGCCCGGAATCCCGCCTGGACAACCATTTGCGCCGTATCGATCGTCGCCCTGATGGTCCTCACTCGTTGCTTGTCCATGAACGAGGTCCGCAACGCGTTGGACATGCAGCTACTGCTCACCATTGTCGCCGCCCTGGGACTGGGGCGAGCGTTGACGGCCAGCGGTGCCGCACAGAATATCGCGTCGTACCTGGTGCAGACGTTCGGCAGCCACCCACTGCTACTGCTGATCGTCGTCTACCTGATGGCGGCCGCCTTCACCGAGACCATCACCAACAATGCCGTGGCGGCGATGCTGCTTCCGATCGCCATCGCGGTGGCCTGGGAGGGCCATTTCAATCCCCGCCCATTTATCATCGCCATCACGCTGGCAGCATCGCTCTCCTTCGTCACGCCCATCGGTTACCAGACAAACCTGATGGTGATGGGACCGGGAGGATATCGCCCCGTCGATTTCCTCAAGTGCGGAATTCCCTTGGCGATCGTCGTAACTGCTACGGCGTTAGTGCTGATTCCCAATATCTGGACGCTGTGAGCGAATGGACGATCTGAACCGTCAGCTGAACTTGCCTCACAGCCCAAACCGGGCTAAAAAGTGGGGAAAACCCGCAATCTTGGCGGACCACACGGCACGAAGTTGGAGTCGCAAGGAGTCTCGCGTCAATGCACCGTAAGATGTTTATTCTGGGCGTCACATGTGCCCTGGTGGGCGTCACGCTGGGGAGCCTCTTTCATCCCACGCACGGACCTGTCGATCTCGCGGCGGACGAACTGCCCGCTGCCGCCCGCGCGGCCCCCGTCGAGGCAACCGCCTTCACGCCTGAAGAACTGGTCAATATCGCGGTCTATGACAATGTCAACCAGAGCGTGGTGAATATCACGACGAAGTCAGTCCGTTCCGATCTGTGGTACACGGACGTCGTGCCGATGGAGGGCTCGGGCTCCGGTTCGGTCCTCGACAAGGAGGGACACATTCTGACCAATTTCCACGTCATTGAAGGGGCTCAGCAGGTTCAAGTCAGCTTGGCAAACGGCAATCGCATATCCCGCCGGACTGGTCGGCCAGGACCCTTCAAATGACATCGCGGTGCTGCGGATCGAAGCCCCCCGTGATGAGTTGTTCCCTATTACGCTAGGTGATTCATCGCACTTGCGGGTCGGCCAGAAAGTTTATGCCATCGGTAACCCGTTTGGGCTGGAACGGACGCTGACAGTCGGGATCATTTCCAGCCTCAATCGGACACTCATGTCCCGCAACAAGCGCACGATCAAGTCGATTATTCAGATCGATGCGGCGCTGAACCGAGGGAATTCCGGTGGACCGCTGCTCGACAGCCACGGCCAATTCATTGGTATGAACACGGCGATCGCCAGCAGCACCGGGGAAAACACCGGAATCGGCTTCGCGATCGCCGTGAACACCGTCAAACGCGTCGTCCCGCAGTTGATCGAATTCGGCCAGGTGACGCGTCCAGATCTGGGAATCGCGAGAGTTTTTGAACGCGGTGATGGACTCCTCATCGCCGCGCTCTCTCCGGGTGGACCCGCTGAGCGAGCGGGCTTGCAGGGTTTCCGATTAGTCCGGACGCGTAAACGCCAGGGACCATACATCGTGGAACAAACAAAAATCGATCAAAGCCAGGCGGACCTGATCGTCGCCATAGACGGCCAACGAATCCGGACGGTGGATGACATGCTGAGCCTGATCGAACAGAAGAAACCGGGAGATGTCGCTCGGGTGAGCGTGCTGCGGGACGGTCAGCAGGTGGATGTCGACGTCACGCTCGGGATCTCGGAATAGCGCCCCGCGTCGTCCCCAAGCGAAATCCATATTGGCGCCCGTGGACTGTCGAAACCTCCGTTTTTTGCCGGGGTTCAATACGTGGCGCATACCATTTCTGCGTTCTGCGTTTCTGGGCAGTAGATGCAGGGGCATTCGCCAAGGATAATGGAGTCTCAGGTGGCAATCGGTTCGGTTGACATGGCGCGAGCATTTAGACTGCCAAAAAATGGACTGCCACCGGCCGGCAGACGAACCAGTGCCAATCCACCCGACCGCCAAGACTGACGCGGGGCCACGCACCGTGGAGTCCCGGCGAACTCGACTACCGTTTCCACCCAGGCAAAAAACGAGTTGTACCATGAACGTCATCCGCATTCCAAAAGCCATCGTTTGGATAAGCCTAGCGCTGCTGGTCCTCGTCACAACTGTCGATGGAACCTATGCCCAGGGGCGCGGTGGACGAGCGCGGCGGTCGGGGCGGACCGGGCGGCGATCCGGCGAAGAGGCAGTGGTATGCCCGGCGGACCGGGTGGTATGCCCGGCGGACCGGGTGGTATGCCCGGCGGACCGGGTGGTATGCCCGGCGGACCGGGTGGTATGCCCGGCGGACCGGGTGGCATGCCTGGCGGACCGGGTGGCATGCGTGGCGGATTCGGCGGAGGTGGCGGACCTGCGGGATTCTTGGCGCGGATGGATGCCAACGGTAACGGGATGCTCGACCCGGAGGAGAGTCAGGGACCGGCGCGCATGTTCCTGGATCGCATCGCAGGCGAAGCCAAGCTGGATTTGTCGCGGCCCATCCCGCTGGATACGATCACCAAAGCATTTGAAGAGATGCGCAATCGGCGTAGCCAAGAAGGGGGCGGCGATCGTGGACGGGGGCGTGGTGAAGAGGGAGGGCCGGGACGCGGTGACAATGGTTCTTCCGCCCGCAATCAACCGGAGGTCCAGCCACTGGTCCCTGGCTTTGGCGAACCGGACCTCTTCGATCCCGTTCCCGGTTTTGGCGATTTAGGGGAACGATTCGCGGTCAAGATCGAAGAGCAGGACATGCAGGAAGCGACCCGCACGATGGGGCGCAGTGATACGAACAAAGACGGTGTCTTGGATGCCGATGAAATCCGCAACGGTCGCTGGGGAGAAGACCCGCTGCAGACCGACCGCAACCGCGACGGCAAGCTCACGCATCAACGAACTCGCACTGCGGTACGCGATCCGCCGCAACGAAGAGAACGGCGGAAACTCCAGTCGCACGCGGACGGCCAGTCGCGGCACGAGTTCGCGTAGTGGACCCGGTTCATCCAGCCAATCGTCCGCGCAGAACGATCGCCAGAATCGCATGATGGACATGATTTTCCAGCGTTACGACAGCAACCGCAGCAACGTCTTGGAACGCGAGGAGTGGGGCTCATTCCGCTCAGACCCGTCGGGTTACGACACCGACAAAGACGGCAAGATCACGCGTGAAGAATTTGCCGCCGGCATGGCCGGCCAAATGGGTGGTCGTGGTCGCGGTGGCAACGGAAACGAACAATCGCCGTGGTTCGCACGCCGTGACGGCGGGCAAGGAGACGGCGGAAATGCGGCACCATCCGCCTCCAGCGGCGTCCTCTCCCCGGTCGTCCAATCGCAAATCATATCGCATCGCGTCGGCGACGGAGCGTTTGTCCGCATTGGAAGGCCTGCCCGAGTGGTTCGGGCGATCGGACGCCGATGGGGACGGGCAAGTACGCATGTCGGAATACGCCACGTCATGGACGGACGACGTGGTGGCGGATTTTGCGCAGTTCGACTTGAATGGCGACGGAATCGTCACTCCCAAAGAGTGCATGAACGCGGTAGACGAGGGTGCCGTTCAAGGTATCGCGCCCACGTCAACCGCCAGCAGCAGTCGTAGTATTGGCCGCGGACGAGATCGTCAGTCTTCCCCAGCGGCGGCGAGACGAGTGCCGTCGGCGACGCGGCACCCGCCGCCACGCCTGCCCCGGAGGCGACAGGAGCCGCACCTGCGGGTGTGTCCGCCAAGTACCTGAAGTACGCCGTGGGCTTCATTCGGAAGTATGACTCCAACAAAGATGGTGTCCTGACAGCGGATGAGTGGTCCAAGATGAACAAGGATTACTCTTCGGCCGACACCGACAAAGATGGCCGCATCACGCCGGCCGAGCTGGGAGCCGCTTTCTCTCACACGAATTGACGCGACGCGGCATGGTATTGCAGAGTGGTGCCTTGCTGGCCTGCTCCCACGCGACGCCCGCACGCGGCTCACAAAGCCGCCGCCTCGATCCCTGCCCCGCTACCCCCGTTCTCCGCTCCAGAGCGCTGGCGCAAGCGACAGGGACAGCGTGGTCGGTTCCCGCCGGCATCTGAACGTGGGAAGGCACTTGGCTGCCGCAAGCGGCCCCCAACGCGGTCGGCCACCTGGGCGTGGAAGGGCCACCCACGGCGCTATTTCTCGCCGGCCGTACGCACCACAAGAAGAGCTTCCGTGTAGATGTTCCCACCCAGCAATCCGGGCGACATGCCGCCGTCCAAGCCCGGCGTGAGACCGTCGGCCATGCCGCCCGCCATATCCGGGGGCGGCTGCGGACTCGGCGGCACGTCAGGTAGCAGTCCTGCCAGCCCACCACCAGCAGTTGGGGCAGCGGCAACCGCCGCACCGTTCCATGAGGCCGGCAGCACCAGACGATGCGCGACGGTGCCGCGGCGTGCCGACGGGGACTCGCTGGGATTGGCAACAGGCATGGCAGGAAAAACGGCCAGCTGCTGCAACTGCTGAAAGATCGCCATATCGCCTGGTTTGATCGCCAGATCCATTCTGACGCGTGCAAACTGCGCCTCGTTCTGTTTCATGTGCTGCCATAGATTTTCGATGGCTCCGCCGTGCGTGGCCACATAAACCAGCTGCAATGGCGACTTGCCGGCAGGATTTTGGAGTTCCTTCGCCGGTTCAAAAAACCGGCTTTTCAACAGCGCATTTTCCAAATCTGGTTTGACATCAATGTTCGTGTCAAAAGCGATTCCGAAGGCGGTCAATGCCCGTTCGAAACTCCCTCCCTCCGCTCCGGAACGCGTCAACTCCACGTCGATGACCAACAGCATTTTCTGCGTTCCCATGAGCGGAACGGCCGTCGCTGTGGGAGCGTCTGGTGCTGGCTCAACACGCGATCCTGTCGACACGGCGGAGGCGGGTGCAGCGGGCGTGTCTGCCCCGGCAACTGCCGCAGAGATCGGCGGGACAGCTGGATTCTGACTGTCAGTCACCATGGCAGCAGGTTCTCCCGGGACCGCCTCAGGTTCGGCAGCCGGTGCGGGTGGAGTTGATTCAACGAGCTCCGAACCCGGGACAGCCTGCCGGGCATTGGCCATCACATCTGGGGATACTTTGCCATCTTGGGGTACTGTTGCCGACTTCGCAGGATCGGCAGCTGGCTCATCGGCGGCCGGCTGCACCGCCACGTCCGACATGCGTTCGTCAGCCCCCGGGCCGACGGGCTCTGGTGGCCGGGAGACATCCGGCTGCTTCAGATTGGACTTGGCGATGGAGCGCGTGTTTGGCAGGTCGCCTGCGCCGCCGCCGTTCTTCCCCACTCGGAGAAACAGGGCAATCAGGACTGCTGCGGCAGCGGCCAATGCCAGCGAAATCCCCACCTGCCACCTGCGCATGCCGGCCGGGCCAGCCCACGCAACGGTGGACGCGGCGATCGTCGGATCGGCCTGCCGAGCCAACTCCAGAACGCGTTGCGGAAAACGATCGTCCAGCCGATAGGTGGGGAGCATCTGCATCCCGCCACCCAACGACTCGATCTCCTCGAGCGTCTGTCGATGCACGTCGCTGGAGGCTAGAAGTTGCTCGACGCGCGCATGCTCGTCCGAACTCAGTTCGCCATCCCAATACGCGCTGATCAGTTCGTGTGTCAGTTCGTCCCGCTGATTCATAAATGTGCTACGGTTCGTCTTGCGTTAAAGCTCGTTATGCCTTGACGGGGGGCCAGGAATCGGCCGGGGAAGATCCGCTTCCGGATGCTTGACGAGGCCCACGTTCGACGCCGCTGAGCGACGGTGGATCTCTCCATCAAGGAACCTGCGGGGGATTTGTCCCGTTCGAACCTGCTCCCCATCAAACAATGGGTGCCTCTCCACTGTTATCTCGCTCGACTGCCGTGAAGCCTGGTCGGGTGCCGCCGCTTCCCATTCATTGCCCGGCCAGCAGGGTGTCACAACCACGCAAAGGAACCACAGCGGGGCTTACGGAGCCCATCCTTCCCTTCGTGCTGCCCTGCCACCTCTCCGGAAGATGACGGCCAAAATGGCCAAGCCACCCCCATCTTGGAGCTCGGTGCAACGGATGTCAAACTTTTTGCGACTTGCGCCCTGGGCGGCTGAAAAAAGTGGGGGGCGGTATCCGCCGGCGGCCGATGGTGGCGAGACCGCGCGGTACGAGGCATCGGCGGGGGAGAACCGGTAGGTTTCTAAAAGGCTACGGACGCGCCGCAGCACTATCCTCGGAAGTGTTATCCGCGGCAGTATCGTCCGCCGAATCCATGTAGTCGGCAATCCATTTTTCCAGCTCGTTGAAGTCGACCGCCGGAAGCTGGCACAGATCAGGACGCAGTTGAATCGCTTCTTTAATGTAGATATGGGTAATTTCCTTCTGGCTTTTATTGGTGTTCCAGTTAATCAGCACGCGAATGCAGCGGGGCAGACTCTCGGTGACCGCGATTTCATTCGTGCACAGCAGCGGCACATCGAGCCAGCCGAGCTGGCGGGCAGCTAATGCGGGGAACTCGGCATCCAAGTCGGGTGTCACGCTGAAGATGGCACTGCCAACATCCTCGGCTTCGATGCCGTTGCAGCGAATCATCAAGGCCAACAGTTGCCGTCCCCCGCACAGAATCGCTTCGCGCGTATTTGCCTCGACTGTGGTCGCGCCACGAACGCCTCGACACATCATGGCCATCCCCTTTTCCGGGAAACAACTGCTCGGCGAAATCTGACAGCTGCCAGAAAATACTTCGGTCAGCGGCTCGCCACACCGCGCATGCTCTAAGGTAACGGCAAACGTGAGGAAAATGTAGGGTAGCTTGGTGGTGTCTGCGACGAACTTGGGTCTGCGACAGGCGGTGATGGCTTTTGGTGAAGTTTGGCTGGAAAAGCGTCGAAAACAGGTGGACACACCTGGCGCGGTCGGACATCCCACAGCGTTATCGACCGGTCCCCGAAAAGTGTTACTGCGACAAAATGGTAGAACCAGCTGTGGCCCCCTTGCGGAAGCGCTGGGGAATCGATTAGGCTCTCCCGTTAGTGGAAGTGTCGGCAGTCATCAAGGACTGCCCAACCGGCAGAACGATGCCTGAAAAGGACGCGGTTTGCCAGGCCTGAGAAATTTGTTTCGCAGGCCGTTGACAGCAGAACGACTTCCGCTATTATTTGAAATCCTCGGGTGTCGAGAGACGTCCCGAAGTTGATCTTTGACAATTTGGTAGATCTTTTCTGAAACCTCGTTTAATCGAGAGTTAGCCAGCAAGAGACTGTGCTTTTTTTAAGGCTAGACATCCTGCTTGACCAGTGGGGTGTCCGATGGTTTCAAGCCACTCGTTGTTTCTTTGCTCACCAACCGGCTTCGTGCTTCGGCAAGGAGTCGGCTTGAAGCATACACAATTGAAGGGTTTGATCCTGGCTCAGAATGAACGTTGGCGGCGTGGATTAGGCATGCAAGTCGCGCGGAAAGGCTCCTTCGGGAGCACTCGAGCGGCGAAAGGGAGAGTAACGCGTGGATATCTACCCTCGGATCTGGGATAGCGGCGGGAAACTGCCGGTAATACCAGATGACGTCTCCGGACCAAAGGTGTAATTCCGTCCGAGGATGAGTCCGCGTCCTATTAGCTTGTTGGTGGGGTAATGGCTCACCAAGGCTGTGATGGGTACCGGGTGTGAGAGCATGGCCCGGCTCACTGGGACTGAGACACTGCCCAGACACCTACGGGTGGCTGCAGTCGAGAATCTTCGGCAATGGGCGCAAGCCTGACCGAGCGACGCCGCGTGCGGGATGAAGGCCTTCGGGTTGTAAACCGCTGTCAGAGGGAAGGAAATGCGTGAGGGTTCTCTCTCATGTTTGACCGATCCTCAGAGGAAGTACGGGCTAAGTTCGTGCCAGCAGCCGCGGTAATACGAACCGTACGAACGTTATTCGGAATCACTGGGCTTAAAGAGTGCGTAGGCGGCTCAGAAAGTTGGGTGTGAAATCCCTCGGCTCAACCGAGGAATTGCGCTCAAAACTACTGAGCTTGAGGGAGGCAGAGGTGAGCGGAACTAATGGTGGAGCGGTGAAATGCGTTGATATCATTAGGAACACCTGAGGCGAAAGCAGCTCACTGGGCCTCTTCTGACGCTGAGGCACGAAAGCTAGGGTAGCGAACGGGATTAGATACCCCGGTAGTCCTAGCTGTAAACGATGAGCACTGGGTTGAGGGGACTTCCACATCCTCTCGGCCGTAGCGAAAGTGTTAAGTGCTCCGCCTGGGGAGTATGGTCGCAAGGCTGAAACTCAAAGGAATTGACGGGGGCTCACACAAGCGGTGGAGGATGTGGCTTAATTCGAGGCTACGCGAAGAACCTTATCCTGGTCTTGACATGCTTGAGAATCCTCCCGAAAGGGAGGAGTGCCCTTCGGGGAGCTCTTGCACAGGTGCTGCATGGCTGTCGTCAGCTCGTGTCGTGAGATGTCGGGTTAAGTCCCTTAACGAGCGAAACCCTTGTCCCTAGTTGCCAGCGAGTCATGTCGGGGACTCTAGGGAGACCGCCGGTGTTAAACCGGAGGAAGGTGGGGATGACGTCAAGTCCTCATGGCCTTTATGATCAGGGCTGCACACGTCCTACAATGGACCGTACAAAGGGAAGCGAACTCGCGAGAGCAAGCAAATCCCAAAAAGCGGTCCTCAGTTCGGATTGCAGGCTGCAACTCGCCTGCATGAAGCTGGAATCGCTAGTAATCGCGGGTCAGCATACCGCGGTGAATGTGTTCCTGAGCCTTGTACACACCGCCCGTCAAGCCACGAAAGTGGGGGGTCGACGAAGTCGCCGAGCTAACCCGCAAGGGAGGCAGTGCCGAATCGAAACTCCGCGATTGGGACTAAGTCGTAACAAGGTAGCCGTAGGGGAACCTGCGGCTGGATCACCTCCTTTCTAAGGATTAGCAATCGTTGGTTGGTAACAACCAATGATTACAGTGGACATGATCTCTTGCTATTTGCTAACAGAAAAGAAGAGTATGACCTTCGGGTAATACTCAGCTACCATATTGAAAAAGACGAAGCCCGCTCAGGTTAGCCTGCCTGAGCGGGTTTTTTTTTGCGCAGCACCGCGGCGCGATCCCATATCGATCGTCCCAGCCGAAGCCGCCAAGGCCGTAGCCGAAGCCGCCAAGGCCGTAGCCGAAGCCGCCAAGGCTTCGGAGAAGCGGAACTTGACGCTCGATACGTCACTGAGCCCTGGCGGGCTCAGCTACCAGCGTAGCCGAAGCCGCCAAGGCCGTAGCCGAAGCCGCCAAGGCTTCGGAGAAGCGGAGCTTGACGGTCAATGCGTCACTGAGCCCTGGCGGGCTCAGCTACCAGCGTGACACCGCGCCGACGCTAGAAACTGGCGGCCAATTCTGTTACGCTTCCATTTTCCATTGGATGCAACTTCTTCGAGGATCTTGGCGATGAAACAGCCGATTGCGGGAGTGGTGCCGTCGGAAACTGCGGAGTCGACCATCATGACCGTATGGCCATCTATTGCCGCCTACAAATCGGGCCAGTTCCTGGGACGTCTCTTTGCCATCAACTGGCCCAATGTGTACATCTTCCGGTTGGGTAATCTGCTGGCCCTGCTCGCTATCCCACATGCCGCGTTCTTATACTTCTGCCGGATCGCGCCCAAGACCGGCCGGCGTTACCACTTGACCAATAGACGGGTGATTGTGGAGCGCGGCTTGACGGGAGTGGACGCGGGATCGATCCGATTGGATGATTTCGACGAGATCAAGGTCGTGGTTCAGCCGGGCCAGCAATGGCATCATGCCGGCGACTTGTCATTCTGCCGTGACGGTCGCGAGGTGTTTCGCCTGGCCGGTGTTTCGCGGCCGGAGGGATTTCGGCAAACCTGTTGGAAGATGCACGTGGCCCACTGCAGTGTGGCAGAAGCCCTGCGACGCCAGCAACAACCGCAACCGATCGCGTAGGGTAACGGCGTCCCGAAATGGCCTGCACATGAGAAGGTCGAGCCCTCGGCATTCGCCTCCTTCTGCTGACCTCGAACCGGTACCGAGATCCGCTGAGGCCACTCAGGCAACTGCCCCATCGGCCAGTTGGTCCAGCATCAGGCGGATGGCATCCGCGGCGACCGCGCTAGGCACCGACGGAAGCTCTTGATCGCTGACGAGCGCCTGCGAGCATGTGAGCGGCAAATGGACAAAAGCCGCCTGCGTCTTCCAACCCCGTTGCTGGCAAAAATAGTGGGTCAGATAGAGCGTCGCATTGCAGAGATAGGTTCCGGCATGATACGAGACACGTGCCGGGATCCCGGCACCTCGTAACAAGCCCGCCCAATGGGCCAGCGGCAGTACACTCTGGTAGGCCACCGGCCCCTCCGGGATCAGCGGTCGGGGCTGTTCGAGATCGGTGATGGCGGCGGCATTGACGTTGATCCCGATCGCCTCCAATTGAATGCAGGAGGCTCCAGGTGCCTGTCCCAGATGCAACGCGTAGTCGTATCCACCCAGCAAATCCTGCTCCAATCGCTCGTGAACCACTTCGAAGTCAACCGGATAGAGTCGCGTGGTGATCTCGGGCGACCTGGGTAAATTGCGGGTCAGTTCAATCAAGGCCAGCCAGCTGGCATTCTCCTTCCACACACCATAGGGACCAAACGCAGTTATGAGGACGCGAGGCATCCGCGCGACTCCTATCCTAATGTGGCCCGTAGCCACGAAGAAACCTGGCTGCAACGTCTCGTTGCAGTCGCGCCCGTGTGCCGCATCCACAAATACGCGCACTGTGCACGCATCTTACACGTGGAAACTCGAAACTCAACTTGCTCCACGGCAGATTCGTGCCGGACTTTTTAGCAATGTAAGCATGTCCCACACGGATTGGCAACAACGTCTGGCACCGTGAAGCGGAATTCCCCGGCACGAAACGGCTGGCAAGAGGGAATTTCCCGGGAGCCCTCGTTTGTCAGATCCGCGCCGCTGCGCTCGCATCTCGGTGAAGCTGACCGCTGATTCGGGAGTGCGGTGGTGCGGTGGAGTGATGGTGCGGTGGAGTGATGGTGCGGTGGAGTGATGGTGCGGTGGTGCAGTGGAGTGGTGGTGCAGTGCAGCAGTGGAGTGGTGCAGCAGTGGAGTGGTGCAGCAGTGGAGTGGTGCAGCGGTGGAGTGGTGCAGCGGTGGAGTGGTGCAGCGGTGCAGTGGTGGAGCGGTGCAGTAGTGCAGTGGTGGAGGCGGAACATCCCGGCAGCGGCTATTGAAGTTGTACGTTTTCTTGCCCCCTCACTCTCGGTCCAGTTTGGTAGTGGCCGCCGGCCACGTAAAATGAACATCGACACCTGTCGCAGCAGAAGTGACCGCCCGTGGGAACTGTCCCGCATAGCCAAGGGCACGAGCTCGGATCCCGCAATGAAGCACGCTCGAACTGTCCCCCCGACCCGTCATGCCAAGCTGATGATCACTGATCATTCCCGCTGCCCGGCGAGTCGACTCAAGTGAGGATCTCTGGACGCACGGCCCTCTTTGGGCCCTGGCAACCGGCCACGTGTCGATGAGCCATCGGAGCTACTTCGCGGCCGGACGGCCCGCCGTAGTGTAGCTGCAACAACCGGGTGGGCAGGCATCGGGTGCCGGCCCCAGCGTACCGACCACCGGGCGTTCACTCCGATTCTCCAAACGCTCTTCGATCAGCTCGTGAATCATCGTCACCAAACGTGGGTGGGTGCCGAGCGTGGCGGCGCGACTCAGCTCCAGCCCCGCCTGATGAGCGGCTTGTACAGCTTCCACGTCCAGGTCAAACAGCACTTCGATATGATCGGACAGAAAACCGATCGGCACCAACACGACTTGCCGCACGTTCGCGCGAGCACCAAGGGTTTGAATCGCCTCGCACACGTCCGGCTCCAGCCACGGCTGATGCGGCGGACCGCTGCGACTCTGATAAACCAACTGCCACTCGCCTTGTCGCAGTCCCAATCGATTCGCTACGAGCGTGGCCAGTTCGGTAAGTTGCCCGACGTAGGCCGACGATTGTGCCATCACAATGGGAATGCTGTGGGCCGTGAACAAGACATGCACGGCATTTCTTCGGTCCGCAGGAATCTGACTCAGCGCAGCCTCAGCGCGCTCAACCCAAGCCTCGACAAAATTCGGATGGTTGAAATAAGTTCTCAACTTCGATACCAGCGGAGCGGTCGGGCCGACTTCCTGGCGAGCGACTTCAATCGCCTCCCTATATTGGCGACAACTCGAATACGAGCTAAAAGCAGTGGTGAAGAACGCCAGCGCATGACACACCCCATCCGCCGCCATCTGGCGAAGTGCATCCGCCAACATAGGATGCCAGTTACGATTCCCCCAGTACACGGGGAGCTGGACTCGCGCCCGTGCCAGATCTTCCCGCAGGGCTTGAATCAAATCTCGATTCTGCTCGTTGATCGGGCTCACTCCGCCAAAGCGGTAGTAGTGTTCCGCAACCTCCGCCTTGCGCTCGGCAGGCACATTGCGGCCCCGCAAGACGTTATCCAAGAAAGGCATGACGTCGTCGGGACCTTCCGGGCCACCGAACGATACGAAAAACAAGGCATCGAAGGGAGGAGACGTCACAAGCAGCTCACGAGCGTGCCGTAAAACGCCAGCGACACGCATGTTGTAGGATTAAGAATGGGATCCCAACGGGGTCAGACCCGACAGCATTTTCCCAAGCTGGACCGGGTTGTCCAGTAGGCGCACCGAAATCCGAGCTGCGCATTGCGGACACCTGGATTCTACGCGGTGACTTCCCAAAGTACCTGCCAATTCTCGCGTGATCCGCGCAGCCTCCCTTAGCCAGTTGGGCCGTTTCTTCTACCGATCAAGCCGCCGGCGCTGGTGGACTACCGATAACTGGGGATCCAGGCGCGCGCCTTCTCGATACTGAACCTGCGCGGCAACACGATCGCCCAGGGCCTGCAAGCAGTCGCCGAGCTGCAGGCGGATCTGTACGCGAAACGCCACCGGCGCCCGTTCGGGCGTATTCGCCACGGCTTTCTCCAGACATTCCCTGGCCTGTTGAAAATTGTGGTGTTGACCATAGAAATTCCCAAGCCGCGCCAACGCCATCGAATCATTCGGATCAGCTTGCACGGCCCGCTGGTAGACCTGCAGCGCCTCATCCGGGCGTCCCGACTTCTCTAGCAGGCGGCCGTACTGGCTTATCACTTCCGGGTGCTCGGGCAGCAGCTTCGCCGCTCCTTCGGCCAACCGCAGGGCTTCGCGTGTTTTGCCACCCCAACTGAGTGTCATGGCCAGCGTGTGCAACGCCATCGCGTGATCGTACGGACCGAGTTGGCTCAGAACTTGCCTGCGGACCCGCTCGTCGAGCGCAGTGGAACGAGCAAATGTCCGGATGATTCCCAGCTCCCGGAACTTGTCGGCCAAAGCCGCTCCCAGCTCGCCGTGTGCCTCGACTGTCGGGTGCACGTGATCCAGGAAACAATCCAAGCCCACCGCCGGCAGAGGCCTGTGCTTCTCCGCCAGCAAGCGGGGATAGTCGACCACGGCCACGCCGTTCTCCTTCGCCACTTCCGTCAGGATCGTTCGCTCCTCGGACAAGGCCCGAAGTGGACAGACGTCTTCATCTTTGGCACGCGTGAAGTACTCCATCGCCTCGTCGTCGCGGCCGGCGGCCCACAACGCGTCCCCCAGGTTCCACAGTCCCAGAGCGTGCTGTGAGTCAATCCGGACGGCTTCCTGGAACGCTGCGATGGCGTCCGCGTGCTGGCCTGACGCCAGCTTCTTCTGGCCCTCCGCCATCAGTGCCTCCCAATGGTGCAACTCCTCCGCGGCTAGTTCGGCATGCTCGCTCTTGAAAGGTGTGAAGTCTTTCAGGTTAGACGCGGGCTGCACGAAAATGACCGGCGCCGGTCCGGCGAGCGCTCTCGACGATGCGCGCAGACTAACTCGAAAATGTGCCAACACGCCAACTCGCCACGCTACGTCACGGTGATAAACGCTCGGTCCGACTACTTCCAAGGTTGTGCGGACCTCGCACGGCAATTGTTGCCTGAGGTCCGGCGGCGCGGCGCACAACGTGGATTCCAACAGCCGGTACGTACGCGCATACGAAGACCCAGCGCAGAAGCCGCTGGACCGCCGGGTGTCGATGCCGAATCCGGCCGTACGTGCGTTCTTCCAGAAACTCGTTGTGACCGGTGTACACGATGAAGAGGTCCGGCTGGTAGGCGGCCAGTTCCTCCATCAACAGAGCGACGCGGTAGCTGGCGTACGAAATCCCGCCGCAGTTAATCACTTGCCAGTCACGATCCGGTGCTACTTCTTGCAGATACCTCTGCAACCAGGTGCCGAAGTAGGTGCGGCCGTCGTACGGGTGCCCGTAGGTCGTCGAGCCGCCGAGACAGAACACGCGGAACGCCTGGCGAGACTTTTCGGCAGGAAATCGCTGCGCGTTGAAAAACGTCAACTTCAGCGGATTCGTCACGAAATCCGCACCATCACGCACAAACAGTGGCACGCCTGGTGCGAAGCCCACGAATGGATCACGTGTGTCCCGCGCCGGCCGCACGCCGAACACGGCCAGTGTCAACTCCAAGAACACGAAGAAGCCCAGGGCCGTGGTGAATCCCCAGGCCAATTTTCTGCGCCAGGTCATCGTCGGGCGCGAGGCTGAAGAATCAGGAAGAGACATGGCATCGCCCACCTGACTTGAGAACGAATCGGAAATGCGCGTAATTTGCTCAGGCACTCTGCCGTACGCGACCCCGTGGAGTCGCTTTCCCGAGGTCGCTCTAGAGCTGACCGATCCCCGGACACGTTCCCAGCAGTCTCGATTCTTCGAGGCCGAGTCTTCCCTACCAAACCGATTACAGCCTCTGGCCATGGTAGACTGCCACCGCCACAGAGTATGACCCGCCAGCGGACCTCCGGTCAAGAAAAAAAATGAGCCTTCACGAAATGCCAACCGGCGCGCGCTGCAACTGAGTGTCGTGGCAAAGACGAAGGCTTTTCCGGCGTGGAAAAGATGGGCTCGTATCGGCGGGCTCGCACTCTGAGCAAGAAAGATCCCTCCAGCCCAAGACGAGTGCCAGGTACAGACTTGGGGCGGAAGGAATCTGATATCACCGAGGAGGTAACCCAGCACGCTGTCGGGATCAAAGCTACCCCAGAATGGCCCGACAGCCAAGCATCACGCCAGGAACAGAATGCCGCAAGTCTTTTCTTTACCTGATAGACCGAGCCAATGACCCCAACGGGACTCGAACCCGTGTTGCCGGCGTGAAAGGCCGGTGTCCTAGACCACTAGACGATGGGGCCGTCGCAAACGAGGGATTTCACCCCCCCACTCATCCAACGGTATACAGAGAATCCCCTAGATCCGTCAAGGGTACTGAATCGAGAGGGACGCACGGGCGCAAGCCACGCGAAATTGCAGAAAAGACGAGTGCCAGGCGGGAAATCGGGGAGGGAGGAATGCTACCGGACCGGTTGCGGTACGACTACGACTCAGCCGTGCCCGCTTCACTGGCCGCGTCCTTATCACGCGTCAGCTCGTTTCGCTTGATAGCTTCATAAACCTCACGTCGATGCACGGGGACTTCCTTGGGGGCTTCCACGCCCAATCGGACCTTGTCCCCACGAATCTCGACGACCACGATCGTAATGTCATCATTGATGACAATACTTTCGTTCTTCTTGCGTGACAGCACTAACATCGTTCCATTCCTTTGATCATCTGGCGATCGTTCTACGACGCCTGGGCACACTTTGTTCTCAAGCCAGCGTGTCCGCCGATTTTCAAGTTACTCGTGGCTCGAAGCGATGATCTCATAACCGCTTAGGCGCACAGAAATCCTTCCTTTCACTCTACGTGCTCGTTCTTCCGAGTCAAGCAATCAAAACCAAACGGGCTAGATTTTGACAGGAATTTCATCACATTTTCAGGTATGACTGTTACGGACCGCTTGCCTTACGTGTCCGTGCAACTTTACCAGCCGCTCGGATTCACGCGATCACGAACCGTAAATAATTGCCAAATAAAGACTTGCACACATTATCGTGAAGCCCATACAAGCTCACTCTCCGCTGCCGGGAAAGATGCTGCGGACCCGACCGCCACAGGCAAGATGCCCCCCGCCGCTGCCGACGGTACCGAAAGTACCGCCTGTCCTAGCCGACAACAGCTTGTCCAAAGGTGGGGGACAGTGCGCAGTTTGGGAATCGGCGTTCGCGAATATTCGTCGAGTCGAAGGATGCCAGAACGCCGCTTTGTGGCGGCGCTTTGGGGCGACATGGTCCCACGGTTGCGACCAATTGAACGCCGTCTATAATTCATTAAGGAACGTCGAACATGTCGACCCGCGGGGCGGAATTGCTTATCTGATTGGTCGTTTCGACGTGTCAGCGGTATGCGAGAAGAAGGCAATTACCGATGCTGAATTGGCTACGAAACATCTGGCTGGCGGTTTCGACCGTGGCCCACGGACTCTGGGTCACACTCGGGTATTGGCTCATGACTTACCGCTCCGATCGCGGAACTTTCACGGAAAAGTTCGAGTACCCAGAGAAGCCTGTACCTGTGACGGCTCGTTATCGGGGCTTTCACCGATTTGATTTGACGACCTGCATTGCCTGCGACCAATGCGCCAAGGCGTGCCCGGTCGATTGTATCTATATCGGCAAGGAGCGCGTGACGAATGGTAGAGGCTTTCGCGTGACCGGATTTGCGATCGACTACTCAAAATGTATGTTTTGTGCCCTCTGTGTTGAGCCTTGCCCGGTCGACTGCATCTTCATGGGTGCGACACATGATTTGAGTTGCTTCAGCCGGGATGGATGCATTGTGGACTTCTCGCGTCTGCCGCTGGAAGTCGCCTGGGGCCGCGCAACGCTCAATCCGACGGCGGTCGCGGAATCCAAGTCGATCGTCGAACCGGTGCACGGGGGACCGAATCAATAGATGCCTGTTTTTTTTCGACATTTTCCCAATCCTCGATCGGGCTAGTTCTCGTAAATATTGCCGCGTCGCCGGGAGTAGCCTGAAACGTCGACTAGTTTGAAACGTGGAGTGACCTGACACAGTGAGCAGACGGACCATGACGGTAGACACATACGAACCGAGCCGAGTATTCACGATCGCGGAAGCCAACGCCATGTTACCGTTGGTGCGTGCGATTACGCGTGACTTGGTGCTCATGTCGCGTGAAGTCATTGACCGTCACGAGCGCGTCGAGCACTTGAAAGCGGGCCGTGAAATCACGTCCGGGGATCCCTACGACGAGGAGCTGGCTCAAATTGAGGACGAGTTGGCGAAGGACCGCAAGCGACTGCATGAGTTCGTGGAGGAGCTACGCCAATTAGGTGTGGAGCCGAAGAGCGGAGTGGACGGCATCGTTGATTTTCCGGCCATGCTCGACGGTGAACTGGTGTACCTGTGCTGGAAGCTGGATGAAGCGGAAATTCTCTATTGGCACGCCTTGGATGGCGGTTTCAATGCGCGACAACCGCTGGCGACGGCCACGGTCGGCGGTTCATCAAGCCCGGACCCCATCTAGTGCCTGGGTCACACTGAGAGCTTCGGTTTGGGTGCCGCAGGCAGTGCGACTGGCTTTCCCAGTGCATTCAGAGCTAAGATTGGGTGCCAAGGCAGTCGCCGTATCGGCCCGTAGGCCACATTTCTGGCAGGACGACCGGCTCGACAGACCGGTGATGGTCTCCCCTCCCCCGGTCGTTCCCCCGGCCTCATCGTGGTCGCGGCCAAATCGGCTGCGGCGTGACCCCGCTTGCAAACGCTCACTGTGGCTCTAAAATG
This sequence comes from uncultured Planctomycetota bacterium, assembly GCA_963700515.1. GTDB lineage: Bacteria > Planctomycetota > Planctomycetia > Pirellulales > Pirellulaceae > JAJRVM01. The sequence continues at coordinate 8,461 of CAVOXY010000027.1, read as the reverse complement.
CTAGGTCTTATCGTCGTCGACCCGGTAGTGCGCTGGATGCGGCGATGGTTTTCGAGAGAGCTGTTTACCGTGCAGGTCTGGACGGCTCATCCTATCAGTGCATGATCTGGCGGTATGACCGCGATGCGATTCGTCTTTCTGCTCCAGATAGCGAGCCCGACATGTCGGATGCCGTGACGTCTTCTTTGGGGATAGTGGCCTATTTGGCCCTATTTGCCTCCATTGGCATTCTGTTCTTGCTGGTCAACCTGCTGGTAGGCAGGTTTATTCGTCCCTCCGACCCTCACGAGGAGAAGCTCGAGATCTACGAGTGTGGGGAGCCGGCGGTGGGTTCGAGTTTTGTGCAATTCGATCTTCGCTTCTACGTGGTGGCCCTGCTGTTCATCATCTTCGACGTGGAAGTCGCCTTCTTCTTTCCCTGGGCCACGGTGTTCGGCAAAGCGACGCACCTGGCGGAATTGGCCAATAACGGTCAAGTGGTCGTCCAGCAAGACGCCACCTTGACCTTGACGCCGGCGGCGCGCGCGATCTACGAGGAAATGGGGATCGAGGCGAACAGCATCACCGTACCGACCGATGTGCCTCGTAGCCTGACCACGCAAGTCCCCACCTCGCTGACGGGAGCCGATCGCAGTACAGCCATGATCGCGGGGGGAGCGCGTCAGCTGGCGCTGATTACGATTGTCGATATTGCGGTCTTCTTCGCGATCTTGCTGGTCGGTTTCGCCTATGTCTGGAAGCGAGGGGATCTGAATTGGGTCCGCGCGCAAAGTCCTCGCGAGTCGGCAGCCGCTTCGCGGGAAGAAAGCGCTGAAGAGTTTGACCTGGAGCAAGCACTCTCCGGTTGACGATCCGCTTCCCCACCGGGCACGCGACAGCTTGGGGGGGAGGGAGACGAGACGATGGAAAGAGGATGCGACGTTTGGCTGTTCGGGCGTTCACGGAGTCCACGCAATAGTGCGAACCGCCGCACCGGTAGCGAGACGGTCGCAGTCACGCAAACAACCTCCGCCGGCGGACTCGCAACGAAGCTGGCGCGATCGATAACGAGGCGGTGTGATGACAGTGAACCAGGAATTGGCTGACCTGCTGAAACAGAAGTTTGGTGACCTGGTGGTTGCCGCCGAGCTCGATGCCATGGATCCCTGGATTGAGCTGAGCCCGGTGGGGTTGGTGGAGGTTTGCCGTTACCTGCACGATGACCCAAACCAACAATACGATTATCTGAACTGTATTTCGGGTGTGGATTATTTCCACACCGATCCCAAGAAGGCGGCCAAGGCAGGGTGGGAACCGCATCTCGAATTGGTTTATCATCTGTCGAGTACGGTCACGAAACAGCGTATCGTGTTGAAGGTTCGCCTCCCGCGCTGGCGAGATGGCATCGAAGGGGAGCTGCCCGAAGTGCCCAGCGTCACGCGCATCTGGTGTACCGCCGATTGGCACGAACGGGAAGTGTATGACTTGATGGGCATCCGGTTTATCGGTCACGCGGATCTGTGCAGGATCCTCTGCCCCGAGGATTGGCTTGGTCATCCCTTGCGCAAGGATTACAAACCAGCGGAGTACTACCATGGAATCCGCGACCATTAGAGTGTTGCAGCGTTATTGGATAACATGTGCGCAAAGGGCGTGTATCCTGATGAAGCCGACCACTGGACAGGGGGAACGATGAGTAAGCAATCATCAAATTTTCGTTTTCCACAGTCCGATCTTCCCAGCCAGGTCCTGGTCCCCACGGCACCTGGCTGGGCACAACTCGTCTGCATGCGGGTTGCCGAGAGACATTGACACATGGCCACCACCAACGATCCACGCATAGTCGAGTTTGACGTTCGCACCGACGAGATGCTCGTCAACATGGGCCCTCAGCATCCCAGCACGCACGGGGTCCTGCGATTGGTGCTGCGCACCGATGGCGAAATCGTGTCGCAGGTTGTCCCGCACATTGGATATCTGCATCGTTGTGCCGAGAAGATCGGGGAGAATGTTTCACCGCGGCAGTGGATTCCCTACACCGATCGCATGGACTACCTGGCCGGCATGAATATGAACCTCGGCTGGTCTCTCGTGGTCGAGAAGCTGTTGGGCCTGGAATTACCCGAGAAAGCCCGCCATCTGCGCGTGCTGATTGTCGAACTGGGGCGGATTGCGAGTCACCTGGTGGGCATGGGCACGTACGGACTCGACCTGGGCTCGTTCAGTCCATTTCTTTACGCGTTCCGCGAGCGGGAAAAGATACTGGATTTGTTCGAAGAGGTCTGCGGTGCGCGGCTCACATACAGCTATATCACCCCCGGCGGCGCGACGGGAGATCTGCCGACCGGCTGGCTGCGGAAATGCGAGACCTTCCTGGACGAATTGTGGCCGGTGATTTCTGACTACCACACTCTGCTGACATCCAACGCTATTTTTATCAAGCGGGCGGCAGGCATTGGCGTGTTACCTGCTGCTCGTGCCATCAGCTACGGCTGCTCGGGTCCCGTGTTGCGTGGCAGTGGTGTGGATCACGACCTGCGGCGGGACGGCGACCAATGGTACACGCGCATGTACGATGACTACACCTACCAGGTGATCGTCGAAAAGGATGGCCGGTATCCGCAGGATCACGACTATCCGCCGGTTCCGCACGATGCCGTGCTCGGCGACTGCTGGCACCGGTTCTACGTGCGGATGCTGGAAGTGGTCCAGTCGATGGACATCGTGCGTCAGGCGATCGACCGATACAGCACGGCCGCAGGTGATTGGGGGATCCCGATCAAGTTGAATCATCGACTGCCGGCCGGGGAAGCCTACCTGGAAACGGAAGCTCCCAAGGGCCAGATGGGGTTCTACATAGTGAGTGATGGGACGGCGATCCCCTGGCGGGCGCGGGCCCGCAGCAGTTGCTTCTGCAACCTGTCGGTGACATCCGAGTTGTGTCGTGGCTGCTTGCTGGCCGACGTGCCGGCCATCGTTGGTTCCTTGGACATTGTGCTGGGCGAAATCGATCGTTGATCGGCTGCCACTGCGGGCGAGCCGGCGAGAGGACGGAAGTGGAAGGCGCGACGTTACGGGAAATAGCCGACCGGGGACTTGTCGTTTCCCTTCGAGTTGTGCCATAGTTGGTTTTTTTCAGGGCTTCGAGTCATCCTGTCTACTTCGGCCGTTGAGCCGGACGCGACGGCGGGTCGAGTACGAAACGAATTCGAGATAAAGCCGTGGCCGATTTCATTGCCAATACGCTGGGAGCTCCCACACCGCTGGCCTACTTCCTGGCCGCCTTGGTTCAGTCTGCGCTGATCCTGGGATTGGTAGCCACCGCCGTGTTGATCTTCATCTGGATGGAGCGTAAGGTGTCCGGGCGTATCCAGGACCGCTTGGGCCCCACGCGGGTGGGCGGGCGATTCGGCTGGCTCCAGACATTGGCCGACGGGCTCAAGCTGATCAGCAAAGAGGATCTAGCCCCCAAGGACGCCGACCAACTGCTCTTCCGCTGCGCGCCGTACGTCAGTTTCGCGGCCAGCTATACAGCGTTTCTCGCATTGCCGTTCTCCAACGGCTGGGTGGCCTTCGACATCAATATCGCCGTCTTCTTCATTGTCGCGGTGCTGGGTCTCGAAGTGTTCGGCGTGATTCTGGCCGGCTACGCCTCCGGTTCCAAATGGTCGCTGTTCGGCGCCATGCGCGAGGCGGCACAGGTCGTCAGTTACGAAGTCCCGCTCGGCATCTGCGTGGTGGTACCCGTCCTGTTGTGCGGCACGATGAATCTGACGACGATCGGCAATATGCAGGCAGGTTGGTTCACCAACTGGCTGATCTTTCACGACCCGTTCACGTTCGCTGTCTTCTGGGTGTATTTCGTCTGTGCGCTGGCCAGTGTCAACCGAGCCCCGTTCGACCTGGCGGAGGCAGAGAGCGAATTGGTGGCAGGTTTCCTCACGGAATATTCGGGACTGCGGTGGAGCTATTTCTTCATGGCGGAATATGGATCGATGCTCCTGGTCAGTGGCGTGGCGGTGATCCTGTTCTTCGGAGGTTGGAACGGCCCGATTCCGATCTTCCATCTGCTTGACTGGACGTACGTACCCGGAGAGACGTCCTGGCATCTCACCGGATTTCTGGCGAATCTCGCCGGTTGCGTCAACTTCATCGGCAAGGCGGTGTTGGGTGTCACCGTGATGATGTGGGTCCGCTGGACGTTGCCTCGATTGCGCATCGATCAGGTCATGACGATGTGCCTGAAGTACTGTGTGCCGCTGGGGGCGATCTGTTTTGTCGGCACACTGGCTTGGCAGGTGGCCGCTTGGCCGAGCCCCAACAACTGGTTGCCCGTGACAGCGGGCGGCGCGGCCATGGTGCGGGAATCATGGGTGCCGATTGCACGACCGGAGAAGTCACCCGAGGAACCGGCGACCGCCGCGGCCTCACCGCCGGGCGGAGAAATATTGGCACGCGCGTCATCTGATCGGCTGCCAAACTCCCCGGCCACTGCCTCGATGACGTTGCGAGCCGGGCCAGCGATGGGCACCGACGGTCGCACGGGAGGTGAACGCTAATGTTGCTCGCTGCTGTCGATTGGTATGCCTTCTTTTTCCTGCTGTTTTCCGGCATGGCGTGCGTTTTCGCCGTGGCCGTTTTGTTCACGAACAACATTGTGCGGATGGCGTTTTACCTGACCCTGTCGCTCGGCGCCACAGCGGGCATTTTCTTTCTTGCGGGCGCCGAGTTTGTCGGTGCAATGCAACTGATGATCTACGTCGGCGGCACTCTGGTGCTGTTGATTTTCGGGGTCATGCTGACGGCTCAGGCACGCTTTATCACCATGCGCAGGCGCAGCGGTGAATGGATTCTGTCGATCATTGTCGGAAGTTCTCTACTGTTCCTGCTGCTGGTCGCGGCCTTCGGCGTCGAAGGCTGGCGAACACGCAGCCAAGTGGACTCTTTGACCATTGCTGATGCGCAAACGGCGACCGCGCTGGGAGCGGCGTTATCCGGTGTGCGGGTCGACAAATTGAATGTGCCCCCACAGGAGCGTGAGCGTCAGCGAGGCATGTCGGGATACTTGTTGCCGTTCGTCATCGTCTCGGTCCACTTGCTGGTCGTGCTGATCGGTGCCGCCTACATGGCCCGCACCAGAATGTCGTCTCATCTGAGGGGGGAGCGCGGTGACCTGGCGAAACGTCTTGCGAGGTAAGTCCGCGGCAACACCCGCGGGAAGGCCCCGGGCAGCGGAGTGTGGCGTGGAGCATGGCAAGGGCTACGAAATCGTAAAGGCCGCGAAATGATTCCATTGATTGCCGAGATTACCGTCTCACATTACCTGGCGGTCGGCGCCGTACTGTTCGTCACCGGCGTCCTGTGTATGGCGACCAAACGCAACGTGTTGGGTGTCTTGATGGGGATTGAATTGGTGCTCAACGGCGCCAACGTGAATTTCGTGGCCTTCGGCAGCAAATACTTGCGGGCCGAAACGCTCGGCCTGGATGGCCACCTGATCGCTCTCTTCGTGATTGTACTGGCCGCTGCCGAGGCGGCTGTGGCCCTGGCCATCGCGTTGAATTTTTATAACAACCACACCACCATTGATGTCGACTCGGCGGAAGACTTGAAAGGCTGACGAGGCAGGGCCTCGAACCGATTACGAGCGAGCGATTGCCGCGGGCGGCCCGTACCATTGGTCGCTGGAAGTTGTCTCAAAATGATCGACGTGTTACCCATAAGTTGACTCATGGACGCATTACCCACACTCCTCGGCTTCGCTGTCTTGCTGCCGCTGGTCTCCTTCTTCCTGCTGCTGACCACGGGGCGCCGGCTCAAGCCGGCATGGGGTGGATACATTGCGACGGGTGCCATCGTGTCGTCGGGAGTGCTGGCGGCTGTGAGCCTCGTGATCTGGCTCTCTCACCACCCCCTCGCAGCGCAAGAGCATCACGCTCCGGAACACCTGGCAGCGGTCGAGGCGGATGACCACGTTGTCGATCAGGCGGCATCGGCCGGGCACGCGGTGGCGGCTCCCTTGACCGGAGATTACTACTTACTGGGCCAGTTCGGCAAATTGCGCATCACCATTGGCTACTACATCGATGCGTTGACCCTCGTGATGTTCTGCATGGTGTCCCTCATCGCTTCGTGTATTCACTTCTATGCCATGGGATACATGCACGAAGAGGAGCAGGAAGTCACCGACCACGAGGTGATATTGCGAGATGGATCGCACCTGAAACGCCGCGGCCGCTATGCCTGTTTCTTTCAGTACATGTCGCTCTTCTGTTTCAGCATGCTGGGACTGGTGCTGGCCGGCAATGTGGCCATGGTCTTTGTATTCTGGGAACTCGTCGGAATCTGCTCCTATTTTCTGATCGGTTTCTATGTGGAGCGAAGGAGTGCGTCGAATGCGGCGAACAAGGCGTTCATTGTCAATCGCATCGGCGATTTCGGCATGCTGATCGGCCTGATGGCCATCTGGTCGGGGTTGGGTACGTTTGCATTCGGCGACATTGACAGCAACCATAACGGGGCGATAGAGCGGGGTGAGCAGGGCATTTTTTCCCAGGTACGTCCGGCCGAGCGTGACCATGAACTGATCACCCCCGCAGGCATGGTCCTGGCTTCGTCGCGCGACGCGGTGGCACAGTGGGTGCGGCAGCATCCCGCTGCGACGCCGGCTCAGCAGGAAGCGTTTTTCACCACCGAAGCGGAGCGTTTGAGTGCGGGTGATGACGACACCACTGGCCCACGCCCAGGTTACTGGCTGCTCATCGTCGCCGGTGTCGGCATCTTCTGCGGCTGTGTCGGCAAGAGTGCTCAGTTTCCCCTGCACGTCTGGTTGCCCGACGCCATGGAAGGCCCCACGCCGGTGTCGGCCCTGGTCCACTCGGCCACCATGGTGGCGGCGGGTGTGTACCTGGTGGGTCGTTTCTATCCGGTGTTTGCCCCGGAAGTCTTGCTGGTCATCGCGGTGATCGGCGTCATCACGCTGTTCATGGCCGCCACCATTGCCATCACCGCCACGGACATCAAACGCGTACTCGCCTATTCGACGGTCAGTCAACTCGGCTACATGATGCTGGCCCTGGGAGTCGGCGGCTGGCTGGCCGGCATGATGCACCTGATCACGCACGCCTTCTTCAAGAGCTTGCTGTTTCTCTGTTCCGGATCGGTGATCCATGCGGTGCATTCGAACGAGATGACCGACATGGGTGGCTTGCGGAAGAAAATGCCGATTACCGCCCTCACGATGTTGATCGGCTGCCTGGCGATTTCCGGGTTGGCGATTCCTTTCGTCATTGGGCTCAGTGGCTACTACTCGAAGGATCTGATTCTGGAACAGGCCTTCTCGTTCTGGCGCAGCAATGAAACACTGTGGGGCGGATTCTTCTTTATTGCCGCAGCGGGGGGCGCGGCGATCACGGCGTTCTATATGTTCCGGCTCTGGTTCATGACGTTTGCCGGAACAGCCTCGGGATGCGCACCGTTACGCGCACGCTCACGAGTCGCCGCGCGTCATGTACCTGCCACTGATCATTCTCGCCGTGTTTGCGGCAGGAGTGGCCTGGAAGCCCTTCCCGTCGCTTTCCCTGCAAGGCTTGCTCGAACAAGCGCGCCGGCAGGGACCGCTGCGACGGTGCAGGGCCCGCTGGTGGGACTGACCTGGCCCAATGAACATATTGCTCACATGGATGCAAACTACGCGGCGATCGTTGTCCCGGTCACCTGGCTCGCCTTCTGCACGGCAGTCGGTGGCATGACGCTGGCGATGGCCATGTATTTGTTGGGGGTCCTCAAGCCGAGCGAGGTGCGGCGGCAGTTCTCTGGCATTTACTGGTTCCTGCGCAACAAATGGTGGTTCGACGAGCTTTACGATTTCGTATTCGTGCGTCCCACCCACCTTCTGTCGCGTTTGGCCGCCGCGTTGGACCGCCGGTGGATCGACTGGTTTCTCGACACCCTTGCCTCTCTGACCGCGCGCTTTGCGCGGTTCTGGGAGTGGCTGCTGGATAAGAAGACAATCGACGCTCTGGGGGATGCCCTGGCCCAGCGAACCTATCGCCTGGGATTGTCGCTGCGGAGCGTCCAAACCGGGAGCCTGCGACAGTATGTCCTGTTCCTGGTGGTGGGGCTGATTGCGGTATTTTTGATCATTAGTTTTTTCTGGTCACCAACGTTTGCTCGTTAGCGGGAACGGTTTCGCGGACCGCGGTTCCTTTCTTGGCGGACGACAATACGGGACACGATGATGCACACGAACGTTTTCTGGCTCAGTTTGCTCGTTTTTCTGCCGTCGATTGGCGCGCTGATTATTGCCTTCATGCCGAAGGACCGCGTGGAAGCGCAGCGCAGTGTGGCGCTCGTCGCCACAGCGCTAACGTTCTTCCTCTCGATCGGCGCGTTCTTGCTCCCCGCTTCGGGGACCCACTTCGACACCAATGTCGGGACGATGCAGGACACGTTTGTGGTGAGCTGGATTCCTTCGTTCGAC
>CAVOXY010000026.1:0-15996 GCA_963700515.1 uncultured Planctomycetota bacterium | reverse complement strand
TCAAACGCCTTTCCCCTGGACGGGGATTCTGTTCGGACTGACATTTGTCATCGCCAACGCCTACATGATTGGCAACCAGGCGGTGGTCCAGCGCTGCCTGGCTGCGAAAAACGAGTGGCATGCGAAGGCCAGTATCATTTTGGGAGCGTTCTGAAAGATGTTCATCCCCATCATGGTCCTGTTTCCGGGCCTGATGGCCCTGGTCATCGACCCGGGATTGGAGGATGGGGACCTGGCGTTTCCGAAATTGATTGCCACTTTGTTGCCCCCCGGCCTCGGAGGACTGATGTTTGCCGCCTTGTTGGCCGGACTCATGTCCAGTATCGACTCCATGGTCAACTCGACGGCCACGCTCTGGACCAAAGATATCTACCAGAAATACCTCCGCCAGAATGCCTCCGACAGGCACTATCTCTGGGTCGGCAAGATGGCGACCGTAACGCTGCTGGTTTTCGGTGTCTTGACATCGCCGGTGAGCGGTCAGTTTCCGGGCATTTATGTGGCGATCCAGACATTCCTCTCGTTCTTCCAAGGGCCGATCTTTTCCATCCTGCTGCTGGGCATCTTTTTCCCGCGCATCACACAGTGGGGCGGTCTGGCCGGCTTGACGGGCGGCATGTGCCTCGCAGCTGCCATGCATTTTCACAAAGACACCCTCTTCACGATTGAGGATCCGTTTCTGTATGTGTCCTGGTGGTCGTTTGTCGCGGGGGTGGTGATTACGGTCATCGTCAGTGCCTGTACCAAGCCGCACGGCAGCCAGCGACTGGACGGTCTGGTTTTCAACTTGAAGAAGAAACCATTGAAATGAGCGAGGATGTGTGATGTTCCACCTCGGTTGGTTGGCTGGCGTATCCGTCGCGGGAAACGAGCGGGGGTTCAGCATATTGAACTTCGACTGGTTATCCGGTGTACCCATCGAAGCGGCTCGCTGGGGATTCCTGGGTCTGTTCCTGTTGATTGGGCTACTGGTACTGCTCGTGCCTGCTGACTATGTCTTCGATGGCCTTGTCTTCGAAGGCCCGGCGAAACGCCGCTGGCGGTATGATTTGCGACTGTGGGCCATCGGCGTGTTGGCACTGCTCTTCTTTACGTACGCGGCTCTTTAAACATGTCTGGAACTTGTATGAGCGACAACAAACCACTTCAAGATCCGATGAAGCAGATCCACGGGGCGTTGGGCCTGTTCCTGTTGATTTTCGGACTCGTGGTCCTCGTGGCGGTCTTCTTCACCGAGACGGTCGCCGGACGGGTTGCCAATGTTGTCGCCGGGTTGATCCTCGGCGGAATTGGGGGCGGTATGATTCTCTCGTCCAGGTCCCGCTCTGACACTCCTTAAGGTGTAAAACGATTACAATGATGTCGTCCCCCAGTTCACATGAGATGAACTGAAGGACTCCACGCTTAGTCGCCATCTGGGACTTGAACGGTCGCACCAACGTGAAAGGAACCGACGATGAGCAAGAGAAGCAACGTCAAGGCATTGAGCGTCATCGACCAACGAGCTTGCGGTGGCTGCTGCAGTAGCCCGCAGCCAGACCTCTCCGTCGGCTTGTCGCGCCGGCATTTCCTGCAAGGCGTGGGTACCGTGGGAGTGGTGATGGGCGGGCTGGCCGTCGGCGGGGCAAACGTCTGGGCTGCGACGGCCCAGCCGGTACCTGCCGACCAACCATTTCCACGGGGTGCCGCGTTGCGGATCAAGCCGATCCTGGTCTACGATGTCCCCTCGCGCGGCGACCGAACTTCGTGGCGCGGCTACGGTGCGATCCACACGCCGGAAGCGGCCCGTGAGGAAGCGGGCCGCATCGAGAACGAACTGCGCCAGTTGCAGCAGGCAGGCCGAGTTCCCCATCCAGGTGCAGCCTATCGAGTTGCTCGACTCACAAAGCCAAACTCGGACAGGTGAGTCGTCGCTGACACGGACCTGTGCATCGTCTACGCGGCCGGTGGCTGTACGCAATGGCCGCTGCAAATCCCGATGGTGATGTTCGTGCGACACCAATCCGGGCCGTTCTACCTGGGATTCGAAATTGCCCACTGGCGTTTCCTGCGGCAGAACGGCGATTCACTTCGCGCTGGCAGGGATTCGACACCGACGACGTGGTCGTCGACCGCTACGATCGAACTGCTGTGGCGTCTGCGGGCCATGTACGGCCTGAAGAACGCTCGGGGCACGAAGATGCTCACCATCGGCGGACTCGTCGCTTACAGTGCCCCCGCACAGGAACACGGCCCGCGCGTGGCCAAGGAACTCTGGGGTTACGATTTCGTCAACGTCACCGACGAGGAGTTCGCCAAGCGACTGGCGGCGGATCGTGCCGATCAACAGGTTGTGAAGCAAGTCGAAGAACAAACGACCGCGCTGCTGAACATGCCCAACGTCAAACTGGAAACGGACCGCAAATTCGTCTTCAACTCGTACATGGCCCTGCACGTGGTGCCGGCAGTACCTGCAAGAGACCGGCGCGAGCAACTTCGGCTTTTCCCAGTGCATGGGGCATGGCCAGATCGCGATGCTCGACACGCCGGCTTGCCTGGTGCTTGAGCCTGGCCAACGACGAGGGCTACACGGCCTATCTGCCACACCGATCTTTCGCACACGATGCCCGGCGTGTTGCTGCGCTGGATCGCCAGCCGGCCGACGTTTGTCTGCAACTCGCACTACCGCACGACGGCCTGTTCTTCGTCGCCCATTGCCAGGCGCCGCGGCGCATGAACGGCCATGACTTCGAGCCGGCCACGATCATGACCCACTACGAATCGGACTATGGCGCGGCCTGCAAGACGCATTACACGATCGATCAAGTGGTCACCGTCGTGATTCCGAATCTGGTCTGCACCAGTGGCAGGGCTTCCGCGGCAAGATCGTCGGCGCGCCGTCCTATCCGGCTTGTCGGTCACAGATGGAAATCCAGATCGACGGCGACTGGAAGCGGCTCGCCCGCGAAATGCAGGGTTTTCACACGCAGATCGTCTACGGCGACTACACGCGCGAAGTCGGCTACGCCTTGAAGAAAATGGGCGGCCAATTGCAGTGGGACTGTTTCAGCGAGGAAGCTTAACGGAATTTAGGCGCTCGCGCGCCGTGCCTGAGGCAAGTCTCACAGGTGAGACCACTGCATACATGGCGGGTCGCGCGAAACGGGAATCGGCGCCTTTTAGCCCAGCAATTCGTCCAGACTGTCGAGAGAAATAGCTTGCACTCGTGAACCCAAGGGATAAGTGTTGGCACACCGACAGACGATCACACAGCGGCGTACCCGGCCACGGGGCAAGTCGGCAGCAACGCGCAACAACGTGTCGGCGTCCCGCTGGCTCGGATGCTCCGTCCACTTGGCTTCCGCCAGGTCAAACGTGCCACCGCGATGAAACAGAAAGTCGGCTTCCTTCGTGCGGTCGCGCCAGAAGTGAAAATCCCATCCACCGTCGCAGTGCATCTGCCGACGACGCAGTTCGGCGGCGACCAGCGTCTCCCATAAGGCACCGACCAAAGGCGAAGACCCGACATCATCGACGCGGCGAATGCCCATCAGAAACGCAGCCATTCCTGTATCACACAAGTACAACTTCGGCGTCTTGACCAGCGACTTCGTTCGATTGGAGAACCAGGGTTCAAGCAAGATCACTTGGCCTGATGCCTCCAGGACGGATAGCCACTCACCAGACGTCGAACCGCTGATGCCCACGTCGCGCGACAACTCGGCCCGATTGAGCAACTGTCCGGTGCGAAGAGCCGCGGCGCGGAGGAACCTCTCGTAGTCGCGCAGGTTGGTGACTTGAAGCAGTTGTGCGATCCGCGCTCCAGGTAGGTTGCCAGGTAGGACCGGTAAAACCCGGCTGTGTCGATCTCCGGGCAAGCATATAGTTCGGGAAACCCGCCGCGCAACAAGACCTCTTCGACGGTGATTTCCGGCTGGGTCGCGCGAATCTCCGACCAGGAAAGCCCTTCGAGTTGCAAGACATCTGCGCGGCCGGCAAGTGACTCCGAGACCGCCTGCATGAGTGTGAACTTCTGCGAGCCGGTCAGTATGAATTGCCCCGCCCGCTTACGATCCGCATCCACGACACTTTTGAGATGCCGAAACAGTTGCGGCGCGTACTGGACCTCGTCTACCACGAGTGGTGGTCGATGGCGGGCGAGAAAAGCCCGCGGATCGTGCTCCGCCTGTTCCGCTTCGCTGGGGAGGTCCAACGATACGAACTCGTGCTGGGGAAACAACCGCTGTACGAGGCTGGTCTTGCCCGTCTGGCGCGGTCCGGTCAAGACGATGACGGGCCGTTGAGCAGCTCGTCGGGCCAGCAGCGTTTCGATCTCGCGCGTAATCCACATCATGCAAATCCTACGATTGTATCGAATGATTTGCAAGTCGCGACCAGCCGTCACCACCCGGCAGAAGGGTACCTGTCGCGTCTGACTATTCTCGGCAATAGCCGTGCACGAGCCGAAGCTGCGCCAGATGAACCCTCGGCCGATCGAGGGTCATTTCCCGTACCAGAGTAGACTCTGTCATCGGGAGGGTGGTCTGTCCCTCGCCAGATCAAAGCCAAATATCTCCCCTTCGCGGAGGCGAAATTCGATCCGCACTACCTTGTCAGCCGGACCGGCCAGCGGGTTGTGCCATTGGACCAGGTGGGCCAGGTTGTCGGCCCGCACTTACTTTGCGTAGTGATACTTGCCATGCCCGGCATCGAACGTGATGATCGGTGGAGTCCCGGCGGGGAAATAAGCTTCCAGCATCTGCTTCATCGGACCGGCGTACATCGCCACGCGAATGGTACCCCAGGTAGCCTGATCGCCGGTGGCGTAGTAAACGTATGTCTTGCCCTCGAACTCGAACAGGTCCGCATCGGTATTGTTAATTCCTTCGCCGGGAACCGGATCGAGCAGCGGGCTTCTTGTGGGGCTGAGTTCCCAAGTCACCAAGTCCTTCGAACGTGCCAGGAACGTGACGTACTTGGTTTCGGGCAGCAGGTATTCATAGAACGTGCCGGGCCCTTTCCAGCGCCATCCGCCGTAGATCACATAATAATATGGAGCGAAGTAACGGATCGCCGGATTGTGCAGGCCGTCTGCTCCTCAAGGTCGGCGAAGTTGCTTCCCGTGACCTTCTCCCAGTGGGATAGATCATTGGAACTGCGCAAAACGAAAACTCCACTGGACGGGTTTGTTCGACTCGAAGGCCATCACAAATCCCTGATCATCGCGGCAGACCGAGGCGTTGAAGAGGTGTTCATCGCCATCACGCGTAATGACCAATTCCTGCTCCCACTTCTTCAGATCGGTTGACCAGAATCGATAAATGTCCTTGGTCCATTGCGTGTTCGTATTAACCGTGCCGAAGACATTCAACACATTGCCATCAACCAGGGCACTGACAAACGAAAACCCGGTGCCGAACTGCGCGACGCGTTGCCCCGTGACGAGATCATCGATAAATAGATGGGCCTGCTCTTGTTTCTTGCGGTTGGAAAGAGCGATCGTTCTGGACCAACAGTGGCCGGCCCTGAAAGACCACTGGCGTGTTCTCCATGCCCTTGGGGAAGGCGAAGGGGAGTTTGACCAGCGGAGGATTCGGAGGCGCCGTGACCGCGGATGAGTCGACAGTCAAGCAGATCAACAGGTCCGCGATGAGTGAGAGCACCGCCAAGGACCAACGAAGCCAGTAGCATCTCATTGGAGATCTAGCCTCCCGTTTGTGGTTCTGTCGTGCCAATCGCCCGCATTTCAACCTACCAGACCGACTCAGCTTTCTCAACGAGCGTAAAGAGAGATCGAACCACAAACGGACTCCGACACGTTGCCAGCTCTACGTCCCGACGAGTCGAGCAGATGGTCTGGGAAGCGGTAGAATGGCGTCCAGCAATGCCCTACATTAGACTGTTACTCGACAGCATGTGCGCACCTCGCGAGTGTTTGTAGGACGGGATCCTACGGGCGTCCGTACTCGCTCCGAGGATCCCGAGCTACGTTGGTTACGCCAAACGACCGCGTTAAATGGGCGCGGAAAACGAAGCAGGTCTGCCGATCCCGCTACAAACCAAAGCCCTTTCACAGTTGAGGATGACGACAGATGTACACACGCGGATGTGCCGTGCTAGTTGTTTGGCTGCTCATTGTCGTGCCGGTGAACGCTGCGGAGTCGCCGCTGGAGGATGCGGTGGCGATGTGGCACTTTGCTGATGAAGCCAGCTCCGCACAACGCCACCCGCTCCTCGTCCATGGCACGGTGACGTTGGGAGTGTCGTTGGAGGGTGAAGAACGGGAGGCTTCGTTGGCGCACGGCGGTGATGGGAAGGTCGCTCACTTCGAAGGTGGCTACTTGGAGATTGGTGGGTCTTCTTTTGATCCGCCGGCAACGGTATTCACACTGTTGCTACGGGTGCGCGACCCGCAGGGCAAATGGAACGCGCCGCTGTTTGGCAGCTACGGCGGCGATGGCGTCGTGAGCCTTTACCTGCGCGGAGTGGACGGCGCGACGCTGCCACGGCGGGACCGAAATTTCGTCGGGGGGGAAATGGCGACTCCCGCCGACTGGATGTTCGGCTGGCCGGAAGGTCCACGGGCAATCCACGGCTCTCGCAGCGTCGTGGAATTCCTGTGGGGCGCGAAAGGGGGCGTGCCGATGACGCCCGCGCGGCTCAACATGCTGCCGAAGAATCTTCCGGCCGGCGAATTTCCTCCACTTGTGAGTGACGCCCGCAACGGCGTGCAGCGGCTGATGTTCCCCTTGCAGCCCGCCGGGCCATGCGCGTGGCACGACATCATTGTGCGTGGTACGGGAGCGAAATTGCAGCTTTGGCTGGACGGCGTACTGGTAGACGAAGAGTATCCGATCGGCGTGACGCGGCCCGCAACGGCGCCGCGGTTCTTTGGCGCGGCAATGCTGGACGACGGCGAGGTGCTGGGCGGCTTTACCGGCCTCTTCGACCACGCGGCGTTGTGGCACCGCGCTTTGCGCGAGGCTGAAATTGTCGCGCTAAGCGGAGGCCCCGCGGAGGCGCGGAAGCGGGAACTGGCCATCCTGGGGCTGCCGCCCCAACAGATGCAGTACTTTCGCGCCCGCGGCCACAATTCCAAAGCCGGCGACTGCATCCCCTACTTCCACGATGGTACGTTTCATCTCTTCTATCTGATTCTGCGCCGCAACATGCACAGCAAGTGGGATGGCGGCCACGGTGGATTGGAAATCCATCACGCCTCGACACGTGATCTCGCAGAGTGGACGCATCATCCCGTGGCCGTTCCCATCAGTGAGCAGTGGGAGGCGTGGCAGGGGACGGGTGGGGTCGTGCATCACGATGGTAAGTTCTGGATGTTCTACCCGACACCCGATTACGACGGTAATCGCGGCGGCATCCAACTGGCGACCAGTGACGACGGCGATGATTTCGCGAAGCACGAGCCACATCCGTTTCTGCCGGGCGGTGATTGCGAAGTATTTGCTGATCCGGACCCGCAGACAAAACGGTTCCACCTGCTCAAGGCCGGTAAGACGTTTGGCGACGGACTGCCGGAGCTGAAGGACAAAACACTTGTGTGCTGGGCTTCACCCGCAGATCTTGAACAGCGAGGGGCCGGAGTGCTGACCGTGGAAGGGACGGGCGGGCAGTTCGATTCCCTGGTGCTGGGTGAAGCGGCTGCGCGGCGCTGGATGGCGGGCAGCGACAATTTTCACCGGACGCAGCGAGATCAGCAGATGAACGCCGAGGAATCGGCGAAACCGGGCGAGTGGGTGCAAATCGCGGCCGTCTACGCTGGTGACACTGTCACGCTCTATCGTAATGGCACGCGGTATGCGCAGTATGGGATCGAAGAACCATTGCATTTCGCGCCGGGCGCCCGTGTGATTCTCGGATTGCGGCACCTGGACCGGAGAGACGATCCCGCGGCGCACTACCGCGGCGCAATCGCCGATGCGCGTGTGTATGCCAGTGCGCTGACCGAAGCACAAATTGCCGGACTGCGTCCCCACGAGGCGAGCGCGGTAGAGCCGCTTGTGTGGTTTGATTTCAAGACCGGCAGCACCGACCGCGCCGGAACGCTGCCACCCGCCGAACTCGAAGGCGATGCGGCTCTGCGGGACGGCGCCCTGGTGCTTGCGGGTGGTCAAGACTGCCTGGTGAGCGGTGGCCGAAAAACGACGCTGGCACATTGGGTGTCGGAGGATCTTGAGACGTGGGAGGAGTTGCCGGAGCCATTTCTGACCACCGACGAGACGATGGTACCGGCCATGTGCCCGCACTGGTTCCACTGGAACGACTGGTACTACTTCATTGGCGGAGTAGGGGGCATTTGGAAGTCGCGCCAACCTTACGGACCGTGGACGCTCCAATCGCCCCGACCGTTGGACAATCTGGCGGTGCCGAAGACCGGCGCATTCACCGGCAACCGCCGCATCTTTGCCGGTTTCCTGGGTGACGGCGGCTGGGGTGGAAACCTCGTACTGCGCGAATTGGTACAGCACGACGACGGCACGCTCGGCACGCGTTTTGTACCGGAGATGATCCCGCCCTGTGGAGAGCCCATCTCGCTGGGAAATGTGCAGAACCCAGCGACCCTGATGGCCGCACCAGGGCCGCGAGCAAGTGCTCTTCGATGATGTGCCCAACAACGCACGAGTTACCCTGACACTAGAACCACAGGGAAACCCAACGGCCTTCGGTCTGCGACTGCGCACCACCGATGGGCTGCGCGATGGCACCGAGCTGCGTCTCACACCGCGGACAACGACTGCCGGCTTTTCTCACAGCACGCACAGCGGCAGCGGCGGCCCACTACCGAGCGGCCCGTCCATTGCTGGCCTGCGCGGTCTCGCGGGGCCCACGCGGTTCGATATCATCTGTCGTCACGACATCGTGGATGTGGAGGTAGGGGGCCAGCATACATTGGTGAATCGGTTCTGGAATCCGCAGGGAAACCGGCTTGGTATCTGGGTCGAGGGGGGCACGCTGCTCGTTCGTGACGTGACCGTCTGTCCGATACCGGAGCAGGGTCGTCCGGCGCGACAATCTCAGTGAGTCTTGAACTTCACAGCCTGTCCGGTCCGCGCCGATGCGTAGGCGGCATCAATGATCTGGAGATTCACCAGCCCCTCGTTCATCCCGACACTCGGTTGTTTTCGCTGGCGAATACAATGGACAAAGTGCTCCATCTGCCGCGTATACATCGGCTGATCACAGTGTTCCTGACGCGGTGTTACTTCTGGCATGAACTCTTCATAATGGTCGTTCACTTTGCGTCGGATACGAGTGGGAAACAGGCTGGCGTAGCCTCGTGTGCCGAAGATCTGTGTGCTTGCTTCCGGCCCGTCGGCGTGAGGGTGCCACCAGCCACTCTCGATCATCGAAACGGCTCCTGTTTCCCAAGTCACAACGACAATTCCCGTATCATCGACGTCATACTCACCGAAACAGGTCCCGAGCCTGGCATAGACGTCGGTGGGCAACGGATCCCCCAGCAGGTAGCGCGCGGCGTCAATCGCATGGATTCCCATGTCGGCCAGTGCACCGCCGCCAGCAAGTTCCCGTTGGACAAACCAGCCGGCAGGACCCCAGTCCACGTGGATGCCGTACCCTTTGGTCTTAACGATTCGGCCCAGGTCGCCGGCCTGCACCCGATCACGGATGGCGTTCACTTCCGCGTCGAACCGCCACATGTGTCCGACCATGAGGATGCGGGAATGTTGCTGCGCGCAGCGAATCATGTCGCCCCCTTGCTGGGCGTTGAGAGCCATCGGTTTCTCAACGAACACGTCTTTGCCGTGGCTCATGAAGTCAATGCTGTAGGGGGCATGGAACTTGTTCGGAGTGGAAATAATCACCGCCTGAATGTCGTCACGCTCCAGCAGGTCGCTTATGCTGTCGCTGACATGCGGGATACCGTATTCAGCGGCGAACCGTTGGGCAGCCGCCCCATCCAGACTGCACAGCGCGCGTACCTGCACACCGGGTATTCCACTGAGCGCTCGGGCATGGTAGTTCGCGATGAACCCCGCACCGATCAGGGCAATTCCCACCGGTTCCATGATTCCACTCCAGCCACGAAAAGAGTTACCGTAGTTCACTAGCGTGCTGATAGATTCTGGCAATCGCTTCGGCGATCATATCGATGTCCGCTCTGGTACCCATCAGCACGTTGAAGTGGAAGCACACTGATTCTTCGCAATAGGCGCGGCGGCAACAAGGGAGATCGAAGCGAGCTGGGTTGATCTGTTCCCAGTACTGGTCCGTCAATCGATACCGATGGGGTTTGGTAAGCGGTGCATAGAGTGAGCACGCGTTAAGCGGTTCATAACAAGCTTCCACCGCACAACCGAGTTCGGCGGACAGAGCCGCGCGAAACACGTCTGTCGGAAGCCCCTTAAATTCTGCCTGGTGATAACGAAACACAAAGTTGAAATATGCCTCGCGAGTTTCACGTGTGTCGCGGCGCATGGGGCTGACACCGTCCAGGTCTTGCAGTCGTGAATTGAGGTAGATCGCATTTTCGTCCCGGAGGCGATTCTGCTCAGGAAGCCGTCGTAGGGCCTGGCTGAGCAGCGCCGCCTGAAATTCCGTAATGCGGTAGTTTCCCGATTGAATAAAGTTCCCTTCATCTCCATAGAATCCTTCACCTTGCAGCTGAGTCTGTTTCTCTTCCGGTCGTCGACCACAGTTTCGCAAGGCGTCGAGTCTTTCGTACAGCACCGGATCGCTGGTCGTCAGAGCACCCCCTCGCCAGCCGTCATCAGTTTGGAAAGCTGGAAGCTGAAACTGCCAATGTCTCCGATACTGCCGGCCTTCTGACCGTTCCACTCGCCACCATGCTTGTGAGCGCAATCCTCGATCACGCGCAGTCCGTGCTCTCGAGCGATCGCCATGATCGTATCCATGTCGACAAAGCTGCCGTACAAGTGCACCGGCATAATCGCCTTCGTGCGAGCGGTGATGGCCTCTGCCACGCGTTGTGGGTCCATACACCAAGTATCCTCGGCAACGTCGACCAGGATGGGGAGGGCGTTGACGTCCAGCACCGCCGCGGCGGTCGCCTGCCAAGTCAAGCCGGGAACGATCACTTCATCACCCAGTCCGATGCCGCATGCCTCCAGCGCCAACTGCAAGGTCACGGTTCCGTTGGCAGCGCTAATTGCATATTGCGTGCCGATGAACTCGGCAAACGCCTGATTGAATTCCTGTTCCTTGGGCCCGTTGTAGGACCAGTGGCCGCTCTCCAGCACTTCGAGGAGGCCCTCTCTTTCCTCGTCGCCCCAGACCGGCCACCTCGGCCACGGTTTTGCCTTCGCGTCTCGGATCGGTCGACCGCCTCGGATTGCCAGCTTGCTCATCCCCATGTCCTTCGCTGCATGCTTCGTGACCAGTTCTTCCTCGCTTCGCCCCTATTCTGGCCAACTGACTTGGCATTCTGCAAGTGTGCTCTTGGAGCAAACTGGGACCAGGATCATTGTCAGTTCACGCGGTTGCGTTAAGCGCCAGGGCCTGACAGGTACACGCAGGGAAGGTGTCGCCCAACCGCGCCCGCGTTTTCCGCCAACGTGGCTACGCCTCGACAGGCGCACCAGAATCAGGAAAATGAAAATCCGGCAGCTCGCGGCAGCGTTGTTACACACTCTTGTGGGAGACTCTCTTTGAACGGCCAGAATGACAGTGCGTCGCGCATCCCGCTCAGATCCTGGCAGCTCCAATCGTCCGAGCAAGTATTGGGGGCGGGTACAGATGTCTCCCGACCTGACTTCGCCGCCAGCTCATGGTATCCGGCCCGGATCCCCACAACCGTCCTGGCCGCGTTGGTAGCCGCGGGTGAATATCCCGATCCGTATTTTGGCACCCATTTGAAGGAAATCGCTCCGCAGCGGTTTACCGCACCCTGGTGGTTTCGCACCCAATTCGACCTGGCGCAGCGCAATGGAATCAGGCCGTGTTGCTGGAATTCGACGGAATCAACTACGCTGCCGACATTTGGCTCAACGGACAACAGATTGGTCGCGCCACGGAGATTCGAGGAGCGTTTCGACGATTCCAATTAGATGTGTCCCAGCAGGTGCACGCGGGAACAAACGTCCTGGCGGTGGAAGTGGCCGGCCCGGGCGGGGGTGATTTTTCGACCGGTTTTGTGGATTGGAATCCACCGCCACCCGATCGGAATATGGGGCTCTTCCGCCCCGTGACATTGCGATTCGGTGGCAACGTGTCGATTGAGAATCCATTTGTGCATGCCCAAGTTGACTTGACCACGCTGGAGCAGGCGGAGTTGACTATCACGGCCGAGCTAGTCAATCGCACGAACTCAGCTGTGCAAGGAGTACTCGCCGCTCGCATCGAATCCATTTCGCTGGAGCAGGCTGTGCAGCTTGCTCCCGGTGAACGACAAGAGGTCACGTTTGCTCCCCAACGTTATCCCAACCTGCGCATACGGTGCCCCCGACTGTGGTGGCCTCACGATTTGGGCCAACCTGATCTGTACGAGTTGGAACTGGAGTTCTCTCCCGCCGGCACACGTTCCGACAAGTGCCGCGTCTCTTTCGGCATACGGCAAGTGGAAGACTACTGCAACAGCCAAGGCCATCGTGGCTATCGAATCAACGGTAGAGACGTGCTGCTCAAGGCCGGAGGCTGGACAGATGATTTGCTGCTGGCCGATACACCGGAGAAGCTGGAGGCACAGATTCGCTACGTCAAGCACATGAACCTCAACGCCATTCGCCTGGAAGGGATCTGGGGCTGTGATCAAACGCTCTACGATCTCTGCGACCGGCATGGCGTGCTGATGATGGTCGGCTGGAGCTGTCATTGGGAGCACCAGCAGTACCTGGGTGGGGGAGTTGATGAGCGATTTGGTGGTGTGACTTCGCCGCAAGACATGGATTTGATTAGTCGTTCCTGGACCGATCAGGTGTTGTGGCTGCGCCATCATCCAAGCATTTTTGTCTGGACGGTTGCCAGCGACAAAGTGCCTCATCCGGACCTGGAGCAAAAATACGTCGAGACATTTCGCCGTTACGATCCCGGCCGGCCTTATCTGGCTTCCACTGGCGGAGTGGGGAGCGAGCAGGCGATTATTGGTAGCGAGGTGATTGTCAGCGACGTGAGTGGTCCGACCGGCGTGAAGATGCTGGGCCCGTACGAATATACGCCGCCGGTCTACTGGTACCAGGACAATCAGCGCGGCGGCGCCTATGGCTTCAATACCGAAACGTGTCCTGGCGCGGTGGTGCCGGTCTTGGAAAGCCTGCAGAGGATGATCCCGACCGAGCATCTCTGGCCAATCGACGACGTGTGGAATTTCCATTGCGGCCTGAATGCTTTCTCGTCCTTGGATCGATTCCGCGAAGCCCTGGAAAAACGCTATGGACCGGCCGACAACCTGGCTCGTTTTGCTTATCAGGCCCAGGTATTGAATTATGAAATTGCTCGTCCCATGTTCGAGGCGTTTCGCGTTCACAAGGGGCGCGCCACCGGTGTGGTGCAATGGATGCTCAACGCCGCCTGGCCGAAGTTGTACTGGCAGCTTTACGACTGGTTTCTCCTTCCAACAGGAGCCTTTTATGGCACGCGCAATGCATGTGCTCCCCTGCAGTTGATCTATGACTATGCGCGGCACTCGATTCACCTGGTCAACGATACCCGGCGGGAAGTTGACGACCTCTCGGCGGAGATCCTTGTACTTGATCTCACTGGCAAGCAACATTTCCGCGCAGAACTCTCCGTGGAAGCCCCGCCCCAATCGTCGCAGTCGGTACTCGAATTGCCGCAGTGGCCTGACATCACAGCCACCTACTTTCTCCGCTTGCGTCTGGTACAGCCTGACGCCGAAGTCGCTTCGAACACCTACTGGCTGAGCACGACCGTCGATCTGTTGGATTATGGAGCGAAGGTGGAGCCGTGGGAGTACTACACGCCAAGTAAGCAGTATGCCGACTTTCGCTCTCTCCACACGCTGCCCCCCGTTCAGATCGAGATGAACGTGAAATCAGACAGCGACTGCCACCACAACAGACTCGTGGTTACCCTGACGAATGCCGGAACCCGTATTGCGTTCTTTGTGGAAGTCGCGGCCGTGGAGCGGGAAACCGGCCGCAGGATAGTGCCGATCTTCTGGTCGGACAACTACGTGACACTTTTCCCCGGCGAGCAGCGCACCGTGGAGACCGTAACCGAGCGTCCACTTGATGGCATCAAATTGCTCCTTCAAGGCTGGAACGTCCCGTCCAAGGCTCTGTTCCTGACATAGGCCGTGCCACTGCTTGATCTCAGAAGGATCCATCGGTAAAGACGTTCACAGCATTACACCTGGCCATCTCGAGCCACACAACTCAAGCAGTGCTGAAGCGGCAAACCGTGTTCCAATCTCGATGGTCAACCGTAGATGCACCACGCACTGCTTCGCTTCAACGGCGGTGTGATAGCGCGCGGCTCACTCGATGCGATCATCAGTCCAATTGGCAAGATCGCCTTGGCGAAACCGTGGCACGCCCAAACGATACAGGTAATGGAAGAGCGAGCACGTCACGAAGCATGATTTGATACCAGGTGCCACGCGCATTCTGGTGTGCCGGCGCTCGCCGCCATGTTTGTCGGCAAGGCAAAGTTGGTACGGGCGAGCTTGGCACACCCTACTGCTACTGCTTACTACTTCGCACTCTGCGCATCCTCCACCAGCATGTTGCGCAGGTAGACGTGCAAGCTGCCCTGCCAGGGCTTGAAACAGATGTCGATGTCACCGTCCCCGTCGACGTCGGCCGCCTTGGCTTCGTGACAACGTTTTCCCTCCAGAACCATGTGCTCAGTCCATTGGCCGCCTTTGCTGTCCACATTCTCCCAGACGAAGCACCGGTGCGTGGTCTCGGACAGCGGACCGCCACCGGAGAAGACGTCGAGGTCGCCGTCGCTGTCGAAATCGGCCACTGCCAACGAATGAAAATCTTGCTTGGTATGCTCGGCGGAGATCCCGTGGTAAACCCACGTTTGCCCCTTCTCACGGTTCTCAAACCAGAGCACACGGCCATCCACGGTGTCGGCTTCGGCCTGGACGATATCATTGTCACCATCGCGATCCAGGTCGCAGATCCAGGCCTTGATGGCCAGGCCGAAGCGGTCGATCCGACTGCCGCCTTGAGGCGTCAACGATTTGTGTTGCTGCCAACGAGTGCCTGTGCCGTCTGTGTTTTCGAACCACACGTCGCCGCGAACCACGTCGCTGTCGCCATCGCCGTCCAGGTCACCCACGCCACGAGGATCGACGCCACCGTGAATTCCTTCGCCGATCCGGTGCTCGATCCACTTCTGCCGCGGATCATCGGGAATCCGATACCAGGCGATCATCACTTGGCCCGACGCGTTGCTGCAAGCGATGACATCCAGATGGCCATCGGCGTCGATGTCGGCCGCGACGTTATCATGGCAACTGATTGCCCCGTTGTCATACCGCTCGAAAATCTCCGTCCGCGGCTTGCCCGTGTTTCGATACCAGGCCGTGCCGGAAACCTGATCGACCCAACCATCGCCGTCGACATCAAACGCACACCCCCCCACATCAGTCTTCGCGCCGACACCCATATCGTGCTCGGTCCATTGATCCGCAGCGACGTACTCGAACCACCACATCTTGCCCCCCTGGCCCACCACCCAATCCAGATCGCCATCCCGGTCGACGTCCACCAGCGACGTCTGCCCCATGCTGCGTCCCACGTCGCCGATCTGGTACGCTTCGAACCGTGGCATTTCGGCCGCAGATCGACCGGCGAAAGCGCACAAGATTGCCGCCAACGCAAACAAACCATACGTGATCGTTCTCATTTGAATTCCCTCGTATTGTCGAGTTCGAATCATGCAAGTTGAAACGCCGGGTTTCCGGCCGTCAGTCCGCCGTCGACCATCAACACCGCTGCCAGCTGCCAAATCGATACTAAATGGGATTGCGCGGAGATGGGAACATTGTTGATATCCCAAATTCGGACAAGTCTCTTTAGCGAGGTTGCCCCTCCGGCACACTTGCTGCAC